>CADEDC010000071.1 GCA_902825985.1 uncultured Acidobacteriota bacterium | reverse complement strand
TCGGCCGTGACTACACGTTTCCCCGCGAGCCGCTGACCAACGTCACGATCCGAAACAATCTGATCTACGACGTCGGCAGCGCCTGGGGCGGACAGGGCCGCTTCGTGCTGAGCACCGGTGGCGATCGGGTGACGGTCGATCACAATTCGATCTTCACCGACGGATCTTCGGTGGTCTACGCCGACGATGCACCGATCACCGGGCTGACGTTCACCAACAACATCCTGCCGAACAACGCCTGGGCGATCATGGGCAGCAGCGCCAGCGCCGGCAACGGCACGATCGCGGCATACTTCCCCGGCGCGACGTTCCGGAACAACATCATCGCCGCCGCACCGGCGGCGCAATATCCGCCGAACAATTTCTACCCGCCGTCGCTCGAGGCCATCGGCTTCGTCGACCCGGCGAACGGAAACTTGCGTCTGGGTGCGAGCAGCCCCTATCGCGGCGCGGCGACCGACGGCACCGACGTCGGCGTGCTGTTCGATGCGCTGAACGCCGCCATCGGCGGCGGATTCTGAGCCGGGTGCCGCTGCCCGCCAGCCCCCTCCACCACGGGCACGGGCGGCGCGTCGCCGTGGGCGTGCGGGTCGGGGCGCGAGCGGCCGCCGCGGCGTCCGGCCGCCCGCCACGCTCCACCACGAGCGCTCATTGCGCGCGACCGGCGGGATGGGTCGCAGAGGCGCGCGAGGGGGCCGCGGCGTCGGGTCCGGCGACGGTGCGCCGGCGCAGTAGCGTCCGCAGCCAGTGCCAGACGGCGGTCGCCTCTGACGACGACATCGCGACGAGCAGTGCGGTGACGCAGTACACGCCGGCCAGTGCGGCGGCGATCAGCGTGAGGCCGACCCAGCCGGCCCGAGCGGTCTGGTCACGCAGCAGCACGGCGACAACCGCGGCCGGGAGGACACAGACCAGCGGTGTAGCGAGGCTGCGCCGCAGGATCGTAGCGACGCCGACCTCCAGCAGCCGCGCCGTGACAAGCGTGACGAACCAGCCGCTGGTGAGCAGGCCGGCGGCCAGCGTCGCGGCGGCGACGCCGGCGGGACCGTAGCGCCGCACCCACCACAGCGACAGCGCCAGGTTCAGCGCTGCCTCGAGCAGCGACATGACGACCACGCCGCGGAGCCGGCCGACACCGAGAATGACCACCGCGGCCGTCTGCATCAGCACCCGATAGACCAGGATCAGCGACACGATGACCGTGAGCCAGACGCCGCCGTAGTTCTCCGCCCCCACCCACAAGGTGACGAAGCGACCGTTGACGGCGCTGGCGACGAGCGCGGCGCCGAACGCGGCCACGGACGTCACCCGGACGACCCGGAGATAGACCTCGCGCAAGCGCTCGCGCCGTCCGAGCGCCGACAGTTCCACGGCCGCCGGCACGCACGAATCCGCCAGCACGACGATGACCGGCAGCGCGTACATCGGCAGCCGCGTCGTCAACGAGTACCCCGCCGCTGCGCCGAGCCCGAGCCCCGAAGCCACCACGAGGGTGTCGGTCTGGTAGATGACCATGACCGCGAGGCTGTTCAGCCACAGCAGGGCGCTCCAGCCGAACAGCTCGCGCGCTTCGGTCGCCGACACGTGCGCGCGGCCCACGACGGCCGTCGGGGTGTGGCGCCGGACCAGGAGGAAGGCCAGCAGTCCGGCCACGCTGCCGCCAATCGCCGATGCGATCGGAAGTGCCAGCAGCCCGACACCGGCCGCCAGCAGGAGCACGGCACCGACCGGCGTCACCAGCCCTTCGAGCATGGTCAGCAGGTGCGCCGTCGCCATCGCCTGCAGACCCTGCAGCGTCTTCATGGCGGCACGGAGCGGAAACGAGAGGGCCGTGTAGACGACGAGCACGCCGAGAATGAGCCGCGCCACCGGCAGCTGTTCGGCCGAGAGCGGCAGCACTCTGGGCAGAGCGACAGCGAACCCGAGTCCGGCGACGAGGACCAGCGCACCGAGACCGGCAAAGATGGCCATGCCGGTCGACAGCGCCCGGCTGATGGCCGCACCGGGATCGTCGCCGGCCCGCACCTGTGCCGTGCGCCGGATGAGGGCACTGCCGACGCCGAGGTCGAGCAGGTTCAGATACGCGAATGCCTGCCCCACGGTCGCCCACAGTCCGTAGTCTTCGCGCGACACGTGTGACAGCACGACCGGCACGAGGACGAAGCCAGCGGCAGCGACCGTGACCGATGCGGCGTAGTGCGCCACCACCGCCAGCGCCGCGCGGGTGGTGCGGCTCACGATGCTGCCACCGCAGCGCGACGGCGCGTCAGGCGGTCGTACACCGCCCGCACGGCGGCGACGGCCCGCGCCGCCGTGAACTCCCCGGTCACGCGCTCCCGGCCGCTGGCCCCCAGCGACGCAGCCCAGTCGGGATGATCGAGCAGCCGCGTCAGGTGACCCGCCAGCCCGCGCACGTCACCCTGACGGTGCAACAGCCCCGTCGCGCCGTGCACCACCAGTTCCGCGATGCCGCCGACGTCGGTGGCCACCACCGGTCTGGCGTGCGCCATCGCTTCCAACAGCACGAGTGGCATGCCCTCACCGGTGGAGACGAGCGCGACAACGTCGGATGCGGCGAGGATGGACGGCACGTCGCTGCGAAAGCCGGCCCATGTCACGCGTCCCGCGAGAGGCGCCGCCGCGACGCGCGCCTGCAGGTGCGCCGTGGTGTGCCGACCGGCGCTGGTGTCGGGTGCGCTTCCGACCAGAAGAAGGTGTGCGTCGGGATGCGACGTGCTGAGACTGGACATCGCAGCGAGCAGCGTGTCGAAATCCTTCGGCGGCGCCAGGCGGGCCACCATCGTGATGAGTCTCGCGCGGCCCGGAACGCCGAGGCTGGCCCGGGTCTGCGCTGGTGCGGCGCCAGCCGACCCGCTGGCCACCGGCGGTGGCCAGTCGTAGATCACGGACCCGCGTGCCTCTGCCACCGGCCACAGCCGGTCGAAGTGCTGCCACGTCGCCCGCGACACGAAGGCAAAGTGGTCGACGGCGCAGATCGGAACCTTGCGCCGGCGCGTCAACGCATCGGGAAACTGGCTGCGGATGTGACACACGAGCGGCACCTGCGCGAGCGTCGCCGCAGCGCCGGCGTGATACACGCCCATCAGGTCGGCGCAGTGGACCAGGTCCAGACCATCGCGGCGGAACTGCCGCGCGAGCCGGACCGACGCTGTGATGAAGGGGAGCGGGTGCCGATAGCTGAATTCGCCCGGCACGTAGGTGCGGGTCGGAATCGAGGCTTCCTCGAACAGCCGGCGAACCGCCGCGTTGCCGCTGGCGCAGTACGCGACCGGGTCGACGCTCGCGGTGGCGCCGCCCGCGGCCGAGCCTCCCGCCATCGCGAGCGCGAGGCGCAGCGTCGCCAGTTCCCCGCCGCCGACGACCGTCCACGGCAGTACGTAGCCGACGGTGAGCCGGCGTGCCTGGTGTCGTTCGACGATCGACGAGGATGCCGGCCGAGTCATCCGTGCGGCAAGCTAAGCAATTTCAGGTCCGTGGAACGCCGATACCAGATTCTGGAAGTCCACTTCCCTCGTCATCAGGAAGACGCCCGGCGACGCGCCAGGCCCGGGCCGACATCTGGTCCGCCGCGCTGATGATAGCCGCGCTGCTGATACAAGAGGCGCAGGGCGCGCGGCCAGACCCGGCATAACATCGCGACGGCCCGCAGCTTTGCAGTGTCGCCGAGCCGGCGGGCGGCGGCAAACGCCTCGCCGGCTCGGCCGAAACGCCCGTCGATCAACGCCAGCTTCCCTTCCAGCAGCCAGCGCTCGCGTTGGAATCGCATCACCTGCCGATCGATGATGGCGAGCGTCCCCGCACGACCCTCGCACAAAGCACGCATGCTGCCGAGCACGCGAATGATGCCGTCGAGCATGAGGCCCGGATCGGCTGACACGCTGTCCGGACGACGGCGATAGCGGCCGAGCGGTTGCGGCGTCTGGACGATGGTGTGGCCGGCCAGCGCGACGCGGAGCCAGAACTGATAGTCCTCGTTGCAGCGGAGCCGGACGTCGAATCCGCCAATCTCCTCGAGGAGTTCGCGTCGAAAGACGGTCATGATGCACACCGACGTCTCGTGCGAGAGCAGATCGTCGAGGTGCAGGGTGCGCAGCCCGTTCACCGAGCTCCACATCGCCTGGCCATCGTGCGGTCCGCCGCAGTGCAGGGCATTGCCGGTCACGACGCCGACGTCGGGCAGGCGGTCGAAGACGCCAAGCTGAGTCTGGAGAAAGGCCGGGTCCCACGCGTCGTCACTGTCGAGCAGCGCCAGGAAGCGCCCGCGGCTGGCGGCCAGCGCCGCGTTTCGAGCGGCGGAGATGCCGTGATTGGTCTGGGTGATGACGCTGACCCTGGGGTCGCGTTCAGCCCAACCTGCGACGATTGACGGCGTCTCATCCGTTGATCCGTCGTCCACGACGATGAGCTCGAGATCGCGATGCGTCTGGTTGAGGACCGACTCGATCGCCTCGGTGATGTACGCCGCTGCGTTGTATGCCGGCATGATGACACTGACGGCCGGACCCGAGGGCGAGGTGGACGCTGCGCTGGACATGGACGCTCATCAGCGCAACGACCATGCCGAGCTCACATCACGCCGGCCCGCCACCGTTGCGGAACAGCTCTTGCGTTGCCCACGACACGTGCTGAGGTTGCGCCGTCCCAGGGCCGTCTATCTCGTGCTCTTCGTTGTCGGGCTCTGCGCCGCGGCCATGACGGCCGGGAGCGTTGCGCGCGGGCACTACATCTTCTTGCCGGCCTACGTCCGCTGGACCTTCACGGACACGCCGCCGACGGGCGATCGTCCGACCCACATCTTCGTTCTCGTCGCCGACCACCTCGACGCCTGCGTGCCGCGCTACGCGGTCAGTCTGGGTGCGAGCGTCGCGAGCCGGACGGCGGCCGCCGCCGAGTCCACGCCGCCGACTGGCGCGCCGGCGAGGCGGCCGTGAGCGTGGGGACGCTGACGGCGGCCGCCGCCGCGCCACCGACGCTGGAGCGTCGCCTGCGCGTCGCGATCGTCGCGCCGTCGCTCCGCATCCTTGGCGGACAGGCCGTACAGGCCGACCGGCTGCTGCAGCACTGGTCCGGCGACCCTGACGTCGAGGCCTGGCTCGTGCCGGTCAATCCGGAACCGCCGGGAGCGCTGCGTCACGCCACCCGCGTGAAGTATCTGCGCACCGTCGCCACGGAACTGACCTACGCGCCACTGCTGGTCCGCGAGCTGCGCCGGGCGGACGTCGTGCACGTGTTCTCGGCCGCCTACAGCTCCTTCCTGCTGGCGCCGCTGCCCGCGGTGACGGTGGCGTCACTGCTCGGCAAGCCGGTGCTGCTGAACTACCGCAGCGGCGAAGCGCCGGATCACCTGCAGCGGTCGGCGATTGCCCGCCACACGCTGCGCCGCGTCGCACGCAACGTGGTGCCATCCAGCTTCCTCGCCGGGGTGTTCCACGGTTTCGGCATCGACAGCGTCATTGTCCCCAACCTGGTCGACCTCGAGCGCTTTGCCTATCGCTCACGCGAGCCGCTGCGGCCGCGGCTGTTGTCGACCCGCAACCTCGAACCGCTCTACAACATCGCCTGCACGCTGCGGGCGTTCCGCCTGGTACAGGATCGCCATCCGTCTGCGACCCTCACGCTGGCCGGCGGCGGCTCCGACGAGGCCCGGCTCCGCACATTGGCGCACACCCTCGGCCTGACCGGCGTGACGTTCACCGGGCGGGTCGCGCCTCACGACATCGCACCGCTGTACGACGATCACGACATCTACATCCAGAGTCCTGACATCGACAATATGCCGACGTCGATTCTCGAAGCCTACGCGTCCGGGCTGCCGGTCGTGTCGACGGATGCCGGCGGCATCGGCGCCATCCTGCGTCACGGCGACGACGGGCTGCTCGCCGCGGTCGGCGACCACTCGCGCCTCGCCCGACACGTGCTCGCGCTGCTCGAGGGCCCGGAGGGCGCGCGCCGGCTTGCCGCCACCGCCTTCGCCACCTGCGCACGCTACACGTGGGACACGCTCCGTCCACAATGGCTGCGCCAGTACCGAGAGCTCGCGTGCGGCGCCTGACACGGCTGGCGCGCATGCGCGGCTCGGAGATGCGCTTCCGGGTCCACGGACTGGCGCGGAACGCTGCCGATCGCTGCCGTCTCACCGTCAGTGGCACCGGCTGGGACCGTACGAAGCTGGCGCGCCGCCTCGTCACGTCGCCGGAGCTCTCGGCCGTCACAACCGCGCTGCGCGGCGGCCGCTGGCAGGATGCTCACGAACGGCTGGCGGAGCACTTCGTCGCCGGTACCGCGCGCTTCCTCATCCATCCAAGCGAGGCGCCGTCGATCGCCGAAGCGGTCGGCGCCACCCGCCGCGACGCCGCCGCGGCGAGCCGGCAGCTCGCGGATCCGATTCTGCGCGGCCACTATCGCCTGCTGGGCTACGACGCGCTCGACTTCGGCGAGCCGCCGGACTGGCACTTCGATCCGGTGCACCGTCGGTCGAGCCCCCGCCGCTTCTGGTCGGACGTCCCGTATCTGGATCCGCGGGTCGGCGACCACAAGGTCATGTGGGAGCTGAATCGCCACCAGCACTGGGTCGTCCTCGGTCGCGCCTGGTGGCTCACCGGCGACGCGCGCTACCGCGATCGGGTCGTGCGCGAGCTGACGCACTGGCTGTCGGAGAACCCGCCGCTCGTCGGCATCAACTGGGCGAGCATGCTGGAGCTGGCCTTCCGCTGCCTGTCGTGGACGTGGGCCCTCCACATGTGCTGTCGGCCGCGATCGACCGTCGACCGGCAGCCGTGGCTGGTCGACCTGCTCCTGGGCCTCGATCGGCAACTGGCCCACATCGAACAGAACCTCTCGTACTATTTCAGTCCGAATACGCACCTGCTGGGCGAGGGTCTGGCGCTCTACGTCTGCGGCCAGGTCTTTCCCGAACTGGTCGCCAGTCCGCAGCGCATCGCGCTCGGCCGCGCCATTCTGCTGGATGGTGCGGACCTTCAGATCGAGCCCGATGGCGGGCACCGCGAGCGCTCGACGCACTACCACCGCTACACGCTGGACTTCTACCTCCTGGCCCTGGCGATCGCCCGGATCACCAACGATGCCGCCGCAGTCCCGCGTCTGGCGCTCGCCGTCGAGCGCCTGGCGGTCGCGGCGCGGCTGCTGGCCGACCAGCGCGGACGGCTGCCGCATCTGGGCGACGACGACGGCGGCCTGTTGTTCCCGATTTGCGGCCGGCCGCCGGATGACATCGGCGACAGCCTGCTCGTGGCCGCGGCAATGACGGGACGGCCGGACCTCGCGGTGGACGGCGAGGCCGAAGAGGCGCTGTGGATGCTGGGTCACCCCGCTCTGCAAGCCGGGCTGGTGCTGACCCGCGCCGCGACGCGGCCGCAGCCGTCGCGATCCGGTGCGCTGCCGGCGACCGGCTACTTCGTGTCGCGCTCTCCGGGCGGCGACCATGCGGTGATTGACGCCGGTCCGCACGGCTATCTCAACGGCGGTCACGCGCACGCCGACGCGCTGTCTCTCACGTTGTCGGTCGGCGGCCAGCCGTTCCTCGTCGACCCGGGTACCGCCACGTACACGACCGATCCTGCCGTCCGCGATCGTTTTCGGTCGAGCGCGGCACACAACACGCTCACGGTGGACCACCGCTCATCATCGCGGCCCGCCGGGCCGTTTCACTGGAGCGAAACGGCCGACGCCCGGGCCGTGCGCTGGCAGGTGGACCCGCACTTCGACTACTTCGAGGGCGCCCACGAGGGATACGCCCCGCTCACGCACCGCCGTCTCGTCCTCGCCCTGCACGACGACCTGTTCATCGTGGCCGACTGCCTGGACGGCCGTGGTCGGCATCGCGCCGATGTCCATTGGCACGTCCACCCCGACTGGCTGCTCACGATCGGCGACGGCCTCGTGGTCGCGACGGCGGCGCACCGCGTGGTACAGATCGCCTCCTCGGCGACGGCGCCACCGCAGCTGTTCTGCGCCGACGCGGCCGGACTGGGCTGGTACTCGCCTGTCTACGGCCGAATCGAGCCGCTCACCACCGTCCGTCTCACGAGCGAGGCGACGGCCCCTGCCTGGCTGTGCACGGCCTTCGGACTCGACGAGACGAACCCGGTGACGTCGATGTCGCCGCTCGCCGCCCGCGACCATGCGGCAGCCGGCGATGGGGCGGGATTCCGCATCCATCGCGCCCGCACGGTCGACGACGTCGTGTTTCGGCCCTGGCGAGGGCCGCGTCCGCCGGACACAGACGCGCCGCCGACCGCCGACGGACGCAGCGAGCGCCCACCGGCGTGGCGCCACGGCGACTACGCATCGGACGCACGCCTGCTCTTCTGCCGGCGGGATCGCACCGACTACGTGCACCGCATCGTGCTCGTGGACGGCCAACACGCGACCGTCGACAGCGGCGCGCCGGTCGAGGTCGACTGCGCACAGCCGGTCCGCGCCATGCACATCGCATTTGCCGGGTTCGGCTCGTCGCGGGCCGACGTCGCACCGTCGGCGCACCACACCGCGCGGGCGAGCGGCACGGCACACGGCGTCCGCTTGCGGGTGGCCAGCCGGTCGCTCGGCGTGGCGCCCGAGCGCCGCACCCATAACCGGGCCACCGCTGAGGGAGTGCACTGACACCATGTGTGGCATCGCCGGATTCGTGAACCGTGAACCCTCCTGGCCGGTCGGTCGGGCGCCGCAGCAGGCCGCCGGCCACGGCATCGCCGAGACGCGTCTGCTGGTGGAGCGGATGTGCGACGCGATCCGTCACCGCGGCCCCGACGACGAGGGCGTCTACGTCGCCGACGGTGTGGCGCTCGGCATGCGCCGGCTGAGCATCATCGACCTCGCCACCGGCCACCAACCCATCGCCAACGAGTCGGGCACGGTGTGGACCGTGTTCAACGGCGAGATCTACAACTACCGCCAGCTCCGGCAGCAGCTCGAGGGGGCCGGGCACCGGTTCCGCACCGCGACCGACACCGAGGTCATCGTCCACGGCTACGAACAGTGGGGCGAGCAGGTCTTCCGTCACCTGCACGGCATGTTCGGCATTGCGCTGTGGGACACGCGGACACGGACGCTGGTGCTCGGCCGCGATCGCCTGGGCATCAAGCCGCTCTATTGGGCGCGGTCCGCGGACCGGCTCTACTTCGGTTCCGAGCTCAAGTCGCTGCTGCTGGCACCCGATCTCGAGCATCGGCTCGACCCTGGCGCTCTGGACCACTACCTGTCATTCCTCTACACGCCGCGCGACTGCTCCATCTTCGCCGACATCTGCAAGCTGCCGCCGGGCCACCTGCTCCACTGGTGCGACGGTCACAGTCGGGTGACGCCGTACTGGCAGGTTCCGGCCGGCGAAACCTTCACCGGCAGCGAAGACGACGCGCGACAGCTGTTGACGCAGCGGCTCGCCGACGCTGTCTCCAGTCACCTGATGAGCGACGTGCCGCTGGGTGCGTTCCTGTCCGGCGGTCTCGATTCGGGGCTGGTGGTCGCGCTGATGGCGGCGGCCTCGTCGCGGCAGGTGAAAACCTTTTCCATCGGCTTCGAGGAGCCGGAGTTCGACGAGCTCGACGGGGCGCGCATCGTCGCCCGCCACTTCGACACCGACCACCACGAACTCGTGGTCCGGCCGGATGCGGTGGGAATCCTCGACGACCTGATCGCGCACTTCGACGAACCGTTCGCCGACTCGTCCGCCATCCCGACCTACTACGTGTCGAAGCTGGCGCGCGAGCACGTGACCGTCGTGCTTTCAGGGGACGGCGGCGACGAGCTCTTCGGCGGCTACGATCGCTATCTGCCGCACCGGCGAGTGGCGGCGTTCGACCGCCTGGCGCCGGCGTCGCTCCGCGGTATCGCGGGCCTGGCGGGGCGCTGGCTTCCGCGCGGCGTCCGCGGCCGCACGTTCCTCCGCCACGTCGCTCGCGACGCGCGCGGCCGCTACGTCGACTCGATCCGGTTCTTCGGCCGCGACGACAAGCGCGACCTGCTCACGCCGGAGTTCCGGGCGCTGGCCGGCGGCGACGACCCTGAACGTTCGCTGGCGCGCCACTTCCAGCGCTTCGACGACGTGAGCTGGCCGGCGCAGATGATGCGATTCGACACGGAGACGTACCTGCCGGAGGACGTTCTCACCAAGGTGGATCGCATGAGCATGGCGCATTCGATCGAGTCTCGCGTGCCGCTGCTCGATCACCGGGTCGTCGAGTGCGCCGCGTCATTCCCGGCGCACTTCCATGTGCGGGACGGCACGCGCAAGCACCTGCTGCGCCGCATCGCCGCCGAGCATCTTCCGGCGGCGACGCTGGCCCGTCCGAAGCGCGGCTTCGGCGTCCCCCTGTCCAGTTGGCTGCGCGGCGATCTGCGCGAGCTGTTCGCCGATACGCTGCTCTCGGCGCGGGCGCTCGGCCGCGGCTACTTCCGTCCCGGTTTCGTCCGTCGGCTGGTGCACGAGCATGTCACGGGCAGGCGCGACCACACGCTCCGTCTCTGGCAGCTCGTCGTCTTCGAGCGGTGGCATTGCCTGTACCTCGATGGCGGCGCCAGACGGCACGCCGTTTCCACTAATGAGACTCCGCGTTCCGTGGCGCCAGTCGCGCGGTAAGCGGAGCCTCGTGGCACCCGGCTTGCTCGACCAGACGGAGTGTCCCCGGTTCAGTTGAATACCGCGCTCGTGCTCAGCAGCTTCCATCCCGGCGGCACCGAGTATCAGACGATCGAGCTGCTGCGGCGCCTCGACCCGACGCGCTGGCGCGTGCATGTCGCCTGCTTCCATCGCGACGGGGCGTGGCGTGATCGCGTCGAGTCGGCGGCCGCGTCGGTCACGTCATTTCCTCTCACGAGCTTCCGGCATCCCGGAACACTGCGACAGATGCGGCGGTTCGCACACTGGTGTCGTGAGCGGCAGATCCGGCTGGTGCATGCCGCCGACCTCTACGCCAACATCTTTGCATTGCCGGCAGCAGCGCTCGCCCGCGTGCCGGTCCGCATCGGCAGCCGACGCGAGCTGAATCCGGACAAGACGCGCGGCCAGATCGTGCTGCAGCGGCTGGCCTACGCGTGCGCCCACGTCATCCTCGCGAACTCGCATGCGGCGGCCGGCCGGCTGCACATGGAGCGGGTGTCGCCGAGCCGAATCGCGGTCATTCCGAACGGCCTGGACCTGACGCGGTTCAGCGATCTGCCGGTCGCGCGCAACGGCCGCACCGTGATGACCGTGGCGAACCTGAGGCCGGAGAAGGGTCATCGAACGCTGCTGGCCGCCGCGGTCCGGGTGCTCGCGAGCTTTCCGGACGCCCGCTTCCGTGTCGTCGGCGACGGACCTGAACGCGGTCGGCTGGAACGGCTCGCCGCCGAACTCGGCGTCGCGCACGCGGTGGAGTGGCTGGGGCACCGCGACGATGTCGCGGCGCTGCTGGGCCAGGCGGACATCAGCGTCGTACCGTCCACGAGCGAAGCGTTTCCGAACGCGGCCGTCGAGGCGATGGCGGCCGGCGTCCCGGTGGTCGCCTCCGCCGTCGGCGGTCTCGTCGAGCTCGTGCGCCCCGGTCAGAACGGGCTGCTGGTACCGCACTCGGACCCGGCCGCACTCGCGCAGGCCATCGAGCTGCTGCTCGGCGACGCGCGTCTGCGGGGACGCCTGGGTCGGGCGGCGCGCCACGACGTGGCGGCGCGCTATTCCTTCGAACGCATGGTGACCTCCATCGACACGCTGTACCTCACCGAACTGCACCGGCGCCGCGCCGTCCAGCCGACGGCCGCCTCGCTGGCGGCGTCCTGATATGTGCGGTATCGCCGGGCAACTGCATCGCGACGTCCACGATCCGATCGACCGCGCGACGCTGGAACGGATGACGCGCACCCTCGCGCATCGCGGACCGGACGGCGAAGGATTCTACGTCGCGGCCGGCATCGGGCTCGGTCATCGGCGCCTCAGCATCATCGACCTCGCGACCGGCGCGCAGCCGCTGTCGAACGAGGACGGGACGGTGTGGGTCAGCTTCAACGGCGAGATCTACAACTTCGCGCCGCTGCGCGCCGACCTGCAGCGACGGGGTCACCGGTTCAGGACCGACAGCGACACCGAAGTCATCGTGCATGCCTACGAGGAGTGGGGCGAGGATTCGGTGACCCGGTTCCGTGGCATGTTCGCCTACGCCATCTGGGACGGCCGGCGCGACCGCCTGGTCCTCGTCCGCGACCGGCTCGGCGTCAAGCCGCTGTTCTACAGCGACACGCCACGCGGCCTGACGTTCGGGTCCGAACTCAAGGCGCTGCTGCAGGATCCGGCGGTCGATCGCACCTGGTCGCCCGCGGCCATCGACAGTTACCTCGCGCTGTCGTACGTCCCGGCGCCACAGTCGGTCTACACGAACGTCCACAAGCTGTCGCCGGGCCATCTCCTGATCGCCGATCGGCGGCACATCACGATCCGGCCGTACTGGGACCTGACGTTCAGCGGACCCGACGGGCGTCCGCAGGCCGAGGCGGACTACCTCGACGAGCTCGAAGCGCTGGTCGACGAGTCGGTCGGGCTGCGTCTGGTCAGCGACGTGCCGCTCGGCGCCTTCCTGTCTGGCGGCATCGATTCGTCGGCGGTCGTCGCGTCGATGGTGTCGCAGGCGCCGGGCCGGGTGCGCACGACATCCGTGGGTTTCGACGAGCAGGCGTTCGACGAGCTGGAATCGGCGCGCCTGGTGGCGCGGCACCTCGGGACCGAGTCGGCCGAAGTGGTCGTCCGCTCCGACGTGGCCGACCTGCTGCCGCGTCTGGCGTGGCATCTCGACGAGCCGTTCTCGGACTCATCGGCGGTGCCCACCTATCACGTTTCGGCGGCCGCCCGGCGGCAGGTGACCGTCGCCCTCTCCGGCGACGGCGGCGACGAGCTGTGGGCCGGCTACGCGAGGCACCGCGTCGAGCAGCGGGAGATGCAGGTGCGCGGGTGGCTCGGGTCGATGTCGCCGGTGGCCGGGCGGCTGGCGTCATGGCTGCCGCTGTCGCTCAAGGGGACGCGATCGCTTCGCCACCTCGCGCTGTCGCCCGCCGAGGCCTGCGCACGCAAGCACGTGTACGGACAGTTCGAGCACGACGGCCGGCGCCGGCTCTACTCGGGTGATTTCGCCGGGCTGGTGGCGCCGTGCGATCCACTGGCCGGCTTTCGCGAGGCCTACCGACGCTGCGCGTCGGCCGACCCGCTCGACCGCGCGCTGTACGTGGACGTGAAGACCTATCTGCCCGACGACATCCTGGTCAAGGTCGATCGCATGAGCATGGCGGTGTCGCTCGAGGCGCGCGAGCCGTTGCTCGACCACCGCCTGCTCGAATTTGCGGCGCGCGTGCCGTCGTCGATGAAGCTGCGCCACGGGCGCGGCAAGCACCTGCTGCGCCGGCTGCTCGCGCGACGCCTGCCGGCGGCCATCGTCGATCGGCCGAAGCAGGGATTCGCCGTCCCGATCGGCGACTGGCTGCGCGGGCCGCTGCGACCGATGGTGGACGACCTCCTGACGAGCGGCCGCCTCGGCGAGCGCGGCCTGTTCGACACGCGGCAGGTGGCGCGCCTCTGGCGGGAGCACGCCAGCGGCAGCCACGACCACCGCCATCGTCTGTGGAGTCTGGTGATGCTGGAGCTGTGGTTCCGGCACTTCGTCGACGGTCCCGTGGCGACCAGCGCCCGCGAGGTGGCGGCCTGACATGTGTGGCATCAGTGGGTTCGTCTCGAGTGTCGGCCTGCCGCCGGACGCCACGGCGCGCGCCATCGCCATGCGCGACACGCTGTACCACCGCGGCCCGGACGACGCCGGCGTGTGGTCCGACTCGCACGCGATCCTCGCCCACCGCCGCCTCAGCATCGTCGACGTGAGCCGCGGTCATCAGCCGCTGTCCAACGAAGACGGTTCGGTGTGGGTGACCTACAACGGCGAGATCTACAACCACGACGATATCCGCGGCGAACTCGCCGGCCAGGGGCACCTGTTCCGGACGGCGTGCGACACCGAGACCATCGTCCACGCCTATGAGACGTGGGGCGAGGACGCCGTCCACCACTTCCGCGGGATGTTCGCCTTCGGCCTGTGGGACGTGCGGCGGCGGCGCCTCCTGCTGGTTCGCGACCGCCTCGGCATCAAGCCGCTCTACTGGGCCCAGGCGCACGGCTGCCTGCTGTTCGCGTCGGAGATCAAGGCGATCCTCGCCAGTGGCCTGGTGACGGCGGAGGCCCGCCACGACCTCGTGCCCGAGCTGCTGGCGACGCGCACGCTGGCCGGAGAGGACACGCTGTTCGCCGGAATCCACAAACTGCTGCCGGGACACCTGTTGACGTGGGAGAACGGCCGGGTCTCGGTCCGCCGCTACTGGGACCTGCCGGTGGCCGACGACCGGGCGGCGCACCGTGACGTCCGCGACGCTGACGTCGTCGACGAGTTCCGCGCCCGGCTCGAGGAGTCGGTCCGCCTCCGCCTGATGGCGGACGTCCCGCTCGGCATGTTCCTGTCGGGCGGCATCGACAGCAGTGCGGTGGCGGCGCTCATGAGCCGGATGATCGACCGCCCGTTGCAGACGTTCTCGGTGGCATTCGCCGATCAGGCGTTCAACGAGCTGGAGTACTCCCGGGAAGTCGCGCAGGCGATTGGCGCCGACGCCCACGAGGTGATCATCGACGAGCGGGACTTCTTCGACGCCCTGCCGAGGCTGCTGTGGCACGAGGACGAACCGATCGCGCATCCGTCGAGCGTGCCCCTGCATGCGGTGTCGAACCTGGCCAGGCGGCACGCCACGGTCGTCCTGACCGGTGAAGGGAGCGACGAACTGCTTGCCGGCTACGGACGCTACCCGCGGATCGTCTGGAACTGGTGGGCCGGCACCGCCTGGGAACGCATGCTGCCGGCTGGCATCCGCCGTTTCGTCGCGGACCAGATCGTGCCGCGGGCCGGCGGCCGGATCGGCCGTTATGCGCGCCGATCGTTCCTGGCGATGCCGCGCACGCCAGCCTCCATGCTCTTCGACAATTTCGCCGCGGTGCGGCTCCACGACCAGCAGCGCCTGCTGGCACCCCGCCTGCGGACCCTGGCGAACCCCGAACAGGCCTACGGCCGGTCGATCGCGGAATTCCATCGGCCGCTGGACGGATCGACGTTCCTCGATCGCGTGTTGTACGCCGACACCAAGACCTATTTGGTCGAGCTGCTGATGAAGCAGGACCAGATGAGCATGGCGGCGTCGATCGAGAGCCGCGTGCCCTTTCTCGACCACAAGCTCGTGGAGTTCGCGGCGCGTCTGCCCGACCGCTGGAAGCTTTCGGGCTGGACGACCAAGCGGGTGCTGCGCGAGGCGATGCGTACGGTGTTGCCTACCCGCATCCTCGAGCGCCCCAAGATGGGCTTTCCGGTTCCCTTCGGCAGCTGGCTGCGCGGCGCCGCCCTGCCGGTGGTGCGTGAGGTGCTGCTCGATCGGCGGACGCGCGAGCGGGGCATTCTCGCGCCGCAGGCGATCGAGGCGCTGCTCGGCGAGCATGCCGGCGGGCGCATCGACGCCGCCGATCAAATCTGGAGTTTGCTGAACCTCGAGCTCTGGTTCCGCACGTTCGTCGATCGCCAGGGGATACAGCAGCTGCCGAGCCTGGGACCGCGGGTCCCGTTGAGCACCGCCTTTGCAGCGCCGCGTCCCGTGGCCGGCGCCGAGGCGGCGGCCCGGCGTTCGCTCGCGTAGATCTGCGGCCGAATCATGCGCATTCTGTGGCTCAAATCCGATCTGCTGCTGCCGCTGGACAAGGGCGGGAAGCTGCGCACGTGGCACCTGATGCGGCATCTGGCACGGTCGCACCAGATCACCTATCTCGCCTTCTCGGACCCCGACACGCCGCAGGCGTCGATCGACGGGATGAGCGAGGTGGCGCAGTCGGTGGTCACCGTCCAGCGCCGCGACCCGGTGAAGCGCAGTGCGGCGTTCTATCTCGACGTGGCGCGCCGCCTGCTCGACCGACTGCCGTACGCGGTCGGCAAGTACCGTTCGTCCGACTACCGGCGATCCGTGGCGCGGCTGCTCCAGTCGGGCGCCTTCGATCTCGTCGTCTGTGATTTTCTGCCGCCGGTCGTCAGCCTGCCGCGCCGGCTCCCGTGTCCCGCGGTGCTCTTCACGCACAACGTCGAGGCGGAGATCTGGCGCCGCCACGCGGAGACGGCCCGCCGGCCGCTGCGTTGGCTCTATCGCACGCAATGGCGGCGCATGCTGCGGTTCGAACGCGACGCGCTCGCGCGCTTCGATGGCGTGCTTGCCGTCTCGGACGCTGACCGCGACACGTTCGCGCGGTTGTATCCGGGCGCGCTGCGGGCTCCGGTGGATGTGATCCCGACCGGCGTCGACACGACGTTCTTCGCGCCGGCGGCCTCCCCGGCGGCGTCGCGCACCCTCGTCTTCACCGGCTCGATGGACTGGCTGCCCAACGAGGACGCCATGCTGCACTTCTGCCGCGACGTCCTGCCGCTGGTCCGCGCCGAGGTGCCCGAGGTGACGCTGACGATCGTCGGACGCGCGCCGACACCGCCGGTGCTGGCGCTGGCCGGCCCGTCGGTCACCGTCACCGGGCGCGTCGACGACGTGCGGCCGTTTCTCGACGCGGCAGCCGTCTTCGTCGTGCCGCTACGCATCGGCGGCGGCACGCGGCTCAAGATTTTCGAGGCGATGGCGATGGGCAAGGCCGTGGTGTCGACCGCCATCGGCGCCGAGGGGCTGCCGGTCGAGCACGGGCGTCAGCTGCTCATCGCCGACGATCCGGTCCGCTTCGCCGAGGCCATCGTGGGCCTGCTCCACGACGTGCCGTACCGACGCGCCCTCGAGCACGCGGCGCGGGCCCTCGTCGTCGCCGACCACGATTGGCAGGCCGTCGCCGGCGTGCTCGAGGCGGCGTTGCTGCGCATCGCCCGGGCACCGCGCCGCGCTACGTCGGCCAACGTCTCCAGGTCCACCCGGGATGGCGCCGCCGCCATCCCGTCTCCGGTCGCCGATCCGGCGACGAGCAAGGGGTTATGAACGTATCAGTGTTCGGTCTCGGGTACGTCGGCACCGTCTCGGCCGGCTGTTTCGCCGCCGATGGGCATCAGGTGATCGGCGTGGACGTCCACCCCGACAAGGTGGCCGCCATCAACGAAGGGCGCAGTCCAGTCGTCGAGCCGGGGCTGCCGGAACTGCTGCGGTCCGCCGTCTCCGGCGGACGCCTGCGCGCGACCACCGACCCTGCTGCCGCCGTCCGCGACAGCGAAGTGTCGCTGGTGTGTGTCGGCACGCCGAGCCGGCGCAACGGCAGCCTCGACCTGACGCATCTCGAGCGCGTCTGTGAGCAGATTGGCGCCGCACTCAGGGACCGGTCGGCCTACCACGTGGTGGTCATCCGCAGCACGGTGCTGCCGGGCACGACGCATCAGGTCGTCATCCCGACGCTCGAGCGGTGCTCCGGCAAGCGCTACGGCGAGGGGTTCGGCGTGTCGGTCAATCCGGAATTCCTCCGTGAAGGGTCGGCACTCAAGGACTTCCAGAAGCCGCCGCTGACGCTGGTCGGTCACAACCATGCCGCCGATGCCAGCGGCACGATTGCGCTGTATCAGTCGATCGACGCCCCCCTGTTCAGCACGAGCGTCCGGGTCGCGGAGATGATGAAGTACACCAGCAACGCCTGGCATGCGTTGAAGGTGTGCTTCGCGAACGAGATCGGGAACGTCTGCAAGGAGGTCGGGATCGACAGTCACGAGGTGATGGACATCTTCTGCCGGGACGAGAAGCTGAACCTGTCGTCGTACTACCTGAAGCCGGGCTTCGCGTTCGGTGGGTCCTGCCTGCCCAAGGACGTTCGCGCGCTGCAGTATCGGGCGCGCGAGCTGGATGTCGACACGCCCGTGCTTCGCGCCATCCTGCCGAGCAACGCACTCCAGATCCAGCGGGCTCTCGACGCGGTGCTCGAAACCGGGCGCAAGCGGGTGGGCATGCTCGGGTTCAGCTTCAAGGCCCACACCGACGACCTGCGCGAGAGTCCGCTCGTCATCCTCGCCGAAGCGCTGCTCGGCAAGGGCATCAGCCTGCGCATCTACGACAAGAACGTCTCGGTCAGCCGGCTGGTGGGTGCCAACAAGGACTATATCGAACGGCAGATTCCCCACCTGTCGTCGCTGCTCTGCGACTCGATCGCGGAGACGATCGAACCGTCGGACGTCGTCATCGTCGGGAACCAGGCGCCCGAATTCGTCGAGCCGGTGCAGCGCTGCCGCAGCGACCAGATCATCGTCGACCTGGTCCGCCTGCCGCTGTCCGGGGCGGCGCTCGCCGCCGACTACCGCGGGTTGTGCTGGTAGGCGCCTACCGCACGTCGCGCCACGCGCGGCCGGAGTTGAGCTGTCGGGCGACGCAGCTGCGGGCCCGGGCATAGGCCTGCGCCAGGGCGCCGGCCGATACCGGCTGTGTGAGCTCGGCATCGGTCGGACAGGCGCCGCGGCTGTCGCTGTCAGGCGCCTGCGGGTCGGCGAAGTGGAGCGCGAGTCCGTCGCGCACCCATTGAGGACGTGCACTGAGGCTCGCATCGATGAGGCCGTGCACGACTTCACGGCGGACGACGCGATCGAGGACACCACGGAGCCGCAGCTGCTCGATCGGCATCAGGTGAAGCTCACCCCGCACGAGAGCCGCCAGTGAGAACCAGTGCCGCCCGGTCGCCCGCTCGTATGCGTCGTCGGTCGCATGCAGGACAATCGGAAGCGGACCGGAAGGGGCCACCGCCAGCGTGGCGGCCAGTTGCGCCCGCGCGGTCGCCGCCAGCGCCGCGACTTCGCCCGGGTGATCGACCACCGGCAGCGTGCGATCGCCGATACCGGCCGTCGGGGCCGCTCCGGCGGCCGGCCGGCCGGACGGCCCCGCGTCGGCGGCCGGCGCCTCGGCGGCGGCCGCGGTGGTGACGACGGGTGGGACGCGCGAGCCGGAAATCGTGCCGATCGTCGTCCCGGGGTAGTAGCGGGCGAGCAGGGCCTCGGCCGTCTCCCCGCGGGCGGCCAGCCGTGTCGCACCGATGACGCACATGCCGACCCCGTGGCCGTAGCCGCGGCCTGCGAACGCATGCACGGTGCCCTGGCGATCGACCTCGAACGCCGTGCTCTTGATCTGGGTCGGTCCGAGCGCCATGCGCAGCTCAGGACCGCCGATCGTCGACGGCCGCATGCCCTGTAGCGCGAGTCGCGTCACCCGCCCCGATCGATCGCGCGATGCCACCGTGATGAGTTTCAGCGAGCCGCGGAACCCGGCACGCCTGAGGGTCCGCTCGATGTCTTCGGTGCGCATCGCCGCATCCCACTCGGGCGTGCCGCCACACCCGTCGTCCGGGCGGGCCGGCAGATACGGCGGATCTTCGGCCCCCGGCCAGACGGCGGACGGAATCTGACTGTGTCCGCCGCACGAAGCACTGTAGTAGACGATCGCCAGCGCGCCGCGCCAGGTGAGCACCTGCCCGGCGGTGCGTGTGGCCGCGCTCGTGCTTGCGGCGGTCGGTCGCCGCAGCACCTGGCAGTGCGTCTCGTCACAGACGTCGAACCCGTCGGACCGATGGCGACTCAGATTCTTCAAGGCGTAGGTGCGGATCGCCACGGCCAGCGCCTGCAGCACCTCCGGGTCGCTGTCGCGCGCCGCCTCGCCGGTCAGGACGCCGGCCACGTACTCCTCGATTTCCATCGCCCGGATGCTGTAGCCGCCCGGACCGGCGATGCCGACGGTCACCGTCGATGGCGCGGCGACCACCGGGCGAACGAGGGCCCTGTCGATCGCCGACGGCCGCGGCGCCCCGGACCCCGGGGTCGCGGGACGCAGCTGGGGTGACGCACCGGGCGCGGCAGCGACGACCGTCAGCCACGCGGCCGCAGCGGCGACGGACAGCCACCCTGGTGTACGGCGAGTCATGGCAATCCGAGGAAGGACGGGATGGCGTCCCAGATGCGCGGCAGGCTCGCGACCAATGAGTGATCGTCGTCGAGCAACGACAGCTGGACGCTGGGGCGGGTCCGGGCGAACTGCTCGACCGTCCGGAAGTCGACCGAAGCGTCGTGCATCCCCTGGAAGATGAGGGTGGGCTGACGGGTCGCGGCATCCATCGGGCTGTACCGCAGCGAGTCGTCGTAGAACGCGACGTCGAGCGGCCGCTCCTCGCCGTAGCCGTAGTGGAAGAAGCGCATCGCGCCATCGCGGCGCCAGATGTCGAGTCGATCGGGCGGCAACAGGTGATGGCCGGGCTTCGCAAACATGACGGCGGGAGCCAGCAGCACCAGACGGTCGACCCGGGCGAGCCGCTCGGCGGCCAGAATCGCCAGCGTGCCACCGAGGCTCGACCCGATCAGCGTCACCGGACCAGGCGGCAGCCGCTCGAGTTCCGCTGCCAGCTGGCCCAGCATCCGGGTCATCGTCAACCTCGCGAAGTCCGGCTCGTTGAAGTCTGGACAACGGAGCTGAAGCCCGCGCTGGACGAACTGGTCGGCGAAATACCCGGCCTTGGTGGAGCGCGCAGATGAGGCGAAGCCGTGCAGGTAGAAGACGTGCGGGGTCTGGCTCGCGTGGCTCACAGAATCGTCCTGCAACCCGGACGGCACTTGCACTGAATCAGGCCGTCGCCGTCGGTGTGGTAGTTGTAGGTCAGTTCCTCACCCTTGCGGATGTTCTTCGCGGCCCGTACCCAGATGACCCCGTCGATGATGTGAACGTAGCAGTTCGGCCTGCACGAGTGGTTGATGTAGCGGGAATCGTTGCCGCCGACGTGCCCGTCGATGACGGTCCGGTTCGTCAGCTTGAAGCACCAGATATGGCCGCCCTTGATGTAGCGGCGTTCCCGCCTGACGCTTTCGGCGTTCGAGATCTTCTCACCGGAGTAGGAGATGATGCGCTTGTTCTTGTTGATGGCCTGGGTGGCGAACACGCCCCAGCCGGAGATCTTCGATCGACGCTTCTCAATCATCGACACCTAAGATACACGCGTTTCACCAGCTCAGCGTTTGTTTCATCGGCTGTCGAAGCCTCGAGTCGTCGTCAAGCCTGCTATCATTTTTCGATGGAAGGCATCATCTCGGCGTGGGGTCGCATCCTTCGAGGCTATGCCCCATCCCTCTCGATCGAAATCACCCGCGAGTGTCCGCTGCGCTGTCCCGGCTGTTACGCGTACGGTGACGAACATCTCGGCGGCGATCTCACCCTCCGGGAAGTACGGGACTTCAAGGGCCAGGAACTGATCGACGGCGTGCTCGCGCTCGTCGACAAACACAAGCCGCTGCATCTCTCCATCGTCGGCGGCGAACCGCTCGTCCGATACCGGGAGTTGAACACGCTGCTGCCGTTGCTGTCGAAACGCGGCATCCACGTCCAGTTGGTGACCAGCGCCGTCCGTCAGATTCCACCGGAATGGCACGACATCAAGCGTTTCACGATGGTCGTCTCGATCGACGGCCTGCAGCCCGAGCACGATGCGCGGCGCACGCCGGCCACCTACGAGCGGATCCAGAAGCACATCGTCGGTCACCGGATCACCGTGCACTGCACGGTGACCCGCCAGCAGATCCACCGCCCCGGGTACATCGAGGAGTTCCTCAAGTTCTGGTCGGCCAAGCCCGAGGTCCGCAAGATTTGGATGAGCCTCTACACCCCCCAGATCGGCGAAAGCTCGGCGGAGCGGCTCACCCCGTCAGACCGACAGCGCGTCGTCTCCGATCTGATGGCGCTTCGGCTTCGCTATCCGAAACTCGAGGCACCGAAGGGGCTGCTCGACGCCTATATCGATCCCCCGTCGTCGCCCGACGAATGCGTATTCGCCAGGACGACGACCACGGTGTCGGCTGACCTGAAGACCAAGATCACCCCCTGTCAGTTCGGCGGCACACCGGATTGCGAGAACTGCGGCTGCATTGCCTCGGCGGGGCTGGCCGCCGTGGCACGCCATCAGCTGTGGGGATTCATTCCGGTCGGCACCATCTTCAGCGGCTCCGTGCGGGTCGGCGAGCAGCTCAAGCGGCTGCGGCCGACCGAGGCGGAAGCCTAGCCCGCCCAGCCCACACCCATGCACAGCGCGCGCGGCATCCGCACTCTTCGGGCCGCCGTCGCCCTTCTCGCGTCGGTCTGGCTGGGCGTCGCGGCCGACGGCGCCGCGTCACTCGCGGTTCGCCCGTCGGTTCAATCGGCGGCACCGGAGACACCGCTGCCGAATGGCCGGGACTCCGTCAAGTTCGCGGCGATTGGCGACATGGGCACCGGCAGTCGCGAGCAGTACGAGGTGGGCGCCGAGATGGCGAGACGTCACGATCGGTTTCCCTACGGCTTCGTCCTGACGCTCGGCGACAACCTCTACGGGCGACAGCGGCCGCAGGACTTCGTTCGCAAGTTCGAGCAACCGTATCGGGGTCTGCTGGACCGCGGCGTCACCTTTCACGCGTCACTGGGCAACCACGACCATCCGAACAACCGCTTCTATCCGCTGTGGAACATGGGGGGCGAGCGCTACTACACGTTCACGCGCGGTCACGTACGCTTCTTCGCCCTGGACACCAACGCGCTGGATCGCGTCCAGCTCGCGTGGCTCGAACGGGAGCTGGCGTCGGCGACGGAGCGCTGGAAGGTCTGCTTCTTCCACCACCCGCTGTATTCGTCCGCCGACCGGCATGGGTCGGCGGTCGACCTGCGGGCCAGCCTGGAACCGCTGTTCACGCGGTTCGGCGTCGACGTGGTCTTCAGTGGCCACGATCACACCTACGAACGGATTCACCCGCAGCGCGGCATTTCGTACTTCGTCTCCGGCGCCGGCGGCCAGCTGCGCCGTGGCGATTTGCGCCGGACGCCGCTGACCGCCGCGGGCTTCGACCAGGACCAGTCGTTCATGCTCGTCGAGATCGATGGCGATCTGCTGTCGTTTGCGGCGATCTCGAGACGCGGGCGGGTGGTCGACGAAGGGGAGTTGCGGAGGACGGCGGACTGACCGGGTCGGGCGCCCGCACTGACCGGGTCAGGCGCCGGCAACGACGGATTCGGACAGCGACGGGTGCGGGATCGGTTCCGGAACCTGCCGCGGCAGTTCCGGAACCGGCGTGCCGCCGCGTCAGTTCCCCGAAAACCGGATCCGGACGCCGCCGGTCACCAGGCGCGGTGCGCCGATGGTGGACGGATTGGTTTGCACGAAGAACACCTTGTTGGTGAGGTTCTGCGCGCCGATGAACACCTGGAAGCGCGGACCGAGATCGCGTGACGCCATCAGATCCACGGCGGTGAATCCGGGCAGCCCGGCGGTGATGTCGGTGTCGTATCCGGCGGCGGCCAGCGTCGCGGCCGGAATCGACTGGACGTTCTGATCGTCGTTGTACTGCAGGCCGACGAACTGGAAGCCGAGCGACAGGTTCGCGACTCGGGGGTTGGCGTAGGAAATCTGCAGCGAGCCACGGTTCTGCGGCACCTGCGCCAGGAACTTGCCGACCAGCCCGGCGTTCGTCGTTCCGCCGTCCGTCACCGTGGCGTCGTTGAAGATGTAGCCGCCGGAGACGCGCCAGTCGCGACCGATGAGGTACTCGAGGTCGGTCTGGACGCCGGTGATCTTCGTGCGCCCGAGATTCTGTTTCTGGACGCAGTTGCCGACGGCGAGGCCGGCGCAGATGGTCGCGTAATTCGGCTGCCCCACCGTCATGGTGACGTTGGAGATCGGATCCTTCACGCGGTTGTCGAACCAGGTGATGCGCGCGGTCAGGTTCCTCGCCGGCGCGAGGTTCAGGCCGAGTTCGCCGCCCACGAGGCGTTCCGGCCCGAGTTGTGCGTTGGGCCGCGTCGTGATCGCGCCGACCGAGAACTGGCGATACAGCTCGGTAAGCGTCGGCGCGCGGAATCCCGAGTTCACTGCACCCCACACGGTGACCCGGTCGGTGACGTGGTAGAGCGACGCGACGCGCGGGCTGACGACGGTGTCGGTGCGATCGTCGATTGACGGGCGGTTGTTCGCCGTCGGCAGGCCGGTGACCACCGACGTCTCGAGGTTGTGACCGTTGTAGTTGCGCCAGTGATCGACGCGGGCGTTCAGCGTGATGACCAGGTTGTCCAGCGGCGTGATGACATCCTGCACGAATGCCCCGGTGCTGCGCTGGGCACCGCCGGAGAAGCGCTTCACCGACAGCGTGGCGCGCTGCGTGACGCCGTCGAACGCCGCCGGCACGGCCGCCACGTAGGCGTCTTCCTGGCTTTCGCCTTCAACCCAACGGTAGTCGGTGCCAGCGGTCAGCATCTGCTTGGTGCCGATGACCTTCTGCCACTGTGCCATGCCGCCGACCCCGTTCACGGGCACACGCTGATCCGTGGCGAGGCGGACGAAGTTGCGCAGCGTCGCGGCATTGGTGACCGCGAGGAAATTGTAGTGGGCGTCCTGGATGTCGCCGAAGATGCGGGCCTGCAGCGTGCTGTGGTCGAGCAGCGTGGCACGGATGCCGCCGCTCAGGCTGGTCCACCGCGTGTCGTTCAGCTCACCAACCTTGCCGTTGTCGCGGTCTTCACGGAAGTAGCCGACACGGCCCGAGACGGTGAGCCGCTCGTTCGGCAGGTATTCCACTTTCGCCGTGACGTTGCGGTAGTCGACCTTCGCGTTGTTGTCGACCGGACCGGCTTCGGTGGTCACGGTCTTGAACCCGTCGGTGTTGAACACGCTGCCTTCGATGGCAAATCCGACCTTCTTCCAGATGTCGCTCGCGAACAGGTCGAACTTCGGCGTGTTGCCCTCGGGTGAGCCGCCGTTGGCGCCGGAGAACGAGCCGAACTGCGGCTTGAGCTCCAGCGTGTGGCGGCTCGGTCGGCTCGTGACGATGTTGATGACGCCGCCCATGGCGTAGTTGCCGTAGAGACCCGATGCGGTGTCCTCGGTGACCTCGATACGCTCGACGCTCTCCATCGGCACGCGGGTCCAGTAGACCCAGCCGCCGAAGGGGTCGTTGAACGGCACGCCGTCGAGCAGGACGAGCGTGCGGCTCTGGCCGCTCGGACCGATGCCGCGCAGCGAGACCCCCTGGGTCGTCGGCTGTGCCACCACGCTGCTGGCTCGGCGGAACAGGCTGAAGCTCGGGACGCTGCGCAGCACGTCATCGACGGCCACCGCCGGCGACGATTCAATCTGCTGAGCCGTGACCACGCTGACGCTGGCGGGCGTATCGCCGAGCCGCTGCTCGGTGCGACCGGGCGTGACGATGACGGTCTCGAGGATGGACGGCGGCTGCAGGGTCACCTCGACCCGGGTTTCGGCGCCAACCGTCTGGCGGTGCTCGGCAAATCCACCGGCACGGACGATGAGGACGGCGCCCGTTGGCGGGGCATCGAGGGTGAAACCACCGTCAGCCCCGGTCACGACATTTTGCTGCTCAGCACCCGAAGCGGTCCGCACGCTCACGGAAGCGCCGGCAACCGTGCCGCCGCTCGAGTCCCTGACCGTGCCGGTGATCGTTGCCTGGATGATGGACAACGAGAGAAGTAGCGCGAATACCATCGGTGCTGCTCCGTCCGCCTGTACGAATGTGGAAGCCGTGCGTGGTTTTTGTGCGGGACGATTATAGACCGCTCGTAAAGACCGTGTTACGACGGGGGGCGTTGGGCTCCGTCAATGGTCGGCGCGCTGCGGCGGCGGCTCGACACGGGCGGTTGGCACGCCGACCGGCCGTCCGGAAGCCCGGCCATAGACGGCCGCCCGGATGGGTTCGCGCTCGCGATCCTGGAATGCCCAGTCCCGTGGCACCGAGTTGCGGGTGTCGCGGGCGGTCCAGTGCGGGCGCATCAGTCCGTCATCGGCGTGCGATGTCGAGCCCAGCAGCAGATGCCCCACTTCGTGGGCGATGGCGTTGCCGAGCAGATCACCGGCGGCCCAGCCGGCCCGCTGGGCCAGCGTCCGGACCCGATCCGGGAAGACCGTGGCCAGGGTGCCGCGCTGGTGCATGGCGTGAAGGGCGGAGTAGCCCAGCGCCTGGCTCGGCACCCGGGTGTCGGTCACCGGCCCGCGGATCAGGCGGATGACGAGTTCGTTGTCCTGTAGCCGTTCGTCGCACGGGTCGACGCTCTCGGATCGGCAGTGCCGCCAGCGGACCTGGACATCGGTGGCGTCGAACACCTGCTCGAACACCGCGCGAGCCCGGTCAAGCTCGTCCACCTTGGCACCGAATGCGTCATAGACCCGGACGATCAGGGTAGGCGCCGAAGGCGAGGCCGCGGCCGCAGCGGTCGGCGCGAACAGGGATAGCGCGCTGACCGCTGCGAGCAGCCAGCCGCCGCGCGACAGGAGTGCGAACCGGGTCACCCGACGTCCCACGTATGTCTCAACCGAGCCGGCGGAGTTTACGTGCTTCCTGCGTGCCGGATCAACCTATTTCATCGACATTTGTCGGTTTCCAATTAGGACAGACAGAACTGTCGCCCTGACACGGTGACGCCCGCCAGGCGGTGATGCGCGATGGACGCGGGGATTCTCAATAGAAATCGTGGGCGTCGAACTCGACCGACGGTCCCCCGAGCCCCTGGACGGCGTCGGCGCGGACCGAGATGACGCCGTCCTGGTGCTGCAGAACACCGTCAATCAGCAGGAACGGCTCCTCGACGATTGTCAGGCGGTCACGAGCGAACAGATCGGGACGCACGATGATGTTGACGATGCCGGTTTCGTCCTCGAGGGTAAGAAAGACAAACCCCTTGGCCGTCCCGGGACGCTGCCTGGTGATCACCATGCCGGCGACACGGATGCGGCGACCGGGACGCGCCCCGGCCATGTCGCTGGCCCGCATCACGCCGCGCATCGCCAGATCGTCGCGCCGCAGCGCCATCGGATGCCGGCCGAGCGTCAGCCCCATCCCGGCGTAATCCGCGACGAGCCGCTCCCCTTCGGTCATCGGCCTGAGGGGGCAGGGGGGGTCACGGTCAGGGGGCTCACCCTCTCCCTCCGCCGGCGCGGGTCCGCCGCCGCGAACGGACGCCTGTCGGCCTGGCTCAGGGCGTGCCGGGCCGTCGGCCGCGCCGGGCGATGGACGTGCCTCGTCCTTCGACGGGGGCCGTGAGACCGCGGCGCCGGCCGAACGATCGGATTCCCACGCCCCTGGTTCGGCCTCCCATTCCGATGCGGCGGTCATGTCTCGGGCGCCAGCGCCGCGCGCCGCGTCGTCCTCCTCCGTGCGCGCAAACAGCTCCCCCCCCGGACGGATGGCGCGCTCGGCCTGCCACAACGCCGACCGGCGGTCATACCCGAAGGCGTTGAGCGCGCCGAGATCCGCCAGCGTCACGACTTCATCGCGTCGCACGCCGGTTCGCGCGATGAAATCGTCGAGCGACGCGAAGCGCGCCGCGACCGGTCCCGCCGGCGTGCGCGTGCCGATCGTCCAGTCGTACGAGCAGTTGTTGCAGAACCAGCGCTGGGGATCGACCGCCTCCAACATCGACGGGTCATCGCACCCGCACTTCGGACACCGGAAATCGTCGTCGCCGGGACGCGCGGCCGCGATGCGGCCGGCGCGGCCGGCCGCGGTCGAGCGAGGCTGACTGCGCGCTGCGGCAATGCGCTGGCCGATGTCCTGTCGCAGGCCGCTGACGTACCGCAGGCCGAGGCGAATCGCCCCATCGGATTCGACGACGCAGTGCCAGTCCGAGCACTGGACGTCGACCGGCTGGAAACGGACGCCGTGCCGCTGTGCGTCCTTGATCAGCGTCGCCGGATGGTAGAACCCCATCGGCTGGTTGTTGAGCAGCGCCGTGTAGAACGCCGCCGGATAGTGCGCCTTGAGATAGGCGCTCGCGTAGGCGAGCAGCGCGAAGCTCGCGGCGTGCGACTCCGGAAATCCATAGAGTGCGAACGACGTGATCGACGTGATGATGGCCTCCGCCGCATCGCCGGTGATGCCATTGCGCGCCATCCCCTCGCGCAGCTGGATCTCGATCTGCTTCATCCGCTGCTCGGACCGCTTGAAGCCCATCGCCCGGCGCAGATCCTCGGCCTGCCCGCCGGTGAACCCGGCGGCAATCATCGCGATACGCAGCAACTGCTCCTGGAAGAGCGGCACGCCGAGCGTCCGCGCCAGCACCGGTTCGAGCGTCGGATGCGGATAGGTCACCGGCTCCTTGCCGGCCCGCCGGTTCAGGTACGGGTGCACCATCTGCCCGACGATCGGCCCGGGCCGGATGATCGCCACTTCCACGACCAGGTCGTAGAAGCAGGCCGGCTTGAGCCGCGGCAACGTCGCCATCTGCGCCCGCGACTCCACCTGGAAGACACCAATCGTGTCCGCCGCCTGCAGCATCTCGTACACCACCGGATCGTTCTGCGGCAGGTGCGCCAGATCAATCCGGACCCTGGAGTCCTGCCGCCGTACCGCCGGACCGTCGGCGGGCTGCTGGTGGCTGGCCCCGGGCGTCGGCTCGCCGTTCACCAACGCGATGGCCTCCTGGATGACCGCCATCATGCCGAGCCCCAGCAGATCGACCTTGACGATCCCCATGTCGGCGCAATCGTCCTTGTCCCACTGGACGACGACACGGCCCGGCATGCTGGCGTTCTCGAGCGGCACGACCGAATCGAGCTGGCCCTTGCAGATCACCATGCCGCCCGAGTGCTGGCCGAGATGGCGCGGCAGATCCTGCATCGCATGCCACAGCGTCGCGAACCGCTGGACGCGTCGGCCGTTCAGATCGAGACCGACACTCGCCAGCTGCCGCGGCAGGGCGTCGGTCGGATCGCGGAACTCGAACTGGTTCATGATTTTCGCCAGTCGATCGACCTGCGGCGCGTCGAACCCGAGCACCTTCCCCACCTCGCGCGCCGCGCTTCGGCCGCGATACGTGATCACGTTGGCGGTCATCGCCGCACCACGATCGCCGTATTTCTCGTAGATGTGCTGGATGACCCGCTCGCGCCGATCGCCGCTCGGCAGGTCGAGATCGATGTCCGGCCATTCGCCACGTTCCTCCGACAGGAAACGCTCGAACAGCAGATCCATCCCCACCGGATCGACCGCCGTGATCCCGAGGCTGTAACAGACGGCGCTGTTCGCCGCCGATCCGCGGCCCTGCACGAGGATGTCATGCTGCCGGCAGAAGTTGACGATGTCCCAGACGATGAGGAAGTAGCCGGCGAGCTCGAGTT
>CADEDC010000070.1 GCA_902825985.1 uncultured Acidobacteriota bacterium | reverse complement strand
ACAACACCGGCATCGGCTGGCGCAACATCATCGAGAAGATGCACATGACGGCGACGCTGACGAAGTGGTACGAGGAGCACGGCCGCCACGAAATCTTCGCCGGCAACAAGGCGGTGCCGCTCGCAAGCGCCGAGCACTCACTCGTGCTGAACGCGGAGGCGGTGGCGGCTGGCGCGCAGACCGACCTCGACGAACTCGGCATCGCCAAGAACGCCCGCGAAGAAAAGCTCGCGGCGCGCAAGAAGGAAGCCGACCCGCACTATCACGAGGAGATGGCGAAGCTGTACCGTGAGCACGTGCTCAAGGAGCAGCCCACCCTCCAGATTCAGGGCCTGCGCACCGGCAAGAAGAAATCGCAGGTGCAGGAAGTGCTGCACAAGCCGCAGGTATAGCGTCCCGGCCGTCCAGCGGCACGATTCCCCCAGGGCCGGCGAGCCATCGTCCGGCCCTTTCTTTTTTCCCGGCAGCCCTTGGGCGGCCGGACCACCGGCTCGGCCGCCTTGTATCATCATCAGATGAAAACCTTCGTGATGATCGGAGCGCTGGCGGGCGTCGTCGGTGTGGCGCTTGGCGCGTTCGGCGCGCATGGGCTGCGGTCGCGGCTCTCTCCCGAGATGCTCGCGGTCTTCGAAACCGGTGTGCGCTACCAGATGTACCATGCGCTGGCACTGCTGGCGCTCGGCGCGCTCGCCCCGTCGCTGTCGGGGCGGCTGCCCACCATCTCGGGGTGGGCCTTCACCATCGGCATTCTGCTGTTCTCTGGCAGCCTCTACATCCTCGCGTTGACAGACATTCGCATCCTCGGCGCCATCACCCCGTTGGGCGGCGTCGCCTTCCTGATTGGCTGGGCCTGCCTCGCCATCGCGGCCATATGACCCGCGGTCGATCGAGGGAGCAGGCGCCAGACGCCGACTTCGTGCAGTGCCCGTACTGCGGCGAGGAGATCGAGATCTACCTGGAGGCGGACGTTCGCGGCACGCTCGTCATGGACTGCGAGGTGTGCTGCAACCCGTGGACGGTTCGCGTCTCCGGCAGCGGCGACGAGCGCTGGGTCGAGGTCAGGCGAGCGGATGAGTGAGACGTCCGGATGCCTCAGCGTGCCGCCGGCCGGCGGGTCGGCGTCCGCGGCGGCGGCGCCGGGACGAACTCGAGCTGCACGTTGCTGATGACGGCAATCGGCCGGCCAGGCGACGTGTAATTCGCCACACCGTCGAGCCGCTCGGCCGTGAGCTTCTCCCCGAGGATGCTGACCTGATCCTTCTCTTCCTCGGGAATCGTGATGATGACGTGTTCGGTGCCTGTCGGCGCCACCGCCTTGAGTCCGCCAGGCCCGGCGCCGCCGCCAATCCGTTCCACCAGATCGCCGGCCTTCCTGAACTCGTTCTGCACGACGGCCCGGCTGAGCAGCGTGTTGTCCATCGCCAGCACGCCGATGGTCGCCGTGTAGCGCGCGAAGGCGCGGCCCGACTTCACCTGCTCCTCCGAGTAGGTATGGCGATTGTGGAGGTCGAAGGACAGGGTGACCGCGCCGCGGTGCGGCGGCAGTGGAACGAGAATCCCTTCCGCCGGGTCGCGCCCGCTCATGACGTCGCAATAGCTGCGCTTGCTGGTCTGGCCGGTGCCGAGCGGCGTCGGACACACGATCTCCGGCGTCATCGTGACCGGCTTGGGCGGCGGCGCGGGAGCCCGTCGAGCGGGCGCCCGACGTGTCTGCCCGACCGACACCGTCGCAACACTCAGCATCGCCACGCAGCCTAGCAGGGTGAGTCGGCGCATCACGGACAGTATAGTACTCCGGCCGGCTGGGAGCGGCGGCGCGGCATCGGAGCCGTCGCCGCAACCGGGCGGCCCTAGCTGAGCCACCAGATGCCGAACGCCAGGGTGAGCAGCGTCACCGGGACGCCGACCCGGGCGTAGTCGACGAAGCCGATCGCCACACCGCGGCGCCGCGCCCCCTCGACGACAATCAGATTCGCGATCGATCCCAGTATCGTCAGGTTGCCGGCGAGCGTGCTGGACATCGCCAGCGTCAGCCAGGCGCGGTCGGGATCCGGCATGAGCGGTATCAGCCGCGCGAACAGCATGACCGCCGGGACGTTGCTGATGGCGTTGGACAGGAGCGCTGCGGTGGCACTGAGTCCGGCCACGGTGTGCACCCCGAGCGGCCGCAGCCATGCGAACAACCAGGCCCCGACACCGCCGCGTTCCGCTGCACCGACGAGCACGAACAGGCCGATGAAGAGCAGGAGCAGATCCCAGTCCACCGCGCGGTAGATCTTCTGCGGCCGGACCCGCCGCGTCACCAGCAGTGCCGCGGCGCCGGTCATCGCCGCCAGCGCCGGCGGATATCCCAAGAGGAAGGCGGCGAGGACGCCGGCCGACACGAGGCCCGACTTGACCAGCAGCGGCCGGTGGTAGCGCACCGGCGGCGGCGCCGCATCGTCGCTCGGCAGCCGACGCAGCTCCTTGCGGAACAGTAGCCAGATGACGGCGGCATCGAGGGCCAGACCGACGGTCGCGATCGGCAGCAGCGCCGCCGAGAACGTCGAGAACGGAATCGCCGAGACACTGCCGATCAGCATGTTCTGCGGATTGCCGGCGATGGTCGCGACGCTGCCGATGTTCGACGCGGTGGCGAGCGCCAGCAGATAGGGCAACGGCCGATGACGGCGCGCCGCGGCGATGTCGAGCACCACCGGCGTGAAGACGAGGCAAATGGTGTCGTTCACGAACAGCGCCGAAAGGCTGCCGGCCGTGACCACCAATGCCACGAGCAGCAGCCCTGGATGCGACAGGTGCGTCGCGACGGCTCTCACGAGGAGGGTGAATGCCCCGGCGAGCCGCAGGTGCGCGACGATGACCATCATCCCGAAGAGGAGCACGATGGTGCGGGCATCGACCGCCCGGGCCGCGTCATCGAGCGGGATGGCCCCGGTGAGCACCATCGCCAATCCGCCGATCAGCGCTGCCCCGGTGCGATCGAGCCGCAGCACGGGCAGCCGTCCTGCGGCGATCACCACGTAGGTCGCGACGAGGATCGCGACGGTCATCGGAGGAGGCCGTCGTTCGCCCGGGCCGCGGCGGCCCGGCTGACGGCCGGGCGGCGGGCGACCGGGTGGCACGCCACCCCCGCCCGGCGCGCCGCGACGGCGGCGAAGGCTACGCGTCGTCCAGGCACGCCATGCTGGCCGAGTCGCGGGCCGACGGAATGGCGTTGCGCAGCTTGATCAGCTCGAGGAACTCCATCCGCGTCCGCGCGTTGGTCCGGAACGCCCCCTGCATGGCGCTGGTGACGGCAAACGAGTTCTGCTTCTCGACACCGCGCATCGACATGCACAGGTGCGTGCCTTCCATGACGACGGCGACGCCGAGCGGCGATACCTTGTCGCGGATCGCCTCGGCAATCTGGTTGGTCAGCCGCTCCTGAATCTGCAGACGTCGACTGAACACGTCGACGAGACGTGGGATCTTGCTCAGTCCGATGACCCTGGTGCTCGGGATGTAGGCGATGTGACACTTGCCGAAGAACGGCAGGAGGTGATGCTCGCACAGGCTGTAGAAGTCGATGTCCTTGACGATCACCATCTCGCTATAATCCACCGAGAACAGCGCGCCGTTCAGGACTTCGTCGATATCGGCCCGGTAGCCACTGGTGAGGAATGTGAGCGCCTTTTCCACCCGCTTCGGCGTATTCACCAGCCCCTCGCGATCGGGGTTCTCCCCCAGTTCCGCGAGCAGCGTCCTGATCAGATCCTGCATCTTCTTATTCTATATCTCGCTCGGTGCGACGGCTGCCGGCGCACAGGGCGCCGACGCGCTCTATGAAGACCGCGTGAACCTCGCCAGTGCCCGCCGGGCGGCCGATCTGTGGACGCGCGAACTGCGCGACCGCCCCGAGAACTTCGAGGTGGCGTGGAAGCTGGCGCGCGTCGCCTACTGGCTGGGCACGCACGGTCCGGAGAAGGAGCGCCGCGGGATCCTGGAGCACGGCATCACCGCCGCCGAAACCGCCCGCGTGCTCGAGCCGGGACGCGCGGAAGGGCATTTCTGGGCGGCGGCCACCATGGGCGCCCTCGCAGAAGGCTTCGGGTTGCGCGTCGGCCTGCGCTACCGCAAGCCGATCAAGGAAGCGCTCGAGACCGTCCTGAAAATCGACCCGGCCTACATGAACGGCTCGGCCGACCGCGCACTCGGCCGCTGGTATCACCGGGTGCCGCGGCTGTTCGGCGGGAATCGCGCGACCGCCGAGCGCCACCTGCGCGCGTCGCTGGCGCGCGATCCGAACAGCACCATCTCCCACTTCTTTCTCGCCGAACTGCTTCTCGACGACGGGCGGGAGGACGAGGCCCGGCGGGCGCTCGAGACCGTCATCTCCGTAGCGGTCAACCCGGAGTGGGCGCCGGAGGATGCCGAGTACAAACGACGCGCCCACGAACGGCTCGCCCGCCTCAAGTAGGCACGCCGCGACCGATCTACAGATCGGCCGTGTCGATTTGGGCCCGCTGCAGACGGCCGCTGAAGTCGACGTACACGGACTTCCATTCTGAAAAGACGTCGAGTGCGGCGGTGCCGGCCTCGCGATGGCCGTTGCCGGTGGCCTTCGTGCCACCGAACGGCAGGTGGACCTCGGCGCCGATCGTCGGCGCGTTGACGTAGAAGATCCCGGTATAGAGATCCCGCATGGCGGAAAAGGCCCGGTTGACGTCCTGCGTGTAGATCGAGGCCGACAGCCCGTACTGCACGCCGTTGCCAATCTGAATCGCTTCGTCGTAGGACGCACACGGAATGACCGAGACGACCGGGCCGAAGATCTCCTCCTGCGCCACACGCATCGCCGGCGCCACGTCGGCAAAGATGGTCGGTTCGTGGAAGCAGCCCTTGGCGTGCGTACCCGTGGACAGCGGATGGCCGCCGGCGACGAGCCGTGCCCCCTCAGCGATGCCAATCTGGACGTAGCGCGTCACGGTGTCCAGCTGGCCCTGACTGACCAGGGGGCCCACCTGTACCGACGGATCGAGGCCATCGCCGATGGTGAGGCGGCGCGCCCGGGCCGCGAACTGCTCCAGGAACGCGCGATACACCTTCTCGTGAACGACGACGCGGCTGGCTGCCGTGCAGCGCTGACCGGTGGTGCCGAAGCCGCCCCACAGACAGCCGTCGACCGCCAGTTCGAGGTTCGCGTCATCCAATATGATGATGACGTTCTTCCCGCCCATTTCGAGGTGCACCTTCTTGAAGCTCGGTGCGGCATCGACGGCAACCGACCGCCCGACGCCGGTCGAGCCGGTGAACGAAACGACACCGACCTGCGGTGCGGCCGTCAGCTCGGCACCGACGTCGTCGCCGCTGCCGGTGACCAGATTGACGACTCCGCGTGGCAGGCCGGCCTCCTCGAGGATCTTCACGAAGTTGACGGCCGAGAGCGGGGTCAGCATCGCCGGCTTGAGCACGACCGTGTTGCCGCAGACGAGCGCCGGAATGATCTTCCAGGAAGGGATCGCCATCGGGAAGTTCCACGGCGTGATGACGCCGCAGACGCCGACCGGCTGCCGGATCGACATGGCGAACTTGTCGCGCAGTTCGGACGGCACGGTCTGCCCGTACTGGCGGCGCCCTTCGCCCGCGATGAAGAAGGTCATGTCGATCGCCTCTTGGACGTCGCCGCGGGTTTCGGCGAGTACCTTGCCCATTTCACGCGTCATGTCGCGCGCGAGCAGGTCCTTGCGCTCGGCGATGAGCTGCGCGGCCCGGAACAGCAACTCGGCGCGGCGCGGCGCCGGTACGAGGCGCCAGGCGGGGTAGGCGCGGTGGGCCGCATCGATGGCCCGCCGCATGTCGGCGCGCGTCGACTTCTGGAACAGGCCGATCAGGTCGTCGCGGTCCGCGGGATTCCGGTTCTCGAACAGGTCGCCTGAATCGGAATCGGTCCAGGCGCCGTCAATAAAGTTGCGGTAGGTCGTCATGCGTTCACAGTGCCGTACGACGGAGGTTGGGTGCAAGACGGTTCGGCTGTGCGCCGGTCATGAACACGGCAGGCGTCGTTCGAACCACGCGGTGGACGAGCTGGAGCGTCACCCTACGCAAAAACAGAGCAATTCGATCACCCGTTACGTGGCATGATTCCTGAAGAAACCCACAGCGTCCGGGGAGCGGACTGACGATGCTGACCAACGTGATCAACATGACCACTGCCACCACCGACGGCGCCAGCCGGCGTGACGACACCACGCGGACGTCGCAGAAGGTCGTGATCGTGAATGGCGGCGACGAAGTGCTCGAACTGTTGGAAACCGTCCTCGACGCCGGCCACTACGACGTCGTCTTCGTCGAGTCCGCGGCGCATGCCTACTCGCAGGTGAAGAAGGTGCAGCCGAATCTGGTGATCCTCTGCCTGGATATCGATGACGAGGAAGGGTTCCGGGTATTGTCGATGCTGAAGCTCGACCCGGAGACGAGGTCGGTGCCGCTGCTCACCTACGCGACCGGCCAGGATCAGGAGCCGGACGAGGAACCCGACTTCTCCGAGGACGAGGTGTTCGCACCACGCCCCGTCATCCGCATGAACTGACCACGATGACCGCCCCGGACCACCTACCGGAGCGCCGTACCGCCGATCGCCTCGACATCCTGGGCGATCTGCACGGCGAAATCATGGTGTTTCAGCCGATGCAGGTGCGCGAGCTCAGCGCCCGCGGCGTCCAGGTCGAAACCCGGGTCGCATTGCACGTGAACTCCCTGCACGAACTGCGGCTGACGCTCGGACCGCACTCCGTCATCGTCCGCGGCCGGGTCGTCCATTGCAGCATCAGCGATGTCGGGCAGGAACAGGTCGTCTATCTGTCCGGCCTCGAGTTCATCGAACCGTCCATGCACGTCGGCGAGGTCATCGCGGGATATCTGGCCGCCGTCCAGTCGGAGCGTGGCCGGCTCTAGGAACGCGGGACGCCGCCAGTGGCCGCGCTAGGCAGGCCGCGGGACCTTGAGGTGCTGAAGGTAGTCGCCGGATTCGATGCGCTCGGCCTTGCCCAGCGGCGCATTGTAGAAGTAGACCCACGCCTGTACGGTGCGCCCATCGTCGAGAGTCACCGGGATCTGTTCGCGCGTGTAGAGGCTCGTGAGCGGCTCGCTGACGCTGTAGCCTTCGATTTCGTCGAGCGCCGGGAGCACGAGGTCGGGATCGGCCATCTCGTGCACTTCCCCCCACACCCGGCTCTCGCTGGCCGGAATGGCCGCCGGATAGAGCCCGAGGTCGAACAGGGCGGCGGGAATCCAGCCACGGCCGATTGACCGCAACTGCTCATCGAGCCGCGTACGACCCGGTCGTTCGAAGCCACCCATCAACGTGCCGTAGAAGAAGACCAGGGTCATCGACGCCCTGGATGCTACATCCAATACGCCCATCACGCACGCCCCAAGTGTTGAGACGCTGTTGCATGTTGGTGCGTTTCCGCTCGACGGACGGCCGTGAGAAGGCGTTCGTGATGCGCGGCCGCGCTCCCGCGTCAGCGGCCGGGCCGCGGGCCGGGTAACCGCCCCATCGCGCCGGTCAGCAGCTCGAGGGTTTGTGGGGTGAGATCGATGTTGAGGGTGACAGTCTGCCCAGCGCCGCCGAGCTGGACCGACTCGAAGAGCGACTGGAATTCCGGTCGCGAACCGGCCTGCATCCGGGCCAGTGCCATGAAGCCGCGGATCAGATCGCGCAGCCCGGTGGCTGACTCGTCATCGCGGGTCTCGGCTTTGAGGACGGCGCGCACGCCGCTGTCCACCTGGCCGCTTGCCGAGAACCAGGTGATGGCCGGCAACTGCCCCATCATTCCCTGGCCGAGGCTGGCGCGGGCGGTCAGTGCATCGAATCGACCGACCGCCCACACGTTGCCGTTCTCGAGGTCACGCACGCGGCTCATGATCGGTTCGCTGGCCATGACGCTGTCGCCGCCATCCCTCAGATCGATCGCGCGGCGCACCAGGGCCGGGCTGCCGACGCCGACCAGGCCGGGTTCGAGGAAGACGAGCGCCGATGGCGTGGAGTGCGATTCCGGCGGGGCGGAAGGGGGAACGGTGGTGGCATCCGGAGGAGCGGCCGGCGACGACCGGGTCGGCGGGGTGAAGACGGTGCGCCCCTTGTACTGCTCGGTGGTCGCCCCTTTGTCACGGAGAAACGACTCAATCCGGACCGCATCGAAGCGGCCGCGTGCCAGCACCAGCGCTGACGAGCCGTCCCGGTCACCGGCATCCACCGACGGCGTCAGGCCGAAAACGACCCGGTCGATGTCGGTTTCGATGTTGATGCCGGTCTCAGCCTCGAATGATCGCTGTCCGTCGCCGGTAAAGGGCATCGCGGTGCGCAGCTTCTGCCGCAGCTCCGAGGTCATGACCTGGTGCACGTCGGCGAACGCCACCAGTGTGGCGTTGCTCGGCAGGAACCGCAGTTCATCGGGGCCACCGGCCGCGGTAAAGGCGCTGGTCGAGAGGCCGAAGTAGGCGACGAGCCCCGTGCCAACCCCTGCACAGAGAACCACGAGCGAAGCGATCACGAAGTTCCGGGTTTTGCGTGTCATCCCTGTGCTCCTAGGCCCATAGACGGAACCAGGCCGCCGTCCGTTCCGCCCGTCCCGATATTGTAGACGCTACTGCTCGAGGACGTACTCCCGCCGGGCCAGCGTCCGGCCGGCGATCCAGAGGGTGACGACGGTGATTCCCGCCAGTGACACGAGGCTGACCGCGACGGTCGGCACCTCACTGACCACCCGAAGCAGGATGCTGGTCGCCGAGTCGTTCGGCATCGCATGCGGTACCAGGCCCTGCAGGTAGTAGGCCACGGTCAGCCGTTTCAGGTAGCCGGGGAACAGCAGGACCCCGGGCTCCCATCCGAAGGCGAAGACCAGCCCCATCACCAAGGGACGCTTGAACTGCGCGCCGACCCAGGCGAAGAGCGCTCCGTAGGCGGCGAGTCCGACGACCAGCATCGCGAGGTCAGCCACGAGCGACGGGAACGTCGACCCGATCTGGCCGCCGCGAATCGGGACGATCAGGAGATACACCATCGTCAGGCTCGGCAGCACCAGCAGGGCGGTACAGACGAGGTACGCCAGGTACTTGCCGACGAGAATCGACGCCCGCTGGATCGGCCTGACGAAGAGGTAGGTGATCGTCTTGTCGTCGACCTCGTCGGCGACGAGCGACGTGCCGTAGAACACGCCGAGCACCGGCACGATGAACCGGATGTACAGCAGCCACACCATCAGCCCGAACAGCACGGGCCCGCCGGGCCGCGGCGTCCGCGGTGACCCGAGATCGAGGGCCGTGGCGACACGGATGGCAATCGCCAGTGCGACCGGGCCGCCGACCAGCAGCGCCAGGAAAATCGACCGCCGCGACCACAGCATCTGGCCGAGCGACAGGTCGAAGATGCGCAGCGCCGAGGCGGTAAACGACGGCGGCCTCGTGGTCATGGCCGGCCCCTCATTTGACCAGGTACTCGAAGACGGCCTGCAGGTTGTCGTCGGGTGACGTCACTTCGTGGATGTCTCCGCACTCACCCGAAGCCGCCATCTCGGTGAGCCGTAGGTAGAAGGCGTCGGGCCGCGCCGTCTGTACCACGACCCGCTCGCCCTCGAAGCGCAGGCTCAGCACGTGATCGAGCGCCAGGAAGGCGCGCGCCAGCTCGCGCGTCCGCTCGGCCTTGATGGACACGGTGTGCGGATGCTCGTCGATGAGGTCGCGGATTTGATGGACGTTGCCCTCGGCGAGGATCCGCCCCTGGCTGATGAGCAGGATATTGGCGGTGAGCGCCTCGATCTCGTGCAGCACGTGACTTGACACCAGCACGCTGCGACCCTGTCGCGCCCAGTCGCGGATCAGCTTCATCGTCTTGCGGCGCGCCAGCGGATCCATGCCGGCGAGCGGCTCATCGAGAATCAGCAGCTCGGGATCGTGTGCGACCGCCTGTGCGAGTTTCACCCGCTGCCGCATCCCCTTGCTGTAGGCGCCAATCTTCTTGTCGGCGGCGTCGATGAGGTCGACCGCGTCGAGCGCCCGGCGTGCCGCCTGCTCCGCCGCGCCCTCGGACAATCCGTTCAGGCGCAGGAGCGCGACCAGCCACGCCAGACCGGTCATCCGTTCGTAGAAGCTGTCCTGTTCGGGGCAGAAGCCGACGCGGACGTAGAGCGCGGGATTGTCCCAGACCGGGGCGCCGAGAATCCGGAGCTGTCCCTGACTGGGCCGCAGCTGTCCGGTGATCAGCTTCATGAAGGTGGACTTGCCGGCGCCGTTCGGACCGAGCAGGCCGGTGATGCCGGGCGGCACGCGGACGGTGACGTCGTTCAACCCGATCACCTGGCCGTACCACTTGGACACGTGCTCGGCGGCAATCACCGGCGCCGCCGTCGGCAGATCGGCGCCGCTCACGCGATGACCTCCGTGCCACGCACCCGCCGCTCGAGGATGGCAGCAGCGGCGCCCATGACGACCACGACCGACAGCACGCAGAGGGCGAGCGGGGAATCGTAGGCCGGCGGCATCCGGAAGATCGCGTTGCCGATCTGGTCGAGGCTGTTCGTGAACGACAACCAGGCGAGACCGGTCGTGCCGACAACCGCCCGCAGGACGACCGTGATTGCCTGCGTGAAGAACAGCAGCGCGGCGTAAAGGATGCCGACGTAGCGGCTGCTTCGCGACAACGACGACAGGGCGAGCATCGCCAGCGAGATCGCCAGCCCTTCGATGAAGGCGAACAGCGTGATGGCCGGGAACAGGTACAGGTTGCTGCGGATGAACGTGAAACTGCCGGCGAAGAGCACCTGCACGAGCAGCAGCAGCATCGCCGGCACCCAGCTGACGAACAGCAGGAACCCGAACAGGACGGCCAGCTTGCCGACGATGTACTCGACGCGGGTGAGCGGCTTGGACAGGTAGATCTGCAGCGCGTTGGCCCGCCGGTCGTTGGCGATCAATCCGGCCCCGGCGTAGACCGTCACGAAGAACAGGAAGACCTCCTGCTGCCCGAGGAACTGGCGGAACGTCTCGCCGGTCGGCGCGAGGAACTGCACCTGCGGCAGGTTGGCGGCGGCGTAGATCTGGACGGCGCGAACCAGGAACGGCAGCCAGGCCGCGATGAGCAGCGCGACGAAGGCGCGGCGCCCGATCATCGACCGGATGCCGCTGCGCGCGATGATCACCCAGGTCCGCCCGCGCGGCACCTTGTCGCCGCCGTAGCGCCGGTAGCCCTGGTCGTGGATGGGCATCAGCGCGCCTCGTCCAGGTCGCCGACGGCGCGTGCGAAGGCGTCTTCGAGGGTCGCCACGCTGGGCCGCAAGTGCCGGACCTGAACGCCGGCGGCAACCGCCAGCGCGAAGAGCTCGCGCGCCCCGCCGTCGCCGGGCACGAAGACGCGCATGACGTCGTCGAGTCCGTCGGGCTCGCCGCCCGGCGTCCCGGCGTGGTGCTGGCACCCCGACTCGGACAGCCGGTGCAGGAACGGCGCCAGGCCGGCCGGCGCCTTGACGCGCAGTTCGAAGACCTGGCCGCGCGGCTCCTTCAGGTCGGCGATCGGCCCCTGGGCGACCACCCGCCCCCGGTCCATGACGATGACCTGGTCGCAGGTCTGCTCGACGTCGGGCAGCAGGTGCGAGGACAGGATCAGGTTGACGCCTTTGTGATGGGCCAGATCGTCGATCAGTTCGAGCATCTCCTCGCGTCCGCGCGGGTCCATGCCATTGGTCGGTTCGTCGAGGAAGACGAGATCGGGATCGTGGACGAGCGCCTGCGCCAGCTTGATCCGCTGCTTCATCCCGGTCGAATAGGTGTCGATCATCCGGTAGCGGGCCTCGCCGAGGCCGACGTAGAACAGCATCTCGTGGGCGCGCTGCATCGCGTCGACGCGCGGCAGGCCGGCCAGTTCGCCGCAGTAGGCGACGAACGACACGGCGTTCATGCCGGGGATGTGCGCGTCACTCTCCGGCATGTAGCCGACGCGCGCGCGAATCTCGAGCGGCCGGTGCGCGACATCGTAGCCCAGGACCTGCATCTGCCCGGTGCTCGGGGCGACGAAGCCCAGCAACGCACGGATCATCGTGCTCTTGCCGGCGCCGTTCGGACCGAGCAGGCCGACCGCGCCGGCGGCGACTGCCGCCGAGACGTCGTCCAGGGCCAGTTGCGTGCCGTAGCGGACGCTCACCTGGTGCAGCACCACGACCGGCGACTGCGGATCACGCTCAGGCATGCTGTGTCAGTAGACGGGAAGTCGCGGCCAGACGTTCGCACCCGGTGGCGGGCCGGCTCACAACGTGCCGCGCAGCCCGAGGGCGTCGACCTGTTCTCGCATGAAGCGGATGACGTTGCCGATGTGCTGCTCGAGCGGCAGTCCCAGCAGGTCGGCGCCGGCGCGCAGGTCGTCGCGGCTCACCGCCCGGGCGAACGCCTTGTCCTTCATCCGCTTGACCACCGACGCGGCCTCGAGATCGAGCAGGCTCTTGCTCGGCCGGACGAGGGTCGCGGCCGTGACGAAGCCGGACATCTCGTCGCAGGCGAACAGCGTCTGCTCCAGGCGGCTGTCGCGCGTCACGCCACTGTAATCGGCGTGCGACAGGATGGCTCGCACCACCCACTCCGGATACCCGAGGCCGCGCAGGATTTCGGCACCGCGAAACGGGTGCTCCTCGAGGCTCGGCCAGCGTTCGTAGTCGAAGTCGTGCAGCAACGCCACGATGCCCCAGTCGTCCTCGTTCTCGTCGAAGTGGCGCGCGTAGCCGCGCACCGCCGCCTCCACCGCCAGCGCGTGCTTGCGCAGGCTGTCGCTCTTCGTGTAGTCCGTCAGCAGCGTCCAGGCAGCGTCCCGTGTCAGGTCCATATGTTCAGACAGGCGGTGATGATGAGAGCGTTGACGAAGTCGATGAAGAACGCGCCGACCATCGGCACGACCAGGAACGCCCGCGGTGCCGGACCGTAGCGATCGACCAGGGCCTCCATGTTGGCCATCGCATTGGCGGTGGTGCCGAGCATGAAGCCACAGAGCCCGCCACTCATCACGGCCGCATCGTAGTCGCCGCCCATCAGACGGAAGGTCGGCCAGCACACCAGGGCGATGAGCGACACCTGGGCGACGAGAATCACGACCATCGGCAGCGCCAGACCGGCCAGCTCCCACAACCGCAGCGTCATCAGCGCAAGCACCAGGAACAGCGACAGCGAGACGCTGCCGAGGTCGTCGATGACCCGCTGTGACAGGCCGAACCAGCCGGTGACGTCGTCGATGTTGCGGATGCCCGCCGCGACCAGCATCGCCCCGATGTAGGCCGGCAGCGTCACGCCGGCGGCGGTGAACCGGGCGCCGAGCCAGGAACCGGCCCACATGGCGATCAGGATGATCACGAGCGCCTTCAGCAGCCCGTACGATTCCTTGTCCTCGCCGGCCGGCGCCGCCGTCCCCGGCCGGTCATCCAGGCGATCCTCGACGATGTGCGACGCCAGCGGCGGGTGCTCGGCCGGAGCGTCCGGCAGGCCCGGCCTCGGATCGCCCGGCCGCCGTCCGCCGGCGGGACGCAGCTGGTATCGCTCGATGATCAAGGTGCCGACGGGACCACCGATGAGCCCGCCGCTGACGATCCCGACCATCGCCGCCGCAACTGCGACCGTCGCCGCTCCGGGGACCCCGGCCGCCTCGAACGCCGGCGCAAACGCCAGACCGGTTGCCGGTCCGCCGGTCAGCGTGACCGACCCGTTCAGCACGCCGAACAGCGGATGCATGCCGAGCGGCAGCGCCAGGGCGAAGCCGACGACGTTCTGCAACACTGCGAGGACGGTGGAGACGAGGAAGAAGATCGCCACCTGCGGTCCGCCGACCTTCAGCAGCGACAGGCTCGCGCCGAAGCCGACGGTGGTGAAGAACGCGATCATGAACGGTGCCTGCAGCCGCGTGTCGAAGGCGATGGGCTCGAGACCGCGCGCGCGCGCCAGCAGCATCGCCGCGGCGACGAGCAGCCCGCCGATGACCGGCGCCGGCACGTTGTAGCGCGCCAGCCACGGCAACAGGCGACGGACGCCATGCCCGAGGAACAGCACCAGGCCGCCGAACGCGACGGTATTGACGAAATCGAGGCTCACCATGCGGTTCGGTTGCCGTCAGCCTGCCGGGCGGAGTAACGTCGAGCGCTCAGGCATCTTAATGCAGGACACCGCCATGACCAATGCGGCCGGTCAGCCGGCCGCCAGCGAGCTCGACACCGAGTTCCACCGCGGACTCGGTCTGTTCGACTCGACGATGGTGGTCGTCGGCTCGATGATCGGGTCGGGCATCTTCATCGTCTCCGCCGACATGGCGCGGACGATCGGCAGCCCGGGCTGGTTGCTGGCCGCCTGGCTGCTCACCGGGCTGCTGACCATCGTCGGCGCACTCTCCTATGGGGAACTGGCGGCGATGATGCCGCGGGCCGGCGGGCAGTACGTGTACCTCCGCGAGGCGTTCTCGCCGCTCCTCGGCTTCCTCTACGGCTGGACGCTGTTCCTCGTCATCCAGACCGGAACGATTGCCGCCGTCGCGGTCGGCTTCGCCCGCTATCTGGGGGTCCTGCTGCCCGGCATCGCCGAGGACCGGTACCTGGTTGCGCCGATTCACGTCGGCGCCAGCTACGCCATCTCGCTGTCGACCACGCAACTGGTCGGCATCGCCATGATCGCGCTCCTGACGTGGACCAATACCCGCGGTCTCGAATACGGCCGGATCATCCAGAACATCTTCACCACGGCGAAGACCGGGGCGCTCGCCCTCCTCATCGTCGTCGGGTTGCTGTTTGGCTGGAACGCCACCGCGGTCGGCGATAACTTCGGCAGGGTCTGGGCGGCGCGCCCGGCCGCCGACGTGGTGCCCGGGCTTACCGTCTCCTCGGCCTTCGGGCTGTGCGTCGCCGTCCTCGTCGCGCAGGCCGGGTCGCTGTTCTCGGCCGACGCCTGGAACAACATCACGTTCACCGCCGGTGAGGTGAAGGATCCGCGGCGCAATCTGCCGCTGGCGTTGGCGCTCGGCACCGGCACGGTCATCACGCTCTACCTGCTGGCGAACGTGGCCTACCTGGTGACACTGCCGTTCGACGCCCTCCAGCATGCCCCGTCGGACCGGGTTGCGACAGCGACGCTGGATGCCGTCCTGCCCGGCACCGGCGCCATCGTCATGGCGGTCGCGATCGTGATCTCGACGTTCGGCTGCAACAACGGTCTGATCCTGGCCGGCGCGCGGGCCTACTACGCGATGTCGCGCGATGGCCTGTTTTTCGCCGCCGCCGGCCGGCTCAACCCGCACAAGGTGCCGGCGGCGGGACTGGTGCTGCAGGGATTCTGGGCCGCCTTCCTGGTGCTGCCGCGCACCTTTGACGCCGCGACCGGCGCCTACGGGAACCTCTACAGCAATCTCCTCGACTACGTCGTGTCGGCAGCGCTCATCTTCTACATCCTGACGATTGCCGGCGTGTTCCGGCTGCGGCGGACGCGGCCCCAGGCACCGCGCCCCTACCGTGCGTTCGGCTACCCGGTGGTGCCGGCGCTCTACATCGCCGGCGCGGCGACGATCCTGACGGTGCTGTTCGGCTATCGCACCGCCACGACGTGGCCGGGACTCGTGATCGTCCTGCTCGGCCTGCCGGTCTTCTTCCTCTGGCGCGCCGCCGGCCGGAGCGGCGCCGGATAACCGTCAGGCCCCGGCCCCGGCGAGCGCGAGCGCCCTGGCGACGACGTCGCGGACCTTCTGCGTCGGCTTGAAGCCGGGCAGGTCGGCGGCATCCACCCAGCGGGCGGCGGCGGCATCCGAGCCACAGGCCAGCGTGCCGCCGCGTGGCCGGCACAGGTAGTCGATGATGACGTAGTGATACTCGACCCGTCCATCGTCACCGTGGTGAATACGTTCGAGCACGTCGACAACGGGACCGACGTCGACCACCAGTCCGGTTTCCTCGCGGACTTCGCGCGCCACCGCCGCGTCCAGGCTCTCGCCCACTTCGACGGCGCCGCCGGGCAGGCTCCACTCGCCCTGGAGCGGCGGCTGCCCGCGCTGCACGAGCACGACGCGCGTGCCATCGACGATGACGCCGCCGACGCAGGCGATGGGCCGTGCCGGATGGCGCCGGGACGGTTCAACCACCGCTCGACTCCCCCATCACCTTGATCACCACACGCTTGCGGCGCTGGCCGTCGAATTCAGCGTAGAAGATCTGCTCCCACGGCCCGAGGTCCAGCCGCGCCGCGGTGATCGGCACGATGACCTGATGCCCCATGATCGTCCGCTTCAGGTGGGCGTCGGCGTTGTCCTCACCCGTCCGGTGATGCCGATAGGGCAGACCGGCCGGGGCGAGCTTCTCGAGCCATGCCTGGAAATCGTCGATGAGGCCGTCCTCCCAGTCGTTCACGTAGACACCAGCGGTGATGTGCATCGCCGACACCAGCACCATGCCCTCGCGGACACCGCTCGCATCGACGATGCGTGCCACATCGTCGGTGATGCGGACGAACTCCTGACGCTGGCTCGTGTTGAAGAAGAGATAGTCGGTGTAGGTCGTCACAGGTCACCTGCCTGAGCCGGGATGCCGGTGTTCGGGCCGGCGACCCGGCGTGATGCCCGGTGCCCGGAACCGCTCTTCACCTGAAGCACTGGACCGAGAGCGCTGCGATTTTGGCACGGATGCGGGGGCGTGGCCAATCGACCTGGACGGCCCGCGTCGCAGCCGCCCGCACCGGCCGTCAGGCGTGACACATCGGGGTCGAGTCGGCGCGCTACAGAGGCAGGCTGGGATCGGCGTTGAAGTCGAGGGCCGACGTATGACCGGCGCGCAGGCGACGGAGTCCGGCAGCGGCGATCATCGCCGCATTGTCGGTCGACAGCGCGAGGCTCGGAAGGAACGTCGGGATCTCGCGCGCCTCGGCGGCGGCCTTCATGTCGACCCGGAGGCGGCTGTTGGCCGACACGCCGCCCGCGACGCCGATGCTCCGGGCGCCGTGCCTCAGCGCCGCCGCGACCGTGCGGTCGACCAGGGCCGTCACCACCTTGCGCTGGAACGTCGCGCAGATGTCGCCAATTTCGTCGTCCGTGAACGTCCCGCCGGCATCCTGCCGGCGCCGGACATGGCGGAGCACGGCGGTCTTGAGCCCGCTGAAGCTGAAATCGAGATCGCCGGCCAACTGCGGAGCGTTACGGTCGGCGTGCGTCAATCGCGTGGACGGCAGGTCGATCGCTCGATCGTCTCGCCCGGCGGCCCGCTGATCGACGAGAGGGCCGCCCGGATAGCCGAGGCCGAGCAGCCGGGCGACTTTGTCGTAGGCCTCGCCGGCCGCGTCATCGCGCGTCCGGCTGATCAGGTGGTACGCACCCGGGCGGTCGACGCGATACAGGCTGGTGTGTCCGCCCGAGACGACGAGCACGACTGCCGGCAGCGGCAGTTCGCCGTTCTCGAGGACGAGGGACTCGATGTGGCCGGCGAGATGGTGCACCCCGACAATCGGCAGGCCGGCGGCGGCTGCCGCCGACTTCGCAAACGCGACACCCACCAGCAGCGACCCGACGAGCCCCGGTCCCTGCGTGACGGCGATGGCGCCGAGATCGCCCCACGCCGTCGCGGCGGCGTGCAGCGCCGACTCGACGACGCCGCAGATGTCGCGGAGGTGCTGCCGGGAAGCGAGTTCCGGAACCACGCCGCCCCATTCCTGGTGAATGGCGACCTGTGACGCGACAATGTTCGATCGGATTGCCCACGGGCGCTGCGCGTCGCCGGTCTCCTCCACCACCGCGGCCGAGGTTTCATCGCAGGACGTTTCGATGCCGAGAATGCGCACGCTAGGCCGTGATTGCCGGCTGGAACGCCGACCTGAGCGAGTCCGTGAACGGCGCCCGGAAGACCCCGCGCTCGGTGATGATGCCGGCGATCAAGTGATGCGGCGTCACATCGAAAGCCGGATTCCGGATGTGCGCTCCGGCCGGGGTCAACTGGCTGCCGCCGAGGTGCGTCACTTCCCTCGCGTTGCGTTCCTCGATGGGAATCTGGCTGCCGTCCGGCGTCCTGAGATCGATCGTCGAGAGTGGCGCCGCGACGTAGAACGGAATCCGGTGTTCCCGCGCGAGAATGGCCACGCTGTAGGTGCCGATCTTGTTGGCCGTGTCGCCGTTTGCCGCGATGCGGTCGGCACCGACGACGACGATGTCGATGAGCCCGCGGGCCATCAAGGCTCCAGCCATGTTGTCGGTGATGACGGTGGTATGGATGCCGTCGCGAACCAGCTCCCAGGCGGTAAGACGGGCGCCCTGCAGGAACGGCCGGGTTTCGTCGGCGAGCACGGTGATTCGTTTGCCGGCCTCGACCGCCCCGCGGATGACGCCGAGCGCGGTGCCGTAGCCGGCGGTGGCCAGCGCACCGGCATTGCAGTGCGTCAGGATGCAGGCCTCGTCCGGCACGACGGCGGCGCCGTGGGCGCCCATCGCGCGGCAGCTGGCGACATCCTCGTCATGGATCAGCTCGGCTTCCCGATCGAGCCGGTCCTTGAGCTGGTCGACCGACTCGCCGGCCTCGACGCCAGCCGCAAACGATCGCTTCATCCGCTCGATCGCCCAGAAGAGGTTGACCGCGGTCGGCCGCGTCGCCGCCATCAGCTCGCACAACTTGTAGAACTCGGCGGCGAGCCGTTGCGTCCCGGTCATCCGGCTGCCGCGCACGCCAATCGCCAGCCCGTACGCGGCCGCCACGCCGATGGCCGGCGCGCCGCGGATCACCATGGTCTTGATGGCGCGCGCCACTTCCGGCGCGGTCCGGCAGCGAACGTAGATCTCCTTCGACGGCAGCTTGCGCTGGTCGATCATGACGACGACGTGCCCTTCGCGGGCGATGGTTGGCAGCATGGTCCGGACCGTACGGGTGACGTGGCGATGACAGCGGACATGGGAGCGGCCGCGAGCGGCCGGCTCCCGGTTACAGCAGGCGCGCGTCGAACGGCAGCGGCAGCAGATCCCCGAGTCGATGCACGCCCGTCTCGACCGTCAGATTGGCGAGCACGACCTCGAGGTCGCCGCCGAACTCCCACAGAATCTGCCGGCACGCGCCACACGGCGGTGTCGGCGCGTCGGTGTCGGCGACGACCGCCACGGCGACGAAGTGCCGATGTCCTTCGGACAGTGCCTTGAACATCGCGACCCGTTCGGCGCACAGGGTGAGGCCGTAGGTGGCGTTCTCGATGTTGCAGCCGCCGACCACCGTCCCGTCTGCCGTCTCGAGCGCCGCGCCGACTGTGAAGCCGGAAAACGTCGCGACGGCGTGGGCGCGCGCCGCCCGGGCGGCGGCGACCAGCGCGGCACGATCAGAGGCGCCCAATGATCCCCTCCAGCAGGCCGATGAACTCGCCCCGGACCCGGCGCGCCGTCGCCATGACCTCGTCGTGACGGAGCGGCTGCGGCAGCACGCCGGCGGCCATGTTGGTGATGCACGAGAGGCCGAGCACGTCCATCCCCATGTGGCGCGCGACAATCGCCTCGACGGCCGTGGACATGCCCACCGCATCGGCCCCGATCGCCCGCAGATAGCGGATCTCGGCCGGCGTTTCGTAGCTGGGACCGAGCAGTGCCGCGTAGACGCCGTGGCGGAGCGGCAGCTGCTGGGCGGCGGCGGTCTCGTCGGCAATTGCCCGCAGTCGCCTGGCGTAGACCTCGCTCATGTCGGGGAATCGAACGCCGAACCGCTCGTCGTTCTCGCCGACCAGCGGATTGCCGCCGGTGAGGTTGATGTGATCGTCGATCACCATCAGGGCGCCTTCGCCGAAGCCGGTGTTGATGCCGCCGGCCGCGTTCGTCAGGATCAGCGTCCGCACGCCGAGCATGCCCATGACGCGCGTCGCGAACGTCACGGTCTTGAGATCGTGGCCTTCGTAGGCGTGACAGCGGCCGGCGAGCGCCGCCACCCGCCGTGGTCCCATCTGCCCGATCACCAGCCGGCCGGCGTGTCCGACCACTCTGGACTCCGGCCAGTGCGGCAGACTCTGATAGGGCATCGACACCGGCCCGCCGAGGGTGCCGGCGAAGTCGCCGAGACCGGATCCGAGCACGACGGCGACCTCGGGCACGGTGCCGGCCTTGTCGCGAACCGCCGCCGCGGCCGCCTTCACCTGATCGTAGTACGCCTGCATGGGGGTTCCGACAGCCTCACAGGAGAAATCCGGCGATCGTCGCCGTCATGAAGTTGGCCAGTGTGCCGGCGAACATCGCCCGCAGCCCGAGGCGCGCGAGGTCGCCGCGGCGGTTCGGCGCCAGGCCGCCGATGCCGCCGATCTGCATCCCGATCGAGCTGAAGTTCGCGAACCCGCACAAGGCGAACGTCGCGATGGTGAACGACTTCGGGTCGAGCGTCTCTTTCAGCGGCCCGAGCTGCGAGTAGGCGACGAACTCGTTGAGCGCCATCCGGGTTCCGAGGAGGTTGCCGATCGTCGGCGCGTCGCGCCACGGCACGCCCATCACCCAGGCCACCGGGGCGAAGACCCAGCCGAAGACCCGCTCCAGACTCAGGTAGCCGCCGCCCGGCGACGGCACGTTGCCGAGGATGGCGTTGATGAGCGCGATCAGCGCCAGAAACGAGATGAGCATCGCGCCGACGTTGAGCGCCAGATGCAGGCCCTCGTGGGTGCCGCGGCCGGCGGCATCGATGACGTTGACGTCGGTCCGCTCGACCCGGAGCTTCACCGATCCCATCGTTTCGGGCGTCTCGGTCTCCGGCACCAGCATCTTCGCCATCATGATGGTGCCGGGCGCTGTCATGATCACGGCGGTCAGCAGGTGACGGGCCTCGATGCCGAACGCGATGTAGGCGGCCATGATGCCGCCCGAGATGTGCGCCATGCCGGACGTCATCACCGTCATCAGCTCCGATTGCGTCATGGTCGGCAGGAACGGCCGGATGGTGAGCGGCGCTTCGGTCTGTCCCATGAAGATGCTGGCCGCGACGTTGAGCGATTCGGCGCCGCTCGCGCCCATGACGCGGTGCATCACGACGGCGAAGGCGCGGACGACCAGCTGCATGATGCCGTAGTAGTAGAGGATGGCGAACAGCGCGGCGATGAAGATGATGGTCGGCAAGACCTGGAAGGCGAAGATCACCGCGTAGCGGGCACCCTCGGCGCCGATGGCGCCGGTCATCGCCCGGCCCCACACCGTGGCATCCCCGAGCGGACCGAAGACGAACGCCGACCCGACGCCGGCGAACCCGAGCAGCTGGGTCATGTAGCCGCCCACCGTCTCGAAGACGGTCTGGCCGACCGAGGTCTTCAGCACGATGAACGCGAACACGATCTGCAGCCCGAGCCCCCAGGCGACGGTGCGCCAGTTGATGGCGCGACGATTGGTCGAGAAGACGTAGCCGATCGCCAGGATGACCACGGCGCCGAGCAGCGGCTGCAACACACCTAGCATCAGGAGACCTCGTCAACGATCAACGGCGCCGGCACCGGGGCGACATCGTGCAGCGTCACCGCGTCGGCGAGGAGCGCCAGCGCGGCGTCGCGGCGCGCGCTGTCACGATAGTGGAGTTCGAGCAGGCCGTCGCCGCCGCCCACCGCGTCGCCCGGCTTGGCGAGGAGGACGACGCCGACCGCCGGATCGACGGGATCGGTGATGCGGTCGCGGCCGGCGCCGAGCAGCACCGAGGCGCGGCCGACCAGACCGGCGTCGACCCGGCCGACGTAGCCGGCGCGCGGCGCCGGCACGATCTGCCGGAATGGCGCCGTCGGCAGCCGGCCGCTGTCGTCGACGACCCGCGGATCGCCGCCCTGGTTCTCGATGATGCGCCGCAGGCGCTCCAGGCCGGCGCCGCTCGCGATGGCGGCGCGCACCTGGCGCTCGCCGTCGGCCCGGTCGGTGGCGACCCGGCCGAGGACGAGCATGCGGGCGGTGAGTTCGATCGATACCGCGATCAAGTCGGCCGGACCGCCGCCGCGCAACACGGCGATGCACTCGGCGACTTCGAGGGCGTTGCCCACGGCGCGCCCGAGTGGCGCATCCATCGCCGTGATGATCGCCTCGGTCCTGACGCCGGAGGCGTTGCCGATGCCGACCAGCGATTCGGCCAGCCGACGCGACGCCTCGCGCGTCTTCATGAACGCGCCGCTGCCGGTCTTGACGTCGAGCACGAGGGCGTCGATCCCTTCGGCGATCTTCTTGCTCATGATCGACGCACTGATGAGCGGAATGCTCTCGACCGTGCCGGTCACGTCGCGCATCGCGTACAGCGTCTTGTCGGCCGGGGCAATCTGCGCCGTCTGGCCGAGCATCGCGACGCCGGTTCGCCGCAGCGCCGCCTTCATCTCGTCGAGCGACAGCGTGACCCGGAAGCCCGGAATCGCTTCCAGCTTGTCGAGCGTGCCGCCGGTGTGGCCGAGGCCGCGGCCCGACATCATCGGCACCGGGACACCGCAGGCGGCCGCCAGCGGCGCCAGAATCAGCGACGTCTTGTCGCCGACGCCGCCGGTGCTGTGCTTGTCGACCTTGACGCCGGGGATGTCACGCAGGTCGACGCGGACGCCCGAGTGCACCATGGCATCGGTGAGCCATGCCGTCTCCTCCGCTGTCATTCCGCGCAACACCACCGCCATCAGCCAGGCGGCGATCTGATAGTCCGGAATCGACCCGTGCGTCACGCCGTCGACCATGAACCCGATTTCCGCCCGGGACAGGGCTTCGCCGTCCCGCTTTCGCACGATCACGTCGATGGCGCGCATGTGCTTCGGAGTATAGCGCGCCGCCGCGGTCAGGCCGATAAGTCGGGATGCGGGGAGTGTCCCCGCGAGGTATGTCCCCCGAAGCGCTGCAACCGCTCACCGCCGACGAGACGGCGCGGCTCGTCGATTTCGCCCGGGCCTGCAAGGCCGCCGCCCGCGCCGTCCTCCTCTACCCCGAGGGGCACCCGGCCATCGCCGCGACGCTGGGGCGGATCGCGCAGCTGACCACGGCCAGCGCCATGCCGGGAGGCCTCCGCCTCACCGTCCTCAGCACCAGCCTGAAGCTGCATGAACGGCTGCCGGCGCGCGACGACGCCGCCATCCACGAACTGGCGACGCTGCTCCACGCCCACCTGATTGGCGAACTGACGGTACATCCGGACGGCGACATCGAGGCCTGGCGGGCCTTCCTCCTCCTGCTGGGACGCCCGCCCGAGGAGGTCAGGGCCGAAGGCGGCATCGCCCGGCTGTGGACCACCATGGCCGGACGTCACGTCGAGATCCGCGAAATCGACTACGCCGAGGTGCTGCGCGAGCGCACCGGGACGGCGGCGGCGGGCTGGGCCGACGTCATCGAGCACTGCCTGCGCGGCGACGGCAGCGAGCTCGATGGCCACGCCCGGCAGCGGCTGCTCGACGCCGGCGGCGACCGCGAGCAGCTGGCGGCGCTCGTCGCCGCGCTCGACCTCGAGGCGACGGCGTCCGGCGGCGGGACGGCGGCACGTGCTGCCGCCCTGGTGCGCCTGCTCGACCGTATCGTCAAGCTGGTCTCGGAGCAGGCGCCGGACCGGGTCGAGCCGGTCCTGTCGAACCTGGCGGGGACCATCGGTCAGCTCACGCCGGACCTCGTCGCCGCGCTGCTCACCGACACGGGGACCGTCACCCAGACGCCCGGGGTGGTCGGCGAGATCGTCAGCCACATGAGCGAACCCGACGTCGCCGGCTTCGTCGCACGCCACGCGCTGACGCCCGGCACGCCGGTCGAACGCCTGGCGACGGCGTTCCAGACCCTGGTCCCGGAGGATCGACGTGAACGGGTGCTGTCGCTGGCGCGTGACGAGGCAGCGGTGCGGGCCGACCCGGCTGACAGCTTCGACCGCGTCTGGGAGCAGGTCGCGCAGCGGCTGATGACGTCGTATACCGATGAAGCCTACGTCTCCGACCAGTACGGACGCGAGCTGTCATCGGCCAAGACCGTCGCGATCGACGTCGAGCACCTGAGCGACGACCCACCGGAACGGATGGCCGCGTGGCTCGGCTCGGTGTCGGCCAGCGAACTGCGCCGTCTCGACCTCGAGCTGCTCACCGACCTGCTGCGTATCGAGCCGGATCCCGAGCGCTGGGCGACGCTCATGCGCCCGGTCGTGGCGCTGGTCGAGGATCTGCTGCTCGTCGGCGACATCGGGCCGGCGGACGAGCTGATTGGCGCCCTGGTCGGACAGCGGCTGAGTGGCGGCACCCATCGGCACGCCGCCGGCGGCGCCCTCGACGCATTGATCGCCGGACCGATGCTGCGGCACGTCAGCAGTCACCTGACGACGGTGGACGAGGCAGCCTTCGAACGGATCAAGGCCCTGTGCCTGGCGCTCGGCGACGGACTGGTGCGTCCGCTGGCCGAGGCGCTGATCGAGGAAGCGGCGCCGCGCGCCCGCCAGCGCCTGTCGACGATTCTGGTCGCCTTCGGCGCCAGCGGCCGCAGCGAAGTGGAGCGGCTGAAGCACTCGGCCACTGCCGCGGTGCGGCGGACCGCGATTCATCTGCTGCGGGAATTTGGCGGTCACGATGCGCTGCCGGAACTGCGGGAACTGCTCGACGATCACGAGTCGCAGGTACAGCGCGAGGCCGTCCGGGCGATCCTGGGCATCGGTTCGCCGGAAGCGTTCCGCGTCCTCGGCGAGGCGATCACGACCGGCACCGACGACCAGCGGGAGGCGATGCTGTCGGCGGTCACCGCCGCTCGCGACGAGCGGGCGGCTCCGGTCTTCGCGCATCTCGTCGACCACGTCGATCATCGCGGGCCGCTGACCGAGCTCTACAGCCGCGCCATCCAGTCCCTCGGTGCCCTGCGCAGCAACGACGGCGTCGACGCGCTCCGCCGCGCCCTGGCCCGGGGCGAATGGTGGGCACCCCGTCGTACGGCGGCGTTGCGCGACGCGGCGGCCGCGGCGCTGGCACGCATCGGCACCGCCGAGGCGGTGGCCGCTCTCGAGGACGCCCGGGCGAACGGCCGCCGCGGCGTCCGGGCAGCGGCTCGCGCCCACCTGGCGGCCGTCCATGGCGGCGGCCCGGGAGGCCGGCCGTGACCCACCCCCGCCTGCGCCTGGCCGAAGAGACGCTTCGTCGGTTCACGGCAGCCGTCCGCTCGGGGCAGCTCTACGCGCACTCGCACCCGATCGTCGCCCAGAACATCCGCGCGCTGACCAGGAGCGTGGAGGAGTTCCTGCGCGTCGAGCCGTCGCTGGTCATCGGCATCATCGACGCCGAGATCATCGTCGGCGACACGCCGGTGGCCCGTGGCGACGGGCATCAGGGCTTCGTGCGTCGGCTGGCGCAGGCCGGCATCGAGCGGATCGCGATCGACCGCGGCGTGACCGACGACGAAATCAGCGCCTTCATCGTCGGCATCAACGCGACCGACGCGGCGCAGTCGGAGGCGGCGTTCTCCGGGCTGGGCCACATCCGGGTCGGCCGGGTCACCGTCGGTCCGCCGCCGGACGGTGCCGCCGAGTCGACGGACATGGCGGTGTTCCGCCGGATGTACACCGATGCGATCTCGGCCGCCGACCAGTTGTGGCACGGCACGCAGGTCGACCGGCAGGTCGACGCCACCGCGGCCCGGACGGTGATCAACGGCCTGGCCCAGGCCGTGTCGCAGAACCGGACCGCGCTACTCGCGCTGACGACGCTCAAGACCTACGACGACTACACGTTCACCCACATGGTGAACGTGTCGATCCTGACCATGGGCCAGGCGCGCGGGCTCGGCATCGACGGTGCGCTGCTGCGGGAGTTCGGCCTCGCGGCGCTGATGCACGACATCGGCAAGGTCAAGACGCCGCTGGAGGTCTTGAACAAGCCGGACAAGCTGACCGACGACGAGTTCGCGATCATGAAGCAGCACACGGTGGACGGCGCGGAAATCCTGCGTGCGACACCGGACCTGCCGGCGCTCGCGCCGATCGTCGCCTTCGAGCACCATCGGCGGCTCGACGGCTCGGGCTACCCGGACATCCGGCGCCCGCAGCTGAATCTGGCGACGCAACTGTGCAGCATCGCGGACGTCTACGACGCGATGCGGTCCCAGCGTGCCTATCAGAATGCGTTTCCCAGCGACCGCATCCTCGCGGTCATGAAGCGCGCGGAAGGCAGTCAGTTCGACCAGCACCTCGTGCGGCGATTCGTCCAGCTGATTGGCATCTACCCGGTCGGCAGCCTGGTCAGAGTCGACACCGGACAGCTGGGCGTGGTGCGCCAGATTCACGCGCCCGATCCGCACCGGCCGCAGGTCCGCATCATCTCGGACGAGCGCGGCACGCTCATCGAGCGGCCGTATGACGTGGATCTGTGGGATGCCGCCGCCGACACCGGACGCCCGGGCGCCGTCGTCGCCCCGGTCGAGCCCGGGCCGCTCGGAATCGACCCGGTGGCGCTGATGTAGACTGGGAGCGACGTCCGCGGCTGCCGCGACGCCTGCCCTGCTATGTCCAGTCTGGTCGCGCGATCGGTCCACCGCGCCTCGGCGTGCGCGGTCGCCGTCATCCTGCTGCTGTCGCTGCCGGCCTCGGGACAGCGCGCCGCACCGCCCGCGGCAGCGGCGCCGCCGCGGCTCGTGGTGCTGATCGTCGTCGACCAGATGCGCGCCGACTACGTCGACCGTTACCACGGTGACTGGACGAGCGGACTGAAGCGCCTGCTCACCCGTGGCGCACGATTCACCAACGCCGCCTATCCGTACCTCGAGACCTACACTTGCGCGGGGCACGCCACGATTGCCACCGGCGCCTTTCCGCATGTGCACGGCATCATGCAGAACACCTGGTTCGATCGAGAGCGCGGCGAGGTCATCCCGTGCACGGACGACCGTCGTGCGAAGGCGGTGAGCTACTCCGGCACCGGCGACGATGGGTTCGGACCGGGTCGGCTGCGGATTCCGACGTTGGCCGAGGAGATGCGGGCGCAGCGCGGCTCACAGATCGTGACACTGTCGCTGAAAGCCCGCAGTGCCATCATGATGGCCGGACACGACACCGGCGCCGTGACGTGGATGAGCGAGCGGCTGGACGGCTGGCAGACATCCACCGCCTACAGCGAGCAACCGGTGCCGGCTGTCAAGCAGTACGTCGACACGCATTCCATCGACGCCGACTATGGAGCCGTGTGGCAACGGCTGCTGCCGACGCGGCGCTATCCGGAACCGGACGCCGACGACACCGAGGCGCCGCCGGCCGGATGGACGAGCGCGTTTCCGCATCCGATGACCGCGAAGGACGGCGGTCCCGGGCGCGAGTATCGCGACTTGTGGCAGCACAGTCCGTATGGAGACCAGTACCTCGGACGGATGGCGGCGGCCCTGACCGAACGGATGCGGCTCGGCCGCCCGCAGACGACCGACATGCTGGCCGTGAGCTTCTCCTCGCCCGATCTCGTCGGGCATCAGTTCGGACCGGGCAGCCAGGAGGTGCGCGACGTCTACGCGCGGCTCGATCGCGTCCTCGGTCAGTTGTTCGCCCGGCTCGACACCCTCATCGGCCGCGACCAGTACGTCGTCGGCCTGTCCTCGGACCATGGCGTCGGCGAGATCCCCGAACAGTTGATGCGCCGCGGCATCAGCGGCGGTCGTCTCCGGGCCGCCTCGATTCGCGACGTCGCCGAGGCTGCGGCCGCCTCCGCCCTCGGCCGCGGCACCTACGTGGCGCGGGTCCATTCGAACGATGTCTACTTCCTGCCGGGGGTGTACGCCAGGCTGCAGCAGCAGCCGGGAGCGCTCGACGCCGTGGTCCGCGCGATTGCCCAGCAGACCGGGATCGAGCGGGTCTTCCGCCGCGAAGAGATCGCCGGCCAGGCCGGCTCGGGCGATCGCCTGGTGCGCGCCGCGGCACTCAGCTATGTGCCGGACCGCAGCGGCGACCTGGTCCTTGCGACGAAGCCCGGCTGGATGTTCAGCGTCAACGGCACGACGCACGGCAGCGCCAACCCCGACGATCAGCGCGTACCCCTGTTGTTCATGGGCCGGGACATCATGCCGGGAACCTACAGCGATGCCGCGACGCCGGCGGATCTGGCACCGACACTCGCCGCAGTCGCCGGCATCGCGTTGCCCAGGGCCGACGGGCGGGCGCTGACCGCCGCCCTGCGGACGGCGCGGGCGGCGACGAAGTAGCGCCGATGGCGCCGGAGTTCACGCTGCGGGTGCTGAGCGTCGTCCGGCGCATCCCGGCCGGCCGGGTTGCGAGCTACGGTGTGGTCGCGGCGCTCGCCGGCCGTCCCGGCGCGGCCCGCGCCGTCGGCAACATCATGCGCGGCGCACCGATCCCCGGTCTTCCGTATCACCGCGTGGTGGGCGCCGGTGGCCGGCTCGGCGGCTACGGCGGCAACGAACTGCTGAAGCGCGAGCGCTTGATCGCCGAAGGCATCCGCTTCTCCGGTGCCCGGATCCTCGACTTTCGCGGCGTCAGTCTCCAGTCGACACGCGCTGCCGCCCGTCCGGCGACGCGGCGGGCGACGCGTCGAGCTTAGCCACCAGCTCTTCCAGCGGCATTCGACTTGCTCACGGTCACGATGCACACCGCTATAATGAGCGGTAGAGCGAGTTTGAACTCAGCAGAACGTCCGCGCAGGTGCGGACGTGGGGAGGCGCAGATGAAACGACTCATCATGGTGGCAGCACTCGCAGCGGCGCTCGGACTGCCGTCCGTGACCGGCGCGCAGTCGGGGACCGCCGCTGGTACCTCGCTCGGAAGCATCACGCTCGGTCAACGCGTGATGGCCGACGGCAAACCGCTCGCGGCCGGCACGTACCAGGTGCGACTGACCGCCGATGCGCCGAAGCCCGGGCCCGGCCAGAATCCCGACGCCGAGCGCTACGTCGAGTTCGTGCGTGGCGGAAAGGTCATGGGCCGCGAACTGGCGAGCATCATTCCAGCTGGAGAGATCGACTCGGTCGCGGAGAGCCGCAAGCCGGCGGCGAATTCGGCGAAGGTCGAGAAGCTCAAGGGCGACGACTACATCCGCGTCTGGATCAACCGCGGCGGCAACAACTACATCATCAACATGCCGCCGGCCTAGAGGCCTGGTCGGGCATCGAGCAGGGCGAGCAGCGCCCGATTCTCCTCGGGTGTGCCGATCGTGATCCGGAGCTTGTCGTCGAGACCGGGCCGGTCGAAGTATCGGACCAGGATGCCGCCGGTCTTGAGCGCTTCGTAGAGCCGTCTGGCCGAGACGCCCTCCGGGACGGTGGCGAGGATGAAATTTGCGTGGCTCGGGATGACGGAGAAGCCGCGCCGCGTGAGCGCATCGGCCATCACCGCCCGAGCGGCGCGGACGCGTTCCCAGCCGGCGCGGGCGTAGTCCCGATCGTCGAGCGCGGCGGCCGCCGCGGCAATCGCCACCGCGTCGCAGTTGTAGCTGTCCTTCACCTTGGCCATCTGAGCCACCACTGCCGGATGGCCGATGGCGTAGCCGAACCGCAGGCCGGCCAGGCCGTACCCTTTGCTCAGCGTCCGGGTGATCAGCACGTTCGCCTGTTCCGCGAGCCCCCCCAGACAGCTGTCATCGGCGAAATCGACGTAGGCTTCGTCGACCAGCACCAGCGCCTGGGTGCGGGCGGCGAGGGCGCGGACCGCGGCCGGCGGCACCCAGGTGCCTGACGGCGCGTTGGGATTCGCGAAGAAGATGGCGCGCGGGTTGGTCGCGAGCAACGCGTCGGCCGGAAGCGTCCAGTCGCGCTCCCATGGAACCGTGACGAACGTCACGTCGGCGAGTTCCGCCAGGATCGGGTACAGCGAGTAGGTCGGCTCCGGGCTCGCGAGGACATCACCGGCGGCGCAGTAGCTGCGCAGGGCGATCTGCAGGATGTCGTCACTGCCGTTGCCGGCCAGGATCTGGTCCGGCGTCACGCCATGCACCCGTGCCGCGACGCGGCGGAACTCATCGGCCATCGGCGACGGATACCGCCGCAGCGCCTCGGGGCCGATGTTGCGGATCGCCTCGAACACTCGCGGGCTCGGCGGGTACGGGTTCTCGTTGGTGTTCAGCTTGATGACCCGCTCACCGGGCAACGGCTGCTCGCCGGGCGTATAGCCCGACATGCGTGCGACGGTGGCTCGCGGAAGCGGGAGGGACATGGCGCGGGTTCTCGGGTTCGCGGGTTC
>CADEDC010000069.1 GCA_902825985.1 uncultured Acidobacteriota bacterium | reverse complement strand
GCGCCGACGGTGCGCCCGAAGATCTGCATCGGGTAGTTCCACGGGATGATGTGTCCCGTGACGCCGTGCGGCTCGCGGACCGTCAACACGGTGAAGCCCGGCTCGTACGGCAGCGTCTCGCCGTGCAGCTTGTCGGCGGCGCCGCCGTAGTACTCGAAGTAGCGGGCCAGCGCTGCGGCATCCGCACGTGCGGTCTTCAGCGACTTGCCGGTGTCGCGCGCCTCGAGTCCGGCGAACTCCTCGTTGCGGTCGGTGATTGCCGCGGCAAGCCGCATCAGCAGACGTCCGCGCTGTGCGGCGGACAGGCGGCCCCACGGCCCGTCGAACGTCGTTCCCACCGCGGCGCGCGACGACGCGACCGCTTTCGCGACGTCGGCGTCGTCGCCCCGTGCCAGCGTCCCGAACGCCTCGGCGGTGCTCGGGTCGACGATCGGCATCGTCGCGCCGCTGCTCGCCACCTCGTCACGATTGTCGATGAAGTGCTGCTTGTGCATGACCCGTTCATTGTCGCTCACCGCGGGCCGTCGAGCGGCACGCGAGGCGGAGGTACGGACCCGCCAGGCCCGGCGGATCCGCTGGTGCGTCAGCGCTCGAACAGGGAGAGTTGTTCGCGGCGTCGCGCCGTCCGCCCGCCGCCCGGCGCGTCGAATACCGTGCGACCGCCGTGGGCGGCTGCCATGCTGCGCTCGTGCGCGATGACGGCGGCGACGTCGGCGTCTGGCTGGCGCACCGCTTCGACGGCGCGGCTGAAGGCATCCAGGCGCGTGAAGCCGTCCAGCTTCTCCGAGTGCCCCAGCTTCGCGGCAGCCAGCGCCCGTCTCAGCACCGCGATCGATTCATCGTAGATCCGCAGCGGCACCGGGAACGGATGGCCGTCCTTCCCGCCGTGTGCGAACGTGAAGCGCGCCGGGTCGTCGAAGCGGGTCGGCGTGCCGTGCACGACTTCCGCAATGAGGGCCAGCGACTGCAGCGTGCGCGGACCAAGCTGTTCGAGCAGCAGCAGCTCGGCGAAGTCGTGCAGGTCGCGCTCGTGCGCCAGGGCCAGCACCGCACCCAGCCGGCGGAACTGGACGTCGGCGGCGCGCACGTCGTGATGGCCTGGCATATGGAGCTGTCGGAATGTGGCGACCGTGCGGTCCGGATCGTCCTTGACGATGGTCAGCAGCGCGTCCTGCGCCGGCCGCGCCCGCCGATCGACGAGGTTCTGGATCATGCCCTCGGGCGCGCCGACGATGGCCGCGTGTGGATCGGCCGTGAAGTCCCTGACGCCGGCCGAGTGCCAGTGGTAGCGCCGGGCCAGGCGGCTGGCCGCGTTCATGCCCTGCTGGACGACCGCCCAGTCGCCATCCGCGGTCACGACGAACGAGTGCAGGTAGATCTGGAAGCCGTCGCCGACCGCGTTGTTGTCGACCCGCGCCGTGAGCCGGCTCGTCCTGACCAGCCGGTCGCCATCCATCCCGACGCGATCGGCGATGCCGCGCAGTTCCTCAGGGGTGCGCAGCGACTGCTTGCCGCGGCCACCGCAGATATAGATGCCGAGCTCAGCGGCCTTCGGAGCGAGCCCCTTCTTGAGGGCGCCCATCACCGACGTGGTGATTCCCGACGAATGCCAGTCCATCCCCATCACCGACCCGAGCGCCTGGAACCAGAATGGATCGCTCAGACGCGCCAGCAGGGCCGGCCGCCCGTAGTGATGCACGACCGACTCGGCGATCGCGCTGCCGAGCGCCACCATCCGCGTTGCCAGCCACGCCGGGACCCGGCCGCCATGCAGCGGAAGGTCGGCGACACCGGAGCGCTTCATGGCCCGATTGTGTCACGCTGCGTCGGCGCCACGCTGGCCATGCCGGTTGGCGAGGGCAGGACACCCCAGCAAGCGTCGAGCTTGCCGGCGGACCGATGTCGATTTACAGACTGGAGATCCCCATGACCACAACCGATCCTTTCCGCCTACAGCTGGTGCGCGTCCTCGACTGGGAAGAGGCGCACGTCGGATTCGACAAAGCGGTCGATGGCATTCCGTCGACGCTGCGAGGGACCCGTCCGCCCGGCTTCGAGCACTCGGCTGGCAGCTGGTCGAGCACATGCGGATCGCGCAGGACGACATCCTCGACTTCTGCACCAATCAACGGTACGAGCACGCCATGACCTGGCCTGACGACTACTGGCCGGCGACGCCGGCACCGCAGGACGACGGCGCGTGGGACCGCAGTCTCGCGACCTACAGGGGTTCGCGAGAAGGCCTGAAGCAGCTGGTGCGTGACGTGGAGAATCTGACGGTGAGGGTTCCGACCGGTACGAGCGCTCAGACGTATCTCAGGGCGGTTCTGCTCGTGGCGGACCATACGGCCTATCACGTCGGCCAGCTCGTCGCCGTCCGGCGGGCGCTGGGAATCTGGCCCTGACTTCCAAGGGGACGGAGTGATTGTGACATTATATTTTTAATATTTTAAGAGTATTCGAATAATAGAATATGATTACTGCGTGCACTCGCCACTTCGCCAGTTCAAGGCGCAAATCTTTCAAGCGCTCGCGCACCAGACCCGCATCGCCATCGTCGAGGCCCTGCGCGACGGCGAAGTCGGCGCCGGTGCGCTGCTGACCCGGCTATCCGTCGAGCAGGCCAATTTGTCGCAACATCTCGCGATCCTGCGCGCCAAGCAGATCGTCGTCAGCCGCAAAGCCGGCAATCAGGTCTACTACCGCCTGCGCGATCCGGTGCTCATCGACGTCCTCGACCTGTTGAGGCAATACTTCAACGCCCATCTGCAGCAGAGCGTCGCCATGCTTGGCGAAATGAACGCGGACGAAAGCCGACCGCAATGACGATGCGCCGGGCCGCCATACCGTGGGCGAGGTGGCGCCCGAAGCTGCTGGAGATCCTCCCGACCTACGACCGCCACGCCTTCGCCGCCGACGTCGTCGCCGGTCTGACGGTCGGCGTGGTGGCGCTGCCACTCGCGATGGCGTTCGGCATCGCCTCCGGCGTCACTCCGCAAGCGGGCATCTACACCGCCATCGTCGGTGGCGCCCTCGTTTCGCTGCTCGGCGGATCGCGTATCCAGATCGGCGGTCCCACCGGCGCCTTTGTCGTCATCGTCGCTGGCATCATCGCCGCGCACGGCCTGTCGGGACTGTTGATGGTCACGATGATGGCGGGCGTCATCCTCGTGTTTCTGGCGGTGACGGGCCTCGGCCAGGCGGTGAAGTTCATTCCTCGTCCGGTCGTTGTCGGGTTCACGAACGGCATCGCGTTGCTCATCGCGACGACGCAGGTCAACGACTTCTTCGGGCTGGGTCTGGCCGAGCCGCCCAGCGAGTTCTTCGCCCGGATGCGGGCGCTGGCCGCCGGGTTCCCGGCGGTGAGTCCACCAGCCCTGGCACTGGCGGTCGGTTCGCTCGCCCTGGTCCTCCTGGTGCCGCGGCGGTTCGCGCGGGTGCCGGGATCCATGGTCGCGCTGGTCCTCGGCACCGCAGCCGTCGCACTGCTGGACCTGCCGGTCGAGACGATTGGCTCGAAGTTCGCCGGCATCCCGAGCGGTCTGCCGGCCATCCATCTGCCGACGTTCCGTGCCGATCTCGTGCTGCCGCTGCTGCCGTCGGCGTTGACGGTGGCACTCCTCGCTGCCGTCGAGAGCCTCCTCTCGGCCGTCGTCGCCGACTCGATGACTGGCGACCGGCACAACTCCAGCGCCGAGTTGATGGCGCAGGGCGTTGCCAACCTCGTCGCGCCGCTCGTCGGCGGCATTCCGGTGACCGGCGCGATCGCGCGGACGGCGACCAACTTCCGGTCAGGCGCGCGGTCGCCGATCGCCGGCCTCGTCCATGCGGCGACCCTGGTGCTGATCATCCTGCTGCTCGCGCCATGGGCGACCGACGTGCCGTTGGCCACTCTGGCGGCGGTCCTCTTCGTGGTCGCCTACAACATGGGAGAGTGGCGCGAGATAGGCAGCATCTGGCGGCTCGATTGGGCTGACAAGTCGGTCTGGGCGATCACGTTCGCCCTCACGGTGATGGCCGACCTGACGGTGGCGGTCGAAGTCGGGATGGCGCTGGCGGCGCTGCTCTACATCTATCGCGTCACGGACACGACGATCGTCTCCACGCTGAATGCCGACGAGATCGAAGACGGGCGGGCGCACATCCTTCAGGATCGCCACGTTCCAGCCTACGTCACCATCCTGCGAATCCACGGGCCATTCCTGTTCGGCACGACCGACAAGCTCGCCGATGCGACCGCCGACCTTGCGGGGTTCGCCCCGATTGTGATCCTGCGTCTCCGCAACATGACAGCCATCGATGCCACCGGACTGCACGCACTCGAGGCGCTCAGTGAACGGCTGAAGAAGTCCGGCCGCTCGCTCATCTTGTGCGGCGCCCGCCAACAACCGGCCGCCCTGCTCCATCAGACCGAGTTCATCGAGCACGTGGGCGCCGACAACCTCGTGCCGCACGTACAGGCGGCGCTGGCGCGCGCGGAGCAGATTCAGGCGGACTTCTCAGGCGTCGGCGCAGCGACGGCCCGCGACCTCGCGACGGCGTCGCTGTAGCATCGGATCCCGTCACGTCCGTGGTCATCGATCCCGGCATTTCGGCAACGCGTTCGTGTCGGAGACACAGGGGCGGCCGTGACGCGCAGCGGCTCCGCCTGATGGCGTTCCGGCCCGACGAATGGCGACGACCCGTCAAGCCGACGTGGCCGGCGCCGGGAACAACGAGGCGATGGTCGTCACTGCATGCTCGGCCTCGGCACGGTCCACCACGGTCGTGTCGTCGTCGTAGCCGTAGTAGTCGTTCTCGCCGGTGACCTGCAGCAGCAAGCCGTCGCGACGCGGCACGAACGACGTGTCCTGGTAGCGCAGGCCGTAGGTGGCGTCGGACTGGGCGACGAGCCGTGTGATCTGGCCGCGTACGGGAACCAGCGAATTGTCGGCGAGCAACGCCCGCGCCCCGTAGCCGGTGCAGTTGACGAGGGTCTTCTCCCTGACGCGCGCGAAGTCGGCCGGCGACCGGAACTCCGCGATCTCGATCGCGCCGCCGGCCGATTCGAAGTCCTGCATCAGGAGGCGCTGGTAGGACGCGAGGTTGAACATCAGCTGCGAGTTGCGCCGCACGTAGCGCTGGCCGAACGGATGGCTGCCTGGCTCGTGGTCGACCGGCGTCATCACGAGGTCGGGCGTCATCTCGCGTTGCAGCTCGGCAAACCGCGGCTTCCCCTCGGCCTCGCCGCGGCGCCGCGGGCCCGGTTCGTCCGACACCGCGTACTGGTCGATGTACTCGACCGGCGTTCCGGCGACGCCGAGAAACGTCTGGAACGTCTCATAGCTGCGGCGGGCCATCTCGGCCCACTGCTGCTTGAACGCCGGCGTCGCATGTTCCTCCATCGCAATGCGCGAGTCCGGCGTGTAGAGGCCGGTGGCCCACGACGAGCGGACGTCGGGTGGCAGTTCCTTCGCGTAGATGGTGACGCGGGCCCCGGCGCGCTGCAGCACGATCGCCGTCGTCAGCCCCATGGCGCCACAACCGATGACGCCAATCTGGCGTTCCCCGGTGCCGAGCGCGCTGGCGGTTGCCACGTGCGCGGCGCCCCACGACAGCGACCAGCCGCTGCCACCATGCCCGTAGTTGTGGACGACCGTCCTCGTCCCGATCCGCTCGACGTCGGTCCGCGGCCCCGCGGCGCGGAACGGCCGCGTGCAGACGGTGACGCGAGTGATGCGATCGATGCTGACCCTCAGCGGCGGCAGCTGCAGCGCCGGCCGGCTGCCGACCGGCCCAGCCGCCGGCATCCGGCAGCCCGCCGCACCCAGCGCCACGACAGCGCCGGCGCCCTTCAGAAAGTGGCGACGATCGATCAGTCTTCGCATGTAGCCTCGCTGGCATCCGATTGTAACCGCCGGGCGGTCGCTGTCGCCGGTCGCTCGCGGTCAGGGCGCTGCCGCCGACAGGAATGTCTGTCGCCAGGCGTGCCGGCCGGTCGATTCGCACGACGCCACGTCGATCGTCCGATGGTCCACGTCGGCTGCAATCCGCGGTCGCGAGCCGCCCTGCCGGCTTCGGTGCGCCCGCCTGAGCCACGGTGCAGGCTGCAGCTGGGCCCGAGCCACGCCAGGCAGTGGGCTGTCTCAAACCGCACAGCGCCGAACCCGCCTCCGGCGCTATCGTCACTCTGCGCAGGCATCTGCGCGGAAGGGGCTGCATGCGAGCGATGATAGCGAGCGCGGTGGTGGCGGTGCTGGCGGTGACGCCGCTCCTGGCCAACGAGTCGGAATCAGAGCGCCGGCTGGGCGAGGCCGCCACCGTGCTGTCCCAGATCATGGGCGAGGCCGAGCAGCGCATTCCTGAAGAGCTGTTCGAACGGGCGCACTGCCTGGTCGTCGTGCCCGATCTGCAGGTTGGGCCGTTCGTGGTCACTGGCACGGTCGGCAAGGGCTATGTCGTCTGCCGCACCCGCTCGCAGACCGAGTGGTCCGCGCCTGCGGCGCTGCGGATCCAGGGTGGGCGCATCGGCTTTCACATCGGCGGGTCCTCCGCCGACCTCGTGATGCTGGTGATGAATAACGGCGCTGCCGATCGGCTGCTCGACAGCAAGTACACACTCGGCGCCGAAGGTACCGTGGCCGCCGGACCGGTCGGTCGGACCCTGCCGGCGCTCACCGACGAGCAGCGCCGGGCCGACATCCTGGCCTGGTCGCGTTCCAACGGCCTGTTGAACGGGGTCGCCCTCGAGGGCACGACACTCCATCAGGATCTGGAAGACAACCAGAGACTCTACGGCCGGAGGCTCGCGACACGCGACATCGTTGCCGGCGCCGTCGCTCCGCCGCCCGCCGCTCGCTCGCTGCTCGCGTTCCTGAACCGCTATGGCGCGAAGGTGCGCGCACAATGACCGCCCGTCGCGGTGGGCCGCTGTCGTCCTGGACCGGCGCCCGGATGTGGTTCACGGCGCTGGTCGCACGAAGCCGCCGTCCGGCGCCGGGTGACCGGGCGCCTCTGCCCCCCCGGCCGCGCCGCGGCGGCGTGACCGGTCAGTACCGGCCGCTGTACGAGTACCTGCGCGACCGCCATGCGAATCGCGTCGTCCTGACGTTCGGCGAGATCGAGAGTCTGGTCGGCTTCCGGTTGCCAACGGCGGCCCGCGAAGCGACCGGATGGTGGAGTGACGACGGCGCCGAGGCCGCGGACGCCTGGTCGCGGGCCGATCGCAGTGCGTCGGTCAATCTGCTGTCGGAAGTCGTCATCTATGAGCGTCACGAACCCCACGCGAGTGCCGCCGAGGCACAGACCGCGAAATCCCGCCGCTAGAACGCCAGGAGGCCAATTGCCAGACGCGAGGAGTGCCCACGAGAAGATCGACACCGGCCGTCCGAAGGAGGTGGCGGACGCCGCCAGGCGGACGCCGCTGCGGGAGCTACCTGCCAGCGGGCCGGCGTTCATCATCCTGCACCACGACGAGATTGCGGCCGCCGCGCACGCCTACTATGTTGCCCGTGGCCGGGGGAACGGCTCGGCGGACGATGACTGGTTTCGCGCCGTGGCCCACCTCCGGCGGCAGTCGTAACGACACCGTACGGTTGTCACGAGGTGGGCTCCGTCGGTTGTGAGGGCAGTGGCAGGCCGGTGATGGCGTGCAGGTCGTCGGCGTTCAGTGACTCTGCCTCGAGCAGGGCAGCGGCAAGCGCGTCCAGTGTCGCGCGGTGGGTGGCGAGCAGCCGCTCGGCCTCATGGTGGCTGTCGTCGACGATGCGCCGGACCTCGGCGTCGATCAACTCCGACGTCGCTTCGCTGTACGGCTGCTGCTGGAAGGCCGCTGGCAGTCCATCATCCTGCGGGGCGACGAAACTGATCGGGCCGAGCTTCTCGCTCATTCCCCAGCGCAGCACCATGCGGCGGGCGATGTCGGTGACCTGCTGGAGGTCGTTCTCGGCCCCTGTCGTCGAGACGCCATACACCAGCTTCTCTGCCGCGCGGCCGCCGAGCGCGCACGTGATGCGCGATTGCAGGTCGTCCTCGGCATAGCTGGAACGGTCGTCGACGGGCAGCTGGTAGGTGGCGCCCAGCGCCGCGCCACGCGGGACGATCGAGACGCGGTGAACCGGGTCGGCGCCCGGTGTCAGCAGCGCGACGAGCGCGTGGCCGGCTTCGTGGTAGGCGGTCCGCGCCCGATCGGCCGGATTCAGCAGTACGTGGCGGGCCGGCCCCAGGGTGATTTTCTGCAGCGCCTCGGAGAAGTCGACGGCGCCGACGGCGGCGGCGTCGCGTCGCGCCGCCAGCAAGGCCGCTTCGTTGACCAGGTTGCGAAGTTCGGCGCCCACCAGACCCGGCGTCTCGGCAGCCAGTCGTTCGAGCGACACGTCGGGCGCCAACGGCACCTTCCGCGTGTGCACACCGAGAATCGCGGCGCGGCCGGCGCGGTCCGGGCGCTGAAGGACGATGCGCCGGTCGAATCGTCCCGGCCGCAGCAGCGCGGCATCGAGGACGTCGACGCGATTGGTGGCCGCCAGCACGATCACACCCTCGCGCGTGTCGAAGCCATCCATCTCGGTCAGGATCTGGTTCAACGTCTGCTCGCGCTCGTCGTGGCCGCCGAATTGCGCGCCGGTGCCACGCGTCCGGCCGATCGCGTCCAGTTCGTCGACGAAGACGATCGCCGGCGCCGCTTCACGCGCCTGGCGGAACAGATCGCGCACGCGTGACGCGCCGACGCCGACAATCATCTCGATGAACTCGGAGGCGCTCAGGCTGAAGAACGGGACCGCCGCCTGTCCGGCGATGGCGCGCGCCAGCAGCGTCTTGCCGGTGCCAGGCGCGCCGATGAGCAGCACCCCCTTGGGCATGGTGCCACCCAGCCGCTGGTACTTCGACGGATTGCGCAGGAAATCGACGATCTCGAGCAGTTCGTTCTCGGCTTCGTCGATGCCGGCGACGTCGTGGAAGGTCACGGTCCCTTGCGCGTCGTCGTAGCGCTTCGCCCGGCTCTTGCCGAGACCGACGAGTCCCCCTCCCGCCGCGGTGGCGGCCCGTCGGCTGAGCCAGATGAACGCACCAATCAGCGCCACCGTCGGTCCAAAGCTGATGAGAACGGTGAACCACGACGACGCGTCCTGGTCGACGGCGTCGATGACCACTCCCGTCTCCTCGAGACGCTGCTCGAGCGCCTGGTCCGCGAAGACCGGACGCTGCGTGACGAAGGACTGCGAACTGCGCGCGCCCTCCCGATCGGCTGGATAGGTCAGGGCCGTCTTGAACGTGCCGCGAATCGCATCACCGGTGCTGATCACGTCCGTCACGTTGCCGGCCTCGACCTGCTGCTTGAAGACCGTGTACGGGATGGCGACAGCCGCTGGCGTGGAGAAGAACACATACGTCAGCAGGTAGTTGATGAGCAGCATCGGGACCAGGATGCGCCACAGCGGCTGCCGCTGCCACAACGAGCGCATCGTGACCAGCGCCGGCGATCGTCGGGTGCTGGTCGCGGGCGACTGCTTCGCGGTGTCTGTATGCATGGCCGGTCGTCTCGTCCCCCTGGATTCAGGCTATCCCCGACCGGGTCCGCCGTCTGCTCACTCTTGGACAGTCCCGGTGCCCGGCATCACAGGAGGTCGCCGCGCCACAGCAGTACGTCGGCGTCGGCGAGCGCCGGCCCCGTCGTCTTCCGCCGCCGCCGCATCCACACGACGTCCGCCGACGGCGCGGACGACACAATCGACACCTGGGGCGGTGCGAGGCCGGCCGGCAGCCAGCCGCGGATCACCGGCCGCTCGCGCGACGGCTCCTGCGCGATCAACGACTGCAGCAGCGCACCGACACGGGCGCCCGAGGGGTCGCGGTCGCCACACTCCTCGATCGTCCAGATGCCGTCAGCGACCGAAATCACCAGGTAGGCCGCCGCCGTGATGCCTTCCTCGGCGATGACGAACCACAATTGACGATGCCCCTGGGTCGTGAGGCCGGCGTGCAGCCGGCGTCGCGCGATGGCGTGCTTGACGAGATCGACGTCGCGGTTCAGGTGGAATCGAAACGGCACGGCACGGGCGGCGCCCATGGCGACGATGGCCGGCAGGTCACGATCCTCACCGCCGCGCACCAGCGTCATCGGCGCCCCATGGCGCTTCGATTCCTCGACGTGAAGCTCGACGTCCGCGACCGGCAGCTGCTCGAATCCGGCCGGGAGTGCCGCGGGTCGATCCGCCCGCCCATGCACCAGGACGACGTCGGCGCCGTGGCCTTCCGCCGCCTCGGTGAGCCAGGTCGTCAAGGTCGCGACGTGTCCCTCGCCGGCATGGTCCGGGTCTTCGCACAGATCGCCGAGTCCGACCATCCGGACGTCGGCGGCGTCGAGCACGCCGGTGAAGGCACACCGGAGACCGCTGGCCAGAACGTCCGTCCCTTCCACCAGCGCGAGCCGCTCCTGGTGCGCGCGGGCGTAGGTGCTCTTGCCGACCGCCCGGCAGTAGGTGGCGTACGCGGACGGACTCAGCCCGAGGCCGGAGGTTGCGGCCATGGTGCTCATGATCCGTTTCAGCATCGGGCCGTCGGCAACCACCACGTCCATGTGTGCCTCCGTCCGCGAACGGCGCGCGGCGACTGGCGGTGCGGTATCGAAGGTCACGTCGTCACGAACGCAGTGTCCCGCCCCGGCGTTCGCGAGCGCACCTGTCCATCGGTGTCATCCAGGATCATGCAACGAGGCTATCCCATGTGCCTGCCTGGCGCCTGTGCCGAACCGCACAGACCGACCGTCTCGCACCACGGCCAGACAGCCCGGCACCGGGCTCATCTGGCGCCCAGCACGACATGGACGTCGTGCGTGCGGCCGTCGGTCGCGAGCGGAATCGCATCCGCGTCGATGGGCGTCGCATCGAGTGTCGCGTAGGCGACGCCGCGACACACGCGGTCGGGATTCGTCACGGTGATCCGGTAGACGGTGCCGCTTGTCGTCCACCTGATTTCGAAGGCTGGCCACGACGATGGGATGCAGGGGCTCACGGCGAAGGTCGCGCCGCGACGACGGAGCCCGAGCATGCTTTCGATGCCCGTGCGATACAGCCACGCGGCCGATCCGGTGTACCAGCTCCACCCGGCGCGCCCGGCGTGCGGCGGGCGGCTGTAGACGTCGCCGGCGACGACGTAGGGTTCGGCCTTGTAGCGCTGGACGGCGTCGGCGGTCCGCGTGTGGTTGATCGGGTTGAGCATGTGGAACAGCTCGGCGGCCTCGTCCCCGCGACCCTGGCGGGCCACGGCCATGACGACCCATGCCGCCGCGTGCGTGTACTGGCCGCCGTTCTCGCGCACGCCCGGCGGATAGCCCTTGATGTAGCCGGGCTCCTGCGCGGAGCGATCGAACGGCGGGTCGAGCAACAGCAGCAGTCGGGAGCGGCGGTCGAGGAGCGTCGATCGCACGGCGTCCATCGCCCGCTCGGCAAACGACAGCGGGACCGCACCCGACAGCACGGCCCACGACTGCGCGACAGCGTCGATGCGGCAGTCGTCGTTCTGCGCCGACCCGAGCGGCGTCCCATCGTCGTAGTAGCCGCGGCGATACCATTCGCCGTCCCACGACAGCTCGAGCTGCGCGGCCAGGCGTTTGGCATCATCGCGAAAGCGCGCCGCCGTGCCGGGCTCGCTGCGCGCGTCACAGAGAAGGGCGAAATCGGTCAGGACGCCGTGGAGGAAGAAGCCGAGCCACGTGCTCTCGCCGCGCCCGCCGTGACCGACGCGATTCATGCCGTCGTTCCAGTCGCCGGCACCGAACAGGGGCAGGCCGTGCGAGCCGGCCGTCGAGCCGCGGGCGATGGCGCGCAGGCAGTGTTCGAAGAGCGAGCCGTCCTCGGCCGCCAGTCCGGGCAGTCCGTAGGACTCGTGCTCGGTCGCGAGCAGCGGTGGCGCCGTGAGGTACCCCACACGGACGTCGAGGATGGCGGCGTCTCCGGTCGCGCGCACGTACTCGGCGACGACGTGCGGCAGCCACAACAGATCGTCGGAGCACCGGCTGCGGAGGCCGCGCCCTGACGGCTCGTGCCACCAGTGCTGGACGTCGCCCTCGATGAACTGCCGGCTGGCCGCCCGCAGGATGTGGGCACGCGCGAGGTCGGGTCGCACGAGCAGCAGCGCCAGGACGTCCTGCAACTGGTCGCGGAATCCGAAGGCGCCGCCCGGCTGGCAATAGCCGCCGCGCGTCCACAGCCGGCAGCTCACCGCCTGGTAGAGGAGCCAGCGGTTCATGAGCGCATCGAATGAATCGTCGGGCGTGCGGACGTGGACGGCGTCGAGTACGGCATCCCACGAGTGGCCGACACGCGCCAGTGCCGCTGCCGCTGCATTCCCATGGCGGGCGATCAGCGCATGGGCGTGCGCCAGGTCGGTTCCCTGGCCGAGCAGAAACAGCAGTTCTCGCGACTCGCCGGGCTGCAGGAGACAGGCGACCTGCAGCCCGGCACAGGGATCCCACGTGGCACCGGTCGAGCCGGACAGCGTCGCCTGCCCCAGCGCCGCCGGCATTGCCAGCGATCCGTTGCGGCCGATGAACGAGCTGCGGTCGCCGGTGATCGAGGTCGGCCGGACGCTCGCCCACGCGAAGGCGACCTGCCCGGGGAAGGCCTGGTTGTAGGCATTGGTTGCGCACACCGCGCCGGTCTCGGCGTCGACCGCGGTGACGACGTGCGCCCGGCCACCGTCACCCGGGGACCCGAGCGCCCACTCGCAGTAGGCGAACACGCTCAGCGTCCGTGGCACCGCGTCGAGGTTGGTCAGCCGCAGCCGCGAGAACTTCACCGGGTCCGCCGTGTCCACGAACAGGTCCAGTTCCTGTGCGATCCCGCACGTCGTCGACTGGAACTGGCTGAGGCCGGCGCCGTGGCGGACGACGAATCGGCGGTTCGCCGCACGCGCCAGCGGACCTGGGGTCGGCGACCAGCAATCGCCGGTATCGTCGTCCCGCACGAACAGCGCCTCGGTGGTCGGATCGCCGATCGGATCGTTGGCGAACGGTGTGAGGCGGTTCTCCCGGCTGTTGCCCGCCCACGTGTGGGCGGCGCCCGAGGCGGTGACGATCGTTCCGAAGTCGGGGTTGGCGATGACGTTGACCCACGGCAGCGGTGTGTCCCGGGTGCCGTCGAGGACGATGGCGTAGGTGCGACCGTCGTCGGTGAAGCCGCCGAGCCCATTGCCGAGCTCGACGGGCGGCGCCGGTGGCGGAGCCAGCGTGTCGTCGCCCGCGAGCGGTGCGGGCGCGAGGGCGATGACGATCGGCCGGATCGTGTCCGGGCGGTCGAGTTGCGAACGCAGGTCGCCGCCATCGCCGCGCAGCACGGCGGCGGCGACCGCCGCCAGCAGCCGGCGCTCGTCCGCACCGAGTGCATCGGAGCGCAACAGATAGGCGCCACCCGGCCGGTGCTGCCACGTGCTCCACGGACCATCGGCGAGGAGCGCTGCGAGCTGACCCTGCACCTCGTCGAGGTAGGTCGCCGGATGTTCGTTGACGATGACGACGTCGGCGGCGAGCCCCTTGAGCCGCCAGTACTCCTGCGCCTGCAGCACCTGTCGCACGAGCGCCAGCCCGCCGTCGCTCACGACGCGGAGCAGCAGGATCGGCAGGTCGCCGGAGATGGCGTGGGGCCAGAGTCCCGCCTGCCCGAGCGTATTGCTGGCGACGACGTCGGCGGGCGCGCGGAGCGATTCGTCCGTGCCCAGCACCCGCGAGGCCAGCCGCTCGAAGAGGACGGCGTCGTCAGCGGAGATGTCCAGATGCCGCCGTCCGCTCTGGGCGTGGGTCATCGCCAGGCCGAACGTCCGCGCCGCCGCGTTCGGCTCGTGGTATTTCCTGGCAAGCGCCACCACCGTCTCGCGGTCGGCGGCCATGCCGGTCGCGAACGACAGGCGGACGGTGACATCCGGCATGACCCGGATGCGCTGGCGCAGGCTGACAATCGGATCGAGCACGATGCCGGTCGTCCCGGAGAGCGCGCGGCCATCGAGTGCCTGCGGATCCGCGACGGAACGACCGCGGCCGAGGAACCGGGCGCGGTCTGTTTCCCATTCCAGCGAGCCCTGGGCGCGGCCGTGCAGGCTGAGTGTGTGGAAGAACCAGGCGCCGGGGTCGTCGGGACTGCGCGGTCGGCGGTGTCCGACGAGCGCCGCCAGTTCGGGCAGATACTCGGTTTCGACGAACAGCTTGCCGAAGGCCGGATGCGCCAGATCGTTGGCGGCCGACGTCAGGACGATCTCGGCGTAGCTCGTCACGTCGATCTCCCGGACGCGCGTCCCCTGGTTGCGCACCGTCAACCGGCGGACTTCGACGTCGTCCTCCGTCGAGACGACAACGTCGAGCACGGTGGTCAGCTGGTCGTCGCGCCGGCGGAAGCTCGCCCGCTCGGTCCAGAACGTCACGGCGTATTCGTCCGGTGGCCGGCCGGTCGGTTGAAACGTCGCCGACCACACGTCGCCGCTGCGGGCGTCACGCAGGTACAGGAACTGGCCGTCGGCATCGCGCGTCGGGTCGCGGCGCCAGCGCGTGACCGGCAGACCGTTCCACACGCTCGCCCCGCCGCCGGCGTTGGTGACCGAGGTGACGTAGCGTCCGTTCGACAGGAACTGCGTGTGCGGCGCCCGCGTGTGGGCGGTGCGGAACGTCCGCACCGGCACCGACGTCAACGGTCCGGCGGTCTGCATCTCGTCATGCGGCCGTGGCTCGATCGGCGACACGTCACGCGGCACGCGTTCCTGCAGCAGCCGCTCGGTCGCCTGGACGTAGACGTCGCTGTGGAAGCGGTCGATCATGCGATCGTCGTGCAGCGCGTTGACCAGGGCCACCAGGGTCATGCCCTGATGGTGTGCCATGTAGGTCGGGACGATGACGCCGGCGACCGGCTCGTGCGCAGCCGGCAGGTCTGGACCGCGCGGCGTGTAGTCGATGGCATCGAAGAAGCCGAACTCACCGGCGAGCCCGACGGTGGCGAGCCGTTTCAGGTTGGCGACGCTGGCCACCGGTTCGAGCGGCAGGGCGAGCGCCGTGGCATAGGGGGCGACGACGACCTCGTGGCCGAGGCCGCGCTTCAGTCCCAGTCCGGGCACGCCGAAGGCCTTGTACTGGTAGGTGCCGTGGCGGTCGACGAGGTTGTAGGCCGATTCCGAGATGCCCCAGGGCACGCCGCAGTCGGCGGCGTAGTCCATCTGCCGCCGGACGACGAGGCGGCACGACGAGTCGAGCAGGGTGTTCGGATGGCTCCGCATCAGGAGCAGCGGCATCAGATACTCGAAGAGGGTGCCGCTCCAGGAGAGCAGCACGGGAGCGCCGCGGACGCCGGTGACCGGACGACCGAGCCGGAACCAGTGCAGCTCCGCGGCGTCGCCTTTCGCAATCGCCAGGAAGCTGGCCAGCCGTGCCTCGGACGCGAGCAGATCGTAGTACGAGGCGTCGAGCCGGCCCGGGCCGTCGGCGTCGGGCAGGCGATAGCCGATCGAGAACAGCTGGCGCCGGGGCTCGAGCAGGAAGCGGAAGTTCATCGCGCCGACGAGCGCCGCCGCGCGCGCGGCGAGGTCGGCGGCGTGGACCCGCACCCCGGCGGCCAGCGTGACCAGCGCGCCGGCGAGGTTGCCACTGTCGACGGTCGAGACATAGCGCGGCAGCAGCGGCGCCAGCGTCTGCGTGTCGTACCAGTTGAGCAGGTGCCCTTCGTAGCGCTCGAGGCGCTCGATGGTCGTCAGCGTCGCCTCGACCCGCCGCAGCATCTCCGGTGTCGCGATGAGGCCGAGGTCGTGTGCCGCCAGCGTCGACAGCAGGCTCAGTCCGATGTTGGTCGGTGACGTCCGATGCGAGACCACCAGGTCGGGATGGATCTGCACGTTGTCGGGTGGCAGGTGGTGATCGTCGGCGGTGACGAATCGCTCGAAGTAGGCCCACGTCCGCCGCCCGACGTCGTGCAGGTAGGCACGGTCCTCGGCCGACAGCGGCAGCCGCCGCGGCGTGATCGGCCGGCTCAGCGCCCAGGCGATCCACGGCGCCGCCATCCAGGAAGCGGCGATGGGCAGGGCCAGTACGAGGGCGGCCGGTCTGAGCACGGCGACGGCGCCGACGAAGGCCAGCGCCACGATCGGACTGGCCGCCATGTCGGCGACGAAGGCGCCAGGGCGCGCCACCTCGCCGCGCGCGGCGGAGGCGGCCATGGTCTCCCATTCGAGGAGGCGGCGCCCGGTAAAGAACAGCCGGACGATCGTCGTGGCGATGGCGTGCAGCCTGACGGCCGTGTCGTGCGCGAGGAAGGCGAGCTGCAGCGCGAGTCGTGCGCCCGCCGCATTGATGTCCTCCGCCGCGATGCGCGCGTAGCTGCGCCAGGCCTGGCGGCGCGTCGGTCCGCGCAGGGTCGCCAGCACCCGGGACGCCAGCGGAAACGCCATCGAGGCGAGTGCGACGGCGGTCCAGACGGCCGGCTGGCCCGGCAGCACCGTCCACCCGGCGATGAGCAGCAGCAACGCCGCCGGCGCCAGCAGGCTGCGTCGCAGGTTGTCGAGGATCTTCCAGCGGGCGATCAGCGGCAGGTGATTTCTCGCCGCTCCCGCGCGCGACGGCACCACCGGAAACAGCCAGCGCAGGATCTGCCAGTCGCCGCGCACCCAGCGGTGCTGCCGCCGCGCGTGCGCCAGCACGCTCGACGGATAGTCGTCGACGACCTCGACGTCGGTGACGAGACCGGTCCGGGCATAGAGCCCCTCGAACAGGTCGTGCGACAGCAGAGCATTCTCGGGAACGCGGCCGGCCAGCGCCGCCGAGAAGGCGTCGACGTCGTAGAGCCCCTTGCCGGTGAAGATGCCTTCGCCGAAGAGATCCTGATAGACATCCGAGATCGCCGTCGTGTACGGGTCGACACCGGTGTGACCGGCCCAGGTGCGGGCGAACAGCGACCCGGCAGCGCTCGACATCGTCACGCTGACCCGGGGCTGCAGGATGCCGTAGCCCTCGGTGACGCGGCCGAGACGCGGATCGATGTGGGGCCGGTGCAGGGGGTGCGCGATGATGCCGATCAGCCGCTTCGCCGCGTCGCGCGGCAGCCGGGTGTCGGTGTCGAGCGTGATGCAGTAGCGCACGAGCGGCAGCACCTCGAGGGCGCCGACCTGCGTCGAGAAGCTCGTGTCGGTGGCGCCGCGCAGCAACCGGTTGAATTCCTCGAGCTTGCCGCGCTTGCGCTCCCAGCCGATCCACGCGTTCTCGCTGCGATTCCACTGCCGGTCGCGATGGAAGAGGAAGAAGCGGTCGCCGCGCACGCCGCCGTGCCTGACGTTCAGCGCCTCGATCGCCGCCTGCGCGCGGTCGAGCAGGGCGTCGTCCTCGGGCGTCTCGCCGCGCCGGGTGTCGGCGAAGTCGCTGAGGATCGCGACGTGGATATGCGGGTCGAGGTTGCCGAGCGCCAGCACTTCGACGTGCTCGACCAGCGCATCGACGCCGGGCAGGCTGGTCAGCATGGTCGGAATCACGACCATCGTGCGGGCGTCCGCCGGCACGCCGGCCGCGAAGTCCAGCCGCGGCAGACGGCGAGGGCCGACGAGCCGGCCGACGATGTCATGCACGCAGACCACGGCGAGGTCGCTGGCCGGCAGCAAGACCAGCAGGGCGGCGACGACCTGCATCAGCGGCGATGCGCCGAACCGGCCGCCGTACATCGTCGCCGCCGCCACCGCTGCGAGCGTCCCGAGCGCGATGGCGCCGAGAAAGACGGCCGACGCATGACGGAGCAGGAAACGGCGGGCGGCGACGCGGGCGGTCGGCCGGAATGCCAGGTCGGCCTCGAGATCGCGGCGACCGCGGTCCACGAGGTGATAGCCGACGTGCGCCGCGCGATCCGCGGGCGAACCGGTCGCGGCCGCCTGGCGGGCCGACTCGACGACCTTGAGAGCCACACGGATCTGGCCGTCGCCAGTCGGCGGCGCCAGTTCCTCGACGGCGCGGCGCAACTGGTCACGACTCAGGAAGTCCATGCGACCGTAGGCGCCGGCCGGATCGCGTTGGAGCACGGCTTCGACCAGGCTCACGGACTCGACGTACTCCGACCAGTCGAGCGTGGCGCACAGGCGCAGGCTGGTCACCGCATTGGCGACCGAGACCTGGGCGACCCCCTGCCGCTGATGCTCGCCGCGTACCGCCGCTTCGGCCGTGGTGTGCCGGGACAGCAGGTCGACGTCGACGGCGGTGCGGATGGCGGAGAGGCGGACGCCGTATTCACGCGCGCGATGCAACACCTGCACGAGAAACGCCGCCTCGGCGTTGCGCGGCAGCCCGTCGCCGTCGGTGGCCCGGTCGGCCGAGGCGACGTAGGCGTCGGCGGCGCCGCGGGCGGCGCGGGTGGCCAGCAGTTCGTCGGCCAGACGCCGCAGGTTCTCGATGAGCGCCAGCTTCAGGACGCTGGGCCACGCCCACAGCTCGCCGATGGTCAGCGGCGCAATCCGCTGGAAGGCGCTGAGAAACTGCACCAGCATCGGCCGTGACAAGTTGCTGTCGCTGTGGCGGACCAGTTCGACGGCCAGCGCGTAGATGCGTGCCTGCCCGGCGTGTTCACGTGACGCCAAGGTCGGCAGCGTCCGCGAGTAGGCGCGCGGCAGGTTGCGGCGGATGTCGGAGATCTCGGCCGAGACGAGGTGGAAGTTGTCGAGAATCCACTCGGCGGTCGGGCCGACGAAGTGTCCGGCGCGGACGTCATCGGCGAGCCGACGATACGCCATGTGCAGCACCCGGACGTTGTCTTCGAAGCGCGGGAACGTGTCGTGGGCGCGGCGCCTGACGCTCGGATCGAGGGTCAGGCTGGCGGCGAGGGCGAGCGCGCGCTCGTCGAGCCCTTCGGTGCTGAGCAGGTCGTCGCGCAACGGGCGGTCTGGCGACGGCGCGCGGCGCGACGGCAAGCGCGAAAGGATCCGCCTCATCGGGACAACGGGACGAATGTCGTGGTCGTCGGCATGTTGCCACTCTAGAGGTCGTCGCCCGCCGGCGCTGTCGTGAATTGCACAGCATGATGCCGCGCCGTGTGCCGTTCGGCACAGAGCCTCGCCCCCACAGAGGCTATCGTCGACTCTCGCGAGACAAGCGGACACCAAGAAGGCAGGCACACGTGAAGAGACTCATGGCCATGAAACAGCTCATGGCGACGACCCTGATGGCGGCCCTGGCGATGACGCCGGTGATGGCGAAGGACGATGAACCGGCGCAGCGCCTGGCGGAGGCCGCGGCGGTGTTGACCGAGATCCTGGATGCACCGGATCAGGGCATTCCGCAGGAGCTGCTCGAGAAGGCGCACTGCATCGTGATCGTCCCGGACCTCAAGACGGCGGCCATCATGATTGGCGGCAAGTACGGCAAAGGCTACGTGTCGTGCCGCCGGAAGGGGCTGGACGGCTGGTCGGCGCCCGGCACCGTGCGCATCGAGGGCGGCAGCCTCGGATTCCAGATCGGCGGCTCGACCACCGACCTCATCATGCTGGTGATGAACGCCCGCGGCGCCGACAAGCTGCTCGAAAGCCGCTTCACCATCGGCGGCGAGGCATCCGTGGCCGCTGGCCCGGTCGGCCGGACCGTGACGGCGCAGACCGATGCCCAGATGCACGCCGACATCCTGTCGTGGTCGCGGTCGCAGGGCCTGTTTGCCGGCGTCGCACTCGAGGGGGCAACCTTGCGGCAGGACCTGGACGACAACGACACGCTCTACGGCAAGAAGCTCGAGAATCGCGACATCGTGACGAAGAACGTCACGCCGCCCGCGGCGGCCGCCGCGCTGCTCGCCCTCCTGAATCGCTATTCGCCCAGGGAGCGCCGCGAATGACCGCCGCAACGATGGACCGCGCCCGAAGCAGCATCACCGCTGACGTCGAAGCGGCGCGGCGCGAAGTCGACGGGCTCGAAGAACGGATGCGCCAGACGGAGGGGCTGGGCGCCGATCCGCTGGACGATGCGGTACGCGGGCTGGGTCGCACGTTGGACGGCGTCCGGCGGCAGCTGCACCGGGCGCGCGACTTCACGGGCGTCACCGTCAGGCGTGCGGCGCGCGACCCCTACCGGTCGGCCGGCTTCGCCTTCGCGGCGGGCGCGGTGGCCGTGGCGCTGGTCGTCTGGGTGAGCCGGCGGTCCGCCGCGCTGGCGGCGGCGGCGTCGGCCGTGACGGAGGTCCGAGACGAGGTGGAGGTGGACGTGGCGGTGGCGAGACGGGACTGAGTCCCGTCTCTGGCCGGTGTGCTGGTCGCGGACGTCAGTAGCGGCCCGCGCCTGGCCCGCCGGCGGCCGTCGCACCCTCCGGCGAGGGTTCGACGAAACGTGAGATGACCGCCTCGGTCGTCAGGAGCAGCGACGCGATGGACGCCGCATTCTGCAGGCCGGAGCGGACGACCTTGGCCGGGTCGATCACGCCGGCCTGCACGAGGTCCTCGTAGCATTCGGTCTGGGCGTTGAATCCGCCGTCCCCGGTCATCGCCCGGACATGCTGGACGACCACCGGTCCCTCGTGGCCGGCGTTCGCGGCGATCCAGCGCAGCGGCTCCTCGATGGCGCGGCTGACGATCCGCACGCCGAGCTGCTCGTCGCCCGGCAACTGCAGCTGCTCGAGGACGGCCGCGGCACGCAGCAACGCGACGCCGCCCCCGGCGACGATGCCCTCCTCGACCGCCGCCTTGGTTGCGTGCATGGCATCCTCGACGCGTGCCTTCTTTTCCTTCATCTCGCTCTCGGTCGCGGCGCCGACCCGGATGATACCGATGCCGCCGACCAGTTTGGCGAGGCGCTCCTGCAGCTTCTCCCGTTCGTAGTCGGACGTCGCCTCCTCGGCTTGCGCCCGCAGCTGCTTCACCCGCCCGGCGATCGCCGCCGCCGTTCCGGCGCCCTCGACGATCGTCGTCGTGTCCTTGTCGATGGTGATCTTCGTGGCCTGGCCGAGATCGGTCAGCTTGACGTTTTCGAGTTTCAGGCCGAGGTCGGCGGTCAGCGTCCGGCCATTGGTCAGGATGGCGATGTCGTCGAGCATTGCCGTCCGGCGATCGCCGAAGCCGGGGGCTTTCACCGCGGCGACCTTCAGGGTCCCGCGCAGCTTGTTGATGACCAGCGTCGCCAGCGCCTCGCCGTCGATGTCCTCGGCGACGATCAGCAGCGGCCGCGCCGCCTGCGCGACCAGCTCGAGCAGCGGCAGCAGATCCTTCATCGCGCTGATCCGCTTCTCATGAATGAGCACGACGGGATTGTCGAGGACGATCTCCATACGCTCGGTGTCGGTCACGAAGTACGGCGACAGATAGCCGCGATCGAACTGCATGCCCTCGACCACGTCGAGCGATGTCTCCATGCTCTTGGCTTCCTCGACCGTGATGACGCCGTCCTTGCCGACCTTCTCCATCGCGTCGGCGATGATCTGCCCGATGGTCTCGTCGTGGTTGGCCGAGATGGTGCCGACCTGCGCGATCATCGCGCCACTCACCGGCCGCGACATCCGCTGCAGTTCGGCGGCGATCGCCGTCACCGCCGCATCGATGCCGCGCTTGAGGGCCATCGGGTTCGCGCCGGCGGTGACGTTCTTCGCCCCCTCGCGGTAGATCGCCTGCGCCAGCACCGTCGCCGTCGTCGTGCCGTCGCCGGCGACGTCCGACGTCTTGCTGGCGACTTCCGCCACCATCTGCGCGCCCATGTTCTCGAGCGGATCGGTGAGCTCGATCTCGCGCGCCACGGTCACGCCATCCTTGGTGATCGTCGGCGAGCCGTAGGATTTGCCGAGGATCACGTTGCGCCCCTGCGGTCCGAGGGTCACCTTCACCGCATCCGCCAGCTTGTTGACGCCGCGGAGGATCGCCTGCCGTGACGCGTCGCCGTAGGTAATCTGTTTTGACATGCCGTTCCTTTGGTTACGAGAGTGGCGGAGACGCCGGCGCATCGTCGAGCACGGCGAGCACTTCGCTCTCACGGATGATGAGGAATTCCTCGCCGTGAATCGTGATGTCGGCGCTGGTGTACTTACCGAAGAGGACGAGATCGCCGGCTTTGACATCGAGCGGAATCCGCGCGCCGTCGTCGGTCAGGCGGCCGTCACCGACCGCGACGACGGTGCCGCGGTGCGGCTTCTCCTTCGCCGAATCCGGGACGATGATGCCGCCGACGCGCTGTTCGGCGGTGTCATCCTGACGACGAACGATGATGCGATCGTGCAGAGGTCTGATATCCATGACAGGTGGCTCCAGTGTGTGCGGGTGGACGATGGGTCGGGCGACGCGGCCGGCGGCGATCTCAGTCGTGCAGGACCACGCTCAGCAGCGAGCTGTTCACCTTCATCGGCACGACGCCGTCGTATTCGATGAAGCCGAGCTTCTTGAACTTGTTCAGGAAGAAGTTCACCCGCGATCGCGTCGAGCCGATCATCTCGGCGAGCGTCGCCTGGGAGATCTGCGGCACCGCCCGAAACGGCCGGGCCTGCGTGCCGTAACGGGCCAGCAGCAGCAGGGTACGGGCCAGCCGCTTCTCGCTCGAGTTGAACAGCTGGTCGATGAGGTCTTCCTCGATGCGAATGTTGCGCGCCAGCATGTGGGCGATGAAGCGGTCGGACATCCCGTGCTGGCCGTGGAGCAGCTGGAGCATCTTCCGCTTCGTCACCTGCAGGACGACGCTCGGGGTGATCGCGGTGGCGCTGCCGATGCGGACCGGCTGGCCGGCCAGACAGCCCTCGCCGAAGAAATCGCCCGGTCCGAGCATCGCGATGACCGCTTCGCGACCGGCCTTCGACAGCACGGACAGCTTGACGCCGCCGGACCGGATGTACATGACGTGCTCGCAGGCATCACCCTGCGCGAAGACGTTCTCGTTGCGACTGTAGACGACCACCGTCTTCGACAGGCCAGCCGAGTCGAGGTACGCCTGGGCGTCGAATGGGCGCGCGGTGGCAACCAGCGATGCCGTGGACGGCCTGCGTGACATGACCACAAGCTTGCCACGTGGCTGGCGGCCCATGTGTGCACAACAAGACAGCAGCGGAGCGACGCGCGGCCGTGTGCCGCATTGCACAGCCCCACGCCGCCCGCCGCTGCCACACTCGGCTCATGAATGTCCCGCCATCCGTCGTCGGCTGCGTCGCTCGCCCGCTGGTTCTCGCGCTCGCCCTGGCGGTGGCGGCGTGCAGTGACTCCGCATCGCCAACCGACCCGTCGGGGACGACGACGGTGTCGGGCGTCGTCCTGAACCCATCCACCGCGTCGGCCGGCAGTCTGGTGCAGGCGACGGTGAACCTGACGCGTGCGGCCGGGAGCGGCGGTGCGGAGGTCTCGATTACCAGCAGCCAGGCGGCGGTGGCCACGGTGCCGACAGTCGTCCGGGTGCCGGCCGGCGCCTCGGCGGTGGGGTTCACCATCACGGCCGGGGTCGTGGGCACCGCGATGATCACGGCGACGGCCGACATCAGCAGTGCCTCCTCGATGCTGGTCGTCATCGGCGCGCCTGCTCTGGCGTCGATCAGCCTGAGCGCCCCGACCGTCGTCGGGGGCACGCCGGTGACCGGCACCGTCACCCTGACCAGCGCCGCGGCGGCCGGCGGTGCGATGGTGTCGCTGTCGACCGCCGATCCGGCCACGGTTCCCGCGACGGTCCTGGTGCCCGTCGGCCTGCGCTCGGTGAGCTTCGAGGTCGCGACCCGGATGGTCGGAGGCGCGATCACGGCCACGGTGTCTGGCACCTACGGCGGCGAGTCACGGTCGGCGTCGCTCGAAGTCATGCCGACGGCGACACCGGCGATGGCAATTGCCGGCTTCGGCGTCAGCGGGACGAATGCGTCCGACACCTGCCGGCTGGTCGATGGCGGCGACCGCCTCGAATGCACGTTCAATGGCAGCTCGTCCGTCGCGCCTGCGACGATCGTCGAGTGGCAGTGGACGTACTCCGTCGAGACGACGATCACCCGCACCACGACCGGACCGCTGCTGGAGGGGCCGCCGGCCAGTTGCGCGCTCGTACCGCCGCCGCCACTGGCCGCTGGCACGACGTCGTTTCCGCTGACCGTTCGCCTCGTCATCCGAGACAGCCTGGGCAATGTGAGCGCCGAGGCGGTGAACACCGGCGCCCGGCTGCTGCCGCAGGGCGCGTGCGGGTTCTGAGCCGGCGAACCGACGTTGACACTGAACAGCTACCGGCGTGGAACCCGGCGACAAACCTCTCATCCCTGGAGAGCCAATGCTGCACCAGTTCATAGCCAGCCACGGTGATGAGATCGGCGCCCGGGCGAACGCGATGTCGCATCAGCGTGGCGCCGCGTTCCCGCTCGACTCGACGTTCGTGCATGGTGTGTCGGTGTTTCTCACGCAGTTGAGCGAGACGCTGCGGCGTGAGGGCACGGCGACACCGTTCCCGTCGACCGCCATCGGCACCACCGCCGGCCTCTACGGGCAGGAACTCCTGACCCGCGGGATGACCGTGTCGCAGGTGGTCCACGCCTACGGCGACGTCTGTCAGGCGATTACCGAGCTGGCGGTCGAACGCGCCGCGGCGATCAGCGTCGACGAGTTCCACGTGATGAATCGTTGCCTGGATACGGCGATTGCCGAGGCCGTGACGACGCACGGCCGGGTGATCGCCGAGCAGCGTCACGCCGACGACACCCGCCGGACCGGCCAGATCGCGCACGAGCAACGGAATCTGCTGCACACGGCACTTTTGGCGTTCCAGGCGCTCAAGCAGGGCACTGTCGCGGTGAACGGCAACACCGGGATGGTGCTCGGGCGATGCCTGTTGGCGCTGCGCGATCTGGTCGAGACGACACTGTCCGATGTCCGCGTCGATGCCGGAGTCGGACGGCCGATTCTGGTGGTCGTCGCCGATCTGCTCGACGAAGTGGCGGTCGCGGCGCACCTGCATGCCGAATCGACCGGCGTGCACTTGCGCGTCGAGCCGTTGTCGCGCGCCCTCACGGTGGTCGCCGATCCTCAACTGCTGCTGTCGGCGGTCGCGAACCTCCTGAGCAACGGCTTCAAGTTCACGCCGCGCGGCGGCTGCGTCGTGTTGCGGGCGGCGTCGGCGGACGATCGCGTGCGCATCGAGGTCGAGGACCAGTGCGGCGGCATCGCCGACAGCACCGGCGATCCATTCGAGGCGTTTCGCGAGCGCCGCGGGCGCGACCGGACCGGCCTCGGCCTGGGGCTGTCAATCGCCCGCAAGGCCGTGCGTGCCTGCGCCGGCGATATTCACGTCCGCAATCTGCCTGGCGTCGGCTGCGTGTTCCGCATCGATCTGCCGGTGGCGGCCATACCTGACGGCGGATCCGACGGCGTGAACCAGGCTCAGTGCTCCTGATCGTGGTCACTGTGCAGCACGACGCTGAGCAGCGAGTCGTGCACGGTCAACGTGCCGTTGTACTCGATGAACCCGAGCTTGCGAAACTTGTTCATGAAGAAGTTGACGCGCGAGCGGGTGGTGCCGACCATCTCCGCAAGCACCTGCTGCGACATGCGGGGGAGCACGCGCTGCGGGCCCTTCGCCTTGCCGAACCGCGCGAGCAGCAGCAGCGTACGGGCCAGCCGCTTCTCGCTGGCATTGAACAGCTGGTCGATCAGGTCGTCTTCGAGGCGGGTGTTGCGCGCCAGCATGTGGGCGATGAACCGGTCGGACAGCGCGTGTTGCTGATGCAACAGGCGAATCATCTGGCGTTTGGGGATCGCCAGGATCCGGCTCGGGGTCATGACCGTGGCCGTCGCGAGACGCAGCGGCTGGCCGGCCAGCGCCCCCTCGCCGAAGAAGTCGCCGCGCACGAGGACGCCGACGACCGCTTCCTTGCCGCCCGGCGACAGCACCGACAGGCGGACGCTGCCGTCCTGGATGAAGTAGACCGCGTCGCACGGTCCGCCCTGGGCGTAGACGGTCGATGCCGCCTGGTAATCATGAGCTTTACGGGCGAGCCCGGACGAATGAAGGAATGCCTCGACGTCGAAGCTGTGCAAGGACTTCGGAGGCATGGCCGCACTCATTATGGCTCATGAGCAACCTTTAGTCGTTGGCGGGGTGCCCTTAGCCCGGCTGTGGGCGAGGGTGCGCTGGCGGCTCGCGGCTGTCTCGAACCGCACAACGTCATTCGTCTGGCCGCGCTATGCTGTGATCGTGACTTCGCAGGCAGCGATCGTTTCCTACGACGAATTCCTTGCGTTTCAGGCGCGCCGCCGGCAGTGGCGGCGGCCGTCGACCCAAGGGACCGATCCGCTGCCGGCGGATCCGGCGGCGCTGCCGGCAGACCCGGCGGCGCCCGCTGGCGAAGGCCGCGGACCCGCAGCCCCCGACGGCCCGTCGCCGGCGGGGCCGTGGCAGCCCGGATCGTCGAGCAGCGGCCCACGTGGGGCCACCGTCTAGGTCACCGTCGGAGCGCCTCTCGGATCATCGGCCACGTCCCGGTCCACGCAGGACCTCCGCTGCTGTCGGCGGCTGCACTCCTGGCCACAGCGCGTAGATGATAGCCGGCGGAACCAGGCTCAGCCCCAGCAGCATGATGGCGGTGGCGACGGTCATCGCAGCACCCAACGCCATCCATCCCACCGCGACGAGCGTGACCGCAGCGAACCACGACAGAAGCACTCTCGAGCGCGTCATTTTCCGCCTTTCAACCGGCTGCGGTCGCATGCGCGCGACGGCGCCGGAATCGATGGTGTCCCGACCGGTGCGGTTGGCGCCGCGCCTGGGTATTTGGGCAGATCAGCATAGGTGTTCGGGTGGCGGCAGCCTGTGCTCGATCGAACAGCGCGAAACGGCGGTCCGAACTACGCTCGTCGCATGTGGACGTCTTCAGGCGACCGCGGACACGGACGGACGAAGCAACTGCGGCGGATTCTGCAGCGCCAGCACCGCGATGCGACGGGCCGGTCGCGTCAGCACTCGCCGCGGTCTACGTCCACGCGCGCATCGTCACTGCGGATGCTCGACGAGGGTGGTCCGCTGCGAACTGGAGACTGACATGACACTGGTGGGAACAGAGACGCTGCCATCGCTCATTGCGCCACCGTCGACGACCGGCGCTGCGACATTGTCATGGCCGCGTCAGGTGACGCCCTCGCGTCGGCTGGCCCGCGCCGTGGGGCTGCTCGAGGACGCCGCGCTGATTACCCTGCTGGCCTACCTGTTGCCGCTCGCACTGCTGCTCGTCACCACGCCGATCGGGCTGCTGATCCGCCTGGTCGTCGCCGTCGTCGGCGCGCTGTGAACGTCGGGCTCACGTGGTGGAGGTGGTAGTGACGAGCGCTCAGGTCGAGTTGGTGCTGACCCGGATTCGCCCGGCCATCCAGGCGGATGGCGGTGATATCCAGCTGGTTCGCGTGGACGGCGGCGCTGCCGACGTCAGGATGACGGGGCGCTGCGTGGACTGTCCGAGCCTCCACATGACGTTGTATCTCGGCATCGAGCAGGCCCTGCGGCAGGCGATTCCCGGGTTCGTCGAGGTCCGGTTGATCCCGTGAGCATCGGCGGATGACGGCCATCGAGACGCCACCGCCCGAAGCGATCATCGTCGGGCGCAGCGTGCGCATGCGCGCGCTGTTCGACTTCCTCGGCGTCATCCGGAACAGCGACAGCACGGTGCTCATCACCGGCGAGAGCGGAACCGGCAAGGAAGTCACGGCGACGATGATTCATCAGCACAGTCGGCGGCGGAATCGCCCATTCGTCCCGGTGAGCTGCTCGTTGTTCTCAGAGACATTGATCGAGTCGGAACTGTTCGGCCACGAGCGTGGCGCGTTCACCGGTGCCGTCAAGGATCGTCCCGGGCGGTTCGAACTGGCGGCCGGCGGGACGCTGTTTCTCGATGACATGGATGACGTCCCGCTCGGCATGCAGGTCAAGCTGCTGCGGGTGCTGCAGAATCGGACCATCGAGCGGCTGGGCGGCACGCATGTCGTGCCGATCAACGTGCGGGTGATTGCCGGCACGAAGCACGACTTGAAGCCGATGGTGGCCGCCGGCACGTTCCGCGAGGATCTGTTCTACCGGTTGAATGTCGTGCCGATCACGCTCCCGCCGCTGCGCCAGCGGCGCGACGACATTCCGGCGCTTGCCAGGCATTTCTTCGAGCGTGCGGCTCGGCGATCCGGCGGCGAGGTGGCGGCTATTCCGGAGGCGATGTGGCAGGCCCTGATGCGCTATGCGTGGCCGGGAAACGTGAGAGAGCTCGAGAACCTCTGCGAACGCATCGCGCAGACGTGCCACTGCGGCACCGTCGGCCATGGCTGTCTCTCGTTCGATCTGCTGGCTCAGGACCCGGGGTCGGCGACGGCGGCGCGCTCCGATGTGGTCGCTACGGCCGGTGAACCGCTCGCCGGCGGGCTGGATGGCCGGCTGCGTGCACTCGAGTCGACACTGATTCTGTGGGCCCTCAAAGTGAGCCAGGGCAACAAATCGCGCGCTGCCGAGCTGTTGCAGATCAAACGTTCGACGCTTGGCGATCGGATCAAGCGGTGCCGGATCGAGGACATCGCTTACGACGGCCAGTTGTCGGAGCCGTCCGAGCCGCTGCAGCACGCCGCGGACGAAGGGGACGCGCGAAGCTAGCCGCGTCCGCGCCGCCGGCCGGTCTTCGCCATCGGCCTGGCCGCCCGCACCTTCGCCGCCTGTGTCGTCGCGACGCGGGCCGCGCCGGTCGACTTCTGCGGCGCTCGATGCTTCTTGCCGGGAGCATCGACGCGTCCGCCGCTGCGCCCGCCGCCGCTGCGCCGAGCACGAGCCGGCGCCTCGACCGCCTTGGCGGCCGGCCCCGGTGCTCCCAGGTGCGCCAACAGGCCTGCGGCGGCGTCACGGACGGTGGCGACCTGGGCGGTCAGCGCGTCGCGATCCAGCCATCCGTCCGCTTTCGCATGGACGGTTCCGACCATGGCGCCAAGATGTTCGGCAAATGCGATGACGCGCTGCTCGAGTGCGTCGACCGCCGCGACCGGCGCCGCTGCGCTCGTGGCCGTGCGCCGGACGGCGCGTTTGATCTGCGCACCGCGTGCTGATTTCGACATGGCTACCTCCGTGCTCGCTCTGCGCCGAGCCGACTGACCCTGATTGTCGCCTGCTGCCACTCTACGAGGGCCCGGGGACCGGCGCCATCGAAATCCGCCGCGCGTTCGGATCAGAGCCCCAGCGTCCGGCCGAGGCGCTGCAGCCACGATGTGGCGTCCGGTTGGCGGCGCGTGCCGGGGGCGCCGCCGCCCTCCCATTCGTGTTCGATACGCCGGCGGTCGAACACCGGCGCCTGTGCGGGGTAGGCGAGCGGCGGGGTCGACGACGCACGGCGGGTTCCCATCGCGCCGGGAATCATGACCGGCAGACCGCGCGCCAGCGACTGCTGCAGCGCCGTCACCGTGCGCCCGGCCTGTGCCGAATGCTCGAGGTCGATCGGCCCGTCGACGTCGCGCCGCACCCCCGCCGCAGCGCCGTCCGGCGTGTGCCGGGTCATGGCCGGCCGCTCCTCCGCAACGCCGACGCGTCGCGCCGCTCGCCGCGATGGGCCAGCGCCGGCGCGTCGCGCCAGAGGGGCGCGAGAACGGCCGCCGGGATGGCGGCGATGCACACGAGCAGCGACCAGTCGGAGAGTGACGTGAATCGCCCGGCCGTGCCAGCAGCACAGGTGGCGAGTACCCAGGCGAGCGCGGCGGCGGTGTGCGCGTTGGAATGGTACATGTCCCGACTCTACGAAGAAGATGTCGAGTGCGCTGTCATGTATTGAACAGGGATGGGCGGCGAGCCGGGTCTTCTGTGGGACAATCCGGGCGGCGCCGCCCGGCGCCTCTGGGAGACCGGCATGAAGAAGCGCGCGGCCGTCCTGACACCTGTCGTCCACTGGGTCGTGGCCGCGGCTGCGCTCTCGGTCGCCTGCGGCCCCTCGGCCCCGGTGGCCCCGCCCGCCGCCACCGTCTCGCCGGCGATGGCCGCCTGGCAGCAGCGCGCCGCCGGCGTCACCATCGTGCGTGACGACTGGGGCATTCCGCACATCAGCGCCCGCACCGATGCCGACGCCATCTTCGGCATGATGTACGCACAGGCCGAGGACGATTTCACCCGGGTCGAGACGAACTTCATCAACGCGCTCGGCCGGCTTGCCGAGGCGGAGGGCGAGGCGGAAATCTATCGCGACCTGCGGATGAAGCTGTTCATCGATCCGGAGGACCTCAAGGCCCAGTATCAGCGCGCGCCCGCGTGGCTGCGGGCGAACATGGACGCCTGGGCCGCCGGCCTCAACTTCTACCTGGCGACCCACCCCGACGTGACACCGCGGGTCATCACGTCGTTCGAGCCCTGGATGGCCCTGAGCTTCAGCGAGGGGAGCATCGGCGGCGACATCGAGCGCGTCGCCATCGACGGGCTGAAGCGCTTCTACGGCGGCGAACCGGTCACCGCCGCTGGCGGCGCCGCGGCCGGCGGCGCGGACGCGCTGGTCGAGCCGGCCGGATCGAATGGGTTCGCCATCGCGCCCGCCAACAGCGCCAGCCGCCGGGCGCTGCTCTACATCAACCCGCACACGTCGTTCTTCTTCCGTCACGAGGCCCAGGTGACGAGCGACGAAGGGCTGAACGCCTACGGGGCATCGACCTGGGGACAGTTCTTCGTCTATCAGGGCTTCAACGCGCGCCTCGGCTGGATGCACACGTCGAGCGGCGTCGACAACATCGACGAGTACAGGCTCACGACAACCGAAAAGCCGGACGGCATCTACTACCGCTTCGGCCGCGACGAGCGCAAGCTGCGCGTGAAGACGATTACGGTGCCCTACAAGCAGGCGGCGGGGATGGCGGCGAGGGATTTCACCGTCTACTACTCGCACCATGGACCGGTGGTGCGGGACGCCGACGGATCGTGGATCGCGGTGCAGATGATGAACGAGCCGCTGAAGGCGCTCACGCAATCGTTCGCACGGACCAAGGCCACCGACATGAAGAGCTTCAGGGCGGTGCTGGATCTGCACACCAACTCGTCGAACAACACGGTCTACGCCGACGCCGACGGCAACATCGCCTACTTCCACTCGAACTTCGTGCCGAA
>CADEDC010000068.1 GCA_902825985.1 uncultured Acidobacteriota bacterium | reverse complement strand
CGGTGGCTCGCGGAAGCGGGAGGGACATGGCGCGGGTTCTCGGGTTCGCGGGTTCGCGGGTTCGTGGGTTCGCGGGTTCGCGGGTTCCCAGGCTCGCGGGCGCTAGATCGCCATGACGTCGAACTGCTCGTGATGCAGCTGCAGGTCCGAACGAACCTGGATTTCCTTGCCGATCGCCTGCCGGAGATCGCGCAACACCGCGCTCTCTTCCTCCTTCAGCGCCCGGGCAATGTCAGGATTCACGCGCAGCAGCAGCCGGTGGCCATTCAGGTCGGTGCTGATCTTCCGCACCTCGGTGAGGATTTCGTAGCAGATCGTCGAGGTCGACTTGATGACGCCGGTGCCGGAGCAGTACGGGCACGGCTCCGTGAGGACCCGCTCGAGGCTTTGCTTCACGCGTTTGCGGGTGATGATGACCAGCCCGAAGTCGGCCACCTGCAATGCCTTCGACGGCGAACGATCCTTCTTGAGCTCCTGCTCCACCGCCTGCAGCACCTTCTGCCGGTTCTTCTTCTCCTCCATGTCGATGAAGTCGAGGACGATGATGCCGCCGAGGTCGCGCAGCCGCACCTGCCGGACGATCTCCTTCACCGCCTCGAGATTGGTCTTGACGATGGTGTCCTCGAGCCGGCCGGACGATTTCTTGCCGACGTAGCGGCCAGTATTCACGTCGATGGCGACCAGCGCCTCGGTCTGGTTGATGACGATGGAGCCGCCGGACTTGAGCCACACCTTGCTCTTCAGCGCCTTGTCGATTTCCCCCTGGACGCCGTACTCCTCCAGGATCGGGAACGGCTTGGCGTAGTGCTTCACCTTCGTGGTGAGATTCGGCAGGATGCGCTGCACCAGGTCGAGCGTCTGCTGGTAGATCTGGGTGCTGTCGATCCGGATGGCCTGGAACTCATCGGTCAGCAGGTCGCGCAGCAGCTTGCCGACGAGGTTCTGCTCGCGGTAGACGACCGCCGGGGCCCGCGACGACTCCATGCGGTGCCGGATTTCCTTCCAGATCGTGTGGAACGCCTCGAGGTCGGCGCTGATGTCTTCCTTCGGTCGACCGGCTGCCGCCGTCCGGATGATGACGCCGCCGCCGAAGCCGTGCATGTCGCGGAACTCGCGGACGATGCCACGGAGCCGTGCGCGCTCTTCGCGCGACTCGATCTTCCGCGACACGCCGATGTGGTCGACGGTCGGCATGAACACCAGGAACCGTCCCGGCATCGTCACGTGCGACGTCAGGCGGGCGCCTTTCGTGCCGAGCGGTTCCTTGACCACCTGGACGAGGATCTCCTGCCCTTCCTTGAGCAAATCCTCGATCTTCGGCTGGGGGCGCGGCTCGCGCTTGTGATCGCCGTTGCGCGGCGGCAGCGTGCCGTCCTTGACGGCGGCGTCGCCGGCCTCGGCCTTGGCGTCCTCGTCCTCTTCCTCTTCGGCCGCGAGCTTCTCGAACTCCTCGAGCGTGTCGACGACCTCCGCCACGTAGAGGAACCCGTCGCGTTCGAGTCCGAGGTCGATGAAGGAGGACTGCATGCCGGGCAGCACTTTGGAGACCCGGCCCTTGTAGACGTTGCCGACCACGCCGCGTGAGCGCTCACGCTCGACGAACACTTCGGCGACGAGGTCGTCTTCGAGAATGGCCACGATCGTCTCGTGACCATTGGAGGAGATGATCATCTCCTTCGTCATCGATATTCACTCCCGAAGGGCGGTTGCGGGCCGCTGCCGGCCACCCGCCGCGACGCGGCTGGCAGACGACAGGCGGACGACCGCGGATCGCCGCTTCAGTTCGTGAATCTGCGCATGCGGACGTTGAGCACCAGCCCGAACCCGGCGAGCGTGGCGATCATCGACGAACCTCCGTAGCTCATGAGCGGAAGTGTCAGTCCCTTGACGGGCGCCAGTCCAGCCGACATGGTGATGTTGTAGACCACCTGGAAGGTGAAACTGGCGAGCACCCCGAGCACGAGATACGAGCCGAGTCGATCCTTGGCCAGCCGGGCCGACTCGAGCGCGCGCAAAATCACGAACAGATACAAACCGAGCGCCACAATGACGCCGGCGAAACCCTGCTCCTCGGCCAGCACCGAGAAAATGAAGTCGTTGTGAGCGACGGGGAGGAACCGCAATTGGCCCTGCGTCCCCTGGCGAAACCCCTTGCCCTGAATCCCGCCCGAACCCACCGTGATGCGCGCCTGGATCTGCTGGTATCCGGCGCCTTTCGCATCCTGCGATGGGTCGAGAAAGGTCGAAATCCTGGTCTTCTGATAATCCTTGAGCGCGAACTGCCACGCGAGCGGTGCCGCCACGATGCACGCGGCGAAGAGGAAGCCGAGGATGCGCATCTGCATCCCGGCCAAATACGCGACCGCCAGGAACACCGGCACCAGCGTCACTGCCGTGCCGAGATCCGGTTCCTTGGCGATGAGGGCGAGCGGCAGACAGGTCAATCCACCGGCCAGGGCAAGATCGCCCCAGTTCGGGGTCCCCCGGTTCTCGCCGAAGAATTTCGCCAGCACGAGGGCGACGCCGACTTTCGCGAACTCGGATGGCTGCAGGTTGAACGAACCGATCGGAATCCAGCGGCGGGCGCCCATCTGCACGTCGCCCAGGAAGATGACGTAGAGCAAGGCGGCCAGCAACCCGAGGTAGATCAGGTGCGACTTGTCGGTGAACGCACGGTAGTCGATGGTCAGCGTCACGACCATGGCGCCCAGCCCGATGGCGATCGCATACAGCTGCGTGACGTACATACGGGAGGTCGACGCCGACCCGGCAGTCGCGCTGAACACCATCGCCACCCCCAGCGCGCACAGCGCGAGGAGGGCAATGAGCAGCGCCCAGTCGATGTGGTAATACAGGCGTCGTTCGAACACAGCGGCTTCCCTAGTCTAACGAACTCCGGTCGCGTCTAGTGCGGAGACTCGACGGGCGACGCAAACGCGTCCGACATGTCGAGCTGAAGGTCGGTCGGCGGCGGCGGCAGCGGCAGCCCATCCTGCTTGGCAAAATGGGTGTCGAGCACGTGCCGGGCAATCCGGACGGCGTTGCCACCGTGAATGCCGTGCTCGGCGAACACGACCCCGGCAATCGTCGGATTCTCGCGCGGTGCGAAGAACACGAACCAGCCATGGTCACGCAGGTTGACGCTCGTCCGGCCGGCCGCGAGGCGTCCCTGATTGGAGATGCGCTGCGCCGTCCCGGTCTTGCCGGCCACATCCCGGTTGGCGATCCTGGCCCGACCGCCGGTCCCGCCGGCGTTGACGACGCGCCACATCCCGTCGCGAATCGCCTCCATCTTGTCGGCGCTGATGTCGATGACCGGTTCCGGCGGCGGCGGCGGAATCGGCTTCCAGCCCTGCCCCTCGTCCACCGCCTTCAGCAGGTGCGGGGTGACCCGCTTGCCGCCGTTGGCGAGGGTTGCGGCGTAGACCGCCATCGACACCGGGGTGACCGATACCTGCCCCTGGCCAATCGAGACGGAGATGGTTTCGCCAGCGTACCACTTCTCCTTCAGCCGCTCGCGCTTCCACTCGGTGGACGGGACGAGGCCCTGACGTTCGTTCGGCAGGTCGATGCCGCTCTTCACGCCCAGTCCGAGCGCCGTCGCCCACTTGTTGATCTTGTCGACGCCGAGCTGGTTGCCCACCGTGTAGAAGTAGACGTTGCACGACTGCTCGATCGCGCGCGAGAGATTGACGGCCCCGTGGCCGCCCCGTTTCCAGCACTTGAAGTTGCGCCCGTAGAAGTTGGCGTGGCCGGGGCAATAGACGGTGGTCTCGGGCGAGATGACCCCTTCCTCGAGGCCGGCCAGTCCGACCGCCATCTTGAACGTCGATCCCGGGGAATAGGTGCCCTGGATGGCGCGGTCGTTCAACGGCCGCAGGACGTCGGTGTTCAGCTGGTTCCAGGTCGTCCGGTCGATGCCGGCGGCGAACGCATTCGGATCGTAGGCCGGCAGACTGGCGAAGGCCAGCACGTCGCCGTCGCGCGGGTCGAGGATGACGGCGGCGCCATTGAACGGCGTCGCCTTGAACGCGTCTTCGACCGATCGCTGGATGTCCGCGTCGATCGTCAGCTGGACCCGCTTCCCCTCGATGGGCTCCTCCTGCTCGAGCGTCCGGATTTCACGGCCCACGCTGTTGACGACGACCCGGCGGGCGCCGTCCTCACCCATCAGGACGGCATTGTGGACCTTCTCGATGCCCGCCTGGCCGACGACGTCGCCGCTCTTCAACCCCTCGCCATCCGACAACTGGGCGTCGTTCACCTCGCCGACATACCCGAAGAGGTGCGCCGCCATCGTGCCGGGATAGCGGCGCGTCGGCACCGGTTCGACGACCACGTCGGGAAGCTCGGAGTCCAGGCGGCGGGCGGTGACGGCGGCAACCTGGGCGAGCGTCGCGTCCTGCACGATCGGAATCGGACGATAGCTCGGCTCCCGGCGATGCCGGTCGACGATCTCGCGGATGCGGCTCTCCTCCATTCCGAGCACCTCCGACAGCAGCCGGACGGTGCGGTCGAGGTCGCGCGTGTGCTCGCGGACGATCGAGATGCCGAAGGAGTGCCGATTCTCGACCAGCACCTTGCCGTCGCGGTCGAACACGACGCCACGCGGGGCGCGCAGCGGCAACGTCCGTTGATGGTTGTTCTCCGCCATCTCCTTGAACTTGTCGTGCTGCACGACCTGCAGCAGCCAGAAGCTGGCGGCCAGCGCCGCGAACAGCACGGTGATCATGTACTGGAGGACGGCAAGTCGGATTCCCAGGCGGCGGCGGTCTTCAATCATGGCCATGGCGACACATCTGAACAGCAGCAGCGGGTGTCAACGCTGACGAACGACAATGACATTGTAGCCCGCCGGTCGCGATCGTCGCGGCACGGCTGCCGGCTACCGACGCATGCGTGAATCCTCTGCCCCCGGCAGCGACTCGGCAATCTTGAAGACGAGCAATCCGATCACGGCGTTGCCGAGCCCCTGCACGGCCAGTCGTGCGAACGGCGCACCGACGTCGCGCATGCCGAGCACGACATAGGTCCCGAGGAACAGCGCCCCGTGCAGCAGGCTGGCGGCGAAAAAGGCCACGAACCGCGGCAGCGGGTGGGCGACGATGAACTGCGTCCCGACGACGCCGGCCAGGAAGCCGACGACGGTCTTGGCCAGCCCGCCGACGCCGATGATATTGCCGGTCGATGTCGCGTCCTGCGCAATCCCGGCGATCGTCCCCAGGATCAGGCCGGTCACCGGCCCCGATGACAACGCGGCATAGACGACGACGACGAGAATCAGGTCGACGCCAATCGTGTTCCCCAGGAACCGGCCAATCGCCGTCTGGATCGCCAGGGCCAGCGCCGTGGCGAGCACCAGGCCGACGACCTTCACTGACTGGTCTCCGTCGCGCCGTCGCCGGCCGCCTCGGCCTCCTGCAACGGCGTCGGCGTCAACACGACGAGCACATGTTCGAGGCTGGAGAAGTCGACGGCCGGTGCGATGGCGATGCTCCGGTAGGCCCCGCCGCTCTTCTCGACGGTCGTCACCTTCCCGATGACGAACCCCTTGGGGTAGATGCCGTCGATGCCGGACGACACGACGACGTCGCCGACGACGACGTCGGCGACCTCCGAGACGTAGTCGAGCCGGAGGTGCGCCTCGCCGGTGCCGACCGCGACCCCCTGGGCGCGCGACCGCTCGATGAGCGCACCGGCCGCCGCGTTGCGGTCGATCAACAACTGGACCTTCGCATTGCGACCACCTGGCGTGACGACGCGGCCCACGACGCCGGCCGGCGCAATGACCGCCATGTCGCGCGCCACGCCGTCGCGCTGCCCCTTGTCGATACTGATGGTGCGGAACTCCGGCGACGCCCCGGACGCGATGATTTCGGCGGCGGTGGTCCGCAGATTGGCCCGGTCACGCAGTTCGAGCAACCGCTCGAGTCCGCGGGTCTTGTCGGCCTGGGCGCGTTGCTGCTGCAGTTCGACGAGGGTGTCGGCCAGCTGGGCCTTGAGCCGTTCGTTCTCCAGGTGGGCGCCGCGCAGGCCGAAATAGCCGTTCCAGATCCGGCGGAATACCGACACGCCCGAGGAGGTCCCGCGCTGGACCTCGGAGAAGACGCCGAACGTGACCGACTCGAGGACCGGCACGCCCCGCCGCGAGTTGACCTGCGCGGAGATCAGGATGACGTGGCCGAACATCAACGCCAGGAACAGATACCCGGAGCGAAGTCGGAGATCGAGCAGCGACACAAGGTACTCCGCGACTGCGCGTGGCGATCAGTCGATGGAAATCTTCCGCAGGAGGTTGAAGTCCGACAGCATCTTGCCGGCCCCCAGCACGACCGACGACAGCGGATCCTCGGCCATCGCGAGCGGCAGGCCGGTTTCTTCACGCAGCCGCTTGTCGAGGTTCTTCAGCATCGAGCCGCCGCCGGTCAGCACGATGCCGCGGTCGACGATGTCGGCCGACAGCTCAGGTGGCGTCCGCTCCAGCGCCACGCGCACCGCGTCGACGATGACGTTCACGGTTTCGGCCAGCGCTTCGCGAATCTCTTCGTCCGAGATGGTGATCGTCTTCGGCACCCCTTCGATCAGGTGGCGTCCCTTGATCTCCATCGTCATCCGCTCCTCGAGCGGGAACGCCGAGCCGATCTCCATCTTGATTTGTTCGGCCGTGCGCTCGCCGATGAGCAGGTTGTAGGTCTTCTTGATGTACTGGATGATCGCCTCGTCCATCTCGTTGCCGGCCACCCGCACCGCCTTGCTGTAGACGATGCCGGCCAGCGAGATGACGGCGATGTCGGTCGTGCCGCCGCCGATGTCGACGATCATGTTGCCCGACGGCTCGGTGATCGGCATGCCGGCGCCGATCGCCGCCGCCATCGCCTCTTCCACGAGGTGCACCTCACTCGCCTTCGCCCGGTAGGCAGAGTCCTTGACGGCACGCTTCTCCACCTGGGTGATCTCGGACGGCACGCCGATGACGATGCGCGGCCGTACCCAGACGTTGCGGTTGTGCGCCTTCTTGATGAAGTAGGTCAACATCTTCTCGGTGACCTCGAAGTCGGCGATGACGCCGTCCTTCATCGGTTTGATGGCGACGATATTCCCCGGCGTGCGACCGAGCATTTCCTTGGCGTCCCGGCCGACGGCCTCGACCCGTCCGTTGACTTTGTTGATCGCGACGATGGAAGGCTCGTTGACGACGATGCCCTTTCCACGCGCGTAGACGCACGTATTCGCCGTACCCAAATCGATCGCGAGGTCACTGGAAAACAGCGAAAGCATCGAGCGAAGACTCAACGGGCGCTCCTTGCGGGCGAAACACCGACGGCCGGTCGGCAGACGACGGGCGTGGCGACAATGTGCAACGGCCGGAACTGGCGTGAACGGTTAATGGTCAAGATTACTTGCTTGCCGACCGCGCGTCGAGCGTTTCCACCGGGTTTTATCGGCTCGAGGCTGCCGCTCGAATACCGTTTTTTCCCACTCGCTTCACGCGGTACATCGCGCCGTCGGCGGCGTGTATCAGTTCCTCGGATGAGGTCGCCACGTCGGGGAACGTGGCCAGCCCCACGGAAGCCGTGAGTCGGATGTTGAGGCCATCCGCCGCCAGGAACCGGTGCGCGGCAATGCGATCGCGGATGCGCTCGCCGACCTGATACGCACCTTCGGCACCGGTGTCGGGCAGCACCAGTGCGAATTCATCGCCGCCGAAGCGGGCGACGACGTCGGTCTCGCGGGCGCTGCTGCGGATGACGGCCGCCGCCTCCACGAGCGCCCGGCTCCCACAGAGGTGCCCGTGGGTGTCGTTCACCGCCTTGAAGCCGTCCAGATCGATGAAGAGCAGCGACAGCGGACGGCCGTTGCGCGACGCCCGCTTCGTCTCGTGGCGCAGGACCTGGTTCAGATACCGCGAGTTGTAGAGACGGGTCAGGTCGTCGGTGACCGAGAGTTCCAGGGCCCGCTTGAGTTGGATGGCGTTGTGAATCGCCACGGCGGCCAGGTCGGTCATGCTGCGCAGCGTCCGGTAGACGCCCCGCGACACCTGCGGCTCGCTCGCCGACGGGCGACGATCCAGCGCGATGAGGGCGCCGACGCGCTTGCGACGGCAGACCAGCGGGATGGCCACCACCGACGCCGTCAGTTCGTCACTGACCCGGCGATCGCGGCTGAGATCGGCCGCGACAAACGCGTCGGTGCGCCGCGCCCCGCGTTCCATCATCCAGTGTGCAATGCTGAACACCGCCGGGCCCATGCCGGAATCGAGCCCCCGCTCGGCCAGGACCGACAGCTGGCCGGTGTCGTCCGAGGAGACCAGTGCCAGACATGGCGCCGGCAGCCAGGCCGCCGCTTCCGTGACCACGCGGCGGGCGATCTCGACCGGCTCGAGGCTGGCATTGACCGCGTCGATCATGTCGAGCAACGCCTCGCGCCGCTCGAGGCGGTCGCGCATCGCGGGTAGGCTGTCGACCAGGCGGGCGGCGAAATCCGGTTCGGACGCAGACACGTCGAGGTCCACTGGGCGAAGATGTCTGGCGGAGGCCGGCCCGCCCGGCGCCTGGGTACGCAACACGCCAAGCCGCCGCTCGGCAGAAGCCGACGAGCGACGCCGGGACGGCAGGCTCGAGGCACGATTCGATGCAGGCATTCGCTCGGTTGTCGCCACCCGCCAACAGCGGGCCCGCCAAGTTCTTCTATAGACGATAAATATAGCACACCGAGGACGGTAACTGATTGCCGGACCGCAGGTTCATGGCATAATCAGGGTTTCCGAGGAACCGCAATGACCATGCTCGATCGGATGCGCCGGCATCGAAACTGGCTCAAGTGGAGCCTTGCACTCGTGTGCCTGGCGTTCGTCGTGTTCTACATCCCCGACTTTCTCCAGAATCCAGCGGCCAATATCGTGACGCCCCAGGGCGCCGTGGCGGTCGTGGAGGATCACGAGATTCCGGCCGAGGAGTTCCAGCGGACCTACACGGCGCAGCTCGCCGCGTACCGCAGCGCGTACGGGGCGGCCATGAGCGACCAGCTGCTCAAGCAGCTCGGTGTCGACCAGCAGGTGCTCATGCAGCTCGTCGACGAGCGCGCCGCCCTCTCGGAGGCCGAACGCCTCAACATCACCGCGAGCGACGAGGAGGTCCGCCAGCGCATCCTCAAGATCCCGGCGTTCCAGGAGAACGGGCAGTTCATCGGCGAGCAGCGCTATCAGCAGCTGCTCAGCATGCAGCGCCCGCCGCTCAGCGCCGCAGCCTTCGAGGACAGCATCCGCCGGGCGATCGTCGTCGACAAGCTGCGCGCCGCCGTGACCGAGTGGCTGTCGATCACCGACCAGGAGATCGAGGCGGAATACCGCCGCCGCAACGACAAGGTGAAGCTCGCCGTCCTCGCCTTCCGCGGCGACAGCTTCCGTCCCGACGTCACCGCCAGCGACGCCGAGATCGCCGCCCACTTCGACGCCCACAAGGACGACTTCAAGGTGCCGGAGAAGCGCAAGATCAAGTACGTCATGGTCGACGCGGAAGCCATGAAGGCGACCGCGACGGTCACCCAGGCCGACCTCGAGAACGCCTACAACGACAACTTCGAACAGTATTCGACGCCCGAGCAGATTCGCGCCAGCCACATCCTGCTGAAGACCGAGGGGAAGGATGAGAACGCGGTGAAGGCCGCCGCGGAGGACGTGCTCAAGCAGGCCAAGGCCGGCGCCGACTTCGCCGAACTCGCCAAGCAGTACTCCGAGGACGAGGGCACCAAGGAGAAGGGCGGCGACCTGGACCTCTTCGGCCGGGGTCGCATGGTGCCGGAATTCGACACCGCCGCGTTCGCGATGGAATCCGGACAGATCAGCGACCTGGTGCGAACCCCGTACGGCTTCCACATCATCAAGCTCACCGAGAAACAGGGCGGCGTCACCAAGACGCTCGAAGAGGTGAAGCCGCAGCTCACCGAGCAGGTGCAGCAGCAGAAGGCCCAGCAGCAGGTGGAAGCACTGGCCGATCGCCTGACGCCGCTCATCACCAAGCCGGCAGACCTCGACACCGTGGCCAAGGCCAACGGCCTCACCGCCCAGGAATCGGCGCTCTTCGCCCGCGACGAGCCGCTGATGGGGCTCGGCGGCGCGCCGGAAGTGGCGGCACGCGCCTTCCAGATCAGTGACGGCGAAGTGGCCGGCCCGATCGGCACGTCGCGCGGCGTCGCCTTCATCGCCCTCACCGGCAAACAGGACGCCTACGTGCCGAAGCTGGAGGAAGCCAAGGACAAGGTCCAGGAAGCGGTCATCGCCCAGAAGGCGCGCGACCTGGCACGCCAGAAGGCCACCGAGGTCCTCGCGAAAGTGAAGACGGCAGAAGACTTCGACAAGGCGGCCAAGGCGGCCGGCTACGAGGCGCGGGCCACCGAGCTCATCGCGCGCGACGCCCCGATCCCCGATCTCGGCGTCGCGCCGGCCGTCACCACCGCGGCATTCGCGCTCGGTCAGGGGGCGGTGAGCGACGTCATCACCACCGACACCGGCGCGGCCATCGTCAAGGTCGTCGAGAAACAGGAAGTCGGCGAGACCGAGATGACCGCCAACCGCGATCAGTTCCGCGAGGAACTGCTGAACGATCGTCGCGGCCGCTTCTTCAGCGCCTACATGGTGAAGGCCAAGCAGAAGATGAAGATCCAGCTGAACCGCGAAGCCATCCAGCGCGTCATCGGCTGACGCCTTCGGCGGCGGCCGCCGCCCCACGACCCGGACCCAGGCCCGGCGTTCCCGACGAACGCCGGGCTTTTTTGTCGCCGCGGTCAGGCGGCGACGGAACGCTCGGCCCACCAGGGATCAGCGCACCAGCACGTAGGGCATCAGTGTCAGCATCTCGCCAGGCCGAAAACCAGCGAACGGTCCGCGCACCGCACGCAGCGCCTGGCGCTCCGCCAGCGTCAGATGCGATGACATCCACTGCGAGACGGCGGCCTGATCGGCCGATCCGCCCCACTGTTCCGTCAACACCTCGTAGAAGCTCTTGCGCGGCGGGAACACCACGACCTCGACCTCGCTCTCTGCCGGGATGCTGGCGCGCTCCTTCGCGAGCGCAATCGCACGGTCCAGCCCGCCGAGCGCGTCGACCAGACCGTTCTGCATGGCCTGGGCGCCGGTCCAGACGCGGCCCTGGGCGATGCGATGGATCTCCTCGGGTGTCTTCCGGCGCGACTCCGCTACCTTGCGGATGAACTGGTCGTAGAACGCCTGCAACTGCTGCTGCAGCTTGGCCGCCTCGGACTCCGAGAACGGCCGGGCCGGCGACTCGAGCTCGGCATTGCGCCCGTTGCTGGTCGAATCGATCGTCGCCCCCAGCTTGCTGTACAGGCCGCCGGTGACGTACTTGCCGCCGAAGATGCCGATCGAGCCGGTCAACGTGGACGGCTGCGCGACGATGGCATCGGTCGCCATCGCGATGTAGTAGCCTCCCGAGGCCGCCAGATCTGACATCGATGCAATCAAGGGGCGGTCCTGTTGCTCGTCCTTGGCCTTCCGCAGCTCGTGCCAGATCGCATCCGAGGCGGTGGCAGACCCGCCCGGGCTGTCGACCCGGAGGATCAGCGCCTTCAGCGTGGTGTCCTTCCGCGCCCGCCGGATGTGCTCGACCAGCGTCTCGGAACCGGCAACCGCTCCATTGATCGGGTCGTAGCCGCTCGGTCCGCCGGTAATCGCCCCCGACGCGTAAATCACGCCAATCCGGGGCCCGCGATTCAGGCCGAGCGACGACGCACTCACGCGGGCGTAGTCATCGCCGTCGATGTCAGCGTCATCCCGTCCGTCCGTGGTCGCGTGAATGGCGGCCCGCGCCTCATCTTCGTAGGCGACCTGGTCGATCAGCCCGGCGCGCCGGGCGTCCTCGGCGAGGAACGGGCCCTCATCGATCAACGCCCGGACCTCGTCGAGCGTCTTCTTCCGCCCCTCGGCGATGCCTTGCACGAGGGCGTCGAACAGACTGCCGTTCAGCGACGCATCCATCTCCTTGTGCGCCGGCGTGTAGCCCTTCTCGGTGAACGTGTTGACCGCCGTCTTGTAGTCGCCGATGTGCAGCAGGTTCGGAAAGACGCCGATCAGGTCGAGCGTGCCGCGCAGGAACAGCTGGTAGGTGGCGACCCCTTTCAAATCGAGCGGCGTCGCCGGCATCAGGAACACCTTGTCCGCCGCCGAGGCGAGGTAGTAATCGCGATCGCCGGCATACTCGAGGTAGGCGTAGATCGGCTTGCCGGACGCCTTGAAGGCCACCACCGCGTCGCGAATCTCCTGCACTTTTCCCCAGTACGGCGACGTGAAGCCGGTCGGACGCAGCAGCACGGCGGCGATCCGCTCATCCTTGGCGGCCTTGCGAAGCGCTTCGACGATCGACCGGACGGTCGGCGGCCGATTGGCGCTCAGGTAGCTGACCACGTCGGACGGGTCCTGTTCCTGGAGGTCGCCGCCGACCTCGAGTACGAGCGTCGCGTGTTGCGGTACCGCCGGCTCGCGGCCGGCCAGCAGGTAGAGAACGGCGACCGCCAGGAACGACACGACCACCGCCGCGCCGAGGAGTGCGAAGATGAAAGCGAGCCCGCGTCGCGCCATACGGAACATCCCTCATGAGCCGGGCAGACCGCGAGCCGGCTCCTCGTCGAGTATAGACGCCGCGGGGAACGCCGGTGACCTGCCATGGCGGCGGCAACGGCCCCGTCGCCGGGCAGGGCGCGCTTGACCGCGGTGAGCGGCTGAGTCATCCTCCCCCCTTGGTGCTGCCCGACCTCACCTCCTCTCACGACCGGGAGCGTCCGCCGCGTCCCCCGGCTCGTGACCGACGGGCGCTCGCGCTGCTGGCCGCGATTGTCGTGATGCTCGCCATCTATGCGCTGCCGGTCCCGGCACCGCTCGAACGCGCGGGCGCCACCATCCCGCTGACCGCCGCCGGCAAGGCCTGCCTGGCGATCATGTCCCTGGCCGTGGTGTTGTGGGTCAGCGAGGCGATTCCGTTCGCCGCGACGTCGCTGCTCGTCGTCCTGCTGATCCCGGCGTTCGGCATCGCGGACTACCGGACGATCGTGCGCGCCGGATTCGGGGATCCGGTGATCACGTTCTTCATCGGCGTCCTGATGCTCTCGGCCGCGTTCACGCACTCGGGGCTCGGCACGCGACTGACCTATCTCGTGCTGCTGCGCGTCGGCACCCGGACGGATCGGGTGCTGCTCGGCGTGCTGACGGTGGGGACGCTGCTGTCGATGTGGATCACCGACATGGCGGTCGCCGCCATGCTGTTGCCGCTCGGCGTCGGGGTGCTGCGTGATGCCGGGCTGCGCCCCGGCGCGAGCCAGTTCGGCCGCTCCCTGATGATCGCGACGGCGTTCGGTCCACTGATTGGCGGCATCGCGACGCCGGCCGGCACGGCGGCGAACATCGTGGCGCTGGCGCAGCTCAAGCAGCTCGCCGGCACCGACGTGTCGTTCGGGCGCTGGATGGCGCTCGGGACACCGGCGTCATTGCTGATGATCCCGTTCGCGTGGTGGATTCTGCGGTGGCGGTTTCCACCCGAGCTCGAGCGGTTGCCGATCACGATCGAGGCAATCCGCGAGCGGTTGCGCGGCCTCGGGCCGCCGGCGCCGGCCGAGATCAGGACGCTGCTGGTGTTCGCGGCGGTCGTGTCGCTGTGGCTGCTGTCGCCGCTGATTGCGACGTGGAGCGCCGGCCGCATCACGCTGCCGGTCGAGGCGGTCGGGCTGGCCGGTGGCGTGGCGCTCTTCCTGCCGGGCATCCGCGTGCTGACCTGGAAGGAGGCCGAGGCCGGGGTGGAATGGGGCGGACTGATGATGATCGTCGCCGGTCTGTCGCTCGGCCTGGCGGTCTACGAAAGCGGCGCCGCCCGCTGGCTGGCCTGGATGCTGCTCGGCCAGATCACGATGGTGCCCGATGGGCTGCGCCCGTTCGTGATCGTGCTTGCCGTTTCGGCGCTGCACCTGCTCTTCTCGAGCAACACCGTCACCGCCAGCATCATCATCCCGATCCTCGTCGCGCTGGCCACCGACCTGCACCTGGACCCGTGGGCGACCGTGGCTCCCGCCGCCTTCACCTCGTCGCTGGCCTTCATCCTGGTCAGCGAGGGCCCGACGACCATCATTCCGTATTCGTCGGGATATTTCTCGATCAAGGATCTGGCGACGGCCGGGGTCTGGATGACGCTCGCGGCGGCGGCGTGCGTCGCGGTGACGCAATACCTGGCGCGCCTCGCCGGCTGGTGAGGGCGGTGACCTAGGTCGGCGACGGGCGTGTCTCGCCCTTGATCTGGGTGCGATGCATCACCCGGCGCGTCGCGGGGTCGAAGGCGTCACGCCGGTGCATCACGCAGCGGTTGTCCCACATCACCACGTCGCCCACCCGCCAGTGATGGCGCCACGACAGCGAGTCGGCCGTGGCGATCGCCCAGATCTCGTCCAGCAGCGCATCCGACTCGGCGAGCGGCAGCCCTTCCAGCCAGGCATTCCGCCGGCGCCCGAGATACAGATGCCGGCGGCCGGTCTCCGGATGCACGCACACCAGCGGATGCAGCGTTCCCGGCGCCGTCCGTGGATCGTCGGACGGCGTCACGCCGGCGCGCACGAAACCGCCGCTGTTGTAGGTGCCATCGTGCTTGACGCGCAGCCGCTCGACCCGGGCGCGCAGCGCCGCCGGCAGGGCATCCCAGGCGCCGTACATCGTGCAGAAACTCGTGTCGCCGCCGGTCGCCGGCACTTCACGCGCCATCAGCACGCTCGCCTTCGGCGGGTCGGGCAGGTACGACATGTCGGTGTGCCAGACGGCCTCGCCGGCGCCCAGGCTGCCGATCGCCACCCCGTTCTCGACGACGTTCGACACGACGTATATTTCCGGGTAGCCGTCGACGCAACGGCGGCCGGATTCCTGGATCGGCGCCTGGTCGAGGTCGCCGAACCACCGGCTGAAGGCGACGAGCGCCGCATCGGCAAGAAACTGATCGCGGAACAGCAGCACGCCGTGAGCCAGCCACGCCCGGTGCACGGCGTCGAATTGCGACCGATCCAACGTCCGCAGATCGACGCCGCGCAGTTCGGCGCCGAGCGCCGCTCCGGTCGGGGTGATCTCGACAGAGGTGCGCAGGGTCACCGCATCAGCTCCGCTCGCTCGCGATGGTGTAGTCGTACCACTCGACGATCTTGCCGCCGGCGAGAAAGAACACGCCGACCCCGCGCCACGACTTCAGCTGGAAATTGGTGAAGGTGTCGATGCGCTCGTTGACGACCATCGGCCCGCGCGCCCAGGTATCGAGCACTTCGAAGCGGGCGACATTGTTGACGATGGTCTTGATGCGGGCGGCGAGCGCCTCGCGCCCCTTGGCCGGCTCCATCGTTTCGGTCATCCGGTAGGCGCCGTTGTCGGCGAAGAACGCCAGCAGCGCGTCCAGGTCGTGTCTCGGCCAGGCGGCGCAGAAGTCGTTGACGACCTTGATGTTCGCCTGCTCCGTCGCGGTCGGCGCGGCGGCGGCAGCGGTCGCGGCCAGACCGGCCACGCCCGCAGCCAGGCCGCTCGAAAGAAACAGCCGGCGGTCGAACCCGCGGTTGTGTGTGGTCATCGCCTCGATCCCTCGCATGTCGGTCCGGCCACCGCCCGGAGGACGAAGTGATTCTACGGCAGCCGGGCCGCGATGACTCCCCGGATCACGTAGAATCGTCCGGTTCTGGATTTCGCGTCACCCTCGACCGCGGGAGGTTTCGGCATGTGTCAGGTTGTGCGAGCGCGCGTCGCCGCGTTGCTCGTTCTGGTGGGGCTCTGCGCGGCGGCGCCCTTTGTGACCGGTCAGGCCGTGACGACCGGGGTGATCGAGGGGCGCGCGGTCGACGAGAGCGGTGCCGTGTTGCCGGGGGTCGCACTCACCCTGCGGAGCACCACCCGCAACACCGTCGTCACGCAGACGACCGGCCCGAGTGGCGATTTCCGGTTCCTCGCCGTGCAGGTGGGCAGCTACGAGTTGAAAGCCGAGCTCTCCGGCTTCGGCGCGGTGAACGTCACCGGCATCACCGTCGACCCGGGCAGCAACCAGCGTTTCTCGCTGCAGCTGAAGGTCGGACCGCTCGAGGAGGCGATTGTCGTGACCGCCGCGGCGCCGCTGCTCGACACGACCGACGCCACGCAGTCCACGACCATCGACGACAAGTATCTGGCGACGCTGCCGCTCATCACGCGCAACTACACCGAGATGCCAACCGTGATGCCGGGGGTCAGCTACAACCGCGGCGCCCGGACGTCGTACAACCAGTTCAACGTGCGCGGCGGCGACCAGGCCGGCAACAACTACCTGCTCGACGGCGGTTCGCTGAACCGCGGTGTCGGGCGGGCCGGCATCCTCATCGCGCCCAGCGTCATCGAGCGCGTCGAGTTCATCCCGGGTGGCATGTCGGCCGAGTACGGCGGATATCAGTCTTCGGTGATCAACCTGATCTCCAAGAGCGGGGCCAACAGGCCCGAAGTCTTCCTGTCGGCGATCGCGAAACCGAACGCGCTGATCAGCGACATCGAGACCGGCCTGCCGAGCCAGGTGCGCGACAAGCCCCTCGGCTACGCCCGCTTCTTCGAAACGGCGGTCGGCGGCGCCATCGTGCCGGATCGGCTGTGGTACTACGCGGGAGTCCAGTACAACGCCGAGAACCAGGGCACGGTGCTGTCGGCCGACCCGCTGCCGATTCGCAACCGCTTCTACCCGGCACACCTGAAGCTGACCTACCAACGGGACGCCGGCAACCGCTGGGAGTACACGGGTGACGCGGGACCGTTCACGGCCGATCACACGACACTCAGCACCGAGGTCGCGGCCGAGTCGAATCGCCGGCAGGGCATCAACACCTGGAACCAGACGCTGCGGCAGACGCATCTGTTCGACCCGCGCACGGTGCTGGAGTCGGCGTTCCAGGTCTTCTACATGACCTTCAGCAACAGCCGCGTCGACAGCGACACGCCGGTTGCCGCCGGCGCCTACTTCGTCCGCTACTACGACACGACGTTGCGGCAGTTCTACACGCGCGGTCCGTCGCCCGACGTCTTCGGCGTCACCAGCGAGACCCGGGCACGCTTCTCCACGAAGCTGACACGCACCGCGGGTGCGCATACGCTCAAGGCCGGCGTGGAGTGGCTCGAGGCCTTCGGCACGCAGCCCCGCGGCCGCGAGGTGCCCAATTTCGTGGACCTGCGGGCACAGCCGGGCGGCGGTGCGCTGACGCGGCAGGATCCATTTGCCGTGGAGGGATCGCTGCGCGACCGCATCGTCGGCGCGTTCGTCCAGGACAACTGGGCGCTCGGCAGCCGTCTGGCGATCGACGCCGGCATCCGCGTCGACTCCCAACAGCGCTCGACCACCGCCGTCACCGCCTCGCCGCGTGGCGGCATCACCTGGGACCCGACCGGCGGCGGCCGTCAGAAAGTGTTCGCCAACGCCGGCCGCTACTACTCGAACGTGTTCGACAACGTGTTCGGGTTCGCCGATTCGCGTCCGGCCGTCGACACGACGTACGCCATCCGGAACGCCAACGCCAACCTCGTGGGTGAGGACAGCATCCGGTCGATCCAGCGGTTCGCCATCGAGGACCTGAAGAACCCCTACCTGAATCACGTGTCGCTGGGCTACGAGACGCTGCTGACCGGCGACCTCAAGGTCGGGGTCACCGGCATCATCCGGCGCGGCTTCAACCAGCCGAGCGGCGATGTCGTCACGCTCAGCACGGTGGAGGTGCGCCAGGTGCAACGCACGGCCGGCCGGCTGCGCTACAACGGCGTCGAGCTGGTGCTGCAGAAGGCGCCGCGCCACCGCTGGGAAGGGCTGGTGTCCTACACCATCGGCAAGGCACAAGACGACGCGTCGGGCATTCTCAGCCCGCTGCAGCGCCGGTTCTCATTCGGCCCGGCCGACTACGATCAGCGGCGGACCTTCACCGGCACCGGCACGATCACCTTCCCGACCGACGTGCGCTTCACCACGCTGGTGCGCCACGCGTCCGGACGGCCGTACTCGATCGTCAACGGCGACCCGACCATCCAGGCGGCCTACGTCGATCGCGCCGGCAACATCACGGGCCGGAACCAGGAACGCCTGCCGAGCAACTGGACGATGGACATGACGGTCGGGCGCGAGTTCCGCCTGCCGAGCGGCCGGCTCCGTCTGTTCGGCCAGATCATCAACGCCACCAACCGCGTGAACATCATTTCGGTGAGCACGCTGCGGGCGACGGCCGGGAATCCGACCAACGTCGACATCCCGCGTCAGATCCAGCTGGGCGTCGAGTTCCGCTACTAGTCCGCAACCCGTTCTCGAGGAGCCGCCTGCGCATGCGTCGAATCGTTCTTGGACTCCTGCTCTGCGGCGGCGCGTCGGCCTGTGCGCCCGCGCCCCCGGCCGGTCCGTCGCCAGACCTCGTCATCGTCAACGCTCGGGTCTACACGGTTGACCCGGCCTTCTCGACGGCAGAGGCCGTGGCGATCACGGGCGGGCGATTCTCCGCCGTCGGCACGACCGCCGACATCCGCACGCTGGCTGGCGCTGCGACGCAGGTGATTGACGCCGGAGGACGCACGATCATCCCCGGCCTGATGGACAACCACCTGCACAACGCGGGCGGCGGTCCGGGCGTCGATCTGTCGAGGGCGCGCAGCCTCGATGACGTGCTGACGGCCATTGCCGCGCGCGTCAGGACGACCGACCCGGGTGACGTCGTCGTCACGAACGCCGACTGGCACGAGGCGCAGCTGAAGGAACAGCGCCTGCCCTATCGCGCCGACCTCGACACGGTCGCGCCCAACACCGCCGTGGTGGTCGTGCGCGGCGGTCACGAGTACATCCTCAACAGTGCGGCGCTGAAGAAATGGAACATCACCAAGGCGACGCAACAACCGGCCGGCGGCCGTATCACGCGCGATGACAAGGGCGAGCTGAACGGCGAGCTCGTGGATCGCGCGAAGGCGCTGGTCACACTGCCACCCGCCGGCGAACGTCTGAACGCCGAGTACTTCCTGGCGGAACACCAGAAGCTCAACGCGTCCGGACTGACCAGCATCCGCTACCCCGGCGCCTCGCCGGCGCAGTACCGCGTGCTGCAGGAGCTCGAGAAGCAGGGCAAATTGACCATCCGCGTCAACCAGTTGATGCGCGCCCAGCAGGCGGTCACGGTCGACCAGATGAAAGAGGCCATCGCCAGCTGGAAGGTCACGCAGGACGAGGGCAACGAGTGGCTGCGGGTCGGCGGCGTCAAGATGGGCGTCGACGGCGGCTTCGAGGGCGGCTGGATGTCGGAGCTGTACGAGCCGCCGTTCGACGAGAAGGGCACCTACTACGGCATCAACACGCTCAAGCAGGAGCCGTACACCGAGATCGTCAAGGAGCTGAACCGCCAGGGCTGGCGCGTCTCGACGCACGCGGTCGGCGACGCCGCCATCGACCAGGTGCTGGCCGGCTATGAGGCCGCGAACGCCGAGAAGCCGATTGCCGGTCGCCGCTGGACGATCGAGCACGGCTTCGTGCCGCGCACCGATCAGTTCCCGCGCATGAAGAAGCTCGACCTCGCCATCTCGGCGCAGAACCACCTGTATCTCGCCGGTCCCAGCCTGGTGAAGATGTGGGGCGCCAGGCGCGCCGCGTGGGTGACGCCGGTGCGCGCCTATCTCGATGCCGGTCTGCCGACCTCACTCGGCACCGATTCATCGGTGGTCCCGTATCCGCCGCTGTGGGTCTTCTACCATTTCGTCACCCGCGACACGATCACCGGCGGAGTGCTCGGCGAGGATCAGAAGATCAGCCGCCAGGAAGCGCTGAAGGGGCTGACGATCGACAACGCCTGGCTCACCTTCGAGGAACAGAGCAAAGGCTCGATCGAGGTCGGCAAGCTCGCGGATCTGGTGATGCTGCCCGACGACCTGATGACGGTCGATGCCAAGAAGGTCGAGTCGATGGAGGTCGCGCTGACGATGGTGGGCGGCAAGGTCGTGTATCAGCAGGCCGGTCTCCCACTGGCAGGCGCCGCCGCTCACTAGCCTGACGAGGACGTGCCACCGGTCGTCTACCTCGCGATCTTCTTCATCTCGGGCGCCTGCGGCCTCGCCTACGAAGTCGTCTGGACGCGACTGCTCGGGCTTTCGATCGGACACACGACGGTCGCGCTGACCGCGGTCGTCGCCGCCTACATGGGAGGCCTCGCGGCCGGCAGCGCGTGCATCGGCCGCTTCCTCCGCCGCGGCATCCACCCCATCGTGGTCTACGCCGTCCTCGAAGCGGCGATCGCGGTCCTGGCGGTCGCCTTCCCCGTGCAGCTCGCGCTCGTCACGCGGCTGTCGGCCGAGAGCGGTCACTGGTTGGACCGCGGTTCGTTCGCCCTGGGCGCCGTCCGCTTCGGTCTGGCGGCGATCGCGGTCTTCCCCGCCACGTTCCTCATGGGCGGCACGCTGCCGGCGATGCTGGACGCGATGCCGTCCCGCGGTGCGCACGCACCAGCCCGGCAGGCGGGCTGGCTGTACGCCGTCAACACCGCCGGTGCCGTCTTCGGCGCCGCGCTTGCCGGATTCGTCCTCATCGAACGTCTCGGCACGCTCGAAACCACCTGGCTGGCAGCCGCGGGCAACCTGCTGGTTGCCGCGACGGCCCTGGCCGGCGGGCGTCGGTCCGCCGAGCCGGACGCCAGCGATGCGGCGCCCGCCATGCCGCGTCGCGCGAACACCGGCGCCCCACAGGAGCGCGTTTCGAGGCCGGGCCATCCGACGCGCGAGGGAGACACGGGGCCGGCACGCACCGGTGCCCTGCCTGGGGTGACGACCGTGCTCGTCGCGTACGGGCTCTCGGGCTTCGCCGCGCTCGCGCTGCAGGTCGTCTGGACGCGGGCCCTCGTCTTCTACGCCGGCTCGACGACCTACGCGTTCACGAGCATGCTGATCGTTTTCCTGACCGGCATCACCGCCGGTAGCGGGGTGGCGGCACCGGTCGTCGATCGGCTGCGTCGTCCGGCCGGCGTGTTCGTCCTGCTGCAGGTGCTGCTGGCGGTCAGCGCCGCGGGATCGCTGCGCACCTTGCAGGCCGTATCGCCTGGTATCGACGCGATCTGGCCGCCCGAGCTGACCTGGCTGTCGCTGGTCAGCGGCAACTTCGCGAAGGCAGCGATCGCGATGACGCTGCCGACACTGTTGATGGGGATGTTGTTTCCAGTCGCCGTGCGGCTCACCCAGTCACCGGACACCGCCACTGCACCACCCGGGACGGCCGCGGCCGTCCTCGGACGACTCTACGCCGTCAACACGCTCGGTGGCATCGCGGGAGCCGCGTTGACCGGGTTGCTGCTCATCCCGGCGCTTGGCGTGCGCACCACGCTCTTCTGTGCGTGCGTCACGAGCCTTGCCGCGGCAGCGCTCGTGGGATGGGGCGGCGAGCGCCGGCGCCGAGATGCCCTGCTGCTTCCGGCGGTGGCGGTGCTCGCGTTCGGGCTGGCCACGGCCGGCCGGCCACTGCACGCGCCGACCGGCTCCGAAACGCTGGTCTTCTACGAGGAGGGGGCGTCGGGCACCGTGAGCGTGTTGCAGGAGGTGACGGGCACGCGGACCATCTACATCGATCGCGTGCCGGTTGCCGGCACCGACACGATCATGTTGACCGACCAGAAGTCGCTGGCGCACGTGCCGATGCTGCTGAACCCCGCGGCGAAGCGGGTGCTCACCGTCGGCTTCGGCTCGGGTGGCGCCTCGTGGTCGTTCACCCGCCATCGCTCCCTGGACCGCGTTGACGCCGTCGAAATCGATCCCACGGTGTTTCGCGCCGCCCCCTACCTGGACGACAGCAATCACGGCGTGTGGCGCGATCCGCGCTTCCACTTCATACTCGAAGACGCGCGCAACTACCTCGCTTCCACGGACGTGCGCTACGACGTCATCTCCACCGACTGCACCGATCTTCGCTACAAGACCAACGCCAACCTCTACACGGCGGACTACTTCGCACTCGTGCGCGGCCGCCTGACTCCCGGCGGCATCGTCACGGTGTGGATGCCGCTCGGCGGGCTGAGTGCAGAGACGTTCCGGATGGCCCTGCGGACGTTCCGGCAGGTGTTTCCGCACACCACGGTGTGGTACATGACGAACCAGCCGACGCACTACCTGCTGCTGGTGGCGACGGACCACGAGATCCGGCCCGACGTCACGGCGATTGCGGCGGCGATGACGGACACCCAGGTCAGGCTGGACCTGGCGGCGATTCGTCTCGACGATCCGCTCAAGATCGCGTCGTCGCTCCTGCTCGACGAGCAGGAGGTCGCGCGATTCGTCGGCGACGGTCCGCTGAACAGCGACCGGCACCCGCTGCTGGAGTTTCAGGCGCCGCGGCTCGCCTACCGCGACGCGCTCGCGGCCAACCTGCGCGCCACCGCCGCAGCCCGCGACGCCGGCGCCGGACTGCGGCGCTGGAGCGGCTCGGCCGAGGTGATGTCGGGCCTGGCTCCCTACGTGGCCGCCACACCGGCACTCGTCGAGGGACACGCCCGCTACCAGCTCGGCACCTTCGACTACAGCGGCGCGCTGGGCCTCTATCGGGCCGCCGCCAGCGTCAATCCCGCCGACCGCTCGATTCCACCGCTGATTCAGGACGTCGAGCGCACGCGCCAGGTGTGGCTCGAGGAGTTCGCGAGCCGCACGTCTCAGGGTTCGAACGAGATCCGCGACTGGTTATCGTATGCAACGCTCCTGCGGCAGGCCGGCCGATTGCCGGCGGCCATCGAGGCCGGTCGCCGCGCCACGGAGCTGGCGCCCGACGCCACCGAGGCCTGGATCCGTCTTGCCGCGCTCCACGCCCAGGCCGGCGATGCGACCACGGCGCTCGTCACGCTCGAACGGGCACGGCAGCTGGCACCACGCGATGGGTTGCTGCTGTCGGACCTTGGCGCCGCCTACAACGAGCTCGAGCGCTTCGCCGATGCCGAGACGGTGCTGCGGCAGAGCCTCGCGTTGCGACCAGCCGCCGACACCCACAACAACCTCGGCGTCGCACTCAACGGTCTGGGACGGCCGGCCGACGCGGTGCGCGCGTTCGGCGGCGCGCTGGCGTTGAACAGCGCGTCCGCTGAGGCGTGGTTCAACCTGGGCGTCGCCCATGCCCTGCTCGGCGACCTCCAGCAGGCGCGGACGGCCTACCAACGCGGGCTGGCATTGACGCCGGCCGAACCACGGGCGCTCTTCAACCTCGCGATGGTCGAAGCGCAGGCCGGACGCCTCGACCTGACCGCGCGCTACCTGACCGAAGCCATCGCGCACGCCCCACAGTCGGCGCAGTTGCACAACGAACTCGGTCGCGCCTATCTCGGTCTCCAGCGTATCGACGATGCCGTCGCCGCACTGGAACGGGCACGGTCACTGGACCCCTCGTCGGCGGCCATCGCCGAGAATCTTGCCCTGGCCCGGCAATCCCGTCCGCCATCGCCCGCGCGCTGAGCCCGCGTAGAATGGCGCGCATGGCACACGACACGGGCCTCACGCGCGTCGGCCTGGCACGTCACGCGCTCGCCGTCTCCGCGCTCGCGATCGCGTGGGCGTGCGCGGCGCCGTCCGTCCCGCCGGCCACGCCGGCGGCTGCGGCGACCGCCACGATCTTCGAAGGCGCCCGGGTGATCACCGGCGACGGCAGCGTCGCCATCGAAGACGGTGCGATTGTCGTCGACGGCGGCCGGATCACCAGGGTCGGCCGCCGAGGCGACGTGACGGCCGCCGGCGCCACCCGCGTCGATCTCGCCGGCAAGACCGTCATCCCGGCGCTGGTCGACGCGCACTCGCACATCGGCTACGTGAAGGGACTGACGAGCAGCCCGGCCAACTACACGCGTGAGAACATCCTCGACCACATGCGGCGATTCGCCTATCACGGCGTGGCCGCCAGCCAGGCCATGGGATCGGACTTCGGCGAGCTGCCGTTCGCCGTGCGTGACGAACTCGCACGCGGCGCCGACGCCAACGCCGCACGCTTCCTGACCGCCGGCCGCGGCCTGGCGCCGCTCGCCGAGATCAGTCCGGCCAACATGCGGCACGCGGCCTACGTGGTCACCACCGAGGCGGGCGCGCGTGCCGCTGTGGGCGAACTCGCCGCCCGCGGCGTCCGCATCGTCAAGACCTGGGTGGACGATCGCGGCGGCACCATCGAGAAGCTGACGCCGGAGCTCTACACCGCGATCATCGACGAAGCCCACCGGCACAAGATGCGCGTTGCGGTCCACTCGACGGGACTGGTGGATGCCAAGGCCCTGCTGCGGGCTGGCATCGACATCTTCGCGCACATGATCGGCGACGTGGACGACGAACTGGTGACGCTCTTCAAGGAGCATCCGGAGACCGTGGTGCTGCCGACGCTGCCGGCGCCGCGGCTGGCCGTGCATGCGCCCCAGTTCGATCCGGTCGCACCGCTGCTGGCGGAGACCATCCTGCCGGCACAGATCGCGCGCGTCAGGGCGCAGCGCGAGTCCGCGTCGCCGGCCGCCCGCGCCGCCGCCGGGGCCAATTGGGAGCGCCTGGCGCGTGGCGTGGCACGCCTGCACGCTGCTGGCGTCAGGCTCGGACTGGGAACGGATGGCGGCGGACAGAACGGTGGATTCATCGGCTGGACGGCGCACGCCGAGCTCGAAAACCTCGTCGCGGCCGGCCTGACACCGGCCGACGCCATTACGATTGCGACGCGAAACACCGCCGCCATACTCGAACTCGAGGACCTTGGCGCCATCGCCCCGGGCAAGAGCGCCGACTTCGTGGTGCTCGACGCCAGTCCGCTCGCAGACATCACGAACAGCCGCCGCATCGCGGACGTCTACCTGCGCGGGGTCAAGGTCGACCGCGCCGGCCTGCGAGCCGGCTTCGCAACCGCGCGCTGATCGCCAGATCGGGTAGAATTCCCCCCGATTGCTGGAACAACTGGCGAGCCGCATCGACGGCAGTGCGCTGCAGGCCGGCGCGGTGTACCTTCTCAGTCAGATCCGCGGCTTCCCGCCGATGATCCAGACCGTGCACCTGCTGGCGATTGCCGCCGTCATGGGGTCGATCGTCCTGATCGATCTCCGCATCCTCGGCCTGGCGCTCAGGGGCCAGCCGACCTCTGACCTGGCGCGCCGGCTCCTGCCGTGGACCTGGTGGGCGCTGCCGTTCCTGTTCGTGTCGGGCATCATCTTCGTCCTGGCGCGGCCGCAGCGTTACGCGGTCAATCCGATCTTCCGGCTGAAATTCGTGCTGCTGGCCCTGGCAGTCATCGTGACGCTGGCACTCCACCGGGTGACGGCCCGGAATCCGGCTTACTGGGAAGGGCCGGGCGGCGGACGCGTCCTGGGCCGGATGGTGGCGGCGGCGTCGCTGCTGCTGTGGGTGGCCGTCGTGCTCGCCGGCCGCTGGATCGCCTACGCCGACTACCTGCTGCCGAGCGAGGAGTGATGGATCCGTTGTGGGAATGGCTCGAACTGCTGCCGCTGGCACAGTACGTCGGTGAGAGCTGGTGGTTTCCGCTGCTCGAGTCGATCCACGTCGTCGCGGCGACGTTTCTCGTCGGGGCCATTGCCATGCTGGACCTGCGGCTGCTCGGCGTCGCGGCGACGCAGCACCGCGTCAGCCGCATCGCGTCCGAGATCCTGCCGTGGACGGCGGCCGCGGCGGTCGTCGCCGTCGTCACCGGCGTGCCGCTGTTCACGACCCGCGCGACCCACTACGCCCACAACACGGCGTTTCAGATCAAGGTGCTGCTGCTGGTGCTGGCAGCCGTCAACATGCTGTGGTTCCACCTGCGCACCGAGCGCGGCATCGCGGCCTGGGACAACGATGGGACGCCGGTCACCGGCGCCCGGATCGCCGGCCTGTGCTCGATGGTGCTGTGGGCCGGCGTTCTTCTGTCTGGCCGCTGGATCGGCCACCTGATCTGATGGTGGCCGTCGGGTCGAGTGGTGCGGAAGACGGGTCGAGTGGTGCGGAAGAGAGGATTTGAACCTCCACTGGGTTGCCCCAACTAGCTCCTGAGGCTAGCGCGTCTGCCGTTCCGCCACTTCCGCACGTGGGAGAAAACTCTGCTTGGCAGGAACCGACATTATACAACGGCGGCGCCGGATCCAATACATCGGGCGCGCCGGCCTGCCTGGTCTGCGGTCACAGGCGAAGCAGCCGATTCAGCTTGACCACGAATGCGCGATTCCGCAGCGCCTCGACGCCGGCCGCCGACTGAGGGTCGTAGTCGTCGGTATAGACGACGAAGAGCTCGCTGCCCGGTAAGTACTCCCAGCGGAAGCGCACGTTGCTGCCCATGGAGCGGGTCGCCGAGTTGTACTGCACGATCCCGCTGACGAACATCCGTGGCGTCATCGTGTAGCTCAGGCGCGAGCGCACAACCTTGGCGGTAAAGCTCCCTTGCACGAGGCTGACCCAGTTGATCTGCAGGCTCGGCTCGAGCGACAACTGCGGCGTGATCTGGGCCCGCCCCGAACCGACGGCAATCGACCGGCGCTCGCCGTTATAGAACGTGCCGGTCTCGTAGGTGATGGTGCCGGACGTCTTGCGCTGCTGCCCCGCCTGGTACTCGGCGCGTGTCGTGTGAAAGTGGTAGCCGCCCACCGGCAGACTGACGCCGGCCGCGATCGCGAATGGCACGACCAGGCGTTCGAAGTTGTCGGTGTAGCTGACGACCGCGACATCGCTGTTGGTGAACTCCGTCTGTACCTGACCGTTGATCTCGCGCGTGTCCAGGCGATTCGCGTTGTTCGTGAAATAGCCGAGGCTGCCCTGCCACGTCACCTTGCGAACGTGCGGAATCCGCTTCGGCCGCGGGCTGAAGCGCGCTGACGCGTAGTTGCGGCGCAGGTCGGGCCGACGCACGAACCCGACCGCCGGGGTGAAATTGCGTTCGACGACCAGCCGCTCCGCCTGCACGCCGTAGCGGTCGGCGTTGTAGTCGAAGAGTCCGCGGTAGCTCAGGTTGTCACCGGAGCGCCCATCAGACCGCGTCGCCGCAAGGTACGACTCCATGCGCAGGTTCTGATGGAACGAGAATGTCGAGTCGATTCCCAGCCCGTCGTTGCTCCCGACCTGGCCCGGCGTCTCGGTGCGATGGGTATACATCACGCCGACGGCACTGCGCCGCAGGATGTCGCGCTTCACCCGCAGCACGGTGAAGTTCGCCGGATCGATGGCCGCGACCGCGTCCCGCCCGGTCTCGAGATTCAGCAGGCCGATGCTGTAGGCGCCGACCTTGCCGGTCAATCGGGCGCCGGCGCGCAGCGGCACGGTGCGGGCACCATCCAGGCCAATCCGTCGGCTGAAGAACAGATACGGCGTGTCCCCCTGGCCGGCCGCGAGGCCGGCGCTCTGACGTCCGGCAAAGGCGAACGTCCCCTGGCCTTCGAGGAAGAAGTCGCGCTTCTCCGGAAAGAACAGGCTGAAGCGCGTCAGGTTCACCTGCTGCTCGTCGACCTCCACCTGGGCAAAGTCGGTGTTGACGGTGAAGTCGGCCGCCAGGTTCTGGGTGACGGCGTACTTCACGTCGCCGCCGAATCGTGCGGTCGGGTCGTTGCGCGTCGCCGGCGACGACGTCCGGTCGGTGGTCATGCTGCCGATCGAATACGGCTTGAGCTCCAACGTCCGCCGCGCCTGCGGCGCCTGCAGGCCGACGAGCGTCGCCGCCGACGAGATCTTCAGGATGCCGCGAAACGTCGTCAGCGCCCGCGGAATCTGCGTGAGATGCGACCACTCGTTCTTCCAGCGGACGACGCGCCGGAGGTTGACGCCCCACACCTGATCGCGCCCCGGCGCATAGCGCAGCGACTTGAACGGAATCGCCATCTCGATCGTCCAGCCATGTTCGAAACGGCCGGTCTTGATCGACCAGATGGTGTTCCAGTCGGTGTTCGGTGGATTCTCGTCGGTGATCTGGCTGTCGGCGAGGCCGCCAATCGGGTTGGCATAGAAGAAGTAGCCGTTCCGCCGGTCGTGATAGGTGTCGAACAGCACGCCGAACGTGTCGTTCTGCCGCAGCTGGTTGGTGTCGCGGCGCATCTCGTTCGCGACGCGGCGCTCCGGCTGCGTGTCCCAGCAGCGCGCCGACACGTAGACGTTGTCCTCGTCGAACAAAATCCACGCCTCGGTCCGCTCGCTGGCCGGCTGGCCCTCGTTCGGTTCCTGCTGCAGGAAGTCGCCGATCGCCGGCGTCGTTTCGTAGATCGCTTCGTCCAGGCGGCCGTCGATGCGAATCGCCTGTTCGGTCCGCACCGCCCGCACCGTGACGTGACCGGCCGCGTCACGGGCGACGACGGCCGGCGCCACCGGAATCGGAGCCTCCTGCGCGCTGGCCGCCGACCGGCCGGCCGGCGCCGGCTGCGCGCCGGCCGGCGACGGTGCGGCCGCGACCATCGCGGTGCCGATCACCGCCAGCAGGACACGGGCCGAGGGCCTCAGGCGGCCAGCCGCGCCGGATACGGGCATCTGACGAGATGCTAGCCCGAGTCACTTGCATTTAACAAGTGACTGATGATGACAATCGGGCGACAACTTGCGATTCGCAAGTCGGTGGCGCCGAGAACTGCTAGACTGCGCCCGATGGCGCGTCCCACGGCATCACCCGCCCGACCATCGCGACGAACCGCGGTCCGGGCACCGGTGCGTCCCGCCGCCCGGCGACGGCGATCGCGCTGCCCGGTCTCGTGCACGCTCGACGCGCTCGGCGACCGCTGGTCGCTGCTCATCGTGCGCGACCTCATCCTCGGCAAGAAGCGCTACGCCGAGTTCGTGGGCTCGCCGGAGGCGATCCCGACCAACATCCTGGCCGACCGCCTGAAGCGGCTCGTCGCCGTCGGTATCGTGAAGGCGCAGCGCTACAGCGCGCGGCCGCCGCGGGTCGAGTACACATTGACCGCGAAAGGCGAAGACCTGCGCCCGCTCATCCGGGCGATGTCGGACTGGGGCGTCAAGCATGCCGGGGGCCGGCTGCCCGCATCGATCATCGCCCGCCGGACTGCCGAGGAGCCGGCACGACGCGACGACAACGACCGGTCCGAATAGAGGAACGTCGCCGCCGACGGTCCACGTGTCGGCGACTACTTCTTCACGTCGAAACGGCGCTCCTGTCCGGGCAGGCGATCGGATGGCAGGGCCGAACTCATCCACTCCGGATACTCGGTTGACAGCCGACTGACCTCGTCGAGCCGCGCGAGCTCATCGGCGGAGAGGACGACATCCACCGACTTGAGGTTGTCCTCGAGCTGCTCCAGCCTGCGCGCACCAATGATCACGCTGGTGGTGGCGGGCTGCGCCAGCAGCCAGGCCAGGGCGATCTGCGACACGCTGGCGTCGTGCGCCTGCGCGATGGGCCGCAGCACGTCGACGATGGCGAAGGCCCGCTCCTTGTCGATCGGCGGGAAGTCGAAACTGGCGCGACGACCGGCGGCGTCGACCCCGTCACGCGTGAACTTGCCCGACAGGAAGCCACCGGCGAGCGGGCTCCAGACCAGCAATCCGAGGTTCTGGTCCCGTATGCATGGGATGATCTCGCGTTCGAGATCGCGACCGGCCAGCGAGTAGAACGACTGCGTGCACCGGAACCGCTCGAGCCCCTGGGCGCGCGAGAGGCCGAGCGCCTTCATCATCTGCCAGGCCGGCAGGTTGGAACAGCCGATATAACGCACCTTGCCCGAGCGCACGAGGTCGTCGAGGGCGCGCAGCGTGTCCTCGATGTTCGTCAGCGCGTCCGGACGGTGGATCTGGAACAGGTCGATGTAGTCGGTGCCGAGGCGCGTCAGGCTGGCGTCGACCGATTGCATGATGTGCAGCCGGGAGAGACCGACATCATTCGGCCCTGGCGCCATCCGCCCGCGCACTTTGGTGGCGAGGACGACGCTCTGGCGGCGTCCCGCCAGGGCCGTGCCGAGCAACGTCTCGGACTCTCCGGTGGAGTAGACGTTGGCCGTGTCGATGAAATTGATGCCGGCATCGAGCGCCCGGTGCACCAGAGCGTCGACAGCCGACTGTTCGAGGCCGCCGATGACCTCCCAGAACTGGCCGCGGCCGCCGAACGTCATGGCGCCGAGGCAGAGTTCTGACACGAATACGCCGGTATCTGCGAGCAGTCGGTACTTCATAGTTGATGTCTGTCTCTCGGGGCGCTGCTGCGGCGGCGTTATGGCTGCCCGCGGCCACGGCCGCGCGGCGAGGAGCTCCGCGGTTTCTCCCACCGGTCGGAGGCTACCGGCCGGGCGCCGCGGTTCGGGTTCCCATCGCCTCGTCAACCGTGAACGACCACTCCATGCGATCGGATTCGATGACGGCGAAGAACACGCGCGGGTCTTCGTTGACGTAGGCCGTGTCGGCGCCGGGACCTTTCTGATCGACCGCAACCTGAAGCGGGCGGCCGCTGATCGAGCTGTGAATCGTCAGCAGGAACGTACCGTCGGCCGGCCCCTTGACTTCCCACTTCACCCGCAGGCCGCCGGTCAACCCGGTGAACGACTCGGTCTGGACGCTCTGCTTGCCGGTCCAGGAGCCGAGGCGCTCCCAGATCACTTCGGGCTTCGGATCGCCGGAGGTGGCGGCTCTCGCCGCGTCCGCCGCGGGCGCACCGGCCGTCGTCCCGCCCGGATAGGCCGCCGGCGGTTCGGTCAGCGGCTGCGAACCAGGACGCGGCCCGTCCTGACAGCCAGCGAGGAGCGACGTCAGGAACAGCAGCGGGAACAGATGGCGCAAGTGTTGCCTTGTTGAACCGGTGGAAGGGGGGCAGATCGCCAAAGCTCTCGCCCCGGCGGCCCGGTCGTCAGTCCTGGTGACTGACGGCCGTGGCCGACCGGGGACGGAGGCCTGGTGCCTGTCGACGGCTATGTGGTCTGTGCCGTGGTGGTGCCGCGGATCGCGCGCGTGACGAGGTTCCGCATCAGCGGCACCTTGTAGCCGTTGTAGCGAAGCGGCTGTGCGCCGTCTACCGCCAGTTCACCCGCCATCTGGGCGGTCTCGTTGTTGCGCGGCT
>CADEDC010000067.1 GCA_902825985.1 uncultured Acidobacteriota bacterium | reverse complement strand
CGCGGGCCGTGTCTATGCTTGTCCAGTTACCGCAGCCAATGCCGCTATCGGTCTCGTTGCCAATAGGAACCGAATCGTCGGACTGCCAGTGGCAACGCACGTAAGCCACCCAATGACGCGTGTCGCAACGCTCTCGATCACGATCGCCGCTGGCGCGGTCATCGCGGCCTGCACATCGTTGAACGCCCAGACTTTGGCGCAACCGTTCGTGGCCGGCGACCAGGCCTCGCTGAGGCGCGCCGAGGATCTCGGCTTCCGCCACCTGCGGGAGGCGGCGACGTTCGTGGCCGGCGTGGAGCTTGGACGGGCCCGCACCGTCGAGATCGATGCACTCGGCCGCGCTCACGTGCGCATTGCGCAGACCATAGGGGGCGTGCCGGTGTTCGGTGCCGAGGCCATCGTCCACCTTGACGCCGGCGGCCGCTTCGCCGGGCTGACCGATCGATTCGCACGCGGCATCGCGGCCGATGTTCGCCCGGCCATCGATCCCGCGACGGCGCTCGCGGCTGCGATCGCGGCGACGGCGGCATCGTCGGTGGAGCCCGCCAGTACGGTCGAACTCCAGGTCCTGCGCCGGCTCGGCCAGGATCGGTTGGCGTATCGCGTCCAACTCGACTACGAACAGGGCGGCGAGCCCTTCCGGCCGGTTGTGTTCGTCGACGCCACAGATGGCGCGGTGGTGTGGAGCTACGACAATCTGCAGGCCGCGCTCAACCGCCGTGTCTATAGCGCCAACCACGGCACGTCGTTGCCTGGGCAGCTCGCTCTTGAAGAGGGCGGCCTCGGCCCGGTCAACAGCGATGTCGACATCAGGAACAGTTACGACCGCATGGGCTCGACGTACCACTGTTACCGGGCGCTGTTCGGGCGCGACTCGTACGACAACGCCGGCGCGACGCTCATCAGCTCGGTGCACTACAGCACCAACTACGCCAACGCGTTCTGGAACGGCACGCAGTTGGTCTTCGGCGACGGCGCCCCCGGGTGGACGCGCCGGTTCACGCGTTCGATGGACCTGACCGCCCACGAGCTGACCCATGCGGTCACCGAGCGGACGTCGAACCTCATCTACGCTGGGGAGTCGGGCGCCCTCAACGAGGCGATGTCCGACATCTTCGGTAACGTGTGCGAGTGGTACCGCGACACCGGCGGTGATGTGAACGGTCCGAGCAGTGCCGACAATTGGACCCTGTATGAGGACGTCTTCCTCAGCGGTCCCGTACGCTACATGGACGATCCCGCCCGCGACGGGTTTTCGACGGACTTCTGGACCACGTTCGTTGGCAACCTTGACCCGCACTACGGTTCGGGCATCGCCAACCTCGCCTTCTACCTGGCCGCGAACGGCGGGACCCATCCGCGCGGCAAGTCGACCACCGTCGTCACCGGCATCGGAATCCGCGACGCGGCGCGCATCTTCTACCTCGCACACACGGCATACCTGACCCCGCTGGCGCAGTTCGAGGATGCCCGCGTGGCGACGATCGCCGCTGCCGTCGACCTGTTCGGCCCTGGCTCGGACCAGGTGGTGCAGATCGGCAACGCGTGGAGCGCGGTCGGCGTCCTGCAGGAGGCCGTGCTATCGCACACCGACTTCGAGGCCGACCTGGGTGACTTCACCGACGGCGGCGCCGATGCGGTGCGATACCACGATGGGACGCTGGCAGCGAGCGGCAGCTACAGCGTCGGTTTGCGCGACCACAGCGGCTCCGCGTCGTCGATCTTCAGCACCACCGGGCTTGCAGTGGCGAGTTACACCACGCTGCGCATCGAGTACCGCGCGGTGGCCATTGGTATGGAAATGGGCGAGGGCTACATCGTCGAGATCCAGCGCGACAACGGCGCCTGGGAAACGGTGGCCGACCTCGTGGAGGGAACCGACTTCTTTGTCGGTCGTCGTCATATCGGTGACGTGGCGGTGCCGCTGGCCGGCGCCTCGACCGTCAAGGTCCGGTTCCGATGCGCCGCCTCGGACAACAGCGATGCCATCTACCTCGACGACGTCACGCTCTCGGCGCGATAGGGCAGGCCTTCATGCGTTTCACGCGCCACCGGTAGCAGCTTCGAGATCGGCGGAGCTAACACGCCGGCCTTGTCGCACACCGTAGAGCCAGGAACGTTCATCGAAGCCTCTGCGCTCCGCGCAGGACTTCGACCGGGCCTAGCCACGCTACAAGCCGAGCAACGCCCGAAGACGCTCGCGCACCTCGGTCAGCACGTCGGGCCCAGCCTTAGCCTCGAAGACGACCGTGACTTATCCAAAGCGCTGCCACCCCCTTCGCCGAAAGGCGTGAACTGGTCGCAACGGACCTCCAGGCCCGCGGCCTGGCCGGGAGAGCCACTACGCGGATACTCCGCGGATGGCGAGGCTGACTATCGTGACTCGAGAGGTAATACTCCTGGTACGTCGCGCTCACGTAGTCAGGACCGGACCACAGCGGCCACCGGCCGACCACCTCCCGCAGTCAGCGCGTCTGAGCACCTCAGCGCAGGGCTGGAAGGATGAGCGGTCGACAGCGGCGCGGATCGCCGTTACAGTGTCTCTCAATCCACAAGGGAGGTCTGCGTATGGCGACGGGACGATTGCGGCGCTCAGTCCGCGGCGGCGTGGTGTGGCTGACGCTGGCCTTCGGCGTGCACGCGTCTGCAGCCTCTGGCGAGGTCACGGCTGTGCGGATCACGTCGCGCGAGGTCGTGGCCGGCGGGCAGAGCTTTGGGAGCGTCGGCACCTACGAGCGCCTGGTGGGCGAGATTGCGTTCGCGCTCGACCCCGCCAACCCGCACAACCGCGGCATCGTCGACTTGCGCTACGCTCCGCGGGCTGCCGACGGGCGCGTGCATTTCACCTCGTCGCTCATCGTCTTCCGCCCCGTTGATGCGAGCAAGGGCAACGGAGTCCTGTTCTTCGAAGTCGCGAACCGCGGCAACATGGCCATGATCCGGCGATTCAATCGCGGCCGTCCCGGTTCCAACGACATGGCGGCCGAGGCCTTCGGCGACGGTCTGCTGATGCGCGACGGCTACACGATCGTCGGCGTGGGTTGGGAACTGGACGTCCCAGCGCCCCTCCTGCGGGTTCAGGCACCCCTGGCGACGCTCCCGGCCGGGAGCGCGATCGCCGCCATGGCCGCCGAGATCATGGTGAACGCCAAAGTAGAAGAGACATTCCTGATCGACGACCCGGCCGGACGCCCACCCGTCATCTATCCACCGTTTGATCCGGAGAGCGCGACGGATGTGTTGACGGTCCGCGATCGCTACTTCGAGACCGGAACCGTGGTGCCACGGAATCGCTGGCACTTTGTCGCACACCCGAGTGGGCTTCCGCGCATTCGCGTCGATGATGGGCTCGAACCGGGTCGCTACTATCGCCTCGCGTATCGGGCCAGCCGCCCGCAGGTGGCCGGCGTTGGCTTGGCCGCGATTCGTGATGCGGCGGCGGCGTTCCGGTACCGAACCGACCTGCCGATTCATGGGACGTCGGCGTATGCGTTTGGGGTGTCGCAGACCGGACGTTTCTTGCGGACGTTCCTGTACGAAGGATTCAACGCGGACGAGCGCGAACGCCGCGTCTTCGATGCGGTGTGGGCGCACATTGCCGGTGCCGCGCGCGGCTCGTTCAACGAACGATTCGCGACGCCTGTCACCGGCGACGTCTTCAAGCCGACGGCGTTTCCCTTCACGGATGCGGAAGAAGCCGACATCGATGGGACACGCGGTGGGTTGCAGGCACGCTATCGACCGGAGCAGCGGCCGAAGGTGTTCTATACCAACACACCGGTCGAGTATTGGGGCGGTGGGCGCGCGGCGGCGCTGACGCACACCTCGGTGGACGGCACGCGCGACCTCATCCTGCCCGACAACGTGCGCAGCTATCTTTTGTCTGGCACCATGCACGGCGTCGGTCCGTTTCCACCGGAGCGTACGGCTGCAGGTGGTGGGTCGGTTCGCAGCGGCGGACGGGAGTTGAACAATCCGACGCCGCAGGACAATGTTATGCGGGCGTTGCTGCGGGCGTTGTACCGGTGGACGGCGGAGGGCGTGCCCCCACCCGCCAGCCGGTATCCGCGATTGAGCGACGGCACGCTGGTCCACAGTCGTGACGTCAGGTTTCCCTTGATAGCATCGCGCCCCGACCCGCGCACCATCACAGGACCAGCACGCGTCGTGGGTGATCAGGTGCGGCCCCTGCCGCACCTGGTCCCTCAAGTGGACGAGGATGGCCTCGACCTCGGCGGTATCCGCGACCCGGAGGTCGCCGTTCCGCTGGCGACGACGACGGGATGGAACTTCCGAGCGGATGCCGTAGGCAATCCAGGCGACATCTACCAGTTGCTCGGGTCGTACATCCCGTTTGCGAAGACGGCGCCGGCGCGCACGGGTTCCGACGATCCGCGGCGATCGATTGATGAACGGTATCCGTCGGAAGAAAAGTATCTGCAGCGTGTGCAGTCAGCCAGCGACGCGCTGATTCGCGACGGCTACATGCTGCGCGAGGATCTCGCGTGGGTGATGGCGCGCGCGAAGGCGCACTGGGCGTTTGCGGTGAACGGCGTTCACTAGGCGACGGTGAGCTTGACCGCCAGTCGATTGTGCCCGCCATCAGGGGCCGTCGAACTGCCGTCCGATCGGCGCCGGAGCCAAGCGGTACCGTTCCTGCGGGAATTCCAATGAACGAGCGCGCGCCCGCCAGGACCGAGAGTCGCGTTGTGGCGATTGTGCTGAGGTTGCGCTGAGTCAGCGCTCGCGCCGGTAGTGCATGGCGACCGCGCCGCTGCCGAGCGGCTTCGCTGAGACCAGCTCGAGCCGTCGCGTGCCGGGCAGCCCGCTCTGGTACAGGGTCGGGCCGTGGCCGGCGATCCTGGGGTGGACGAGGAACGTGTACTCGTCGATCAGATCCAGCCGGTCCAGCTCGGTTGCGAGCGTGCCGCTACCGAGGAGCACGCCAGCCGGGGTCGCGTCCTTGAGCGCCTGCACGCCGGTGCGCAGGTCGCCGGCGATGTGGTGGCTGTTGGTCCACGGGAAGTCCGTCCGCGTCGACGACACCACGTACTTCGGCTTGGCCTCCAGCTTGACCGCCCACTCGCGCAGCGCCGGCGGTGCCTCCGCGTCGCCGCGGGCGACCGCCGGCCAGTAGCTCTCCATCATCTCGTAGGTGACGCGGCCCCACAGCATCGCCCCGCCCTCGTCCATGAGGCGGGTGAAGAAGGCGTGTGTCTCATCGTCGGCGATCCCCTCCCGGTGGTCGACACAGCCGTCCAGGGTGACGTTGATGCTGAAGGTCAAGAGTCCCATGCGGCGAGTCTAAACCAAATGGCTCGACGTTCTCGACGAACGCTGCGACGGACTCGCCCTCGCCGGCCCGTGCACGGCGGTCATGCGGCTCGTCACTTGGCGTTGACGGGCGCCTGACCCTCGCGCCGCAACAGGTAGAGCAGCGGACCGAACGAACCGGCGGCCAGCGTCAGCAGCACGAACGGCCAGGCGTTGAGCCCGCGCGTCCGTGCGTCCGACACCATCCAGATGCACGAGAGCAGCGCGAGAATCACCAGGTCGGCCAGTACCTGGCCGGCGCCCCAGGTCTGGAAGTGCGGGGCGATGATGCCCCAGTAGCCGTGGGTGGCCAGGGCCTTGGCCGACAGTGCGCCGAACGCGATAATCGCAGCCAGCAGGCCGATCGAGCGTGTCGTCATGATCATGTCCTCCTCGTGGCGTCCACTCTTACCGGTTGGCGCCGGGCGGGCAATTACTTCGGAGGTCATTGCCACGCGGCGCAGGTGCGGCCGAGAATGGACGGCAGTCATGACGAGGACCGCTCGATGAGCGTGGCGCTGGACCAGCCGTTGGCGCCCGCGGCGTTTCCGGCACTGCTTCGGACCTGGCGGCACCGCCGCCGGGTGTCGCAACTCGGCCTGGCGCTCGACACCGGCGTGTCCCAGCGCCATCTGAGCTTCCTCGAGTCCGGCCGCGCGAGACCGAGCCGCGCCATGGTACTGCAGCTCACGGACGCCCTCGACGTGCCGCTGCGCGACCGGAACGACTGGCTGGTGGCGGCCGGTTTCGCGCCGCTGTTCCGCGCGAGCCGCCTCGACGCGCCGGCGATGGCGTCGATCTTCTCCGCGGTCCGACTCATGCTCGCCAATCACGAGCCGTTTCCCGCGCTTGCGGTCGACCGGGCCTGGAACATCCAGCAGACCAATGCGTCGCGCCCCCCCCGGTTGTCCCGTTCACTGCTGTGCGGGCTCGAGCTGCGCGGCCGCCGTCGTCAACGCTGGTGGCGGCAGGCGCGTGCGGATCGGTCGCACGCGTGGGAGACGCACGGCGTCGAGCGCGCTGACGTGCACCAACACTTCCTTCGGCTGGCCACTGTCGTGAAGCCGGGGCAACTGCGGATCGCGGAGCGAGCGTGCCCCCATCGCGAGAGTTCGCCGAGGGGGCCGGCAATCGTTTCGCAGCTCCTGACGCGGAATCGCCCCGACGGCCGGCCACCACCACGGATACGTTTCGTGCGTGGCCACCTTCCGGTTGAAGTCGTCCGTGTTGTCGAATCGCTGCCTGCCGTCGTCGTTGAGCCGCAAGCCGTGGTTGGCCGCCTCGCCCAGCATCCACAGCAGTGGGACCCGGGCGGACTCCTGCTCGTCCTTGCCGCCGCCGATGTCCGAGTGGTAGCCGCGAAACCAGACCTCTTCGACCTGCTGTGTCTGATACCGTGGGTCCGGCTCGACCGGCGCGCCGCAAAGTACCTCGTGGATGCTGCCCCAGGTGGTGTGCTGGAACCATGCGCGCCGCTCGTCAAGCGCCAACGCGTGGCGCACGACCCTGACCGCCGGGTTGTGGCGAAGATGCGGCCAGCTGATTGGACGCAAGCCACCATAGGATTTCACCGTGTCCCAGAGGCCCAGAAAATCGACCTCCACGAGGCGCGACCTTTCGAGGAACGGCTCGACAGCGCTGGCGGCCGGCGAGAAAACCGAATACAGCGCAAAGCCGTCGGCGAACCAGGCGTCGAAGTGCTGGCCGGGCCGAGGCAGGCCGCAACGGTAGATGAACCCGGCGACAGCGCGCACGGTGAATGCGCCGCGACTGAAGCCGAACAGATAGAGGCTGTCACCATCCTCGTAATGTTCCGCCAGCGCGCGCACCAGCTCCTTCACGTTGCAGTCAAGCCCGTAGCCATCCACCAGCCCCCGCAGCCGTACTACCGGCCCTGGCATCCACCGCGGTGTCTGGGGCTCGGGCAGCACCGTCAGCATCTCTGCCTCCGGCCGCGACCGGGCGTAGGCCTTGGCGTCCGCGACCAATCCCGGGTTGGTGCCAACGCCCTGGTCGTAGAAGGCCATCTGCGACCGGTCCGGCGCCGTGTGGCGGCGCAGGTCGATTGACCGGATCAGCATCGACACGTTGGTCGCGCGCTCGTCGAACGCGTTGCCCGTGCCGTCCGAACACAGCACGATACTCTTCGCCATTGCCGTCTCCTCAGCGGGCTGGGCCGCGCTGGCGCGAGTATGACGTCTAGCAGTTCTCGAGGCTAGATGAAACGGCCCGCGGACTGCCGGCGGCGGCGAAAACGGCGTTGGTGATCCCCTGCGCGACGAGGTGCGAGCACCGGGTCACCACCAGCACCGTGAGCACGGGCGCGGTCGGAGAAGTCCGTAGACCGTCCTCGCGCGCACTCCACCCTGCGCGCACCGACTGCTCGACGAGGGATCTGTCCGTCTGCGGATCGGCGACGAGGACGAGCCGCTGCAGCTGCACCAGCCGTACCGCCAGCTCGAGCTCGAACAGCGCCCCGTGATTCCTGGCGTGCAGCCCCCTGACGTCGATCAGGACCACGTCCGCCTGCCGCAGCAACGCCCGAACCACCGGCTGCCAGGTGCCAGGCAGACAGTGCAGCTCGTTGAGCGGATACCGGCGATCGAGGGCCCGCGTCGATGGCAGCGACGCCAGCCGTTCCGGAACGTCGACGGCGTGTCGCACGAATTGCCGGCGGATCCGGCCGCGAAAAAAGTCTTCCAGCGCCAGCGCGTTCAATGTGTGCAAAGCGAGGTCGAGTCCGACGAGGGTGTCGATGCGACCGGTCCGTCGCCAGGTGTCGTCCAGCAGATCCATGAGCCAGCTGTGGATCGGCACCTGGCCGAACACACGGAGGAGCACCATGCGCTGACGAGCCTCGGTCGGTTGCGGGCTGCGACCGAGGAGTAGATACAGAACCGCCACCGGGGCGAGGAGAGCCGACGCTGGGAGCAGCGATCCCCAGGGCAGCTGCCCGGCAAGTGCAGCGAGTATCGAGTAGATTCCGCAACAGCCGACGTAGTGCAACGTCTCAGAGGGCGCGAAGCCGCGTCGCTTCAGGCGCAGAAGCCCACGCAGCAGGCCCCACGTGACGAGGGCGAACAGCCCGTGCGTGAATACTCCGAGCGCGCCGGCTGCGAGCGGGTGCGCACTGCGCCACAGCGCCAGGGCTGCGACGCACAGTCCGGCAAGCCAGATCACGACGAAAGCCGGGCGAACGCCACGCCGGATCTGTCGCACGACGAGCCCCATACCGAACACCGCGGCCAACGCCCCTCCCACCACGGCACCTGCCGTCGGCTGGCCGGTCAATGGCAGGTCAAGCAGGTCGAACACGATCACCGTGGCGGTGGCCACCGTGGCGAGCAGCGCCAGGAACGGGACGAAGGCGACGACCAGCGGCCGCATGGCCCGCCACGCGAACGGCAGGACGATCAAGCCCGGCAGGCTCATCGTGACGAGGACGTTGTCCGCCAACACGGTCGCGGCAGTGCTCCATGAGGTGTGCACCACACCCACGGTCACGCCGAAATAGGTCACAACCCACGCGGCGACCGCAAGCCCGGCGACGCGCCAGGTCGGTCGCGCGAAGATCAAGGACAGCAGGAGACCGACGAACGTGTGGAGAAACGCGACGACGACGGCGCCGCGCCACACGTAGCCGTTCATCCGAAGGCCCACGTAGACGACGAGAAATGCGACGGCCACGAGGACCGCGCCTGAGACACCGTAGGCCGCCCGCGCGGCCGCGTCCTGACGCCGCGCCGCCACAGCCGCCGGCTCGTGCCGACCGGCCCACGTGCCTGCGTCGACCCAGCCAAGCGTGACGCTCGATGCCCCGGGCGTGGCGGTGGCGGGCGCCAGCGTGGATTCGCCCGCCGGCGAATAGATGGCCCCCTGAAGGGCGCGAACGTAGCACACGCGAAACAGCCAATAGGTGCCGAACAGCAGCGATGTCGCCGCGACCGCAGCCAGGTGTGCAACAGCGTCATCCCACGTCATATGGAACCGCTCTCCCACCGGTCCGGACCGTGTTTCGCCGGCTACTTGAGCGAACGCCGGAAGTAGGACGGCAGTTCCGGCTTCGTATCGCGCAGGATCTCGACGATGGCCTGGCGGTCGGCGCGCGGCAAGGCGGTCGTGTAGCGCGGCGAGCGCTCCTCACCGGAGAGCACCTGCCACAGGCGCTCGTAGATCGGACGCTGGATCGCCGGCGGCAGCGCGTCGAACGCCGGCGAGTAGATCAGGTAGCTGCAGCGGTATTTCAGCAAGCGCGTGTTGAGATCGAGCTCGTGCAGCGACCGCCCCTTCCGATCCCGCGGTCCCGAGGCGGAGAAACGCGCCGCGAAACCCGATGACCCGCGCACGCGATCCGCGAGCGGTGCCTCGTCGACGAAGAGCAGGTAGTCGACGACTTCCTCGGCGACGCCGTGCATGACCGTCGCGATGCGGGCGGCCTGCTCCGCGTCGCTGGAGAACGGCGGATGCAGCGCCGGGTCGGCGGCGCGCGCTTCCCAACTCGCCCGGATGAGCAGATTCGTCATGTGCGCCTGGTGCGAGAACACCATCAGCGCCGCGATGTCGCTGTGGGTCGAGCGGTAGCCGTCGGCGTCGAACAAGCCCTCGGCTGACGCCAGCGCGCGCGTCGGCCGGTTGTCGAGCCCCGGCACGAGGTTCCCGAGATGCCGGTTCCTCCCGCTGTCACCGGTGACCAGCCAGCCGCCCCAGCGCTCCGCCAGCGGACTGCGATGATCCACCATCACCGATCGATCGACGTACTGCGCGTCGGCCGCCCGCGTGCTGAACATCAACAGGCCAGGAATGCCGAGCGTCGGGCCACCGCTATGGCACCCGAGGCACATGGTCATCCGCTTGAACTGCGGCCGGTCGGTCGGCTTCTGATCCAGCGCATAGAACACGATGCCCTGGGTGCGATCGTGCGCCGCGACTTCGAGGACGTCGCCGTCGCGCACCCAGCCGAGTGCGACCTGATCGGCGAAGAACAACGCGCGGGGATTCGCCGGATTGATCCGACGCGCCTGCAGGCTGGTCGGCGAGAAGACGAGGAGCTGCGAGTCGATGGAGATGCCGAGCGCGGCGAGCGCGCTCTGCAAGTAACCACTGCGCCCGCCGAATGACAGTTGCACCTCGCCGGCGGCCAGCCGCCGGTTCAACGCGTCAACGACGTTGTCGAGCGGACCACCGAGGTAGTCGATGGCGGCATCGTCGGCCCGGCCCTGGAACATGCCGCCGCGCTGCGCCGAGACGAGGGCGCTGGCGAGCCACAACAGGAGGGCGAGACGGATGGCGGGGCGGATGCGCACGGGACAGAAGCCACCGCTCCGGCCGCCCACGCGGGACGGCCGGAGACGGCGAACACGTTCTATTTCGCCAGCGGGTTGGGCCGCAGCTGGAACTTGACGACCTTGCTGGTCGTACCGCGGCCGCCCTCCATGTGGAACGGCGTCCGCGTGCCGGTGGTGGACCAGAGCCCCTTGCCCTTCCACCCGGCGTTCGCATCGTCCACCCGGCCGTCCATCCACTTGGTGTAGTAGCCCGACGGATACGGCACGCGCATCTTGACCCACTGGCCATCCTTCAGCGCGAGCAGCGCCTCGGAGGCGTTGCCGGTGTTGATCGGGGTGTTGGCGCCCAGCCCGAGGGTGTCGAACTGGTCCACCCACGTGTAGTAGCTCGCCTCGGCGCTGCCGGGCGTCGTCACGCCCTGCAACTGCGGCAGCGGCTCCTGATAGAGGGTGAATCCCTCGGGGCAGTGACTCCCCGTCGCGGTCGGGCCGTTGAGCACCGTGCACTTGCGGCGGTCGAAGCTGGCCAGGTGCCCGCTCGCGAGCGCCGCCCAGAACACGCCGTTGCGGTCGACGTCGCCGCCGCGCGGCGAGAAGCCTTTCACGGGCGCCTTCGGGTCGTTCCACGGCAGCTCGTAGTACTCCGTGAGACCGGTCTCGGTCGGATTGGCGCCCGGCACGAAGCGGACGATGGCGCCGGGGAATCCGAGCACCGTGCCCCAGATGGATCCGTCGGGTGCCGGTGAGGCGGCGTAGAGGCCGAAGTTGAGCCGCTTGTCCTTGGTTGGGTCGACCGGCTGCGTGGGTTCCACCCAGGCGTCACGCTTGCCGTTGCCGTTGGTATCGATGACGAACGGCGCCCAGCCCTGCGCCTTCACCTCGTCGTGCGTCTCGTCGAACACCTTCGTGTTCAACCACCCGATGACGCCGCCGCCGCCGCCGGCGCTCGCCCACAGCGTGTTGTTGGCGTCCTCGGCGAACATCAGGTGGTGCGTGCCGAAGCAGGTGCTGATGTGCGTCAGCTGCTTCGTCTTCGGGTCGTACATGGCGAGATGCCGGCCGGCGCGCTCGAGCGGGAAGACCTTGGCCGATGGGTGCGACGAGCCCGGCTTGCAGAAATCGGGATTGGGCGACGGGCGGACGGTGGAGGTCATCCAGACGCGCGCCTGGCCGTCGAGCATCGTGTTGTGGACGTTGTTCTTGCTCGTCCAGATCGGCTCGTCACCCCAGTACGGCGAGGGCGCCGGCATCGCCGGCGAGGTCGCCGGCGTTTCGGGATCGCGCACCGTCAGCGGAATCTTGCTGGCCGCGTTCGTCTTCGGATCGACCACCGGCAAGTAGTCCGCGCTCAGTTCGAGCGCGCCGTAGATCGGGCCGTTGGCATTCACCTTCGGGTTGCGCCGGTCGCTCGAGACGACGTCGTGGAGGTAGACCTTGGGCTCGGCGAAGTCCCACTCGGTGATGACGATGTTGCGTTCGATTCCCTGCGGGCGCGGCGGCGCCGGCGGCACCTCGCCCTTGGCAATGCGGTCGGTCCAGTCGCCGAAGACCTGCAGCGCGCGCGTGCGTCCGAACTGGTTGAGCATGCCGCTCATCTGGGCGCCAGCCTGGCCCGACTGGACCCGCCGTTCCCAGGCTTCGGCGCCGGAGTTGAAGTGGCCGAGCGCCTCCGGAACTTCGCGAGTCCCCTTGCTGCCGAGCGCGTGGCACTGCGTGCAGCCGAACGACTGGCTGCGGGCGATCCACTCGGACTGGCTCTTCATCGCCGGGTTGATGCCGTTGCCATCGGGCCCGGTGCCGGGGAACTCGCTGGCGTCGGGCACCTTCATGAGCGACAGCCAGTAGCCGGCGGGATAATACTGCGCGGCGGCGCGTGCATTCGGCGCCAGTACGGCTGTAAGGTTCAGGCTCTTGCCGGGGGCCGACTTCACCTTCGGCGAGTCGACGAGGCCATAGCCGCGGACCCACACGTCGTAGTTGGCGCCGGGCAGGTCGGGCAGCAGGTAGCGGCCCTGGTCGTCGGTGACGACGATCTTCACGAACTTTGTCGGCAGATCGCTGGTCTCGGCGATCACCCAGACGCCGGCCTCGGGCCCTTTCGGCCCGGCGACGACGCCGCCGATGTCGTCCCGGTCGATGGCGACGCCGCCGGCAGCCGGTTGCTGGGCGGTGGTGCCGGCCAGCAGGCCGACGAAGAGGGCAATCACAAGTCCGAGCGCAAAAACCGTACGTTTCATGGTGAATACGCTACACGCCCACCGTGGGTGACGCAACCCGGTGCCACGAGCGGCACGCTCGACGCTCAACCGGACGCCCGGCTGACGGCGTCCGCTGCGAAGAGGCACAGCTCCCACGACAGCGTGACGTCGAGCCGGTCGAGCCCCGCCAACCGCTCGGCCGTGCTGCGCCGCACGCCGCGGTAGGTGCCGCGGAGCAGATCGAGCAGCGCCGGCCGTTCGAGCGTCTGCTGCACCCGCGCGGTGGTGCGCGCCACGGCCGTGAAGTACGGCGCATGGTCGGCGACCACCGCCTCCATCCGGTTCCGCTCGCCGCCAGCCCCCTGCACCGCCTCGCGCAGCTCGACCAGGTCGTCCACCGCCGGCACGCTGACGAGCAGGTGCCCGCCCGGCTTCAGCACGCGCGCGCACTCGACGGGATTCCGTCGGCCCTGCTGTGACAGCACGAGGTCGACGCTCGCGTCGAGCAGCGGCAGCCGGCGATCCGCATTGGCCACGACCCACGTGATCGGCGGCGCCGCCTCCGTGACCAGCGTGCGTGCGTGACGCGCCGCGTGTTCAGCCGCGGCGGTCGACAGGTCGATGCCGATACCGACGATCGGCCGGCGGCGGGCGAGTGCCGCGAGCGTCTCGCCGGATCCGGAGCCGAGGTCGACGACGACCGGTGCCGTCATGTCGGCCGGCGACTCGCGGCCCGCGAGAGCCGCGGTCGCTCGCACGGCCGACTCGGCCTGCCCGATGAAGCGCTCGAGCAGCGCGCCGCCAACACCCGCGGCCACGAGGTGCGCCCGTGCTTCGACCGCCGCCCTCGTATCTCCGGCGTCCAGCGATTTGCGGTCGGTGGGCTGCAGCAGGTTGACGTAGCCGCGGCGCGCGATGTCGAACGTGTGGCCGGCCTCGCAGCGCCACGCCGTGCCGGTGCGCACGAGCCGGCGCTGGCAGGCGCGGACCGAGCAGGCGAGTGGCGGGACTGGGATCGGCACGGCTTGGGACCGATCAGACGATCTGCCAGGCGATGAGGAATCCCGGCATCGAGAGAATCACGTCCACGAGCAGCGGCCCGACGATATCGGTGGCGAGCAGCTGCGGCCGCAGGGCCGTGAGGCCGAGGCCGACCGCCGACACGGTGAGGCCGGAGCGCTGCTCGACGAAGGCCAGCAGTCCGCCGGCGAGCGCAAGGCAGACGCCGATGGCCGCCGCACCGCGGCCGCCGAAGGTCACCGCCAGGCTCGAGTCGCCGGCGTGGCGATCGTCCGGCTCGTCCTTGAGGTCGCACAGCAGGCAGCCGGCCGCGCACAGCAGGAAGAGTGGCGCCGCCACCGGCTGGAGCACCCACCGCCAGCCGAACCACGACCCGTCATGAAAGGGCAGCGCCATGGTCGCCCAGGTCCAGACGAGCGGCACGCAGAGATTCTTCGCCAGCGGCACCCGCTTCAGCGCACGGTAGCCGAGCGCGACGACGCCGAGCACCGGGACGAGGGCGGCGGTCTCGAGGGGAAGCCACAGCAACAGTCCGGCGCCGACAGTCGCCGAGCCCAGCGCGGCGACCGACAGCGATTGTCTGACCCACGGCGTCAGCGCGGCCGGGCGATCGAGGCGGCGATCGAGGCTGTAGGCGGCGCCGATGCCGCAGAGCAGTACGGCCACACCCGACGGGTCGGCCGGACGCGCCGTCGCGCGTGCCACCACTTCCGTGACCGACCAGCCGACAACGAGCGGCCACCAGTAGTGGACGAGTCTGAACAGGTCGTGACGGAGGAGAGCGGCCATCCTGCCGCACCATCTTACGCGGCTTGCCGGCATCGATGACCGACGGTGGCGGTCGTGGCAGAATGGCGGAGCCCATGCTGACACGGCGGCAATTTCTCGAGCGCTCGGTGCTGACGGGCGCGGCCGCGTCGCCGGCTGCGGCGCAGGACGTGGCGTCGTCTGCCCCGGCCCCCCTGCCGCCGTCTATCGCGGCGCTGACGTCGATGCGGGCCCGGGCGACGCCGATCGCGCTGGACGAACGGCGCCGCCGCATCGAGAAGGCGCGGACTCTCATGGTGGCCGAGCGCCTCGATGCGATCGTGCTCGGCGGCGGCACGTCGCTGACGTACTTCACCGGCGCCCGCTGGGGCAACAGCGAGCGGCTGATGGCGCTCGTCCTGCCGGCCCGTGGCGAGCCGTTCTGTGTCGTGCCGGCATTCGAAGAGGACCGCGTCCGCGAGCAGCTCGCCGGCGGACCGCTCGGTGCCGTGGCGTTGCGGCTGTGGCAGGAGGACGAGAGTCCATTCACCAGTCTGGCCGCCGGCGTGACCGCCGCCCTGAAGGACGAAGGCCTGGCCACCGGACGGCTCGGCATCGAGGAGACGTTGAAGTTTGTGTTCAGCGACGGTATCGCCGCCGCGGCGCCGGCGCTGCGCGTCGTCAGTGCGACGCCGGTCGTCGCGAACTGCCGGATGATCAAGTCGCCGGCCGAGCTCGCCCTGATGCGCCTGGCGTGCCAGGCGACGCTGCAGTGTTACGAGGCCGTCTACAAGGCGCTGCGTCCGGGCATGACCGACGGCGAGGTGAAAGGGCTCGTCGGCACCGCATACGCGCGACTCGGTTTCCGCGGCGACGCCAGCGTCCAGGTCGGCGAGTACACCGCGTCGCCGCACGGCTCGGCGACGCCGCAGACGATTCGCGAAGGGACGATCATCATGCTGGACGATGGGTGCGTGGTCGACGGCTACCTGTCGGACCTCACGCGGACGTTCGTGCTCGGTACGCCCACCGCCAAGATGCGGCAGGTGTTCGACATCGTGGCGCGGGCGCAGGCGGCGGCGTTCACGGCGGCACGTCCCGGGGTGGCGCTGGCGGCGATTGACGCGGCGGCCCGGCAGGTGGTCAGCGACGCCGGGTACGGCCCCGGCTACAGGTACTTCACCCATCGGCTCGGGCATGGGCTCGGAATGGACATGCACGAGTGGCCCTACCTCGTGCCGCAGAACATGTACGGTTGGGAGCGGACGCTCGGCGCCCGGCCCGGCATGACGTTCAGCAACGAGCCGGGCATCTACATCCGTGGTGAATTCGGCATCCGCCTGGAGGACGACATGGTGATCACCGACGCCGGCGCCGAGATGCTGACGCCGCCGTCGCGCTCGCTCGATGACCCCTTTGCCCGGTAGCGGGTCGAAGCACGGATGATGCCGGGACTCGTGCTCGACGGACTGACGCCGCCGCTCGTCGTTGTCGGCGTGATGCTGGTGCTCCATGTCGCCCGGCGGGGGCGGAGCCGCGGCGCGCGCGGCCGATTCCAGCGCCTGGATGCCGTGGCGCTGCTGGTCGCGCTGCTGGTGACCGGCGGGCTGGAGCGGCTGATGGGGCGGCCGTGGACCTATCGCAACGGCCCGGTCCGCGCGTGGTCGGGAGACATCTCGAGCGATCAGAACTCCCAGCAAATCAGCGACCCCTACACGTTCACGCACGTGACGCATGGGGCGCTGTTCTACGGCCTGACGAAGCTGCTGCTGCCGTCGGCGGCGCTGCCGACCAGACTGCTGGCCACGATCGGCGCCGAGGCGGCCTGGGAGGCCTACGAGAACACCGACACGGTCGTCGAGCGCTATCGCGCCGTGACGATCTCGCTCGGCTACTACGGCGACAGCGTCCTGAATTCGCTCAGCGACATCGTCGCCTGCCTGCTCGGCTTCTGGCTGACCTCCCGCCTGCCGCGGCGGGTGACCGTGGCCTGGGTGATCGTGGTCGAGGTCGTGCTGGCGTTCTGGATCCGTGACAACCTGACGCTGAACATCCTGATGCTGGTCTATCCGCTCGATGCGATCCGCGCCTGGCAAGCCGGCGTATGATGCCGCTATGTCACCGGCAGGTGCCGTCGCCACCACCTATCCCCCCGGGCCGACGTCCTTCTTCTCGAGCCTGATCTATCGGCCCGGCCGCGACCCGCTCGTCTTCTTCACCGACCTGGTGAAGACGTACGGACCGCTGGTCCACTTGCGGTCCAGCGGCGAGCACGTGTACGTGGTCACCGAACCGCGCCACATCAAGGACATCTTCGTCACCAACCAGCGCAAGTTCAAGAAGGGCCGCGGCCTGGAGCGCAGTCGCGTCCTGCTCGGCGACGGCCTGCTGACGGCGGAGGGCGAGGCGCATCTACGGCAGCGCCGGCTGATTCAGCCGGCGTTCCACAAGGACCGTATTGCCTCGTACGCGACGGCGATGACCGCCGACGCCGCCCGCACGTCGTCCCGCTGGGTCGACGGCGCGACGCTCGACATCGACCACGAGATGATGCAGCTGACGCTCGCGATCGTCGGCAAGACGCTGTTCGACGCCGACGTGGCGGGGAAGACGCGGGAAGTCGGACAGGCGATGGCCGACGTGATGGCCTCGTTCTGGATCCGCATGCTGCCGTTCTCCGACACGATCGAGAAACTGCCGATTCCCGCGCTGCGGCGCGCCCGCCGCGCCCGCGCCACGCTCGACCGTATCGTCTACGACATGATCGCCGAACGGCGGCGCTCGCCCGGCGACCGCGGCGACCTGCTGTCGATGCTGATCCTGGCGCAGGACGACGAGAACAACGGCCGCGGCATGACCGACCAGCAGGTCCGCGACGAGTCGATCACGCTGTTTCTCGCCGGTCACGAGACGACGGCCAATGCGCTGGCGTGGACCTGGTACCTCCTCAGCCAGTCACCGGCCGTCGAGGCGCAACTGCATGCGGAGCTCGATCGCGTGCTCGCCGGCCGCGCCCCGACGCTCGCCGACATCCCGGCGCTCGGGTTCGTCGAGCGGGTGGTGACCGAGTCGATGCGTCTGTATCCGCCCGCGTGGATCATCGGCCGCCGTGCCATCGAGGACTACCAGATCGACGAGTTCCCGGTCGCCAGGGGGGCGATCCTCATCACCAGCCCGTACCTCACTCACCGCGATCCGCGGCTGTTCCCCGACCCGGAGCGTTTCGATCCGGATCGTTGGACGCCGGCGTTCAAGGCCCAGCTGCCGCCGTTCGCCTATTTTCCCTTCGGCGGCGGCACCCGCCGCTGCATCGGGGAATCGTTCGCGTGGATGGAACTGATCCTCGTCGTCGCGACGCTGGCGCAGCACTGGCGGCTGCGCCTCGTGCCCGGACATCGCGTTGTCCCGCAGCCGGTCGTGACGCTGCGGCTCAAGCACGGGCTGAAGATGACGGTGGAGAGGCGCTGAGGCGCACGGCGCGCCGCCGCGCCCCCCGTCACCGCGGCGAATGCGCGGCACGCCGTTGGCGCTCGTGGGCCGACCTACCCGGCCGGGGACGGCTAGCGAACAGCGGGCAGGACGGGAGGCCGGCGCGGCTGCGCCTCGCGCTCGTAGGCGTAGGCAATCCGCAGCAGCGTCCCCTCGCTGAATGGGGTGCCGAGCAGTTCGAGGCCGACCGGCAACCCGTCCGGCGTGAACCCGGCCGGCATGGTGATCGCGGGGAAGCCGGTCGTTGCACTCAGCTGGCAGTTGCTCCCCTCCTGCGGGTCGCCAATGGTCGCCGCCTTCCGGCGGATGGTGGGATAGGCGAGCACGGTCACGCCGAACGCCTGCATGGTGTCGAGCACCGTCTTGGTCGCCGCGTCGCGCCGCTCCCTGGCGGTCGCATACGCCGCCGACTGCCGCTCGCGCGTCGCGTTCCAGCGCCGCAGCACGCCGTCGAGCTCCGTGCGATACAGGCCCCATCGAAGGATCTCGTCGAGCGAGCGGACCGGCGCGGAATGCGTCGCGAAGAAGTCCTGGAGATCGAACGTGAACTCGTGGGCGATGGTGCTGGTATCGCGCAGCATCGCATCGAAACCGGGCATCTCGATGTCGCCGACGCCGGCGCCCATGCCGGCCAGGACGGCGAGCGCGCCGGCGACGACATCGCGGACCTCGGCGTCGGCGGGGGTGTCGCCCATGAGTGACGGCACGACACCAATCGACACGTCGATGAGGCTGCTGTCGCCCATGAACTCGAGATACGACTGCGGGACGCGCTCGCGCGCCTCCTCGGTCACCGGGTCGGCCGGGTCGTAGCCGACGGTGGCGTCGAGCAGCACGGCGAGATCGGCGGCGCTGCGGGCGATCGGTCCGGCGACGTCCTGCGAATGCGCCAGCGGCACGATGCCGTCGCGGCTGGACAGGCCGAACGTCGGTCGCAATCCCCACAGGTTGTTGTGCGAGGCCGGAATCCGGATCGACCCGCACGTGTCGGTGCCGAGGCCGGCAGGCGCGAAGCTCGCCGCCACCGCCGCGGCCGTGCCGCCGCTCGATCCGCCGGGATTCCGCGACAGGTCGTATGGATTTCGCGTCTGCCCGCCTGCCGAACTGACCGACGTGATGCCGGACGCCAGCTCATGGAGGTTCGTCTTGCCGAGCAGGATGGCGCCCTGCGCGCGCAGCCGGGCCACCTGGAACGCGTCGGGACCCGGAATGAAGCCGGCCAGCGCCAGCGTGCCGGCGGTCGTCGGCAGATCGGTGGTGAGGAAGTTGTCCTTGATGGCGAGCGGAATGCCGTGCAGCGATCCACGCAGCCTGCCCTGGCGGCGCTCCTCGTCCAGCCGGTCGGCCGCCGCCAGAGCGTTGCGATTCACGGCGATGAACGCGTTGATCGCCGGCCCCTGCTGGTCGAGCGCGTCGATCCGCGCGAGGTACTGCTCGACCAGCTGCCGCGACGTCACGACGCCGTCGCGCAGCGCCCGCTGGAGATCGGCGATGTCCTTGTCGACGACGGAGAAGGCGGGTGGCGCCGCACCCGCGGGGCCGGGCTGGACCGGCGCCGACGGCTGCACCGCCGGCGCAGTATCGGCGGTCGTGGTGGTGACGACGAAGGCGACGGCCAACGAAGCGGCGATGGCTGCGGCGCGAAACCAGGACATCGCGCCGCACGCTATCATCGGCCGCAAGATGAGTCCAGCGTCCCCCCTCGGCGTGCCGCTGTCACGCTTTGCACCGGCGCCAACCGGTTATCTGCACCTCGGTCACGTCGCCAACGCCATTTACGTCTGGGGCGTCACGAAAGCAGCCGGCGGCGCGATCCTGTTGCGCATCGAGGACCACGATCGCCGGCGGAGTCGAGCGGTCTACGAACAGGCGCTGCTGGAGGATCTCGAATGGCTGGGATTCGTGCCCGATCGTCCGCCGTTCGCGGCGTTCCGGGGCGGTGCGTGTGACGGGCGGCAACGCGACCGCACGGCCGTCTACGACGCCGCGCTGGCGACGCTGCGCGCCGCCGGCCGTGTCTACGCCTGCGACTGCTCGCGGGCCGACATCCTGCGCGACAGTGGCGGCGGCGACGAGCTGCGCTACCCGGGCACCTGTCGCGACCGTCATCTGGACGACGGGCCGGGGCGTGGATTGCGCGTGCGCCTCGACGCCACGGTGGAACGCTTCGTCGATCTCCGGCACGGTCCGCAGGTGCAGCAGCCGAGCGCGCAGTGCGGCGACGTGCTGGTCAGAGATCGCGACGGCAACTGGACCTACCAGTTCGTCGCGGCGGTCGACGACCTGGTACAGGGGGTGACGCTGGTCGTCCGCGGCGACGACCTCCTGGCATCCACCGGACGGCAGATCCAGCTCGCGCGGCTGCTTGGCCGTGAGGCGCCGCCGCGCTTTCTGCACCACGGGCTGATCATGAAGACGGCGACCCAGAAATTGAGCAAGTCGGACGGCGACACCAGCGTCAGGGAGCAGCGGGCGCACCGGCGGTCGGCCGCCGACATCATCGGCCAGGCGGCCGCACTCGTCGGCCTGTGCGGGACGCCGGCGCCGCTGTTCGCCGCCGACGTGCCGCGGCTGCCGCCGCTCGTCGACCTCGCGCAGCTCGTCGCCCGCCCCTGATCGGCGCAATCGGTACTCCGGCCTCCCTGGGCCCGGGCGTTCGTCCGCCTGCGCGGGTCCGCGTCGCCGGCTCGCTCCGGTGGCGCCGTGCCGGCGGCTCGGCGTGAGCTGCGCGCTGTCAGTTGCTCGGTGTCAGTTCCGCCGGCCACCCGGTGTCGCGCGGCTGGTTGGCGTCCGGCGTGATCTGCAGCACGGCACAGTGGTGGTAGGTATACCCACCCGGATTGTTGAACGCATGCTCGGCCATCCACTGGACCACCTGCAGCGTGCAGGTGCGGCAGGCGATATTCGGGATCCGGACGTCGGTTTCGAACGGCGCCACCGGACCGGTCGGCCGGGTCGCATGGACGAACAGGCCGTCGGCGATCACCGGCGGCTGCGCCGGATTCTGAATCTCCGCCGACACCGACCAGGGGCCGCGCTCGCTGTCGCGCGTCGCGGTGACCGGATCCAGTGGCAGCTCGGTCGGCGAGTTCACCGCCAGCGCCACCCGGTAGTGGCCCGGGTGGTAGATCGTCTCCTGCACCTTCAGGTGCAGCATTTTGCCGCCGGTCACCTTGGTGACCGCGTGGCTCGGCTTGCCCCAGTCCGTGTTGCTGCCGCCGCACGGGCCGGCCTTCTGCGGGTCGCCACGCTCGTTCTCGATGAGCCACGATGCCGGCTCGATCAGCTTGAAGTGCGCATCGACCGCCCCGGAGGCGGCGACGACGACCGCCACCATGGCGGCGAAGACGGTGCGGTGACGCATGGCAGTACTCCCCTGGGACTGGTGTCTACTGGTCGCGGTTGACGGTGGCCGGTGTGAACGCCGGCAGGCAGATCGCCACGTACTCGGCGCCGTCCGCCTCCGGCGTACTGTAGCGGACCCACTCGCCGGGCGCGGTGATCACGGCCTGCCCGGCACGGACGTCGATCGCGCCGGCCTCGTGTTCGACGCGCACCAGGCCGCGCAACACGACGGTGATCTCTTCGAACGCCGGGCGCTGGCCCGGTTCCACCCAGCCGGGTGGCGACTGCATCCGCGCGACGCTGACGCCGCCGTGGCCGCTGTTGACGACACCGACGAACTCGTCGATGAGCTTCGGCTTGTTGCCCGCCGCCTCGATGCGCGTCGGCTGGCTGATGAGTCTCGGCATGGTGTGGGGCCCAGTATAGACTCAGGTGGTATGGCGCTGATCCACCAGGATATCCTCGCAACCATCGGCCACACGCCGCTCGTGCGCATCAACCGGATCACGAAGGACCTGGTGGCGGCGACGGTGGCGGCAAAGATCGAAACCGCCAACCCCGGCAATTCGATCAAGGACCGCATGGCCGTCCGCATGATCGAGGACGCCGAACGGGCCGGCCTGCTCAAGCCGGGCGGGACGATCATCGAGGGGACCTCCGGCAACACCGGCATGGGGCTGGCCATCGCGGCGGTCGTGAAGGGCTACAAATGCATCTTCACGACGACCGACAAGCAGTCGAAGGAGAAGGTCGACGCGCTGAAGGCGTTCGGCGCCGAGGTGATCGTCTGTCCGACCAACGTCGACCCCGAGGATCCGCGGTCGTACTACTCGGTGTCGTCGCGCCTCGAGCGTGAAGTGCCGAACTCGTGGAAGGCGAACCAGTACGACAATCTGTCGAACTCGGCCGCCCACTACGAGCAGACCGGTCCGGAAATCTGGGAGCAGACCGACGGTGCGATCGACCATCTCGTCGTCGGCGTCGGCACCGGCGGCACCGCTTCAGGCGCCGGCCGCTACCTGAAGGAGCGGAAACCGGCGGTCAAGGTGTGGGGCATCGACACCTACGGATCGGTGTTCAAGAAGTACAAGGAGACCGGCGTCTTCGACAAGCACGAGATCTATCCCTACATCACCGAAGGGATCGGCGAGGACTTCCTGCCGAAGAACGTCGACTTCAGCGTCATCGATCACTTCGAGAAGGTGACCGACAAGGACGCGGCGGCGATGACCCGGCGGATTGCCCGCGAGGAGGGGATCTTCGCCGGCAACTCGGCCGGCTCGGCGATGGCCGGCGTGCTGCAGCTGCGCGAGCACTTCACGGCGGGAGAACTCGTGGTGGTGATCTTCCACGACCATGGCTCCCGCTACCTTGGCAAGATGTTCAACGACGACTGGATGCGCGAGAAGGGCTTCCTCGAGAAGAGCGGCATGACGGCGCGCGACCTGGTGACGCTCGGCATGTCCGGCGAACTGCGCTCGCTCGAGTCGAACGAGCCGGTCGAACATGCGGTCAGCCTGATGAGCGAGCACGACTTCTCGCAGATTTCGATCACCCGCGACAAGCGCCTCGTCGGATCGCTCAACGAGTCGCGACTGTACGACGAGCTGATTCGCAACCCGCTGGTCAAGCGCGAGCCGGTCGAATCGATCATGCAGGACGCCTTCCCGTTCGTCGACATCTCGACCCCGGTCGATTTGCTGTCGACGATGATCACGCCGCAGAACCCGGCGGTGCTGGTGCGCGACTTCAAGACGGACAAGACGTTCATCATCACGCGGTCCGATGTCATCCGCGTGCTGTGACCGATGGCTGCCTACCTGATTGTCAACGTCGACGTGAAGGACCCGCAGCGCTACCGGGAGTACGTCGCGGCGGTGCCGCCGACGCTGGTGAAGTACGGCGGCCGCTTCCTCGTCCGCGGCGGCCGCGCCGAGCGGCTCGAAGGCACGGTCGAACCGAAGCGCCTGGTCATCATCGAGTTCCCGGACGCCGACACGGCCCGCGCGTGGTGGAACTCGGACGACTACGCGGCGCCCAAAGCGCTGCGGCAGGCGACCGCCGTCACCGATCTGGTGCTCGTCGAGGGCGTGTGAGCACGATGCCGTGCGTCTGCATGTCCTGCGGCCGTTCGGGGTGCCACGCGTGACGCACGACGCGACCGATGTCCGCCGCCTCTTCGGCGATATCGATATCTACCTGTTCGACCAGCTGCAGCGCGGCCGCATCGCCGCCGACCAGCGGATCTTCGATGCCGGCTGCGGCAGCGGCCGCAATCTCGTGTTCTTCCTGCGGGAAGGTTACGACGTGCGCGGCATCGATCCGAACCCGCAGGCGGTGGCGGCGACGCGCCGGCTGGCGGCGGACCTCGCGCCACACCGCTCGCTCCAGCGCGCCACCGCCGCGTTCCAGGTCGCGGCCCTGGAGGATCACCAGCAGCCCGACGCGTCGGCGGACGTGGTGATCGTCAGCGCGGTGCTGCACTTTGCCGGCGGTCACGGGCATTTCGACGCGATGCTCGACGGCGCCTGGCGGCCGCTCGCCCCGGGTGGTCTGTTCTTCGCCCGCCTCGCATCGTCGATCGGCATCGAGCGTGACGTGCAGCCGCTGGGCGACGGACGCTATCGGCTGCCCGACGGCTCGGATCGATATCTGGTGGACGAGGCGCGGCTCACGGCAGCGACCGCCCGGCTGCGCGGTCAATGGCTCGATCCGCTCAAGACCACCGTCGTCCAGGGGCAGCGCGCGATGACCACCTGGGTGCTCCGGAAGGCCTAGATCGAAGAGAGGGGAACCGGTGACCGAGGCACGCACACAGTTCCGCCACATTCTCGCCACGCTCGCCTATCGGGCGGCCAAGCCGCTGCGCGACGTGCCGCCCGGGTTTCCCGCCTTCGCCGGCCCTGGCGGCGGGCGCACCGCGGCGCAGATCCTGGCGCATCTCGGCGACCTGCTGGAGTGGGCGGCGTCGGCGGCCGACGGACAGCCGCTGTGGCAGCCGGTGCCGCCTGGCGCGTGGGCTGACGACGTGCGCCGGTTCCATGGCGCCCTGTCCCGACTCGACGCGTCAATCGCGTCGCGGTCCGAACTGCCGGTGCCGCTCGACCGCCTCTTCCAGGGCCCGATCGCCGATGCGTTCACGCACGTCGGGCAGCTGTCGCTGCTGCGCGGTCAGGCCGGGTCGCCGGTGCGCGGCGAGAACTTCTTCGTCGCCGACATCCAGCCAGGCCGCACCGGCATCGACCAGCCCCGCGCGGTCCGCGAATTCGACTGACCGGGAGCGGCCGCGGTTACGGATCCGTCAGCGGCACACCAGAAACGGAACAGAAACGGAACTGGCGGCTGCGTCACTTGTCTCTCTGAGGGCCGCCACTGCGTGGGTTTGCGCGTGGTGTCGATCTTGCGTCCTCGGGAGACGTCATGACTCGCGAAGCGTTCGGTCCGAATCTCCGCCGCCTCCGTCTCCAGCGCGGGATTTCAATCGACCAGATCGCCGATATCACCAACATCGCCGCCGACCTGCTGGAGGGGCTGGAGCGCAACGACTTCAGCGAGTGGCCGAGCGGCATCTTCGCCCGTGCCTACGTGCGACAGTACGCCAGTGCGCTCGGCGTCGACCCGGACACGACGGTCGACGAGTTCTGCCGCTACTTTCCGCAGGGCGATCGCCGTGCCGAAGGCGTGATGCGCGAGCATGCCGACATCGTCGGCCACGATCTCGACTGGCAGGATGACGTCGAACGCGGCCGCCGGACGGCGGACGCGCGGCTGCCGGGGACGCTGCCCGCGAACGGGCCCCACGTGCCGTCGCTGCTCGCCCGCCTGCGCCGCCTGATTCTCGCCTCCCGCTGAGGTGCCGGACGCCGGCTTTCCGCTACCATCGGGCGTGCGCCTGCTGGACGTCGTGCTGGTGTCTCGTGCCGTCGCGGAGTCGAGCCGACGCCTCGACAAGATTGCGCAGCTCGCCGCCCTGCTCGCCCGCACGCCACCCGACGAAGTGGACGTCGTCGTGGCGTTCCTGTCCGGCTGCGTGCGTCAGGGACGGATCGGCATCGGCGTGCGTGCGATTCGCGCGGCGCGTGACGTGACGCCGGCGCCGGAGGCGGTGCTCGCCCTGGCCGACGTCGATCGCACCCTCACTCAGATCGCGGCCACCGGCGGCGCCGGGGCCGCGACGGCCCGCCCTGCCCTCCTGCGTCAGCTGCTGTCCCGTGCCACGCCGGCCGAGCAGGACTTTCTCGTGCGTCTCCTGTTCGGTGAGCTGCGTCAGGGAGCGCTCGAGCGCGTGCTGATCGACGCGGTCGCGAAGGCAGCGCAGGTACCGGTCGATCGCCTGCGGCGCGCCGTGATGATGGCCGGCGCTCTGCCCATCGTCGCGTCCGCCGTGCTGAAGCAGGGCGACGCCGCGCTCGATGGCTTCCTGCTCACGTTGATGCGCCCGATACAGCCGATGCTCGCGGACTCGGCCGCCGACGTCGGCGCCGCGCTGGCCGGGCACGCCGGCGAGGCCGCCGTCGAGTACAAGATCGACGGCGCCCGCATCCAGGTTCACAAGGACGGCGAACACGTGCGGGTGTTCTCGCGTGCGTTGAACGACGTCACCAGCGCCGTGCCCGAGGTGATCGACCTGGTCCGGGCGCTGCCGGCCCACAGCGCGGTGCTCGACGGTGAGGCGGTTGCCCTGCGCGCCGACGGGATGCCGCAGCCGTTTCAGGTGACGATGCGCCGCTTCGGGCGGCGGCTGGATGTCGAGCGGCTGCGGACCGAGCTGCCGCTGGCGCCGTTCTTCTTCGACTGCCTGTATGTGGACGGTGGCTCACTCATCGATGACCCGCTCGCGCGTCGCGTGGCGGTGCTCGACAGGCTCGTGCCGGCGGCGGCGGTCGTGCCGCGCACGGTCGCGGCGGACCCGGACGCGGCCGCCCGATTTGCCGGCCAGGCGCTGGACAGCGGGCACGAAGGGGTGATGGTGAAGCGGCTGGACGCCCCCTATACCGCCGGACGGCGCGGGAGCGCGTGGGTGAAGGTGAAGCCGGCGCACACGCTCGACCTGGTGGTGCTGGCGGCCGAATGGGGCAGCGGTCGCCGTCACGGGTTCCTCAGCAATCTGCATCTTGCGGCGCGCGACACCGAGCGCGGCGGTTTCGTGATGCTGGGGAAGACGTTCAAGGGGCTCACCGACGAGCTGCTCGCGTGGCAGACCGGAGAGTGCCTCGCGCGGGAGGTGGGACGGGACGCCTACACGGTGTACGTCAAGCCAGAGCTCGTGGTCGAGATTGCCTTCAACGACATCCAGGCCAGCCCGCAGTATCCAGGGCGCCTGGCCCTCCGTTTTGCCCGGGTGCGGCGCTACCGGTCCGACAAAACCGCCGCCGAAGCCGATACGTTTCAGGCACTTCAGGTCATGTATCGGCAGATGACCGGGGCTGAGCCGCCGGCACGCTGACGTGCCTGGCCGCCGATCTGCATGGTTCGTGGCAATGCTCTCTACTGCTCGCGCCTGCCACGCCGATACACGAGGCAAATGATGCCGCTCTCGTCCGTTCCCAGCGCTGTCCCCTCATGGAAGCCGCGGGCCGAAACCGAAAAAGGTCCGGCTGAGCCAGAGCCGATGACCGGCGGTACGCTCGCCGCGGCTGGCTTCACCGACTGTGGCCGGTGTCGGTCGAACAATGAAGACTGCTTCCGGGTCGAGCCAGCCCTGGGGCTGCTTGTCATCGCGGACGGCATGGGAGGGCATGCGGGCGGCGAAGTCGCGGCGCGGATGGCCGTGGGGACGGTGGCTGAATGCGTGCGTCATCCCAACGGCCGGCTGCCCGACTCCGACCGGGTGTGGCCGTTCGGCTTCGACGACACGCTGTCCGTCACCGGAAATCGCCTGCGGACCGCATTCCAGGCGGCGCATCTCCGCCTGCTCGAGGCGTCGCTGCTCGATTCCGACCTCGCCGGCATGGGGACCACGCTCGTGGCGGCGCTCGCCGTCGACGGCCGGCTGACGGTGGCGTGGGCAGGCGACAGCCGCCTCTATGTGGTTGACAGTAGAGGGCTTCGACAGGTGACCGCGGACGATTCGTGGATCGCGGCCCGGCTGCGGGACGACCCTGACGCCGACCGCGAGCGGCTGCTGCAGCACCCGCTCCGCAACGCCCTGACCAATGTCGTGGGCACCACCTCGCGAACCAACGTGCACGTGGTCGAGGTGGCGTTGACCCCTGGAATGACGGTGGTGCTGACGACCGACGGCGTCCACGGCAGCTTGCAGGAGCGTCACATCGCCCACCTGGTGTCGGGTCGCCCGCTCCCGGCGGACGCGGCCGCCGATCTGGTGGCGGCGGCAATCGGGGCGGGCAGCAGCGACAATTGCACGGCCATCGTCGCCCGCTGGTCGCTCGGCGAACCGGCGTAGTCCCATCTGTGCCATAGTCAATGACGCGGGCATCGGGGGCCTGGCCCTGGCATTGTCGTGTGTGACAGGGTCCGCCACCGCCGCCACGGCGGGTTGCCGCCGGGCCAGGGTTGGCGGCGACGGTTGAGATCCGCAGCGGTTTCCCGCGCTCCGGTCCGGCCCTGCCAGAAAAATCGGGCGTTCGGTTGCACAGTTCGGGAAGCCCGTGCTATATTCGTCAGGTTTTCTTGGAGCTAGGACCACCCTATCTAGCTCCATATCGCCCGACTCGACTCGGAAGCATCGAGCGTATTCGGGGAATCTCGCAGGAAGTGTCTACATTCCGGTCCCGGTCCGTGTGCAGCACGGACCCGGCAGGCCGGGCAGACCGACCGTCGCGCGACATTTAACGAGCATAGGGTTGTCAGGTTTTCAGGCGCCAAGCCTTTCGAGGCTTCTAGGCCTGAAGCGAGTGTTGGCCACGAGGTAGCGGATGCCGCGACGCGTGGCCGACGCGTGTGTCTATTGATGTTGTTCCGGAGGCGTCTCCTCCGGACGGGCGAGTCAAAGCAGTTATGCCGACCATCAGTCAGCTTGTTCGTGCCGGCCGCAAGAAGATCGTCTCGAAGACGAAGAGCCCGGCGCTCCAGAACAGCCCGCAGAAGCGCGGGGTGTGTGTGCGCGTGTTCACCCAGACGCCGAAGAAGCCGAACTCCGCGCTCCGCAAGGTGGCGCGCGTGCGGTTGACGAACGGCATCGAGGTCACGACGTACATCCCCGGCGTCGGCCACAACCTCCAGGAGCACTCGCTCGTGCTGATCCGTGGAGGGCGCGTGAAGGACCTGCCGGGCGTCCGTTACCACGTGGTGCGCGGCACCCTCGATGCCGTCGGCGTGCAGGGACGCATGCAGGGGCGTTCGAAGTACGGCGCCAAGCGGCCGAAGAAGGCGTAAGGGACAAGTCATGCCGAGAAGACGAGAGATTCCGAAGCGCGACGTACCGGCGGATCCGCTGTACGACAGCCCGCTCGTGTCGAAGTTCATCAACTGCGTGATGAGCGACGGCAAGCGCAGCACGGCCGAGCGCATCCTCTACAAGAGCTTCGACATCATCAAGGAGAAGACCGGCGACGACCCGCTGAAGGTCTTCAAGAAGGCGATTGACAACGTCAAGCCGAGCCTCGAGGTGAAGTCGCGCCGCGTCGGCGGTTCGAACTACCAGGTGCCGGTCGAGGTCAATCCGAACCGCCGGCTGTCGCTCAGCCTGCGCTGGATCGTCGGCTACGCGACGTCGCGCGGCGACGGCAAGACGATGCAGGAGAAGCTGGCCAACGAGCTGATGGACGCGGCGAATCTTCGTGGCGGCGCGGTCAAGAAGCGCGAAGACACGCACCGCATGGCCGAGGCCAACAAGGCGTTCGCGCACTATCGCTGGTAGCCCCTGGAATCCCGAGAACCCAGAGAACCCAGAGTAAAGACACGCAATGGCTCGTCAGACATCGCTCGCCCGCACGCGCAACATCGGCATCATGGCGCACATCGATGCCGGCAAGACCACCACGACCGAACGGATCCTGTTCTACACGGGCATCACGTACAAGATCGGCGAGGTGCACGAGGGCACCGCCGTCATGGACTGGATGGAGCAGGAGCAGGAGCGCGGCATCACGATCACCTCGGCCGCCACGACCTGCTTCTGGCGCGAGCATCGCATCAACATCATCGACACGCCGGGACACGTCGACTTCACGGCCGAGGTCGAGCGCTCGTTGCGCGTCCTCGACGGCGCGGTCGCGGTGTTCGATTCGGTGGCCGGTGTCGAGCCGCAATCGGAAACGGTGTGGCGCCAGGCCGACAAGTACCGGGTGCCGCGCATCTGCTTCGTCAACAAGATGGACCGGATCGGGGCGAACTTCAAGCGGACGTTCGACCAGATCATCAGCAAGCTGCAGGGCAATCCGGTCGCGATTCAGATTCCCATCGGCGCCGAGGACAAGTTCATCGGCGTGATCGACCTCGTCAAGATGAAGGCGGTCACCTACAAGGACGAGACGATGGGCGCCGACTACATCGTCTCGGAGATTCCGGCCGACATGCTGGCCGAGGCGCAGCAATATCGCGAGCAGCTCATCGAGAAGGTCAGCGAGGCCGACGACAAGCTGCTCGAGAAGTACCTGCACGGCGAAGAGATCACCGAGGACGAAATCAAGACGGCGCTGCGCAAGCGGGTCAACACCTCGGTGCATTCGAAGAGCGAAGCGGCGTTCGTGCCGGTCATCTGCGGGTCGGCGTTCAAGAACAAGGGCGTCCAGCCGCTGCTCGACGCGGTGGTCGACTACCTGCCGTCGCCGATCGACGTGCCGCCGATCACCGGCCTCGACCCGAACGCCGCCGAAGAGACCCTGCTCGAGCGTCCGGCGGCCGACGATGCGCCGTTCGCGGCGCTCGGCTTCAAGATCATGACCGACCCGTTCGTCGGGCAGCTGACGTTCTTCCGGGTCTACTCGGGGGTGCTGACCTCCGGCTCCACGGTCTACAACTCGACCAAGCAGCGCAGCGAGCGTATCGGGCGGCTCCTGAAGATGCACGCCAACAAGCGTGAGGAGATCAAGGAGGTCTACGCCGGCGACATCGCGGCGGCGGTCGGGTTGAAGAGCGTTTCGACCGGCGACACGCTGTGCGACGAGCGCAAGCCGATCGTGCTCGAGTCGATGGACTTCCCGGAGCCGGTCATCTCGCTCGCCATCGAGCCGAAGACCAAGGCCGACCAGGAGAAGCTCGGCCAGGGGCTGTCGAAGCTGATGGCCGAAGACCCGACCTTCCGGGTCAACACCGACATCCAGACCGGCCAGACGATCATCCGCGGGATGGGCGAACTGCACCTCGAGATCATCGTCGACCGCTTGAAGCGCGAGTTCAGCGTCGAGGCGCTGGTCGGCAAGCCGCAGGTCGCCTACAAGGAGACGTTGACCCGTCCGGCCGACGGCGAGATGAAGTACGCGAAGCAGACCGGCGGCCGCGGCCAGTACGGGCACGCGAAGATCCACGTGTTCCCGGGCGAAGTCGGCACCGGCTACGTCTTCGAGAACGACATCGTCGGCGGCTCGATTCCGAAGGAATTCATCAAGCCGATCGATGAAGGCATCAAGGAAGCGCTGACCCGCGGCGTCCTGGCCGGCTACCCGATCGACGACGTCAAGGTGGTGCTCTACGACGGCTCGTACCACGACGTCGACTCGTCGGAGATGGCGTTCAAGATCGCCGGGTCGATGGCGTTCCAGGACGCAGCGAAGAAGGCCCGGCCGGTCCTGCTCGAGCCGATCATGCGGGTCGAGGTGACGGTGCCCAAGGAACACATGGGCGACGTCATGGGCAACCTGTCCAGCCGGCGCGGACAGATTCAGTCGCAGGAAGACCGCGGCGGCACGCAGATCATCGCGGCCCGGGTGCCGCTGTCCGAGATGTTCGGCTACGCGACCGACCTCCGGTCACGGACGCAGGGGCGCGCGTCGTACTCGATGCACTTCGATCGATACGAACAGGCGCC
>CADEDC010000066.1 GCA_902825985.1 uncultured Acidobacteriota bacterium | reverse complement strand
TCGGCAGCGACCACGCGCTCATCCGCTTCGACATGTCCGAGTACATGGAGAAGCATTCGGTGTCGAAACTGATCGGTTCCCCGCCCGGCTACGTCGGACACGAAGAGGGCGGCCAGCTCACCGAGAAGGTGAAACGGAATCCCTACTCGGTGGTGCTGCTCGACGAAATCGAGAAGGCCCACCCGGACGTGTTCAACATCCTGCTGCAGGTGTTCGAAGACGGCCACCTCACCGACGGGCTCGGGAATCGTGTCAACTTCAAGAACACGATCATCATCATGACGTCGAACATCGGGGCGCGCTTCATCCAGAAGAAGAGCTCGCTCGGGTTCCAGTCGTCGGAAACGTCGGCGATCGAGAAGAGCGTCTCGGACATGGTGCTCGGCGAAGTCCGCCGGACGTTCAATCCGGAGTTCATCAACCGCATCGACGAGATCATCGTCTTCGAAGCGCTCACTGACGACGACCTGCGCCAGATCATGGCGTTGCTCGTCGCCCAGTTGAACGCGAATCTGGTCGACCGGCAGCTGCGCATCGCCCTGTCGCAGGAGGTGGTCGACTGGATCATCGAAGTCACCTGCAAGGACCGGTCGTACGGAGCCCGGCCGTTGCGCCGCGCCATTCAGCGCTACGTCGAAGATCCGTTGTCGGAGGAGCTCATCCGCGGGCACCTCAAAGGGGGCGACATCGAGGTCTATATGGATGCCGGGCAGATTTCCTATCGACCGACCGGTTCCGACGTCGGCCGCAAGCTCATGGCCTGAGACCGCCGCACCGATCTCGACCGGATGGGGCGGACAGCCTGGCGACGGGCCGTCCGCCCGGTTTCTCGTATTTTCCGCCCTGGGAAGGACCTCCGCCCGTCCCCTGCCGGCCACCCGGCCCCCTCGAACGTCCTAAAATCCAGTAAAGTAAGCATTTGAGCTTGGACGCTATTCCTGGAAGGCTGATGGTCACACGAGTCATCTGGCTGGCGGTGCTGCTGCTTGCCCCGGCCCGCGCCTGGGCGCAGCCCGTCACGGCGGCGCCCGCCGCGACGACGGCGCCGGCCCCGAACACAATCTGCGGACAGCCGGTGCCGCCGCCGCGTGCGCTGCCGCCGGCGAGTTCCGGTCCCGTCATCTATCAGATCGCGCCCTGCTTCGAGTCGCAAGGCAACATCTCGCTCGTCGACATCCAGACCTACCTCTACTACATCCAGCTGAAACCGAGCCGACCGTCCGAAGGTGTGTGGGTGCCCTACGACAACACCTCCGAGCAGACGATACTGGCCGACTTCCGGCGGCTGTGGGGTACCAACTTCCTCGACAACATCTCAATCGACGTCCGCGACTACGCCTTCTCGAACGGCGTCGTCGGCAAGCTGGTGACCTACAACCTCGAGGAGCGCCAGCGCGTCAAGATCGTCGACTACACCGGCTCGAAGAAGGTGGAGACGACGAAGATCGACGAGGCGCTGAAGACGGCCGAGGCGCAGATTCGTCTCGATACGTTCATCGATCCCGGTCTCATCAAGAAGGTCGAAGGCATCGTCCGCGACCTGATGAAGGAGAAGGGCTTCCAGTTCGCCAGCGTGACGCACGAGATCAAGGAACTGCCGGGCGGTCCGAAGCTGGTGCACCTGACGTTCACGATGGACGAGGGGCCGAAGGTCAAGATCCGGAACATCGAGTTCGTCGGCAATTCCGAGGTCAGCGACCGCGGCCTGAAGCGCCACATGAAGCAGAACAAGGAACAGTGGTTCCTGTCGTTCATGACCGGCCGCGGCACCTACCAGGAGAACAAGTTCGACGAGGACGCCGAGCGGGTCACCGAGTACTACCGCGACAAGGGCTACGTCAAGGCGGTGGTCGGTCAGCCCGAGCTCAAGTTCATCGAGGATTCGGACGACAAGAGCACGCGCTGGGTCGAACTGCGCATTCCGGTCAACGAAGGGAAGCGCTACAAGGTCGGCAGCTTCAACTTCGCCGGCAACACGGTGGTGAAGGCGGACGCGCTGCGCCCGCTGTTCAAGCTCGAAGACGGCGACTACTACAACCAGAAGCGGGTTCGCCAGGGACTGCAGAAGGCGCAGGAGATGTACGGCGCCGGCGGCTACTTCGAATTCACCGGCTATCCGGACATGAAGTTCCGCGACGAGCCCGACCCGGTCGATCAGGCGACGCCGGCTGCCCTCGCCGCGGTGGCGCCCGAGGAAGGTCCGGCGATCGCCGACGTGACGCTGCAGATTCAGGAAGGCAAGCAGTACTTCGTGAATCGCATCACGTTCATCGGCAACACGACGACGCGCGACAACGTCATCCGCCGCGAGATGCGCCTGTACGAGAACGGCGTCTTCAACACCGAAGCGCTGAAGTACAGCATCCGCCGGCTGAATCAGCTCGGTTACTTCAAGCCGCTCGAAGGGCCCGGCAAGGACGTGACGTTCGACAAGACGCCGAACGTCGACGGCAAGGTGGACGTCAGGCTGAAGCTGGAAGAGCAGAATCGCAACCAGCTGACGTTCGGCGCCGGCGTGTCGCAGTTCGAGGGCTTCTTCGGTCAGCTGTCGTTCCAGACCGCGAACTTCCTCGGTCGTGGTGAGAGCCTCACCGTGTCGCTGCAGGGCGGCTCGCGGGCCCAGAACTACACGCTGGCCTTCACCGAGCCGTTTCTCTTCGACCGCAACATCACCGGCGGCGTGAATCTGTTCCGCAGCGAGGTCCGCTACATCGGCCAGTTCACCCAGCGGTCGGTCGGATCGACCCTCACGATGGGGTTCCCGCTCGGCAACGGCTTCACGCGCATGTTCACGAACTACAGCTACGAGCGCGTGCAGGTGACCGAGGTCAGCCAGCTCTATCAGGACCCGGTCGTCCTGGCGCGCAACCCGTTCCTGCGCGATGCCATCCTCACCGGCGCCGGCGGCGAACGCATCATCAGCAAGGTGGTGCCGAGCATCGTCCACAACACGGTGGACCAGCCGATTTTCCCGACCACCGGCCGCCGCTTCACGGCGTCGTTCGACCTGGCCGGGCTCGGGGGCAACACGGCGTTCTACAAGCCGTCGGTGGAGGGGGTCTACTTCTGGCGTCAGAACAATCGCCTGACGTTCGGCGTGCGCGGGCAGGCGGAGTACATCCGCAAGTTCGCCGGCAGTCGCGATCTGCCGATCTTCCAGAAGCTGTTCCTCGGCGGTGAATACTCGGTTCGCGGCTTCGACATCCGCACGATCGGTCCGTCGGATCCGGTGACCGGCCTGGTGCTCGGCGGCAACAAGAGCCTGCTGTTCAACGTCGAGCAGGCGATTTCGATTGCCGGTCCGGTGCGGCTGATCCTGTTCTACGACGCCGGCCAGGTTCGCGACGACGGGCAGTCGTTCGCCCTGATGGAGGAGGTGGCGGTGCCGGTCGACGTCGCCCCGCCGCTGCTGGCGCCGCTGTACACCGGCGTCACACTGACCGATCCCGACGCACCGCCGACCCCGACCCGTCTCGATCGGCGCAGCGCCTTCAAGACGTCGACCGGTGCCGAAATCCGGTTCTTCATGCCGGTGCTCAACGTGCCGTTCCGCCTGATTTTTGCCTATAACCCCCAGCGCGCCGGGGTGTTGCGCAACACGCTGCGGCCGGCGCAGAAGTTCCAGTTCCGATTCGCGGTCGGCACCACGTTCTAGGCGGCCGCTGGTAGGCCGGGTAGGCCGGGTAGGCCGGGTAGGCCGGGTAGGCCGGGTAGGCCGGGTGGGCCTGGTAGGCCGGGTAGGCCGGGTGGGCCGGGTAGGGCGGGTAAGCCCGGTAGGCGGGGGCAGGCGGTGTCGCGTCGCGGAACCTGGGACGCCCGCCGGCTGTTGACAGGTATCGGCTTCGAGGCGACACTTGAGGATTCAGAGACTCAGTGCAGTCCGGTACACGCCGACTGCCAGGACGGTCCGGGCCCCCGGTCCGCGACGAAAGGAATCGGAATGAGAGGTTTCGCTATTGCTGCGTCGCTCGCCATGGTGCTGAGCGCCGCGCCAGGGTTCGCTCAAGCTCCCGCCGGCCAGGCCAAGCCGGCTGCGCCGCCCGCGCCCGCGCCCGCCGCGCCGGCAGCGCCTGCGGCCCAGGCGCCAGCACCGCGCCCCCCGGTCCCGTTCCCGCAGGGGGCAAAGGTCGCCTTCGTCAACCTGCAGGTGGTCGCCCAGCTGTCTGCCGATGGTAAGGTGGCCGCCCAGAAGGTCAACGCGCTCACGCAGAAGAAGCAGGCCGAGATCGCCGAGCGGAGCAAGGCGCTGCAGGCGAACCAGACCAAGCTGCAGACCGGCGGCGGCGTGATGAGCGACGCGGCGCGCGGGCAGCTCGAGAAGGACATCGAGCGTCAGACGCGCGAACTCGAGCGGTTGCAGCAGGATGCCCAGGCGGAACTGCAGGAGCTGCAGCAGGATCTCCAGAACGAGTTCCAGCGCAAGCTGCTGCCGATCCTCGAGGTGCTCGCCAAGGAGAAGGGCCTGCACTTCCTCTTCAGCGGCGCCGACGCCGGTCTCATCTGGGCGGAACCGGGGCTGGATCTGACCGAAGACGCCGTGAAGAAGCTGGACGCTGCCGACAAGGCCGCCGGCCGCTAATCGCGAGCCGGCCGGCCCGCACCACTCAGCTCGCGGCAGTCCGACGGGACGCGCCGCGAGTTCCCGTCGACGCCGGCTGTCAGGCCGGCCCCCAGTGTCTCGCCGCCGCCGCTTCGCTGCCTATCCGGCCCGCCCCCCGTCGATCGTCCCTACGGATGTACGACCGTCAGCTCGTAGGTGACCGCGCCGGCCAACGCTCCGGTGGCGTCGTAGGCACGTGCGCACAGGCTGCCGGAGGAGCCGATGGCGCCGTTCAGTGAACTTCCCAGCACCGCGCGGTCGTTGGCGATGATGACCTGACAGGCCGAGCCCGTCCAGGTGCCGAGGGCCACGCCTATCGGCTGCGCCGCATCCGGCGCGAGCGCCGTCACGGTGACGGTCGCGGTGCCCGACGCCTGGGCGATGAACGAGTGGCTCGACGCGCCGTTCAACGTGATGGTGCCGCCGAACACTTCGGTGAAGGTCGTCGGCGTCGGCGTGGTCGGCGTGGTCGGCGTGTTGTTGCTGCTGCACGCCGTCGTGCCGAGCACGACCGCCAGGGTCGCGCCGAACAGAAAACGCAGTCGGGTCATCGGTGTTTCTCGCATCGCTGGCGACCATTATCCGTCATGCGCCGGTGAGTGCAACCATTCCTCTGCAAGGCGGTCCGCCGGGCCGACATCTTCATTGGACGCGCGAGGCCTTCTGATAGACTGAGGCCCGTGCTCATCAACATCCCGCAGGCGCTGGATCGCCTGTGCTACCGCTATCCGTCGATGCTCGTCGATGCCATCACCGAGCACGAGGTCGGCAAGCGGCTTGTGGCGGTCAAGAACGTCACCGTCAACGAGGAATTCTTCCAGGGTCACTTCCCAGGCGCACCCCTGATGCCGGGCGTGTTGATGCTCGAATCGCTGTCGCAGGTCGCGGCCATCCTGCTGCTGCAGCGCGAAGAAGGGCCACCCAACGCGCGGGTCTATCTGCGCGGCGTGAATCACGCCAAGTTCCGCCGCCAGGTCGTCCCGGGCGATCGCCTGCGCCTCGAGGTGTCGCTCGAGCGCCGCCGGGCGTCGTTGGCGCGCGCCCAGGCGGTGGCCTATCTCGACGACCAGGTCGTCGCCGAGTGCGAACTGCTGCTCGGCGTCATCGCCGATCGCACGGACATCGATCCGACGGCGAGCGTCCACCCGGGCGCGCAGATCGGCCAGGGGACCGTCGTCGGCCCGCGCGTCTCGATCGGTCCGCACGTGAAGATCGGCTCGTTCTGCAAGATTGGGGCATCGACCGTCATCGACGGCTGGACCGAGATCGGCGACGGCACCGAGATCTATCCGTTCTCGTCGATCGGCCTCGTGCCGCAGGACTTGAAGTTCCGCGGCGAGAAGACGCGGCTGGTCATCGGCAAGCGGAACATCTTCCGCGAGTTCGTCACCATTCACCGCGGCACGCGCGGCGGCGGCGGCATCACCGAAATCGGCGACCGCAACGTCTTCATGGCCTACGTGCACATCGCGCACGATTGCCACGTCGGCAACGACACCATCTTCGGCAACCAGGCGACGCTCGGCGGCCACGTCACCGTCGAGGACTTCGCCAACGTCAGCGCCGGTTCCGGCGTCCACCAGTTCTGCCGCGTCGGCCGCTACGCCTTCGTCGGCGGCTACTCGGTGGTGACCAAGGATGCGATGCCGTACGCCCGGACGGTGGGCAACCGCGCCCGCATCTACGGCCTGAACACCATCGGGCTGATGCGCCGCGGCTTTTCACCGGACGTCGTGAGCAAGCTCAAACGGTCGTTCCGCTACCTGCTGCAGTCGAAGCTGAACACCACCAGCGCCCTGCATCAAATCGAACAGGATCGCTCGCTCTCCTGTCCGGAAGTGCAGTACCTCCTCGACTTCATCCGGACCTCGCAGCGCGGCGTCATCCTCCGACGTGCGACGCGGCGCGCCGAGGAAGTTCTCACCGAAGACTAGTCCGTGCATCTGGGCCTGATCGCCGGCAATGGCCGGTTCCCGTTCCTGGTTCTCGAGGCTGCCCGTGCGGCCGGCCACGAGGTGACGATCATCGCGCTCAAGGAGGAAGCGTTCCCCGAGCTCGAGACGGCGGCCGCGCGCGCCCCGGCCGCGGTCGTGCACCGCGTCTCGCTCGGACAGCTCGGCGCGTGGGTCGGTCTGCTCGAGCGCGCCGGCGTGACGCACGCCCTGATGGCCGGACAGGTCAAGCACACCAAGCTCTTCTCCGACATCGTCCCCGACATGACGGCCCTCGGCCTGCTGATGCGCGTCAAAGCCAGGAACACCGATGCGATCATCGCGGCCGTCGCCGACGTGCTGCGGGAGCACGGCGTCGAGTTGATCGACTCGACGACGTTTCTCGAGCCGCTGATGGCCAGCGCCGGCGTCATGACGCGGCGCGGCCCGAGCGAGGACGAGCGTCGCGATCTGGCGTTCGGCTATACCATGGCCGATGCGATTGCCGGCCTCGACATCGGCCAGACGATTGCCGTGAAGGGTTCGGCCGTGGTCGCCGTCGAAGCCATGGAAGGCACCGACGCGATGATCGCGCGCGCCGGCCAGTTGGCCGGTGCCGGCGTCTGTGTCGTCAAGGTCGCGAAGCCGAAGCAGGACATGCGCTTCGACGTGCCGGTCGTGGGCGTGGCGACGATTGCGTCGTTGACCGCGGCCGGCGCCACGGCGCTGTCGGTCGATGCCGGCCGAACCCTGATGATCGATGGTGACGCCATCATCGCGGCGGCCGACGCCGCCGGCATCACGGTGGTCGGGCGAAGCCGCCCCGGGGCCTGACCGATGGCGCTGCGCATCGCCGTCATCGGCGTCGGTCATCTCGGCAGGCATCACGCCCGCATCCTGTCGGCGATGCCGGGTGTGGAACTGGTGGCCGTCGTCGACACCAACCGGGCGCGAGCCGAGGAGATTGCCGCCGGCGCGAACACTGCGGCGCTCACCGAAGCCGCGGCGCTCGCCGGCCGCGTCGATGCGGTGACGATTGCCGTCCCCACCGAGTTGCACCACGACATCGCCATGCCGTTTCTCGAGGCCGGCATCGCGGTGCTCGTCGAGAAGCCGATGGCACGCTCGCTGGCCGAGGCTGACGCCATGGTCGCCGCCGCCGCCGCCAGGGGCATCGTGCTCGCGGCGGGACATACGGAACGGTTCAACCCGGCGGTCGAGACGGCGCGCGGCCTGCTGGCCAATCCGCGATTCATCGAGGTCCACCGGCTCGGCACCTTTCCGGAGCGGAGTCTCGATATCGACGTCGTATTCGACCTGATGATCCACGATCTCGACGTCGTGCTGTCGCTGGTGCCGGCCGAGGTCGAGTCGATCGAAGCCGTGGGTGTCCCGGTGCTCACCGGGCGGGTCGATATCGCCAACGCCCGCCTCCGCTTCGCCAACGGCTGCATCGCGAATCTCACCGCGAGCCGGATCAGCCGAGACCGCGTGCGCAAGATCCGGTTCTTCCAGCCGGCGGCCTACCTGTCGATCGACTACGCGGCCCAGAAGATCGAGATGTGGCGCCTCACCCAGAAAGGGGGAGGCCGGCCTTCCATCGAGGGTGGGGAAGTGCCGGTGACGCCGGAAGAGCCGCTCAAGCGCGAGCTCGAAGACTTCGTCGATGCCATCCAATCCAGGCGCGCCCCCCTGGTGACCGGCGAGCAGGGGAGGCGCGCGCTTGCCCTGGCCCAGCAGATTACGGAGCGGATGACTCTGCAATAGGCCCAAGACCGGCCGTCCAGGGGATGACCGGCCGTCCCGGGGCTGCCGGCCGTCCAGGGGATGACCGGCCGTCCCGGGGCTGCCCCGGCCGACCCGGGGCTGCCGGCCGACACGGGGATGCCGGCCGACCCGGCAGGAGGCTGGCCGCGCTGCCGCCCGACGCCACCGGCCTCCTGGTCGGCGGCCCGGGCATGCGGCAGGCGTTCGCCGCTGGAGCGGCGCCGGTTTTCCGGCAGAACGGCTGAACTCGGCAGATTCTCAACGGCGTTTCCTCATATGGGCACCATTTGGACCTCGCGGCGTAGCAGCCGGCTTGCATACCTCTCTGGTATGGCCACCATCACCGCGCCCAACACGTTCCTGCAGAGGCTGATCGGGGCTCTCGCGCTCGACCGCGCCATCTACGAGGAAGTCGAGGCCGACCGTGGCGCGACCGTCCAGGCGTTCCTCATCGTGCTCGGGTCCAGCGTCGCCGCGGGCATCGGCACGCCGGCAGGCGCCGGCCGGACGGTCTCCACCGTCCTGTTCTTCTCCATGGTGGCCCTGCTGACGTGGGCCGCCTGGGCGTTGCTCGTCTTCGAGATCGGCACCCGCCTGATGCCGGAGCGCGCGACCCGCAGCAGCGTCGGCGAACTGCTGCGAACGCTGGGCTTCGCGGCGACGCCCGGCCTGCTTCGTGTCCTCGGCTTCATGCCGGACGTGATGCTGCCGGTGCTCTTCATGACGACGCTGTGGATGCTGGCCGCCATGGTGGTGGCCGTGCGGCAGGCGCTGGACTATCAGAGCACCGGAAAGGCCATCGCGGTCTGCGTGTTCGGTCTCGCGCTGTCGGTGACGTTCGCGGTCGTTCTCGGCCTGCTGTTCGGCCCGACGCTGTCGTAGCCGTAGCCGGATGTGCCGGTTCGCATGTGCCGGTATATGATCGATTTCCGGCATGATGGCAACCGACATCGACCTTCCCGGGCTCGCCGCCTCGCACGACATCATCACCCTTGGGATGCGCGCCGATGATGCGCGGCGCCACCTCCACGGTGCCAGTACCACGTTCGTCCGCGTCGCCGACGTCGCGGCCGGGCCCGGCGGCGCGATCCAGGTACCGCCATCCGCCGGCGAGGTCCGCATCGTCGGGGTACCGGCCTCCAGAGCGGCCGCTGTCGCTCGCGTCGGTGAGGTGAAGGCTGCCGCCGGGGGCTATCCGCTGTCCGGCTTCTCCCTCAGCGACCTCGAAGCGTTGTCCGCCCGCGAGCAGGTCACGCTTCGCGCGCTGCTGGAGGAGCTGTGTGCCGCCGGGCTCGAGCTGGTCGCCGAGGCTCCGTTCGACCAGCTCGGTGATCCGCGGCGGGCGATCGAGGAGGTGAACATCGCCGGGCTGGCGCTGGCGCGGCTCACGATCGGGACGCTTCCGGAGGGTGACGTCGTCGACGGCCTGAAACAGATCGTCGCGCTGCAGCGCGATGTGGCGGTGCTGCGGTCGTTCGCCCCGCTGCCACGGCGAGTCAGTCCCGTGCTGCCGTCCACCGGCTACGATGACGTGAAGCGGGTCGCGCTGGCCCGACTCGTCGTCGACAACATCCCGTCGATCCAGGTCGACTGGGCGCTCTACGGTCCGAAGCTGGCACAGGTGGCGTTGACCATGGGGGCCGACGATCTCGACGGGGTGTCGGCCGAGGACGATGCCGGAGAAGGGCGCCGTCGCGCACCGCTCGAGGAGATCCGCCGCAATATCCGGGCGGCCGGACTCGAGCCGATCGAGCGCAACGGTCGCTACGAACTCACCGGACGATGAGCGTCGTCAGACTCGGGGCGGTCGAATACCTGAATGCCCGCCCGCTCGTCTTCAGACTCGATCGGCTGCCGGAGTTCGATCTGCGGTTCGACTGGCCGTCGCGCTGCGCGAGCCTGCTGCATGACGGGAGCATCGACGTCGGATTGATCCCCTCCATCGAGTACCTGCGCCCGCCCGAGTCGGCGCGCGGTGCGGACGCGTATCGCATCGTTCCCGATGTCGCCATCGGGTCGCGTGGTCCGGTGGCATCCGTGGCGATCTTCACGACCCGGCCGATGGCCGATGTCAGGTCCATCGCGCTCGACACCAGCTCGCGGACCTCGGTGGCCCTCACCCGCGTGTTGACGACGCGCGTGTTTCGCGTCGCTCCCGAACTCCGGCCGCACGGGCCCGACCTTGCGGCGATGCTGGCGGTGAACGACGCGGCGCTCATGATCGGCGACCGGGCGCTGGTGATCGAACCCGGGCCGCAGCGGATTGGCGACCGCGAACTGTTCGTGGACAAGATCGACCTCGGCGAGGCGTGGTTTCGGGCCACCGGCCTGCCGTTCGTGTTTGCGTTCTGGGCCGGCCGGGCGGGAGCGATCGGGGCGGCCGGCGTCCAGCTGCTGCAGCGGGCCCGTGACGCGGGGTTGCAGGAACTGGAGACGGTCTCGGGCGAGTACTTCGCGAACGAGCCGGCACTTGCCGCGCTGGGCGCCCGCTACCTGCGGGATAATATCAGGTACGACCTGGGGGCCGACGAGCGCGCCGGCCTCGAGCTCTTTTACCGCTACGCGGCGGAAACCGGCGTGGTCGCGGCCGCCGAGCCGCTCAGATTCTTCTGATATGAACCTCGAACAGATCGTGGCCACAGTGCGGGCGGGAGGGCGCATCGACGCCGGCCAGGCGCTGCGGCTGTATCACGAGGCGCCGACGGCGCTGCTGGGACGGCTGGCGGACGGGATCAGGGCGCGCAAGCATCCCGACCGGGTGGTGACCTACATCATCGACCGCAACGTCAACTATACGAACGTCTGCGTGGCTCGCTGCGCGTTCTGCGCGTTCTACCGCCCGGTCGGGTCGGCCGAGGGCTACGTGCTCGGCTTCGACGAACTCTATCGGAAGATCGACGAGACGATCGCGGTCGGTGGCGTCCAGTTGCTGCTGCAGGGCGGGCACAACCCCGATCTGCCGCTCACCTGGTACGAGGATCTGTTCCGGAACATCAAGGCACGCTATCCGTCGTTCAAGCTGCACGCGCTGTCGCCGCCCGAGGTCATCCATCTCTCTCGGCTGTCGAATCTGCCGGTGCCCGCCGTGTTGAGCCGCCTCATCGCCGCCGGCATGGACAGCGTGCCGGGCGGCGGTGCCGAGATCCTCGTCGATCGGGTGCGCAAGCTGCTGCACTGTCACGGCAAGGCGAGCGCCGACGAGTGGCTGGACGTCATGCGCCACGCCCACCGCGCCGGCCTGCGGACGACGGCGACGATGATGTACGGCACCGTCGAAACCGACGAAGAGCGCATCGAGCACATGCTGCGGCTGCGCGAACTGCAGGATGACACCGCCGGCTTCACGGCGTTCATCGCGTGGAGCTACCAGCCCGATCACACCGAACTGGCGGGCAACGAAGCGACCGGTGTCGATTACCTGCGGACGCTGGCGTTGAGCCGCATCGTCCTCGACAACTTCGACAACGTGCAGGCGTCGTGGGTCACCCAGGGCGGCAAGGTCGGACAGCTCAGTCTCGCCTACGGCGCGAACGATATGGGCAGCGTGATGATCGAAGAGAACGTCGTCCGGGCGGCCGGCGCCAGCTACTGCATGGACGAGGTCGAGATCGTCCGCAACATCGAGGATGCCGGCTTCACGGCGGAGCGCCGCAACATGCACTACGAACGGCTCGGCGGACCGATCTTCCGCGAGCGGGCCGTGCCGCGGATGCGCGAACTCGCCACCGCCCGCGCCGACGGCGATACGTCGGTGCCGGATGAGCTGAAGCACTACCCGGCCCGCAGCCGGCAGGGCAAGGCGCTTCGCGTCGTCCAGTAGGGCCTGTGCGCTATCGGGCCCGTTTCGTCCTGCCGATATCGACGCCGCCGCTGCGCGACGCGTGGGTCCGCATCGAGGACGGGCAGGTTCGCAGCCTCGGCACCGGGATTCCGGCCGGGCCGGAGACGGATCTGGGATCGGTCGCGATTCTGCCGGGACTCGTCAACGCGCATACCCACCTCGAGCTGTCCTACCTCCATGGCGCGGTGCCGCCAGCGGCCGAGTTCGTCTCGTGGATCCGGGGGGTGATTGGCGCCCGGCGCCAGCGCCCGGATGCCCGGTCGCCCGAGATCCTGGACGCACTCGCGCGTGGGATCGCCGCGTCGCTGGCCGCCGGCACCGCGGTGGTCGGCGACATCAGCAACACGCTGGTCCCGTTCCGGCCACTGGCGGAGAGCCGGCTGGCCGGCGTGGTCTTCCACGAGATCCTGCGCTTCAATGCGGCCGACCCGGAAGCCGTCGTCCGCGACGCGCTCGACGGCATCCGGGCGCTGCCACCGGCGGCCGACGTCCGTGCCAGCCTGGCCGCCCACGCGCCGTACTCGGTGGCGCCGGCCGTCCTGCGCGCCATCCGGACGGCGATGGATGCCGATGCCGCTGTCGCCCCCTGCAGCATCCACGTGGCCGAGTCAGCCGCCGAGCTCGAGTTCCTGGCGACGGGGGAGGGGCCTTGGCGGCGCCTCCTCGAGGACGTGGGATCGTGGGATCCGGCCTGGACGGTGCCGGGGGTCGGCCCCGTCGACTACCTGGCGGAGCACGGCCTGCTGGATGCGCGGATGCTGATCGTGCACGGCGTCCAGCTGTCGCCGGCGGATCTGTTGCGGGTGAGGGCGAGCGGCGCGACGCTCGTGGCCTGCCCGCGCAGCAACGCGCACACCGGCGCGGGTGTGCCGCCGATTCAGGCGTTCTACGCCGCCGGCGTCCGGGTGGCCGTCGGTACCGACAGCCTGGCGAGCACCGCGGATCTGAACGTCTTCGCCGAGATCGCCGAGATGCGCCGGCTCGCCCCGGACATCCCGGCCCGGGCGCTGCTCGACAGTGCGACGCGGCAGGGCGCGTACGCGTTGGGGCTCGGCGATCGGTTCGGGACGATTGCGGCGGGACAGCGCGCCCGCCTGCTGGCGGTCGCGGTCCCGGCGGATGTCGATGATGTGGAAGAATACCTCGTGGGCGGCATCACGCCGGATCGGATCGCCTGGGTCGGCTGACCCGCTGAACGCCATGTTGACGCGCCTTCGTACTTACCTGTCGTTCGTCCGCTTCAGCCACTCGGTGTTTGCGCTGCCGTTCGCGCTCGCCGGTGCGCTGCTCGCTTCGCGTACCCACCCGATCACGCCGCGGACGCTGTTCTGGATTGTGGTGGCCATGGTGGCGGCCCGCAGCGCCGCGATGGGCTTCAACCGGCTGGTCGACGCACGGTTCGACGCGCTCAATCCACGTACCGCGGCACGTGAAATACCGCGCGGCACGATGGCTGTCGCCGAGGCGCGATGGTTCATCGTCGTGACCGCGCTGGTCTTCGTCGCCGCGTCCTGGCAGCTGAACCCCGTCTGTCTCGTCCTGTCGCCGGTGGCGCTGGCCATCGTCTTCTGGTACTCGTTGGCCAAGCGCTACACCACCTACACACAGCTGTTCCTCGGTCTCGCCATGGCGGTGGCGCCGGTGGGCGGGTGGCTCGCGGTGGGCGGCGGCGCCGGCTGGGAACCGTGGCTGCTGGCACTGGCCATCGGCATGTGGGTGGGCGGCTTCGACGTGCTCTATGCCTGCCAGGACGTCGATTTCGATCGGATGCACGGCCTGCGATCGATGCCGGTGCGCTTCGGCGTCCGGCGCGCGCTGCTGATGTCCCGCGTCATGCACGGTGTCGCCATCGCCGGACTGCTCGGCATCGCCTGGGTGACGCCGCTGCCCTGGCTCTATCACGCGGGTGTTGCGGCGGTCGCGCTGATGCTGGTCTACGAACAGTCGCTCGTCCGCGCCGACGACCTGTCACAGGTCAAGCGGGCGTTCGACATGAACGGCTACGTCGGCATCCTGTATCTCGTCGTGCTCGCGGTATCCGTGTATGTCCAGTGAGAGCCACGGCCGCCGCCGGACGGTAGCCATCGCCATTACCGGCGCGAGCGGCGCACTCTATGCCACGCGTACGCTCGCCGCGCTGCTCGAACAGGGCGTGCACGTCGAGCTCGTGGTGTCCGACTACGGGCGACGCCTGCTGCGCGACGAACTCGGTGATGCCGCGGCGTTCGACCGGCTGCTGCCGTACCTGATCGCGACCTACGGCAGCGGCGTGAGCGCCGGCGCCCTCACCGTGCACAGCAATCGCGACCTTGGCGCGACCATCGCGAGCGGCAGCCACGGCTGCGCCGGCATGGCCATCGTCCCGTGTTCGATGAAGACGCTCGCCGGGGTGGCGCACGGATTGTCGCGCAATCTCGTGGAGCGTGCCGCCGACGTGATGCTCAAGGAGCGTCGGCCGCTGGTCATCGTGCCGCGCGAGACACCGATGAGCTTGATGCAGCTGAAGAACATGGTGCTGTGCGCGGAAGCCGGGGCGATCGTGATGCCGGCGATGCCGGCCTTCTATCAGCTGCCGCAGTCGCTCGATCATCTCGCGGACTTCATGGCCGGAAAGATTCTCGGCGCGCTCGGCTTCGACCACGACCTGTATCCGCCGTGGACCGGCACCGTCGGCGGCGTGGCCGCCACGGCAGGCGCGCCGCGCAAGGACCCCGAGTGACCGACATCTCCAAGTCGCCGGCCCGAATCGCGGGCATGTTCGACGCGATCGCCGGTCGCTACGACTTCCTGAATCACCTGCTCAGTGCCGGCATCGACAGGCGCTGGCGGCGTGCCGCCATCACTTCGCTGGCGCTCACCGGCCGGGAGCGGGTGCTCGACTTGTGCACCGGCACGGCGGACCTGGCGATCGCGGCGCGCGCCTCGACACCCCGGGCGGCCAGGGTGGTTGGCGTCGACTTCGCCGGTGCCATGTTGCGCGTCGGCCAGGACAAGCTGCTGCATGGAGGGCTGGCCGACCGCGTCACCCTCGTGCGCGGTGACGCAGCCAACGTCCCCGTATGCACGATGTCGGTGGATGCCGTGACCATTGCGTTCGGCATCCGCAATGTCGAACGGACTGCCGACGCGTGCGCGGAAATGCACCGGGTGCTGAGGCTCGGCGGCCGGCTCGCCGTGCTCGAGTTTGCCATCCCGTCGACGCCGCTCATCCGGGCCGGGTATCTCTGGTATTTCAACCATGTGCTGCCCCGGATCGGGCGGCTGGTAGCTCGGCATCAGGCATACGAATACCTGCCGGCGTCGGTCGGCGCGTTCGCCACGCCGGACGAGTTTGTGACACTTTTGCGAAAAACCGGCTTTCGTGAGGTTCAGGCCAGACCGCTGACGTTTGGCATCGTCTACCTCTATACGGCTGTGCGCGGCGACTGACGGGACAGGTGGCGGGCGTCCGCCTGCGGCGGGCGCTGTATACTGCGAACTTCCTGATGTATTTCGATCTTGAGGACCACCGACCCGACACGCCGCACCTGGCGAGTCCACTGACGTGGCGAGACGTCGTGTTCCTCACGATCATCTTCCACCTGCTCGGATTGCTCGCGATTGTCACCGCGCCACGCTGGATGCCGGTCATGGTGCCGGAGGAAGCGGTGGCGGAGTTCAAGCAGCCGGCGCCACCGCCCGAATCGCCGACCTTCGTGTTCGTTCAGCCGCGCGAGGATCGGCCGGCGCCAGCGCCGCCGCCGCGGGCCGAACTGTCCGATCAGGACCGCGTCGCCCGCCAACAGGAACGCTCGCTGCAGCCGACCAACCCGTTGCCGTACTCTCGAGGCGATTCACCGGAGCGGGTCGAACGCAGCGCCGACGAGGTGGCGCGCGGCCAGGGGCCTCGGCCCGAGCCGGCGCCCGAACAGCCCCAGGCGGCGCCTGCCGACACCCAGGCCGACGAGGCGCAGTCGCAATTGACGCTGCCGGATTCCAACGCCGGACGCGTGCCGCCGCCGCAGCCGACCCAGGAGGCGCGCGCCGTGGCGCGGGCGCCAGCCGGCGGCCGGCTGGGCGAGGCGCTGCGCAACCTGGACCGCTACGTCCAGACGGATCACTTCGACAATTCGGGCGGCGACTCCGGCGCCTTCGGACCGGCCATCCAGTTCGACACGAAAGGTGTCGAGTTCGGGCCGTGGATCCGCCGCTTCATCGCGCAGGTCAAGCGCAATTGGCTCATCCCGTACGCGGCGATGTCGATGCGCGGCCGGGTCGTCATCACGTTCAACGTCCACAAGGACGGCACCATCTCCGACCTGACGGTCGTCGGGCCGTCGCCGGTCGACGCCTTCAACAACGCCGCCTACGGTGCGCTCGCCGGGTCCAACCCGACGCAGCCGTTGCCGCCGGAATACCCGGCGGACAAGGCGTTCTTCACGGTCACGTTCTTCTACAACGAGCAACCGCAGTAGGGCGGCGATGTCCGGTGTCCAGCAGCGGGGGATGACGATTCTGCTCCTGCTGTTCGTGGTCTACGTGCTCTGGCGGGTGTGGTGAGCCGGCCTGACGTCATCGCCATTCTCGGGCCGACGGCGGTTGGCAAGAGTGCGCTCGCCATCGCGCTGGCGCAGCGCCACCATGGCGAGATCGTCAACTGCGACTCGACGGCGGTCTACCGTGGGTTCGACATCGGCACCGACAAGGTAGCGGTCGCCGAGCAGGGCGGCGTCCCCCATCACCTGATCGACATCGCCGATCCGACCGACGAGTACACGGCGGCGCAGTATGCGCGCGACGCGGCCGGCGCCATCCGCGCCATCCGCGCCCGTGGCGGGCTGCCGTTCGTCGTCGGCGGCACCGGCTTCTACTTCCGGGCATTGACCCGCGGGCTGTTTCCCGGGCCCGGCAAGGACGCCGTGCTGCGCGCCCGACTCGAGGCGATCGCGGCGCGCCGCGACGTGACGTGCCTGCACCGCATGCTGACGCGCAAGGACCCGGCGTCGGCCCGGCGGATCCACCCGCGCGACCGGAAGCGGCTGGTCCGCGCCCTGGAGGTGTTCTGGTTGACCGGGCGACCGCTGACCGAGCACTTCGTCGAGACGACGTCGCCGATCGCCGATCTCTCGGTGCTGGCGATCGCGCTGAAGCAGTCGGCCGAGCAGACCTCCGAGCGTGTCACCCGCCGCGTCGACCAGCAGTTCGCCCGCGGTCTGCTCGACGAGATCCGGGGACTGCTGGGACGTGGTGTTCCCGAGACGGCCAGGCCGTTCGGCGGTCTGGTCTATCGCCAGGCCCTCGAACATCTGCACGGCGTCCGCGACGAGGCCGCGACCCGGGCGCTCATCGCACAGGAGAACCGTCGCTACGCCCGCCGCCAGTTGATCTGGTTCCGCAAAGAGCCTAACCTACAGTGGTTCGACGGTCCTGGAGAGGCGCCCGCGACCGCGGCCGCGATCGCCCGGCTGCTCGACGAACGGCTCGAGGCTTCCCAGTGACATCGCTGTCGCCTTTCCCCACCCGCGCCATCGTCATCGTGCTCGACAGCGTCGGCGCCGGCCAGCTGCCGGATGCCGGCGCGTACGGCGACGAGGGGAGCGACACCCTGGGACACATCAACGACCACGTGCTGCTGCACATCCCGCATCTGCGGTCGCTCGGGCTCGCACGCGTCGCCCGGATCGGCGGGCCGGTATTGCCGCCGCTCGGCGCCTGCGGACGGATGGCGGAGCGGTCGGCCGGGAAGGACTCGGTGACCGGCCATTGGGAGATGATGGGCATCGTCCTGGATCGCGCGTTCCCGGTGTTTCCGCACGGCTTCTCGGCCGCCGTCCTGTCGGCGTTCTCCAGCCGCACCGGCCGCGGGGTGCTCGGCAACAAGCCGGCGTCCGGCACGGCCATCCTCGACGAGCTCGGTGCCGAACACATGCGCACCGGCAAGTTCATCGTCTACACGTCGGCCGACAGCGTGTTCCAGATTGCCGCTCATGAAGAGGTCGTGCCGGTGCCCGAGCTCTATCGGGCCTGCGAGATCGCCTACGAAATCGTGGCCGAAGGGCTCGGCGTCGGCCGCGTGATCGCGCGACCGTTCGTCGGCAGTCCCGGCGCCTTCACGCGCACGTCCAACCGCCACGACTACGCGTTGCCGCCGGCCGGCGAGACGCTGCTCGACCGGATGACCGGTGCCGGACGGCATGTCGTCGCCATTGGCAAGATCCAGGATCTGTTCGCGCGGCGCGGCATCGGCCAGGCGATCCCGACGACGAGCGACGACGACGGCGTGAATCGGCTGCTGGAGCAGATGGCCGTCGTCCCGGACGGACTGATCTTCACGAACCTCGTCGACTTCGACACGCTGTACGGCCACCGCAACGACATCGCCGGCTACGCGGCCAATCTCGAGCGCTTCGACCGGCGGCTGGCCGAGATCCTGCCGCGCCTGCGCGAGACCGACCTGCTGGTCGTCACCGCGGATCACGGCAACGATCCCGCGACGGCGAGCACCGATCACTCGCGCGAGTACGTGCCGGTGCTCGTGGCCGGCGCCGGCGTGCGCGCCGGCGTCGAACTCGGCACCCGCCATTCGTTCGCCGACCTCGGCCAGACGCTGGCGGAGCTGTTTCACGTCGGCCCGCTCGCGCACGGCAGCAGCTTCCTCCGCGAGGTACTGGCATCGTGAACATCCGTGAACAGCTCGAAGCCCGTGAGCGCGAGATCCTCGTGCCGCAGGCGGCGAAGAGCGCCGACTCGCGTGGCCGGCTGCGGGCCGAAGCCGAGGACGACGTGCGGCCGGCGTTCCAGCGCGACCGCGATCGCATCATCCACTGCAAGGCGTTTCGCCGCCTGAAGCACAAGACGCAGGTCTTCTTCGCGCCAACCGGCGATCACTACCGGACGCGCCTCACCCACACCCTCGAGGTGTCGCAGATTGCGCGAACCATCGCCAAGGTCCTGCGGCTGCATGAAGAACTCACGGAGGCGATTGCGCTCGGGCACGATCTCGGCCACACGCCATTCGGGCACGCCGGCGAGCGGGTCATCAGCGGACTGGTGCCCGGGGGCTTCAACCACTACGAACAGAGCCTGCGGATCGTCGATCGTCTGGAGAACGACGGCCACGGCCTCAACCTGACGTGGGAGGTGCGCGACGGCATCGCCAAGCACTCGAAAGGGAAGTCCGGCGCGCCGGTCGGCATGTCCGCGGCGCTGCGCTCGAGCACGATCGAAGGGCAGATCATGCGGGTCGCCGACATCATCGCCTACGTCAATCACGATATCGACGATGCGACGCGGGCCGGACTGCTGCGCGCTGCCGACCTGCCGGCCGCCTTCGTGGCGCGGCTGGGCGCGACGTCCTCGGCGCGCATCGGCACCCTCGTCCGTGACGTGGTCACGGAGACACTGGCCGCCGGGTTGACCGAGATCAAGATGAGCGAGCCGGTGCTCGAAGCGGTGCTCGGGCTGCGCAGCTTCCTGTTCGATGCAGTCTACGAGAATGCGACGGCGACGGCGGAGTTCCAGAAGGCCACCGGCGTGCTGACGCTGCTGTGGGAGAAGATTCGCGAGCGCCCGGCCGAGTTCCTCGATCCGCGGACCATCGCCGACGAAGGGCTCGATGCGGCCGCCCGCGACTTCCTGGCCGGCATGACCGACCGCTACGCGGTGCGCCTGTTCGAGCAGCTCTACGTGCCCAAACCGTGGGCCATCGAGTAATCGGGCGATTGACCGGCGGTCGCCTGGGCCAGCCTGAATTCTTCGACAGAAGTCGACCGTTCTGAGGTTAAAATGAGGGGTTCATGTTGTTGCTGAACCTCACGAGGATCCGCACGGCTGACGACCGGTTCGACCACGTCTATGCCGCCGACACCTTCGCAGAGGATCGGGAGACGTTCACGGTCGCGGCGCCGGTCCGGCTCGGCTTCGATATCCACAAGGACAAGGATATCTTCCGCCTCGTCGGCCGCATGCAGACTACGCTCGAGATGCCGTGCGGGCGGTGCCTCGAGCCGTTCACGACGCCGGTCGACGCGACCTTCGACCTGCGGTATCAGCCGCGCGCCGAAGCGCCCGCCGACGCCGAGTCGGAGGTGCAGGAAGACGATTTCTCGGCCGCGTTCTACGACGGTGACGCGATCGACCTGGGGCAGTTGATGCGCGAGCAGTTCTATCTGGCGGTACCGATGAAGCCGCTGTGCGCCGACGACTGCCGAGGACTGTGTACGCAGTGCGGGACCAACCTGAACAAGGGGACCTGCGACTGCACCAATGGCTGGGAAGACCCGCGATTCGCGGCGCTCAAGGCGCTGCGCGAGCAGTCGCCGCGGGAACACTGATAGAGTCCGCCCGGACGACCCGGGCGTTCGCCACGCGCCGACGCACGCAGCCGACGCGCCACGAGAGAAGCACGAATGCCGAATCCCAAACGACGCCACTCCAAGACGCGAACGGCGAAGCGCCGCACGCACGACGCCCTGCAGCCGGTCGGCCTGTCCGAATGCCCGCATTGCCACGAGCCGAAGCAGCCGCACCGCGTCTGCTCGAACTGCGGGTACTATCGCAGCCGCCAGGCGCGGGCGGTGCCGGAAGAGTAGCGCGCACGACCGGCCGGCCGTCGGGTCCGTGTGGCTCGGGTTCGCCGGCGGTGCGCCGCGTGCCCGGCCGGCGTGGGTGGACCCGGCAGGCTGCGCACCCGCGAGCCCGTGAACCTGTGAACCGACGCAGATTCCTTCACCGATGATCTGGATTGCCGTCGATGCGATGGGCGGGGACGAAGCGCCCCGGCACATCGTGGACGGAGCGCTGGCGGCCACCCGCCATTTCGACCTTGGTGTGACACTGGTCGGACCGGAGTCGCGGCTGATCGAGGAACTCGCGCGGCATCCGGAGGTCGATCCGGCTCAGGTGCGGATCGTGCCGGCCGACGCGGTCATCGCGATGTCGGAGCCGCCGGCCGCGACGCTGCGCCGCAGGCCGGGCGCCTCGATTCGCGTGGCCGCCGACCTCGTGGCGCGCGGTGAGGCGGCGGCGTTGTTCAGTGCCGGCCACACCGGGGCCACGGTGATGGCGGCCCATGCCGCCTTCGGCATGCTGCGGGGCGCGGATCGCCCGGCCCTGGCGGCGACGATTCCGACGCGGCACGAGCCGGCCCTGCTGCTCGACGTCGGAGCGAGCGTCGAGTGTCGTCCGGCGCATCTGCTGCAGTTCGCCGTGATGGGCAGCATGTACGCGCGGGTCGGGTTCGGCATCGAGCGGCCACGGGTGGCCCTGCTGTCGAATGGCGAGGAAGAGACCAAGGGGAACGAGTTGACCCGTGACGCGCACCGGCTGCTGAAGGCGTCCGCACTGGCGTTCATCGGCAATCTCGAGGCGCGCGACCTCTACTCCGGCGCCGCTGACGTCATCGTCTGCGATGGCTTCACCGGCAACGTGGCGTTGAAGACCAGTGAAGGGCTCGTCGAAGTCGTCGAGGAACTGCTGCGCGAAGAGCTGACGAGCACGTATACGATGCGGTTGGGGTCGCTGCTGACACGTCGGGCGCTGCGGCACTTCCGCCGCCGCGTCGACTACTCCGAGTACGGGGGCGCCCCGCTGCTCGGCGTCGCGGGGCTCGCGATCGTCGGACACGGCCGATCGAGCGCGAAGGCGGTGCGCAATGCCATCGCCATGGCGTACCGGTTCGCCTCGAGCCAATTCATCGAACGCGTCGAGCGAGAAATCGCCGCCGCCGCGGTATCGCATTCGTGATTGCATTCATCTTTCCAGGACAGGGATCGCAAAAGGTCGGCATGGGGCGGGCGCTCGCCGACGCCCACCCCGAGTGCCGTGCGGTGTTCGCCGAGGCCGACGCCGCCCTCGGCGAGGCGCTGAGCCGCACCTGCTTCGACGGTCCCGAGGCATCGCTGACGCTGACCGAGAACACGCAGCCCGCCATCCTGGCGGTCAGCATGGCGGCCTGCCGGCTGCTCGCCGCGCGCGGTCTGCAGCCGGCGTTCGTCGCCGGCCACAGCCTCGGCGAGTACTCGGCCAACGTCGCCGCCGGCACGTTCGCCTTCGCCGACGCATTGCGCATGGTCCGGCGGCGCGGCCGGTACATGCAGGAGGCCGTGCCGGTGGGCACCGGCGCCATGGCCGCCATCCTCGGCCTCGATGCCGAGACGGTCGCCGAGGCCTGCCGCGAGGCGGCCCAGGGTGAGGTGGTGAGCCCGGCCAACTTGAACGGCGGCGGCCAGGTGGTCATTGCCGGTTCGAGCGCCGCCGTGGCCCGCGCCGGCGAGCGCGCGAAGGCGCTCGGCGCCAGGCGGGTCATTCCGCTCGCGGTCAGTGCGCCGTTCCACTGCGCGCTCATGCAGCCGGCGCAGGACCGTCTGGCGCCCGAACTGCGCGCCCTGGCGGTCGCCGACCCCCGGGTGCCGATCGTCGCCAACGTCGATGGCCAGCCGAAGCACCGTGCCGCCGACGCGATTGAGGCGCTCGTCGCCCAGGTGTCGGCACCGGTGCGCTGGGAGGCGGTGGTGCGCCGCCTTGCGTCCGAGGGTGTGACAACGTATGTTGAGGTGGGTCCAGGCACCGTGTTGAGCGGTCTGGTCCGCAAGATTCAGCGGGATGCGACGGTCCTCGGTCTCGAGAAGCCGGAGGATCTCGCGGCGTTCGACGCGCTGGCCGTCACCCGTGGCGGCGGCGCGACTGCGACACCGGCGGAGGCATAGGCAACGACATGTTCGGGCTGACCGGCAAGGTAGCGTTGGTGACGGGTGCCTCCCGGGGCATCGGTCAGGCCATGGCGGCCCGGCTGGCGCAGCAGGGGGCCACCGTGGTCCTCACCGGCCGGGGTGACCACGCCGCGGCCGCTGCTGCCGCCATCGTCGCCGCCGGCGGCGCCGCCGAATCGGTCGCCCTCGAGATGACCGACACTCCGGCAGTGGAGCAGTTGCCGGCCTCAATCGTCGCGAAGCACGGCCGGCTCGACATCGTGGTCAGCAATGCCGGCATCACGCGCGATCAGCTGCTGCTGCGGTTGAAGCGCGAGGACTGGGACGCGGTGATTGCCACGAACCTCACGGCGACCTTCGTGCTCGCGCAGGCGGCGATCAAGCCGATGATCAAGCAGCGGTCCGGGCGCATCATCGCGGTCAGCTCGGTCGTGGGACAGATGGGGAACGCGGGACAGACCAACTACGCGGCCGCGAAGGCGGGCCTCATCGGCTTCGCCAAGGCGCTGGCCCGGGAGGTCGCGTCGCGCCACGTGACGGTCAACGTGATTGCGCCCGGCATGGTCGACACCGACATGACGCGGGCGATTGGAGAGAAGGCTCATGCCGCCTGGACGGAGCAGATTCCGCTCGGGCGCCTGGGCTCGGTAGACGACGTAGCTGCCGCGGCGTGCTTTCTCGCTTCGGATGAGGCAGCGTATATTACAGGGCACGTTCTGGCCGTCAACGGCGGGATGTACATGTAGGAGGAATGATGGCGGTATCCGATAAGGTCAAGAGCATCATCGTGGAACAGCTGGGCGTCGACGAAGAAGAGGTCACGCCGGATGCGTCGTTCGTCGACGATCTGGGCGCCGACTCCCTGGACACGGTCGAGCTCGTGATGGCATTCGAGGAGGAGTTCGGCATCGAGATTCCGGACGAGGACGCCGAGAAGATCACCCGCGTCAAGGAAGCGGTCGAGTACATCGAGTCGCACGCCAAGTCCAAGAAGTAAGCTAGTCGTCAGCGACAGAACAAGGATCATGGTCAACACGCGGCGAGTGGTCGTCACCGGCATTGGTCTGGTGTCGGCGCTGGGCATTGGCACCGACGCCAACTGGGACGCCCTCTGCAACGGGCAGAGCGGCATCGGCCCCATCACACGATTCGACGCGACCGCCTTCACGACCCGGATTGCCGGCGAGGTCAAGAACTTCGACCCGCTGCGCTGGATCGAGAAGAAGGACGTGAAGAAGATGGACATCTTCATCCAGTTCGCGATTGCCGCGGCGGATGAGGCGATGTCCGATTCGGGCCTCCAGATCACGCCCGCGAACGATACGCGGGTGGGCGTGCTCATTGCCTCTGGCATCGGCGGTTTCACCACCATCGAGAAGGAGCACAAGGCCTTTCTCGAGGGAGGGCCGCGCAAGATCTCGCCCTTCTTCATCCCGTCCGCCATCATCAACCTGGCGGCGGGGCAGGTGTCGATCCGGTTCGGCGCCAAAGGGCCGAACTCGGCAACCTGTACCGCCTGTACCGCCTCGGCGCACGCCATCGGCGACGCCTACGAGATCATCAAGCGCGGCGCCGCCGACGCCATGATCGCCGGCGGGTCGGAAGCGGCCGTCTGCGCGATGGGAGTCGGCGGTTTCGCCGCCCTTCGCGCGCTGTCGACGCGCAACGATGAACCACAGCGGGCCAGCCGTCCGTTCGACAAGGACCGTGATGGATTCGTTCTCGGCGAGGGCTCCGGTGTCGTGGTCCTCGAAGAGTACGAGTCGGCGGTCGCGCGCGGCGCCCGGATGTACGCCGAGGTCGTCGGCTACGGCATGTCCGGCGACGCCTATCACATGACCGGCCAGCCCGAGGACGCCAACGGCGCGGTCCGGGCGATGACCGCGGCGATGGACTCGGCCGGTGTCCCGCCATCCGCCGTCAACTACATCAACGCGCACGGCACGTCGACGCCGATCAACGATCCGACCGAGACCCTGGCGATCAAGACCTACTTCGGTGACCATGCCCGCGCACTGTGCGTGTCCTCCACCAAGTCGATGACCGGACACCTGCTCGGCGCCGCCGGCGGACTCGAGGCCGGCATCACGGCGCTGTCCGTCTTCCACCAGATCGCGCCGCCCACCATCAACCTCGACCACCCCGACGTGGGGTGCGATCTCGACTACGTGCCGCACGCCCAGCGGCCGTGGCCCATCGAGTACGCGCTCTCCAACTCGTTCGGCTTCGGTGGCACCAACGCGGCACTGCTCTTCCGGCGCGTTCAAGGGTAAGCTGTCGAAGGGGGGTGGAGCCCCGTTCCGGCCGGTCGTCCGGCGACCGGGCCCTCGAGCTGGCCATGAAAATTGCCGTCTGCATCAAGCAGGTTCCAACTCGCGACTGGCAGCCCCGCGTCAATGACGCCCGGAGCTGGATTCGCGACGCCGACGTCACGTTCGAGATGAACGAGCCGGACGCCTACGCCCTCGAGGAGGGATTGCGTCTCAAGGAGAAGCACGGCGGCGAAGTCGTCGTCTGCTCGGTGGGCCCCGAGCGCGTGGCGCAAGTGCTGCGCGAGGCGCTGGCGCGCGGTGCCGACCGTGCCATCCACGTCGAAGACGCCGCCGCCGCCGCTGCGGACGCCTTCTACATCGCCGACGCGCTCGCCGCGGCGGTGCGCGACGAACAGTTCGATCTCATCCTGACCGGACTCCAGAGCGACGACCAGGGCTTTGCCCAGACTGGCGTCGTCCTCGCCGAGCGGCTCGGCCATTGCCACGCGACCATCATCATGGAAGTGGACGCCTCATCCGGCGGCCTGCGCGTGAAGCGGGAACTCGAAGGTGGCTGGTTCCAGTGGGTGTCGATGCCGCTGCCGGCGGTCCTGACGATCCAGAGCGGCATCAACCAGCTGCGCTACGCCACCCTGAAGGGGATCATGGCGGCGAAGAAGAAGGAAATTCGCCGGGCCGCCGTGCCGGCCGGTCTCGTGGCCCGGCAGACGATTGCGGCGCTCTATGCGCCCGAAAAGGCCAAGCGCACCGAGCTCATTCCGGGCCCGACGGCCGACGCCGCCAGGACGCTCGTGGCGCGGCTGCGCGACGCGCGGGTGATCTCGTGAGGCGCCGATGATTCTGGTGATTGCCGAACAGCGCGGCGGCACTCTCAATCGCGCGTCGTGGGAGACGATTGCCGCCGTCCAGCAGGTGCCCGGCGGTCAGCCCATCGTCGTCGCCGTGCCGACCGCACCTGGCGTGTCAGACGCCGTCACCGCCGAACTGGCGACCGCGGCGGTGCAGGAGATCGTCGCGCTCGAACACCCGGCGCTCGACACCTATACCGCTGACGGCTACACGGCGGCGATCGCCGCGCTCGTGGCGGAGCTGTCGCCGGGGCTCGTCGCGTTGCCGCACACCTATCAGACGCGCGACTTCGCTCCGAAGCTGGCCGCGCGGCTCGACCGCCCGCTCGTCACCGACGTCACCGCCAGCAAGGCGATGGAGGGCGGGGCGGTGGCGTTCGTCCGGCCGATGTTCCAGGGCAAGCTCACCGCCGACGTCATCCCGCAAGGGCCGGCGCCTCACCTCGTCACGTTCCAGATCGGCGCCTACCGGGCGGATGCCGCCGTCCGCGGCGCGGCTGCGGCACCGCGGCGCACCGTGGTGGCCACGCTCGACGCGTCGGCGATCCGGCAGAAGCCGGAGGCGCCGTTCCAGGAGGCGCGTCAAGCCGTCGATCTGTCGCAGGCCGAGCGAATCGTCTCGGTCGGCCGCGGTATCAAAGGGCAGGAGCACATCGGCGTGGCACAGGCGTTGGCGGATGCGCTGCACGCCGAGTTGGCGGCGTCGCGTCCGATCTGCGATGCGGGCTGGCTGCCCATGGAACGGCAGGTCGGCAGCTCGGGACAGACGGTGGCGCCGAAGGTCTACGTCGCCCTCGGCATCTCCGGGGCCATCCAGCACCTCGTCGGCATGAAGGGCTCCAACGTCATCGTCGCCATCAACAAGGATCCCGACGCGCCCATCTTCGAGGTCGCCGACTACGGCATCGTCGGCGACCTGTTCGAGGTCGTGCCGGCAATCGTGAAAGCGCTGAACGAGTAGCTGCGGCAGCCACGGAGCACGGCCGGCCGGCGAGCTGGCAGCCGCCTCGGCATTTCTTTCGGCTCGGGTGATGCACTGATGGAAGCGCTGCTGCTCTGGCTGCTCGTCGTCGTGTTCGCCGGCGTGTTTGGCGCGCAGGTCGCGTCCCGCCTGCGTCTGATCGCCAACGCGCCCAATACGTTCAATACCGACGAGCCTGGCGCCCGCCTGCGGCGTTTTCTCCTCGACGTGGTGGCGCAGCGCCGCACCATACGCGAGCGGCCGCTGGCGGGAACCGCGCACGCGTTCGTCTTCTGGGGTTTCATCGCCTTCGGGCTCTACACGGCGGTGGAGTTTCTCAAGGGCCTCGGGGTCGTCGACCTCACGCACGACGGCTGGTTTCACGCCTATCGGCTCGTGCTGACGCCGTTTGCCGTCGCCGTGCTGTCCGGTATTGTCGTTCTCGCCGTCCGTCGCGGTATCGTCCGTCCCGTCGCCCTCGGCCCGACAGTCTCCCGCGAATCCATCGTCATCGCCGGATGCATCGCGACGCTGATGATCACGTTCCTCCTGACGTGGCGGCTCGACGAGACGGCCATCGCGGGACGGATCAACTGGTGGATCCACGCGTTGGTGATCCTCGGCTTCCTCGCGTTGATTCCGGCCTCGAAGCACTTCCATCTCGTGCTGTCGCCGGTCACCGTCTTCCTGAAGTCGCCGGAACTCGGCAATGTGCCGAATCTCGATTTCGAGCGGGAGCAGGTTGGCCTCGAGACGGTCAAGGACCTCGGCAGCAAGTCGGTGCTCGACGCGCTGACGTGCGTCGAGTGCGGCCGCTGCCAGGTCAACTGCCCGGCGTGGGGCGCCGGCAAGGAACTGAATCCAAAGGCGATCATCCTGCAGACGCAAGATGCCGTGATCGCTGGCAGACCGGACGTCAAGCTCGTCGATGTCTACTCCGAGAAGGTGCTGTGGCAATGCACCACGTGTGGGGCGTGCGAGAACCAGTGTCCCGTCGGCATCGAGCACCTGCCCGTCATCATCGGCGCGCGCCGCGGTCTGGTGTCGAATGGCGACGCCCCCGGGTATCTGGGAGGCGTCTACAACCATCTCGAGCGGCGCGGGAACATCTGGGGCCTGTCGTACGACCAGCGGCAGAAGTTCGTCGACAGCGCGGCGATTGCGACGTTCGACCCTCGAGTCCACGACGTGCTCGTGTGGCTTGGCTGCGCGGGGGCGTTCGAAACCGATTTCCAGAAGGGGCTCCGCTCGCTCTTCGAGATCCTGCGGGCGCACGGCGTCACGTTCGGCGTGCTGTCCAAGGAGCGCTGCACCGGCGACACTGCCAAGCGGACCGGCAACGAGTATCTGTTCCAGGAGCTGGCGAATCAGAATATCGAGGCGCTGAGAGCCGCGCGCCCGAAGAAGATCCTGACGTCGTGTCCGCACTGCGTCAAGACGATCGGGAACGACTACCGCAAATTCGGCTACCAGGTGGAGATCGTCCATACGGCGACCTTCATCGAAGAGCTGACACGCGGCGACCGTGCCCCCGTGGCGGCGCCCGGCGACACGGTCACCTATCACGACCCGTGCTACCTCGGTCGCTACGCCGGGACGGTCGACGAACCGCGTGCGTTGCTCGCCCGTTTCGGAAGCGGCGTCGTGGAGCCGGAGCGGAATCGCGACAACCCCTACTGCTGCGGCGCCGGCGGCGGCTTGCTTTTCGAGGACAAGGACGATGAGCCGGGAACGCGGATCAGCGACGTGCGCTTGAAGCAGCTGCAGGTGACCGGTGCGAAGACCGTCGTCACGGCCTGTCCGTTCTGCTCGATCATGCTGAAGGGGGCCCAGTCGAGTGCACCCGAGGCCGCCGACATCCAGTTCGTCGATCTGATGACCTTCGTCAGCAGCCGCCTGCCGAAGGTCGACGCGACCGGCCACTCGCAGCCGGAGTAGGCCGCCGGACCCCGATGGCCGCCCCACCGACCCCGTCGCACTGGCGCGATTCCGCGTTGAAGCGCCTCCAGGCGCGCCTCATCGCGATGGCGGGTTACCGCCTGATTGCGGCTCTCGGCGCGACGCTGCGCTGGAAGGTGGAGGGGCTCGAGCACTTCGAGTCGACCGGCGCCGACGGCCGGCAGCCGATCATGGCGTTCTGGCACGGCCGCATTCTTCCCGCTACCTACTACTTCCGCCGTCGTGGCATCGTCGTCATCACCAGCGAGAACTTCGACGGCGAGTGGATCGCCGGCATCATCGAGCGCTTCGGCTTCGGCACCTCACGGGGCTCGTCGTCGCGCGGCGGCGTGCGCGCCCTGCTTCAGCTGAAGCGCGACATGGCGGCGGGAAGGCCGGCCGGCTTCACCGTCGATGGTCCGCGGGGGCCGGCGCGAGTCGCCCAGTCTGGTGCGGTGTGGCTGTCGAAGGCGACCGGCAACCCGGTTCTGCCGTTCCATCTCGAGGCAGACCGTCACTGGACCCTCAGAAGCTGGGACCGCACTCAGATTCCGAAGCCGTTCGCCACAGTGTCCCTGGTCATCGGCCCACCGTTCGTCGTCGCCGACGACGCGGACGAGGCCATGATCGAAGCCGCCCGCCTGCGGCTCGAGGAGTCGCTCCGCGCGCTCGAACCGCGCGCCGTGGCACTGCTGCAGAGCAGGTAGGTCGGGAATCGCAGGCCCAGCCTGTCGTCGATCGGCGGTCGAAGTGTTCGACTACTCCTGTGAGCGGCGGGGCCGCACGACGCGTCCGTGCGCCCGATCCTCCGTCTCGTCATGGTCAAAGGAGAGTAGAACGATGGCCCGAGTCAGCACCTACTTGAACTTCCCGCGGTCCACCGAGCAGGCGTTCGAGTTCTACAAGTCAGTCTTCGGAACCGAGTACGCCGGCCCCGTCATGCGCTTCGGACAGGTCCCGGCGGCGCCCGATCAGCCTCCGATGGCGGAGGCGGACAAGAATCTCGTGATGCACGTGGAGCTGCCGATTCTGGCGGGACACGTCCTCATGGGCACCGACGCACCAGCGTCGATGGGCTTCACCGTCAAGCCCGGCAACAACTGTTTCATCAACCTCGAGCCCGACACGCGTGCTGAAACCGAAAGGCTCTTTCAGGCGCTGGCGGTGAATGGCAAGGTGGAGATGGCGCTGCAGGACATGTTCTGGGGCGACTACTTCGGCTCGCTCACGGATCAGTTCGGCGTGCAATGGATGTTCAACTGTTCAGGGAAGTAGGCAGGCACGGTAGGGCGGGTAGGCCTGGTAGGCCTGGTAGGCCGGGTAGGCCGGGTAGGCCGGGTAGGGCGGGTAGGCCTGGTAGGGCGGGTAGGCCGGGTAGGGCGGGTGGGCGCCGGGTGGGCGGGCAAGCCTTTCGCGGCTCACCCGGTCCCACCTGGCCTTCCCGGCTGTCGATTAGCGGAAGATGTAGCGGAGGCCGCCCCAGAACTGGTAGTTGTTCGCCACGTCGTCCATCTGGTTCATGAACAGACGACCTTCACCGGTGAAGTACAGCTTGTTGGTGTTGCTGTACTCCTTCATCAGGATGCCGAAGTCGAGCAACAGGTTCGGCGACACCCAGTCGCTGTGGTTGATGTCCCACACGCCGACGCCGGCGCCGACGAAGCCCTTCGTCAACTCGCGGCGGATTTCGGCCTCCGCGAAGAGGGCGGTGTTGCCGCTTTCCTTGGTGTTGAAGGCGGCGCCCACCGCCGGCGCGAAGCGAACGTTCGGGGTCAGCCGGATGTCGGGACCGATCTTGCCGCCGATGAGCGGCGAGCAGACGGTGCTGCCGAGTGCCGCTGCTCCGACGGCGTCGTCGGCGCCGTCACGGAAGCGACGCTCCTTGCCGACGAATGGTGCGACGAACCAGTCGATCTTCTCCTTCGCGAGCTTGGCTGCTGCGGCATCGGCCCGCGCCTTCTCTTCCGCGGCGAGACGAGCCGCTTCCGCGGCCTGGCGGTCGCGCTCGGCCTGCTCGGCGGCGAGCCGTGCCTTCTCGCGCGCCTCGGCGTCCGCCTTCTCCTTGGCGGCCCGCGCAGCCTCGGCGTCGGCCCTTTCCTTGGCGGCACGGGCGGCCGCCTCGGCGCGTTCACGGTCGGCGCGTTCCCGCGCCTCGCGCTCGGCGTCCAGACGAGCCTTCTCACGGCTCGGTTCGTCGCTCACCAACGCGAGATTGCCGCAGTCCTGCGGGACGACGAACGTGTAGTAGCGGTTCATGTCGTCGATCGTGAACTGGAAGGCCTTGAACGGACGGCGTCCACCCCAGCGGATGTTGCGGACCACGTCAGCGCGGCCGTTCTTGCGCAGCGCCATCCAGGAAATGACGGTGCCGATCGGCACGTCCACCTCGCTCAGCCTCGCTGGATCGGCGTCCGTGAGGATCTGCTTGATCTGGCCTTCAAGCGAGCTGAGCCCGGTGCTCTGCAGAACTGTCGTAATCCCTCGGCCGGCCCGCTGGTTCCTCATCATGCGTTGAAGAGCCGCGCGGTTACGAACTGTGCCGTAGAAGCGGTTGGGACCGCCGAGACGGGTGGCGGTCTTGATGCCGTCGTTCTGGGCGAACGAGGGGATGACGGAACCAATTACCAGAAGACACACAAATAGCAGGCGACTTACCGTCTGCATCACCATTCTGTAGACTCCTCAATCGAATCGGAGAACCGGCGCTCCCGGTCCGAGTGGGGGCACAACGGGCTCGCGCGTGTGTCTAGTATAAGCTGAGCTGTAACTCAAACCGGGCGGTTGAGTGCAGAATTGGAACATGTCGTTCATCGTCGTTCACTCGAACCACTTTTCCGAACACCAGACACCGCCCGGCCATCCGGAGCGGCCTGAACGGGCAGAGGTGATGGACGCCATCGCCGGGGAGTGGCGGAAGGCCGGCGGCGAGGTGGTGGCGCCGCGGGCGGTGACGCGGGAACAGCTCAGCCGGGTGCACGACGCCGAGTATTTGCGCCGTATCGCCGAAACGGCCGGGCAGTCGGTTGCGCTCGACGCC
>CADEDC010000065.1 GCA_902825985.1 uncultured Acidobacteriota bacterium | reverse complement strand
ACCGGAATCGTCAGCGGAAAGTCCATCATCAGGCCGCGCATGCGGGCACACCTTAACATGCGACAGGTCGGCGGTTCCAGGATTCCACCCCCTCCCGCGTGCGAGGGTTCCGCCAACGGATCGCTCCGGGAGCCCGCCCTCCTACATCCTTGTAGTAGGATTACGCTCACACCAGTGACTCCCGAGCTCGCGGAAGCGATAGATTTTCACAAGGCGATCATCGCCGAGGGCGGCAAGGCGCTCGTCGGTTACGACACGGCAAAAGCACTCGCCAACGTCGTGCTCCTCTCGGAAATCCCCACGACCTACGACAAGAACGAACAGCGCCAGGTCAACGCGGGCAATTTGCTGCTCCGCGGCGTGCCCGGCGTCGGCAAGACGTTCTTCGGGGTCATTCTCGCGGCCATCAGCGACGCCAAGTTCGCGCGCATCCAGGGCCGTGCCGACCTGCAGCCGACCGAAGTGGTCGGATTTCAGATGATCAATCCGTCCACCGGGGAGCTGATCACCGAGTTTGGCCCGATGGCGTCGGCGGAAGTGATTCTGCTGGACGAGATCAACCGTATCCCGTTGAAGTCGCAGAGCGCCTTCCTCGAAGGGTTGCAGGACCGCACCATCACGGTCGGCAAGGAGACCTACCAGCTGCCCGTGTTCAGCTTCGCGATTGCGACGATGAACCCGGTCGAGCTCGGGCAGGGCACCTTCCCGCTGTCCGAGGCCGCGACGGATCGCTTTGCGATCATGATCAACATCGGCTACCTGCCGCCCGAAGAGGAAGAGAAGCTCGTCAACTTCGACTTCAAGCGCGTCCGGCTGAACGCGCTGATGACGAAGGAGCGGATCATCCAGCTGCGCGCGGCGATCAACGAACAGGTGTTCCTCCACGACCTGCTCGGCCGCTACATCCAGCGGCTGGTCTCGGCGTCGCGTCCGTACAATCCGGACACCGACTGGCACACGCACTCGCCGTCGGAGCTCGTGGAGAAGGGGGTCGACCTCGGCGCCTCGCCGCGGGCCATCATCTGCTGGGGTCGGCTCGCCAAGGTGTGGGCGCTGCTGCAGCACGGGCGGACCGAGGTCTACCCCGAAGACATCCAGCACCTGGCGCCCTACATCCTCAGCCACCGCATCTGGCTCGGACCGCACGCCGCGAGCCACGGCCTGACGACCGAAGCGGTGGTCCAGGACATCATCGATCGGGTCCCGATCCCATGAGGGTCCGGGACGACGACGGCACGTCCCTGGTCAGCCTGGCGGACATCACCGAAATCGAGCTGGTGATCCTCAGACGGATGCGGGATGTGACGATCGGCGACCACCGCAGCCGCCAGCACGGGACCGGCTTCGACTTCGTCGGCCTTCGCGACTGGCAGCCGGGCGATCGATTCTCGTCGATCGACTGGGGGCAATCCAGTCTCACCAACTTCGCGCCGCTGGTCGTCCGCGACTTCGAGCAGCCGAGCACGGCAACCGTCGTCACGATCGCCGACGTGTCGCTGTCGACACGCTGCGGCGTGAACGGGCTGCCGATTGCCGGGCCGGTGGCGCGCGCGATCGCGACGGTCGGCCTCTCGGCGGTGTTCTTCCAGGATCCGTTCGGCCTCATCACCTTCGACACCGGCTTCCAGCATCTCGGCGGCATCCGCCCGCGCACCGGCAAGGGGCACGTGGTCCACTGCCTGGACGCCTACGAAAGGCAGCGCGGCCTGCAGGAGGTCCGGCGCACCGGCAGCATCAGCGCGACGCTGTCCGGCTACGTCCGCAACCCGTCGCTGATGGCGGTCGTCTCGGACTTCCTGATCGAGAAGCCGGAGGAGACGCTGCGCGAGCTGTCGCTCGTGCGGGCGACCCACGACCTGTTCCTGATCCTGATCGACAGCGCGTTCGCGTTCGACGCGCCGAAGATTTCATCGGGCTGGATCGACACCGTGGACGTCGAGACCGGCGAGACCCGGACCATCTCGCGCCATACGCTGCGCTCGCTGGCCGAGCGGGCGCACGCCTGGCAGGACAACGTCCGTCGCATCGCCAAGGAACTCGACCTCGACGTCGTGACCGTCGGCACCGACGAAGCCAAGGCCGATATCCACCTCAGTGAGTTCGTCGCCGAGCGGCGACTGCGCAAGACCCGTAACTGACTTCAGACTTCGTGAGGCACTCGTGAGACGACCCCGGCACTCGACGATCGGCGGCACGCTGGCCCGCCTGCTGTTCTCCCTGCTGCTCGGCCTCCACGCGCCGGCACCGCTGCTCGCCCAGACCGCGGCGCCGGCCGCGCCGCCCGGTGCGGCGCCGGCCGCCCAGGCGACGCCGGGCGGCGGCAACGTCGAGAACGATCCGATCCGCTGCTGGTGGCGCTCGAACCGGGGCGGGGTGCGCATCGGCGAGACGTTTACCGTCACGCTGACCTGCGCGGTGCTCGAATCGGAGCTCGTCCAGGTCATCCCCGACGAATCGAAGCTCGGGCACACGGTGGTCCAGATGACGCCGTTCGAGCTGTTCGACGGGCGGCATCCGGCCGACCTGCACAGCGGCGGCCGGCGCTTCCTCCAGTACGAATACGACCTGCGGATGATCAACCCGGATGCGATCGGCACCGACGTGCCGGTGCCGCTGATGCAGATCACCTACCGGGTGAACAGCCGCATCGCCGGCAACCAGCAGATGCAGGGGCGCGAGATGGCCTACGTGCTGCCGGTGCTCTGGGTGAAGGTGCTGTCGCTCGTCCCGCAGGAGACGACCGACATCCGCGACACGCCCGATGCGGCGTTCGGCCGGATCGAGGCGATTCAGTTCCGCGCCGGCGCGCTCGAGACGCTGGCCATCACGCTGGTCGCGCTCGGCGGCGTCATGACGCTGGTGGCCCTGATCAGCATCGCGCGGCGCGCCGCGAAGACGACCACGGGTCCGCGGGAGCGGGTGCTCAGCCGATCCAGCCTGATGCGCCTGGCCGTGCGCGAGCTGCACGCCGCCCAGGCTGACGGCAACAGCGCCGGCTGGAGCCATCCGGTCATCAGCCGCGCCCTCGCGGCGCTCCGCGTCGCCGCCGCCGGCGCCATCGAGAAGCCGGTGACGCAGCGGGTCGTCGACTCCGAGGTCGCGGCCGGCGAAGGCCAGTTCATCATGACCCGGCTCGGCTTCGGCAAGCGGACGGCGGTGTCGGCGTCGGTGACCAGCCTCGACATCGCCCGCGTGCTGAGCCGTTTGCCGGCGCGCGCCGAATCGCGGCGGGTGCTCCTGGAAGAGCTGCAGCAGACCCTCGACGCCCTGTCGTCCGCACAGTACAGTCGTCCAGGCGCCGACCGCGGCAGTCTCGACGCGGTCGTCACCAAGGCCATCGAGCTGGCGCGGCAGGTCCGCTCGCTTCATTCGTGGCCGCGCGAAGCGCTGCGCCGCCTCTCGTCGCGTGCCCCGTTGCTGCAGAAGCCCGCGTGATTGGACTGAACCGGATCCGCACGCTGATCGACCTGGCGATCGCCGAGTGGCAGAACCTGCGGCTGAGCGAGCTGCAGTTCTGGCACCGGAGCGAAGCGCGGCTGATGCTGCTCGCCCTGCTCAGCCTCACGCTGGTGTTGCTGGTCGTCCGCTCGCTGACCCACGACTGGCGCGGACGGCACGGTCTGGTGCTGCCGGCACTGCTCGGGTCGATCCCGCGATCGCGGTTCGCGTTCCTCCGCCATCTGCCGCTGGTCCTCTTCCTCGCCGGGCTCGGCTTCTTCGTCCTGGCGCTCGCCGATCCGTACACGGCGCTGGTCAGCCGCCAGGACTCCTTCCCGGGACGCCGCATCGGGCTGCTCATCGACGCCTCCATCAGCATGCGGACGCCGTTCACGGCGGCGACGTTGAACAAGCGGGCGGCGACCGACGCCGCCTTCTTCACGACGGTGGCCGCCGCCGAGCGCTTCGTCCGGCTGCGCATGAACGGCAAGTATCGCGACCTGCTCGCCCTCGTGGAGTTCGGCAACCAGGCCTACGTCGTCACCCCGTTCACCAGCGACTACGACAACATCCTGCTGAGCATCTCGCTCATCGGCGACCCGGTCGAGTTCTCGATGTTCCCCGACCAAGGCACCGTCACGGCCAAGGCGATCGACCAGATCACCGGGCTCTTCAAGGCCTTCAACTTCCTGGACGCGTCCGGGAACATCATGGTGATCTTCAGCGACGGCGAAGACACGCACAACCAGCTCGAGGACAAGAACCTCGAGGAGGTCGTGCAGCAGGCCATCGACGCCAAGATCCCGGTCTACTTCGTCCGGACGAACTACGACAAGGGCGAGGGGCAGATCATCCCGGACGAGATGTGGATTCCGGCGATCGAGAAGACCGGCGGCAAGTTCTACGCGGCGAGCAGCGAAGCGGCGCTGCTCGCGGCGATTGCCGACATCGACAAGGAATCGACCGGGTCCATCTCGGTGAAGACCTACACGAGTCAGCAGCCGCGCTTCGCGATCTTCGCGTCGTTCACCGTCGCCCTGTGGACGGCGGCGATCGCGCTCAAACTGCTCGTTCCGCACTGCTCGAAGCTCACATAGGCCGACGCACCATGCACCAGCCGCCACACACGATTCAATACGCCGCGCCCGCGCCGCACCGCCAGGAGACCGTATGAAGGCCGTCATCGTCCAGTTCATCGTCGCGGGTCTGTTGTTCGCGGGCGGCGCCGCCCTGTGGAACGAAGCTCGCACCGCGCGCCGGGTTGCCGATGCCTACGCGCGCTTCGCCACGCTGCGCTACGACATCGACGACCGCATCGGTGAAACCGTCTCCATGCTCGACCGCGTCCCGCTGCCGCTGCAGACCCTGGGCACCGACGTCCGTCGGCACCGCACCACGGTGCAGTACTGGCGCAGCGAGTTCGGGCCGCTGACGTCGCCGCTCGAAGCCGCCGAACAGCAGGCCGTGAGCCTGGATTCGACCCTGATGCTCATCCGCGCCAACGCCTCGTACCGCACCGCGCTGGCGCGTCTCGGAGACACCGCCATCCTCGAGCGGATGGACGGCATCATCAACGCCTACGGCGATGTGCTGCGCGCCGACCCGACACAGACCGATGCCTCGTTCAACTACGAGTTCGCCGTGAAGCTGCGCGACCGTCTCGCCAAGATGCGGCCGCGCGACCGCACGCCGAAGGGGGTGTTCAAGGACGATGGCACCGTGCTCATCGAGAGCGTCGACCTGCCGACCGGTCCGACCATCTACGGGCGCCCGGGCGGCCCGCCGCCGGAGATTCCCGGCAACCAGTTCAAGACCATCGCGCCGATGCCCTACGACGAGCGCGAGGAGACCGACCCGGGCCGCGGGGCGTCACCGCGCCGCCGCGGCTAGAACCGAGCCATGCAGACCGGGAGCCCTGGCATCACGTGTTACCGCGGATAGGCTTCGGCCAGATCACGTTCGGCGCGCCAGACTATCTCTGGCTGCTCGTCATTCCGGCGCTGTTGTTGCTGGCGTGGGGCTGGCGCTTCGTGCTGCGGCGGGGTGATGCGCGCCGTGTGCTCAAGGGCCGGCTGTTGCCGACCCGGGCGCGGTTCGCCTTCGCCGGCGATCTGCCGTTCTGGCTGTTCCTGATCCTCTCGACGGTCTTCATCATCATCGCGCTCGCTCGACCGCACGGTCCGGCCATCGCACTGCGCCAGGGCGGCATGGATCTCGTCATCCTGCAAGACGGCTCGGCCTCCATGCGCGTCGCGGACGTGCCCGGCGATCGCTGGCAGCGGTCGACGCGTTTCCTGCGCATGCTCGGCGACTCGATGAGCTGGCAGAGCGACCGCATCGCCATGGCGGTGTTCGCCCGCATCGCCGCCCCCCAGATCCGGCTGACGAAAGACCCGAACACCTTCTTCTTCTTCCTCGACAACCTCGAACATGCGCCGCCGTTCCGGCTCGAGGACGACTCGACGTGGGATACCAACCTCGAACTCGGCATCCATTGGGGTCTCCGGCTGGTCGAGAAGGACCAGGAACTGCACGGGCCGTCCTCGAACGCCAAGATCTTCTTGATGATCTCCGACGGCGAGTCGTGGAGCGGTGAGGTCGAGAAGTCCCTGCAGAACGCCATCGACGCCAACACGCCGGTGTTCGTCGTCGGCGTCGGCACACTGGCCGGCGGCCGCATGCCGAAATGGGTGCCGAAAACGCCGGACGAAGAGGCCGATCCGGAGACGCCGATCATCTCGCGACTCGACCGCGAAGGGCTGCAGCGCATCGCCTCGGTCGGCGGTGGCCAGTACTTCGAGCTGGACCGTGACGGCGATCGCCACATCGCCAACGCCATCATCGACGCGGCCAAGCGTCGGGCGCCGGCCATCGGTGTCACCGAACAGGCCGAAGAGCTCTACTGGCGGTTCCTCGTCATCGGCGCCGTGCTCGCGGTCATCGGATTCCTGTTCCTCCGTGAGCGGTCCGAACTCTGGATTCAGCTCGTCGGCGGCGTCGCCGTCCTGCTCGCGCTCTCCACCATCATCGGCTGACGCCGATGCCGCTCCTCTCGGTGGATCGGGTCACCCGTCAGTACGCCGCCGGTGAGGCGTCGATACCGGCCGTCGCCAATGTCAGCCTGACGCTCGAGCCGGGCGACTTCGTCGCCCTCGTCGGGCCGTCCGGCTGCGGGAAGTCGACGCTGCTCCACCTCTGCGGCGCCATGGATCGGCCAACCGTCGGGACGATCACGCTCGACGGCGCCGTGCTCAGCCGGTTGAGCGACGAGGCGCTGACCCGGGTGCGGCGGCAGCGGGTCGGATTCGTGTTTCAGTTCTTCAATCTGCTGCCCACCCTGACGGTGGTCGAGAACGTCGCGTTGCCGCTGTTGCTGGCCGGCCGCGGCCTGGCTGTCGCCGAGCCAGCGGCACGGGCGCTGCTCGACCGTGTCGGCCTGGGCGGCCGGCTGCACCACTACCCGCAGCAGATCTCCGGCGGCGAGATGCAGCGCGCCGCCGTCGCGCGCGCCCTGATTCACACACCGGCGCTGCTCGTCGCCGATGAACCGACCGGCAATCTCGATTCCGACAACGGCGCCCGCATCCTGGCGCTGCTGACCGAGCTGAATGCCGAGACCGGTGTCACCATGCTGCTGGCGACGCACGCGGCGGAGATTGCCGCCGGCGCCAGGCGGATACTCCGCATGCGCGACGGCCGCATCGAGTCGGCGTCGGCGCCCGCGACGACCGCCACGGCACATCCCGATGCTCCGGCTGTTTAACTGGTTCATCCTCCGCCGGCTGCGCCGCGAGCCGCTTCGCTCGCTGACCACGGCGCTCGGTATCGCGCTCGGCGTGGCGGTCATCGTCGCCATCCAGCTGACGAACGCCAGTTCGCTCGCGGGGTTCCAGACGGCCCTGACGACGGTGGCCGGACGGACCTCGCTCGAGATCGTGAGCACGGCGCTCGGCATCGACGAGCGGCGCCTCACCGACCTCGGCTGGCTGCGCGACTTCGGGGCCGTCTCTCCCGTCATCGAAGGCGACGTCGTCCTGCGCGAGCCCGGTCGCCAGAGCGAGCGGCTGCGGGTGCTCGGCATCGACATCCTGCGTGACCGACCGTTCCGCGACTATCAGCTGCTGGACTGGGCCGGTCAGTCGAGCGAACCACGACCGCAGGAGTTCCTGTCCCTGCTGGTCGATCCCGGCGCCGCGATTCTGACCGCCCGGTTCGCCGCCCCCCGGGGGCTGACCGTCGGGTCGGCGTTGACCGTGGCGACCGGCGATCGGCGGATGCCGCTGACGATCCGCGGCCTGCTGCGCGACGAGGGGCCGGCGCGCGTCCTCGATGGCAACTTCATCCTGATGGACATCGCCGGGGCGCAGCAGCTGCTCGAGCGCTACGGGCGCATCGACCGCCTGGATCTGCGCGTCCCGGATACCGGCGACGTGAATGCGGCGCGGGCGGCGATCGCGGCCCGGCTGCCGGCCGGACTCTCGGTGCGAAGGCCGGCGCAGCGGGGCGAACAGGTGGAACAGATGCTGGCGGCCTTCCACCTGAACCTGACTGCCCTGTCGTACGTCGCATTGCTCGTCGGGCTGTTCCTCGTCTACAACACGGTGTCGGTGGCCGTGCTGTCGCGACGGGCGGAAATCGGAACGCTGCGCGCCATCGGCGTGTCGCGCGGCGGCGTGCGCGCGCTGTTCCTGGCGGAGGCTGCGGCGCTGTCATGCGTCGGCGCCGTGGCGGGCCTGATCATCGGCCGACTGCTCGCTGACGGCACGGTGGCGCTCACCGCTACCGCGGTGTCGGCCATCTACATCGCGACGGCCGCGGCGCCGCCGTCGCTGGAGCCGTGGCACCTCGCGCTGGCGTTCGGCTCGGCCGTGCCGTTGTCGCTGCTCGCGGCGTTCGTCCCGGCACAGGAAGCCGCCGGCGTGCCGCCGACGGCCGCGCTGCGCGGCGCCGACCAGCTCGAGACGCGGACCGCCCTGCCCCGCCGGCTGCTGTGGGCCCCCGCCGCGTTGCTGCTCGCCGCAGCGTGGTTCGCCACCCGCGGCCCGGTCGGGGGCTTGCCGCTCTACGGCTATGCCTCGGCGGTGTCGGTGGTGTTCGGCGTCTCCTTCCTCGTGCCGGTCGTGCTGATTGGCGCGGTCCGCGTGTTGCGGCCGGCGGTGCGCCGGCTGCTCCGGGTGGAGGACTGGCTGGCCGTCACCAACCTGTCGGCCGCGATTCCGCGCCTGTCGATCTCGGTGGCGGCGCTGGCCGTCAGTCTGTCGATGATGATCGCCATCGCCGTCATGATCGGCAGCTTCCGCGACACCGTCAACTACTGGATCGGACAGACGCTGCAGGCCGACCTCTTCATCAGCCCGGCGGCGCGCCAGCAGCCGGGCGTCGGCGAAACCCTGTCGCCAGACCTGCTCGCACTCGTCGCCGCCACGCCCGGCGTTGCCGCGATCGACCGGTTCCGGACGATCGAGGTGCCCTACCGCGACACCGTCGTCCGCGTCGGCGGCGGTGATTTCGATGTCGTCCTGACCCACGGCTCGCTGCTGTTCAAGGCGCCGGACGATCCGCGGACGCAGATGCGCGGCGCCATCGGCCAGGACGCGGTCGTCGTCTCCGAAGCGTTCACGTTGAAGCACGGGCACGCGGTTGGCGACCAGGTCACCATTCCGACCGATCGCGGCACGGCAGCGTTCCGGATCGCCGCGGTGTACTACGACTATTCAAGCGACCGGGGCGTGCTGATGATGGACCTCGGCACCTTCGAACGCCATTTCGACGACCGCTCGATCAACGGCATCACGGTCTACCTGCGGGACGGCCAGGATCCGGACGCCGCGCGCAGCCGCCTGCTCGCCGCGATCGGCGACCGTCACCAGGTGTTCGTCAACACGAACCGGATGCTGAGAAGCGAGGTGCTGCGCATCTTCGACAGCACGTTCGCCATCACTTATGCCCTCGAGCTCATCGCCATCATCGTCGCGATGCTCGGAGTCTCGGGGACACTGCTCACGCTCGTCCTCGAACGCGAGCGCGAGTTGACCCTGCTCAGGCTCATCGGCACCGGCCGTGGCCAGGTGCGCCGGATGGTGGTCGGTGAAGCGGTGGTGATCGGTGCGATCAGTCAGGGCATCGGCCTGGTCGTCGGCCTCGTGCTGTCGCTGCTGCTCATCTACGTCATCAACGTCCAGAGTTTCGGCTGGACGATTCAGTTCCACCTGCCGGTGGCCTTCCTGGTGCAATCGTCGATTCTGATGGTCGTCGCGACCGCCCTGGCCGGTCTCTATCCGGCCTACCGGGCGGCGCGGCTGACCATGGCGCACGACGAGTAGACAGGTATGATCCGCGTGATGCCGAGCCTCACCCTCTCCGTCATCGACGTCGCCAACATCGCGGCAACGGCCGAGCCGATTCTACGCAACCACCGGATCACGGTCGGCTATTGGCGCCTGGCTCAGGCGATGCGCGAACGGCTGCCCGGCGGCGCCAGTTGGTGCGCCTTCGGCACGTGGGCGTCGCGGCAGGCCGGCTGTTCCATCCGCAAGGAGGACGTCGAGCGCGCCGTGGCGCGGCGGCTGCGCGCCAGAATCGCCGACCGGTTCATCCTCCGTGAAGTGCATCAGCTCCTCAGGATCCCCGAGACCCGCCTTGCCAGGGTCGCCGGTAACCTGAGTCAGGGGCTGCCTGGCATCGACCGCGCGGCCGATGCGCTGGCGCGCGGCAATCAGCTGATCTTTGCCGAGATCGGGCACGAGTACGCGCGCTTCCTCGCCGCGGGCGGTGCCCGATTCGACGACGGGTTCCGCCCCGGTCCGGCGCCGCAGGGTCAGGACCTGCTGCGCTCGGCGTTCCACCACTACGCGCAGGCCGAGACGACCGCCGATCCGGCGCTGCGAGCCCAGCGCCTCTTCCTCGGCAATGTCGAGATCGCCTTGCATGAGCAGACCATGGCGCAGCCATTGATTCGCGAGGCCATGGACGCGTCGCTGCTGCACGTCGTGGAGGCGAGACGTCTGGTGTTCGCCAGACTGGAGGAACTGGTGGCCGGCAGTCCGATCGGCGTCATCCATACGTCGACGGCCCGTCGCGTGCTGCACTCGGCGGTGGACGAGATCTCCGAAGAGCTCCGTGCCGTCCTCCGCACCATCGTCACCGAGCGGATGATGGGGATCGAACTCCCCGGCGAGCGCCGCCTGCGCCTCGGCAGCGACGTCGTCGCTCCGTTCCCCGCGTCGCTTCTCGCTCTGTCGGAGCCCGCCCTGCTGCGGCGGCTCGCGACGCTCGACCTGACGCCGAACAGTACGACCGGTTCCGGCACCGTCGACTGGGCGAACCTGGCCGACCGCATGCACTATCTCGTCGACTTCTTCCGCTGCTACCACGAGGACGCATCACTCTTCGATGCGCCGTTCACGGACGTTCAGCTCGCCGCCATCGACGCCGGCGCCCTGCCGGAGCTGTCGTGAGTGTCGTCCTGCGGGTGCTGACGGTCGCGCTGCTCGTTGGCACAGCCGGGCCGGGTTGGCCCGGGTTCGCGGTGCACGGATTCACCGCGCAGGTGTCGGCCCCGCAGTTCGACACCGCGGCGGGCTGGACGCACGCCGCACCCGGACGTCCGATCACGCTTCCGCGCGATCATGCCAGCCATCCCGAGTACAAGCTCGAATGGTGGTACTACACCGGCAACCTGGACGGTCCCGACGGCGAGCGGTTCGGCTACCAGCTGACGTTCTTCCGTGTCGGCGTCGATCCGGTGCCGGTCAACCGGTCACGCTGGGCGGTGCGCGATCTGATCATGACGCACGTGGCGCTCACCGATGCCGGCGGCCGGCGTTACCTCTTCGCTGAACGGCTCAATCGCCCGGGACCGGGCTGGGCCGGCGCGTCGACCGATCGCTATCGCGTCTGGAACGAGGACTGGGAAGCGCGGCTCGACGACGGTCGCCACCGCCTCTCGGCGACCGCTTCATCGAGCGATCGCGTGCCGGTGCGCTTCAGCATCGAATTGACGCTGGACGAATCGCAGCCGCCGGCGCTGCATGGCGACCTGGGCTACAGCCGCAAGGGCAGCGATCCCGGCAATGCGTCGCACTACTACTCGCTGACGCGGATGCCGACGGCTGGCAGGGTGACCATCGCTGGGAAGACCGTCGAGGTCACCGGGCTCAGCTGGATGGATCACGAGTTCGGCACGAGCTTTCTCGAAGCCGGACAGATCGGCTGGGACTGGTTTGCGATCCAGCTGTCGGACGGCCGCAGCCTCATGCTGTATCGCTTCCGCCGGTCGGACGACGCGGTCGATCCACGCTCCAGCGGCACGCTGGTCGATCGGCAGGGGCGGGCGACGCCGATCCGCTTCGAGCAGGTCCGCCTTCAGCCCGGTCGCACGTGGACGTCACCCGCCAGTCAGGCGCGCTATCCGGTGGCATGGCGGATTGCCCTGCCGGTCGAGCGCCTGGAGCTCGAGGTCGGCGCCATCCTCGATGCGCAGGAACTGCGGACGACCGAATCGACCGGTGTGACCTACTGGGAGGGCGCCATCGACGTTGCCGGCACGGCCGACGGCGCGCCGATCACCGGCCGAGGCTACCTCGAGATGACCGGCTACTCCGGCGCGCCGATGACGACCTACCTTCGATGACGACGCGTCGTGTCGGGTTCGGCGTCGGACTGCGCCCGGCTAGTTGGTGAAGCGGCGGACGTCGACGGCGTACTTCCTGACCTTGTAGTTCAGCACCCGCTCGGTGGTGTCGAGCAGCCGCGCTGCCTTGGCGCGGTTGCCGCGCGTCGTCTTGAGCGCGTCCTGGATGAGGTCCTTCTCGAAGGCGCCGACGGCATCCGCCAGCGACACGCGGGTGACGGTGCCGGACGCCTCGGCGGTCTGCAGCGATGGCGGCAGGTGGTGACCATGAATCACCTGGCCGTCGCACATCAGCACGGCCCGCTCGAGCGTGTTCTCCAGCTCGCGGACGTTGCCCGGCCAGTGATAGCTCATGAGCATGTCGATGGCCGGCGTCGAGATCCGCTTGATGCTCTTGCGATGCTCGCGCGAGAACTTCTCGAGGAAATGGTCGACGAGCAGCAGCAGGTCGGCCTTCCGCTCGCGCAACGGCGGCACGAAAATCGTGAACACGTTCAGCCGGTAGTAGAGGTCCTCGCGGAACGTGCCGGCGGCCACCGCCCGTTCCATGTCCTTGTTCGTCGCCGCGACGAGCCGCACGTTGACTTTGATCGTCTCGGTGCTGCCCAGCCGCTCGAACTCGCGCTCCTGCAGCACGCGCAGCAGCTTCACCTGCGTCGTCAGGTTGATGTCGCCGATTTCGTCGAGGAACAGCGTGCCGCCCTCGGCGAGCTCGAACCGCCCCTTCTTGCGCTGCTCCGCTCCGGTGAACGCGCCCTTCTCGTAGCCGAAGAGCTCCGACTCGATCAGGCTGTCCGGCAGCGCCGCGCAGCTGACCTTCACGAACGGCTTGTTCGCCCGCTGCGAGTTGTAGTGGATGGCGTGGGCGACCAGTTCCTTGCCGGTGCCCGACTCGCCGCGGATCATCACCGTCGTATTGGCGGCCGCCACCTGTGCCATCTGCTCGTACATCTGGCGCACCGGGCCGCTCGTCCCGATGATGCTCGAGAAGTCGTAGCGCTCCTTCAGTTCCTGGCGCAGCTGGGTGTTCTCCTGCACCAGCCGCTTCTTGTCGTCCTCGATCAGGCGCTGAATCTTGACCGCCTGGGCGATGTTGGACGCGACGATGCCAAGGAATTTGACCGTGCGGTCGTAATCCCGATCGGCGCGGAACTTGAGATCCACACCGATCGCCCCGACCGCCCGTCGATTCAGCAGAATCGGCACGCAGACGAAACTCAACTCCTCTTTCGCCGCCTCCGACCGCTTGGTGGCGCGGTTGAGGAACGCCGGCTCCTTGCTGACCCGCGGCACGACGATCGGACGGCCGCTTTCGACGACCCGACCGATGATCCCTTCGCCGATGCGATACTTCACGTTGTGCGACGGACCATCGAGGCCGTCGGACGCCTCGATGTGCAGTTCGCCGTTGTCGTGCAGCATCGTCACCAGGCTGCGGATGTAGCCGTGGTGCTTCGTCAGGATCTCCAGCACCTTGTGCAGCGCGGAGCGCAGGTTCAAGGTGCCGGAGAGCGCCGAACTGACCTCGAGCAGCGTCGACAGCCGCCGCGATTCGCGGGCGTCGCTGGCAGCCATCGATGACGACGTCTTAGCCATTCTTGACGCCAACGCCCTCGAGTTCCGGCACCGAGACCGGCTTGAGGAACGGCATCAGCGCGCGCAGTTCGGCGCCAACCTTCTCGATCTGGTGCGCCCGTTCCGCCTTGCGGGTGCCCTCGAACCAGTGCCGTCCGGTTTCGTTCTCCTTGATCCAGCCGGCCGCGTACTGGCCCGAGCGGATCTCGTCGAGCATCTTCTTCATCTCGGCCTTGGTCTCGGCCGTGACGATGCGCGGACCGCCCGTGTAGTCACCGTGCTCGGCCGTGTCGCTCACCGAGTAGCGCATGTAGCTCAAGCCGCCCTGGTAGATGAGATCGACGATCAGCTTCAGTTCGTGCAGGCACTCGAAGTAGGCGATCTCCGGCTGATAGCCGGCCTCGACCAGCGTCTCGAAGCCCGCCTTGACCAGCGCGCTGACGCCGCCGCACAGCACCGCCTGCTCGCCGAACAGGTCGGTTTCGGTCTCCTCGGCGAACGTCGTTTCGATGACACCGGCGCGCGTCACGCCGATCCCCTTGCCGTACGAGAGCGCCATCGCCTTCGCCTTGCCGGTCGCGTCCTGGTGGACGGCCACCAGCGCCGGCGTCCCCGCTCCCTCGACGTAGAGTTCGCGCACCCGGTGACCGGGCGACTTCGGTGCGATCAGCGTCACGTCGACGGTCGGCGGCACGTCGACGGTGCCGAACCTGATGTTGAAGCCGTGCGCGAACATCAGCATCTTGCCCGGTTTCATGTGCGGCTTGATCGAGTCGCGGTAGACCTTCGCGGCGGTCTGATCCGGCACGAGCACCATGATGACGTCGGCCCATTCGGCGACGTCGGCGACCTCCGCCACCTCGAGGCCGGCGGCCTGCGCCTTCGCCACCGAGCGGCTGCCGGCCGGCAAACCGACCCGGACGCTCACGCCGCTGTCCTTCAGGTTCAGCGCGTGGGCGTGCCCCTGCGATCCGTAGCCAATCACCGCGACCTTCCGGCCCTGGATCAGGCTGAGGTCCGCATCCTTGTCGTAGTACATCGTGGCCATTCGCTTCTCCGTCTGCGCTACACCGGCCTGCCGGGCGGACCCTGCGTCCTGCCCGACGACCGGCGTCAATCTCAAAACCGCAATCTTACGCCGGACCAGGCCCTACACCGAACCGGCCGCGGCATCCTCGAGGACCGACTGCCGCGTCCGCCGCCCGGTCTTGGCCGGCGTCATCGCGCCGCCGCGGGCCATGACGACCCGTCCGGTCCGCACCATCTCGACAATCTTGTACGGCCGCAGCATCTCGACCAGGCTGTCGATCTTCTCTTCCGTGCCGGTCGCCTCGATGACCAGCGTCTCCGTGCTGACGTCGACGATCCGCGCCCGGTAGACGTCGGCGAGCTGCATCACCTGCGTCCGGCCATCGCCCGCCGCCGCGACCTTTATCATCGCCAGATCGCGAGAGATGGCGGGCCGCCGGGTGATGTTGTCGACCCGGCGCACCGGAATCAGCTTGTAGAGGTTCGCCTCCACCAGCTGCGCGCCGCGCTCGTCGGTGTCGACGACGATGGTCATCCGCGACAGGCCCTCGGTCTCCGTGTGACCGACCGTCAGCGATTCGATGTTGAAGCCGCGACGGCGGAACAGCGACGCCACCCGGTTGAGCACGCCGGGCTTGTTGTCCACGTAAACAGCAAAAGTGTGCATGATCTCAGTCCGCGGCCGTTTCTGCAATGGGAGACGGCCGGCGAATCATCTTGTGCAGGTCGGCGCCGGCCGGCACCATCGGATACACCGAATCTTCCTGTTCCACCCGGAAATCGATCAGCGCCCCGCGCTGCTGGCGCGCCGTCGCGACGACGCCCGCCAGATCGGCGCGCGTGCTGACGGTGGCCGACCAGACGCCATAGGCCTCGCCGAGCTTCTGGAAGTCGGGGGCCGAGATCGGCGTCGCGGCGTAGCGGCGCTGGTAGAAGAACTCCTGCCACTGCCGGACCATGCCGAGATAGCCGTTGTTGATGATGGCAATCTTCACGTCCAGGTCTTCCTGGACCATCGTCGCCAGTTCGCACAGCGTCATCTGGAAGCCGCCGTCGCCGACGACCACCCAGACCTCGGCGTCCGGCCGTCCCATCTTGGCGCCGATCGCGGCCGGCAGCGCGAACCCCATCGTGCCGAGCCCGCCCGATGTGATCAGCGTCCGCGGCTGGTCGTGCCGGTAGTACTGCGCTTCCCACATCTGGTGCTGACCGACATCGGTCACGACAATCGCCTTGCCTTCCGTGATGTGCCAGATGTCGTTGATCACGTGGGCCGCGTACAGGTGGCCGTCGTCCGGCAGGTTCTGGATGTCGCGGACCGCCGCGTCGCCTTTCAGCTCGCCGATGTGATCCAGCCATGCCTCACGGTTCGGTTCGGTGATGTGCGGCAGCCAGCGACCGACGATGTCGCGGACGTTGCCCGAGATCGCGGCATCCACCTTCACGTTCTTGTTGAACTCCGCCGGATCGATGTCGACATGGATCTTCCGGGCGTGCGGCGCATAGGTCTTGAGGTTGCCGGTGACGCGATCGTCGAAGCGCATGCCCAGCGCGATGAGCAGGTCGGACTCCTGAATCGCCGTGTTCACCCAGGCCTCGCCGTGCATGCCCATCATGCCGAGGTTGAGCGGATGCGAGGCCGGCACGCCGCCGATGCCGAGCAGCGTCATCGCGATCGGGATGCGCGCCTTGACCGCGAACTCGAGCACCTCCTGCTCGGCGTTGCCGAGCATCACGCCGCGCCCGGCGAGGATCATCGGCCGCTGCGCGGCGTTGATGAGCGCGATCGGATCGACGCCGCTCGAGTGCCCGGGGCGTTCGAGCTGGGCGACGTCCGGCGCCGCCGCCTCCCAGTCGAGCTCGCAGGTGCCGAGCTGGGCGTCCTTGGTGATGTCGACGAGCACCGGCCCCGGACGGCCGTTGGCGGCAATCGCAAACGCCTCGCGGATCGCCGGCGCGATGTCCTGCGCCCGCGTGACCAGGTAGTTGTGTTTCGTGATCGGCAGCGTGATGCCGGTGATGTCGGTTTCCTGGAAGGCGTCGGTGCCGATGAGGGCGCTGCCGACCTGGCCGGTGATGCAGACCATCGGCGACGAGTCCATCATCGCCGTGGCGATACCGGTGACCATGTTCGTGGCCCCCGGACCCGACGTCGCAATCGCGACGCCGACCTTGCCGGTCGCCCGGGCGTAGCCGTCCGCCATGTGCGTCGCGCCCTGTTCGTGGCGGACCAGGACGTGCCGGATCGGATAGTCGAGCATCGCGTCGTAGGCGGGCAGAATCGCGCCGCCCGGATAGCCGAACACGACGTTCACACCCTCCCGCACGAGCGACTCCCACAGAATCTGTGCGCCGGTCAAAGCCATGATTTCCCTCTTGTTACTCCGGGACCCGTCCCCGGTTTCCGAACATTACGCCGAGCCTCGCTGCCGTCCGGTCGTCCGGTCTCCGCCACGCGCCGATCACCCGGCCGGCGTCGCCTCGCCCGCCGGAGATCGGGCCGCCGGCTTGCTGCTGGCATAGGACCCGAGGACGCGCAGCATCGGCGCAATCTCGGCGAGATGCGCCAGCGCCCGTTGGCACGCCGGGTTGTCCGGCGAGGCCTTCAGGTCCATGTAGAACAGGTACTCCCACTTGCGCGCCGGCATCGGCCGCGACTCGAGCTTGCTGAGGTCGATACCGCGCAGCCCGAACGCACTCAACGCCTTGAACAGCGAGCCAGCCTCGTTGGGCAGCGTGAAGACGATCGAGATCTTGTCGTGCGGCGCGTCCGACAGCGGCTGCCGGCCGATGACCAGGAACCGCGTCGTGTTGTGCTCGTAGTCCTGGATGCCGGCCCGCAACACGTCCAGGCCGAACACCTCGCCGGCGCGCTTGGATGCGATCGCCGCCGCGTCGCCCATCCGGGCATCGGCGATCATCTTGGCACTGCCGGCGGTGTCGTAGCTGGCGAGGATCTCGACGCCGCTCAGCGTCCGCAGAAACCGCTCGCATTGCGCCAGGCCCTGCGGATGCGAATAGATGCGCCGGATGTCGGCCAGCCGCGTGCCTGGCAGCGCGAGCAGCTGGTGAACGACCGGCACCTCCACCTCGCCGACAATCGGCAGCTCGTTCTGCTGCAGGAGGTCGAAGTTCTGGTGGATGCTGCCACCGATCGAATTCTCGATCGGCAACACGCCGAAGTCGGCGCGGCCGTCATTGACGGCGGCGAAGACGTCCTCGAACGCCCGGCACGGCAACAGCTCGGCCTGCGCGTCCACCAGCCGCGACGCCGCCTCGCTGAACGCGCCCGGTTCGCCCTGATACGCTATGCGCACGCCGGCGCCCCGCGCCACGACCCGGCCATGTCGCCGCGGCAGGCGGCGGATGACGTCACCGACGGGACGACCCGCGACGCGTCGGCATGAAAGGCGTGCATTCTGGACTGTGCCATCGGAACCTGGACTCTCGCGCCAAAAAAGGAAAAGGCCATCACCCTGAACTCGCCTGGCCCGTTCGGATGATGGCCCTGAAACCTGCTGCGCTACGCAAGGGCTGTCATCGTCATCCGGCCGGCTCTTCCGTGGTGACGGAACAGCCGACCACCGGAACCACGACCCTGTCGACGCGCGGTGCCGGCAGCCTGGTGGGGCTGCCTGCCGCGCAAGACGCGTTCAGGATGTGGGCGATCGACAGCATGTAAAGGAATTACATCGGCTTACAGCTGATCTGTCAAATTGAATCTGCTTCTCAGACGATTACACTCGTTTATACCAGTCGGCAAGTTCATAACGGCTGCGAATGGCGATACCCTACCAGGCCTACCCGGCCTACCCGGCCCACCCGGCCCACCAGGCCCACCAGGCCTACCCGGCCCACCAGCCCTACCGGGCCCACCACCCCCGTCACCGGCTTGCCGTCGTCGGGGCGGCCGTCCCGTGGCCGGCGTCCCAGTGCTGCTGCGCCCGCCGCAGGACCGGCGCCACGTCGTCCTTCAGCAGATAGCCACCGGCGACGAGCGCATCGGCCGCCGCCTGCACCTTCGCCAGGAACGCCGACTGCGTCGGGTAGCGCTCCTCCACCGAGGGACGCGGGTCGCCGGGCGCCTTCCCGGCTTTCGTCGCCGCGAACGGAATCGCCGACCCCATCAACGACACGAGCAGGCTGGTGCCGCCGATGCCGGCGTTGCGGAAGTTCCACCCCGTATACGTCCCCATCGGCACGCTGATCTCCGGTGTCCGGATGCCGGAAAGCTCATTGCCATCGACATCCACCTGCGGCACGAGGAACGGCACCGGTCGATCGTTCTGGCGCACGGCCGGCAGCGACCGCGGCGACGCGACACCGGGAATCGCCGGAAACTTCACCTGGTCGGCGGCGACGAGCGTGCCATCGGCGAGCGTCGGGTAGCGGCTGGCGGGCGGCGTCTTCCCCTGCCGCACCCAGGCGTCCATCGCGGTCAGCAGCGCGCGCAGCGTCCAGGCGTACTCGACCGGGTTCTCGGCCTGCTGCCCCTGCGTGACACGCGTCGGAAAGCGCGCCGGCGAGTGCTGCGCCCCGGTGAGGAAGTAGACGCGTTCGTTGTCGCGGAGCGCCAGGTCGGACTTGCCGTCCGGCGCCGTGTGGACGAGCGCCGCCGACCGGCCGCCGCCCCAGTACTCGACCGCCGAGTTCGTGAAGAAGATCTTCGGCTGATGCGCCTTCGCACGCGCGTTCTCGAGCAGCCCCTCGGTCCGCCCGGTGATCGGGTCGGTGGTCGCCTGGTTCGCATACGGGAATCCGGTCGCCGTGAACATCGACAGGGCGTTCGGCGTGGCGCTGCGTTCGTTGATGCTGAGGCCCGCGGCACCGGCGATGTGTGCCATCACGCCGTCCAGTACCGGCTGGCCCTGTTCATCGGCATTGAACCCGTAGTAGAGGAAGGTGCGGAGGAAGCGTCCGCTCTGCGACGATCCCCAGGCGTAGGTGTAGCGGACGCGCGGGCTGTCGCCGCCGCCCCGTTTCAACCAGGCCGCGAAGTCACGAAACGCCGCGAGGCCGGCGCCCGCGATCGCCGGGTTGGCCGTGCGGTAGGCGAGCGTGTAGATGCGCCCGGCCTCGAAGCCGTCTTTCATGGTGACGACGTTGCCGGCGACGCCGTACGCCGCACGCGGAATCGTCCGGGCCGCGGCGAACTGATCGGTCCGCATCGTCAGCACCGTGTCGGGGCCACCCTGATCGCTCGGCGGGTAGCCGGCCAGGTCGGCCACCGTGAAGGCGGGACCCCGGTCGTTCGGCGTGAACTCGGCCCGCACGATCAGGCTCGTGTTCACGGCCCTTGGGGCCTGCAGGGTCACCAGGCCGCCGTCCGGCCGGACATCGAACTGCCAGCCGACCCAGGCGAGCGTGTAGCCTTGCCGTGTCAGGAAGCCGTCGCCGAGGTCGGCGTCGCTCGACGGGTCGGCGCTCGCGGGACCGCGGCTGAACATGCCGATCAGCCCCTTGCGGCCGCGGTTGGCCACCTCCAGCAGCGCGACTCCATTCGACCGGGCGGCATCCAGCGGCCGCAGCAGGTAGAAGTCGGACGAGAACTCCACCCGCCCGCGGGCGGCAGTCGCCGCCTTGTCCAGATCGGCCACCACCCGGTTCCGCGGGTCCGTGGGGTCGAGGGCGAAGTGCACCGTGCCGGCCACTTTCTCGTACCCCGACTGCCCGACGGCGGCGCGCGTCTTCACCTCGACACGAGTGACCTCGGCCCGCGCGGCCGAAGCCAGCAGGGCCAGCGCCCACGACGCGAGAAGGATTTTTTTCATAGCCCGCGAGTATACGCCCGGGGAGGCGGAACCGGGTCCGCCTGTGAGAGAATCGCCGCATGCACGCAGAGCGATCTGTCCTTGTCCGTGTGCTTGCGCCCGTCCTGACAGCCGCGCTGCTGTCCGGCTGCAGCGGCGTGGCCAATCCTTCGAACAACGCCATCGATACGTTCAACGGCACCGTCACGCCGGAAGGGCAGCCGACGTCGTTCTCGTTCACGGCGAGCCGGAACGGCGAAATGTCGGTCCGCTTCACCGCCATTGCGCCCAATAGCGCCTCGCTCATCGGCGTCGCCGTCGGCCAGCAGGTCAGCGGTGGCTGCTCGGTCATCAACCTGAACAACCTGACCGGTCTGAACCGTGACGTGCTGATCATGCCGATCAACCGGGGCAACTACTGCCTCCAGGTGTTCAACGGCGGTGGCGTCAACAGCGCACAGACCTATACCGTTCAGGTCTCGCGGCCGTAGGGACGCGCGTGCCTCGACGTGCGAAGCCGGCGGTGCCGGCTGCCGGCGGTGCCCTCCCCCCGCCTCCGGACACCGCCCTGGCGGGTGACATCGACGCCCTGTATCAGCAACCGCTCGCCTCGTTCACCGGCGCGCGAAACGGCCTGGCGCAGTCGCTGACCCGGGCCGGGTCGCGCGAGGCGGCGGCCGGCGTGAAAGCGCTGGCCAAGCCGGGCGTCGTTCCGTGGGCGGTCAACCAGGTGTATTGGCAGGCGCGCTCCATCTGGGATCGCCTCCGGCACGCGGGCACGGCGCTTCGCACGGCTCAGATTGCGGCGCTCGAGAAGCCGGGCGCCACCCCCCGCGAGACGCAACGCGCCCGCGACGTCGTCCGCGACGCCACGGCCGCCCACCGCCAGGCGGTGGCCGACGCCGTGCACCAGGCGGTTCGCCTCGCGGCGCGGGCCGACGCGCACCCGAACCCGGATCACCTGTCGCGCATGCTGGAAGCGCTCTCGCTCGCCGCCAGTCTGCCGGCCGCCCCCGGTCGCTTCACGGAAGTCCTCCAGCCGGCCGGCTTCGAGGCGCTGTTCGGCGTGACGCCGGCGCCGCCGACCTCCGGTTCGCGCGCCCCGACGCGGCCGCCGGCGGGGGTGACGACGCTGCGACCGAAGGGCGAGCACCGCGACGACCGGACGCGCGCCGAAGCCGACGCCCAAGCGGCGCACACCGCCCGCGTGGCGGCGGCCACCGAGGCGCTGACCGGCGCGCGCACCGCGGCGCGCGCCGCCGCTGACGAGGAGGCGCGGGCCGTCCAGGCGCTGGCCGACGCCGAGCTCCGCGTGACGCAGGCGCAGGCACACCTGCGCGATGCCCGGTCGGCCGTGAAGGCCGCCGGCGAGGCCCGTGACAAGGCCGAGCGGGCGCTTGCCCGGCTGACGTCCGACGCGTGAATCGTCCCGGGATCCGCCGGCGTCTCACTCAAGGTCGGCAAGCTGGGGCGACCCGGCAGCAGGCGTGATAACGTTCCCCGCATGTACACACTCTTCCTGATCCTTCACTCGTGGCTGCGGTGGGGTGCGCTGATCGCCGGGCTGCTCGCCGTCTTCATGCTCGTGACCGCGCGGCCCAAGGCGGGCGAGGCGAACCCGGCCGACAGGTGGGGATTGTTCTTCCTGATCGCCCTCGACCTCCAGTTGGTGGTCGGCATGCTGCTCTACTGGGTGTTCAGCCCGAACATGGCGGCAATCCGCGAGAACTTCGGCGAAGCGATGCGGACGCAGGTGACGCGGTTCTGGGCCGTCGAGCACGTCGCCCTGATGGTCGTCGCGGTCATCGCCCTGCACGTCGGCCGGGTCGTGGCTCGCAAGGCCGGCAATCCGGACACGCGGCGCAAGCGGCTGCTCATCGGCATGTCGATCGCCCTGCTCGCGATGATCGCCGGCACGCCGTGGCCCGGGCGGCCCTACGGGCGACCGATGATCCGGATGTCCGCACAACCGTGAAACGACGCACGCTCCTGCTCCTCGTGCTCGTCACCGGACTCGGGGCGATCGCTGCGGCGGTCGTCGCGAGACGGGGGCCGGCCCGCCAGACCGTCGACCTCGCCGGCGTCACGCGGAAGGCGCAGTTCCGCTCGACGGTCACCGCCTCCGGGGAAATCGTCGCCACCCGCTACGCCGACATCGGCTCCAGCGTGATGGGCAAGATCGTGTCGCTGCCGGTGGCCGAGGGCGATCGCGTCACCGCCGGACAGATCCTGGCCCGCATCGATCCGGTGCAGGCGCAGAGCGAGCTTGTCGGCGCCACCGAACAGGCCAACGCCCTGCGCGCCGACGAACAGGCCGCCGCCGACGCCCGGTTGCGCGACGCCAGCCAGAGGCTCGCCCGCGCGCAGCAGCTGTCGGCTGAGGGGCTGGCGCCAGCGTCCGACCTCGATGCCGCGCGCGCCGCCGCCGATGCGGCAGCCGCACAGGTCGGTGCGGTCCGGGCGGCTGCCGCCCGCGTCCGCCAGTCTCTGGCCGCCGCCGCCCGGCGCGTCGCGCAGGCACGCGCCCAGCAGACCAGCCGCCGCGACATCCTCCTCAAGACCGCCGTCGCCTCGCCGATCGACGGCATCGTCACCCGCCTGCGCGTCCGCGAAGGCGAGATGGTGGTCATCGGCCTGCAGAACCAGCCGGGAACGACGCTGATGACTGTGTCGGACCTCGGGGCGATCGACGCGGAGGTCAAGGTGGCGGAAGCCGACGTCCTGCGCCTGGCCATCGGCCAGCCGGCCGACGTCACCCTCGAGGCGTTGCCGAATCGCCGCTTTGCCGGGCATGTGGTCGAGATCGGCGCCAGTGCGCTGCCGGTCGCCGGCACGGGCGCCGCGGCGCGCGAGTTCAAGGTCGTGGTCCGCCTCGAGAATCCGGATCCCGGCCTGCGGCCCGGCCTCACCTGCGACGCCGAGATCGTCACGGCCGAACGCACGAACGTCCTGACGGTGCCGCTGCAGAGCGTCGTCCTGCGCACCGGCGCGGACGGTCTCGAGCGCTCCGGTGTGTTCGGCCTGCGCGACGGCGTGGCCGTGTTCACGCCGGTGACGACCGGCGCGATTGGCGGCCTCGACATCGAAGTCTCCGGTGTCGCGGAGAACGCCACCATCGTCAGCGGACCGTATCAGACGCTCCGCGATCTGCAGGACGGCGCCCTGGTTCGCGCCACCCCACCACAGGACTGATCGATGATGCGCCGCTGGATCCGACTGTGGCTGGACGGCACGTCGGAAGCCGTGCGGACGATCCGGCGCAATCCGCTGCGTTCGGCGCTCGCCGCGTGCGCCGTGGCGGCGGCGGTCGCGACCACCGCCATCGTGCAGACCGGCCTCGACGGCGTCGCGGCTGCGGCCCGCGACGCCAGCGCCCGGGCGTTCGGCACCGATACGTTCGTGCTCGCGCGCGTCGCCGCCGGCACGCTCAGCCGTCGCGAGCTCGCCGTGAAGTCGCAGCGCAACCCGAACATCACCCGCAGCGACGTCCGCTTCCTCGGCCGGGTCGCCGACGGGCGGGTGCGCTACGCCGCGACGGCGCAGCGGACGGCGGACGCGATCGCCGGCGGTCGCAAGTTCGAGAACGCGACGATCAACGGCACCCAGGCGTCGCTCGGCGCCATCCGCGACATCGACGTCGACGCCGGCCGCTTCTTCACCGAGGACGAAGAAGTGCGCGGCGCCCAGGTGCTGGTGGCGGGCACCCAGATCGTCGAGCAGCTGTTTCCCGGGCTCGATCCGATCGGCCGATCGATCCGCATCGGCGGCCGCGCCTTCACCGTCATCGGCGTGCAGACGCGCCAGGGGACCGCCGGCGGCGTGTCGCTGGATCGCTACATCTGGATGCCGATCACCGCATTCGAGCGCGCCTTCGGCGCCCCGGCGTCGCTGCAGGTGTTCGCGCGGGCTCCGGCGGGATCGGCCGCAGTTGGCGGCGCCGAGGATCGGGCCATCGTGTCGATGCGCGCCCGTCGGCATCTCCGTCCCGGTGCCGACAACACCTTCGACCTCATCACGCCTGAGGCGTCGCGCAGTTTCGTCACCGCCCTGACCGAGCGGGTCGGCCTGGCCGGTCCGCCGATCTCGCTGATGGCCCTCATCGCGGCGATCGTCGTGGTGGCCAACACCACGCTGGTGTCGGTCACGCAGCGGACCCACGAGATCGGCATCCGGCGGGCGCTTGGCGCCTCGCGCGGCAACGTGCTGATCGAGACGCTGGCCGAGTCGAGCATCATCGCGCTGGTTGGCGGCGGCATCGGCATCGCCCTGGGCGGTGGGTTGTTGACAATCGCGGCCCACGCCCTGAGCCTGGATCTGTCCCTGCGGTGGCCGGTGGCCCTCGGCAGTCTCGCGGCGGCGGGGTTGAGCGGCACGGCTGCCGGATGGTATCCGGCGCGGCGCGCCGCCTCCATCGACATCGTCACCGCGCTCAGGGCCGACTGATGCCGCGCCGGCTGACGGACGTGCGGCGCATCGTCGCCGAGCCGGCGATGCTCGCGGTCATGGCGCTGCGGACCGAACGGGCGCGCTCCTTCCTGGCGATCGTCGGCATCGTGATCGGCATCGTCACCGTCGTCCTGGTGGCATCGGTCCTCGCCAACGTCCGGAACCAGGTGGCCCTGCTCTTCCGCGACCTCGGGACCGAGAACGTCTTCGCCTTCCACCTGACCGGCGATCCCTACGTCCAGCCGAGCGAGCAGGAAGTCCGGCGCCAGCCGCTGCGCATCGAGTGGACGACCGACATCATGCGGCTGAGCACGGCGATCCGCGACGTCGGCGCCCAGGTGATCGTGCCGACGACGCGCAATGACGAGGCGCTGGTGGCGCGCGCCGGCGGCAACGAGAACGACACCGTCCTGGTCGAGGGCGCGTCGCCGGAGCTGTTCGACATCGTCGGTGCCGAGTTCGCCCGCGGTCGTCCGTTCACCGAGCTCGAGGCGCGGCAGGCGGCACCGGTCGCGGTGGTCGGCGCCAGCCTCGCCCGCTCCTTGTATGGCGCATCGTCGCCGATCGGCCGGACGCTGACGCTCGCCGGCGACACGTATACCGTCGTCGGCGAGTTGCAGAAGCGGCGCGGCGGGTTCTTCGGCGAGAACCGCCAGGACAACGTCCTCAACCTGCCGGCGACCACCGTCCGCAAGCGGTTCGGCGATCCGGAACGGGTGGTGCTCTACATGCGTGCGAAGCCAGGGCGGCGCGAAGCATGCTTCCGCGAGTCGGAGGCGATTCTCCGGCAGTTGCGGCAGCTCCCGCCGGCGGCCGACAACGACTTCACCCTGTCGACGGCCGACCAGATCATCTCGACGTTCGACGGCATCAGCGCCCGGATCGGGCTCGCGGCGGTGGCACTGGCGGGCGTCAGCCTGCTCATCGGCGCCATCGGCGTGGCGAACGTGATGTTCGTCAGCGTGACCGAAAGGACCCGGGAGATCGGGTTGCGGCGGGCCCTGGGGGCCCGGCGCGATCAGGTGCTGCTGCAGTTCCTGCTCGAGGCGGCGTTCCTGTCGGCCATCGGCGGGATCGCCGGCGTCGGCGCCGCCGTCGGCGTCGGCCTGCTGCTCAAACTGGTCATCTCCGGGTTCTCGGCCGTCGCGCCCCTCTGGGCGGTCACCGCCGGACTCGTCACGTCGGTGGTGGTCGGTCTGGCGGCCGGCTATTGGCCGGCGCGACGCGCCGCCGGCCTGGACCCGGTCGAAGCGTTGCGGTACGAGTAGTTCCGCAGCGGCCCGGGAGCGCGGGCGTATAATCGCCTCACCCATGCTGAGCTTTGACACACCGGTCATCCTCTGGGTGACGGTGGCTATCGCTGCGGGCATCGTCGAACTCTCCATCCCGCACTTCGGACTGATCTTTGCCAGCCTCGCCGCCGTGGCGGCGGCTGCCGCCGCGTCATTCGGCTTTGCCATGCCGCTGCAGCTCATCGTCTTCGTCATCGTCCTGGGGGTGTCCTGGGTGACCATCCGGCCGCGCCTGGTCGGACGCAACGATGCGCCGGGTGTCCCGTCCCGAACCGGTGCGCTCCTCGAGAAGCAGGGGATCGTCACCCACGACATCGACCCGGTGCTCGGGGCTGGACGTGTGAACGTCGGCGGCGAGGATTGGGCAGCGCGCTGCAAGACCCCGCTGGCGATCGGCACGCGCATCCGCGTCGTCGGCGCCGACGGCATCGTTCTGGAGGTCACGCCCGTATGACGTCCGTACTGTTCCTGGTCGCGCTGTTCTGCCTCGTCATCCTGTTCAAGGCGGTCAAGATCGTTCCGCAGAAACAGGTGAAGATCATCGAGCGCCTCGGCAAGTATCACCGCACCGCCGAAGCCGGCCTCAACACCATCTTTCCGTTCATCGACTCGGTGCGCGAGACGATCGACCTGCGCGAGCAGATCAGCAAGATCGAGCCGCAGCCGGTCATCACGCGCGACAACGTGACGATGGAAGTCGATGCCGTGATCTACTACCTGATCGCCGATCCCGTCCGCGCTACCTACGAGGTGCAGAATCTGCGGTGGGGCCTCGAGCAGCTGACGCTGTCGGCACTCCGCAACGTCATCGGCCAGCTCGATCTGGATCACACCCTGTCCTCGCGCGACACGACGAACATGCAGCTGCGTTCGGCGCTCGACAGCGCCACCCAGCAGTGGGGCGTCAAGGTCATGCGCATCGAGCTGAAGAACATCACGCCGCCGGAGGAGATCCGGCTGACGATGGAGAAGCAGATGACGGCGGAGCGGACGCGTCGGGCCGTCGTCACCACCGCCGAAGGGGAGAAGTCGTCGGCGATCCTGCGCGCCGAAGGACAGAAGCAGGCGCAGATCGTCAACGCCGAGGGCGCGAAAGAGGCGGCGATCCTGGCTGCCGAGGGTCAGGCGCAAGCGCGGCTGCGGGTCGCCCAGGCGGAGGCCCAGGCGGTCGAGGTGATCGCGGCGGCAATGGGCACCGCCGCCAATCCGGCACAGTACCTGATCGCCCAGCGCTATCTCGAATCACTCAGCGCCATCGCGAAGGACGCCGACAAGCTGGTGTTCATGCCCTACGAGGCGACCGGCGTGCTGTCGTCGCTGGGCGGCATCCGTGAATTGCTGAACGTCTCGGCGCCGGCCGTCCGTCCCTAGGATCGATGCAGCGGGCTTTCGCGCCGGCACGACCACGTCGGCACCACCTGGCGACCGTGGCGCTTCTCGCCGCCATGGTCGGCGGCTGCAACCCGCCGGATGCTCCAGTGACCATTCCCGATCCCGGCCCCGGCATTCCCCTGGCCCTCGCGACGGCGCGGGCGCAGTCGATCCGCGACCTGCGCTACACCCTGGCGTTCGAGATCCCGGCCTCGGCGAGCGAGCCGATCGCCGGACGCATGACGGCCCGCTTCACGCTCCGCGAGGTGGATGGCCCGCTGGTCCTCGACTTCGCGCCCGGTGCCGACGCGATCGCGTCGGTCAGCGTCGACGGCCGCCCGTCCCGGTTCCGCGCCGTCAACCACCACATCGTCATTCCGGCTGCCGACGTACGTCCCGGCGAGAATCGCGTCGACATCGTGTTCCGCGCCGGCGACGATGCGCTCAATCGCAGTCCCGAGTTCCTCTACACGCTGTTCGTTCCGGCGCGCGCCCACCTCACCTTCCCCTGCTTCGATCAGCCGGACCTGAAGGCGCGCTACGACCTGACCCTGACCATGCCGGTCGATTGGACGGCGGTGGCGAACGGCGCCGAGACGTCGCGCGAGCGTTCCGGCGATCGCCTGACGCTGCGCTACGCGGAGACGCAGCCGATCTCGACCTATCTCTTCGCGTTCGCCGCCGGCCGGTTCCAGGTCGAGACGGCCGAACGCCGCGGCCGCACGTTTCGCATGCTCCATCGTGAGACCGATGCCGGGAAACTGGCGCGCAACCGCGACGCCGTTTTCGACCTGCACGATGCCGCGCTCCGCTGGCTCGAGGCATACACGGGGATTCCCTACGCGTTCGGCAAGTTCGATTTCGTCATGATCCCGTCGTTCCAGTTCAGCGGCATGGAGCACCCGGGCGCCATCCTCTACAACGCCGCATCGATGCTGCTCGACGAATCGGCGACCGAGAACCAGATGCTCAACCGCGCCAGCACCATCTCGCACGAGACGGCGCACATGTGGTTCGGCGACCTGGTCACCATGCGCTGGTTCGACGACGTGTGGATGAAGGAGGTGTTCGCCAACTTCATGGCGGCGAAGATCGTGAACCCGTCGTTTCCGGCGATCAACCACGACCTCCGCTTCCTGGTGGCGCACTACCCCGCGGCCTATGCCGTCGACCGGACGCAGGGCACGCACCCGATTCGGCAGCCACTCGACAACCTGAGCAACGCCGGCAGCCAGTACGGCGCCATCATCTACCAGAAGGCGCCAATCGTCATGCGCCAGCTCGAACTGCTGATCGGCGAGATCCCGTTGCGCGACGGGCTGCGGCAGTATCTGTCGACCTTCCAGTTCGGCAATGCGACATGGCTCGACCTCGTGCAGATCCTGGACGCCCGGACCGACCGCGATCTCGCAGGCTGGAGCAGGACCTGGGTCGAGGACGGCGGGCTCCCGACCATCAGGACGGTCGTGGCGCGAGATGCCGCCGGCGCCATCACTGACCTGGCGTTGACGCAGGAGGACTCGCAGCCGGGGCGATCGCTCCGGTGGACCGAGCGGATGGACGTGCTCGTCGCGACGACAGGTGGCGAGATGCGGCGATTCCCCATCGAACTGGGTGACGCGAGCGTCGGCGTGCCAGAGGCGCGCGGGCTCGTCGCCGAGTTCGTGCTGCCGACCGGCGGCGGCCTCGCCTACGGCACGGTCGTGCTCGACGAACAGAGTCGCGCGCGTCTGCTGGCGACGGCGGCACAGGTCACCGACCCCCTGACGCGTGGCGCCATCTGGATCACGCTGTGGGATGACGTGCTGAATCGACGCGTCAGCCCCGACGCGTTCATCGATGCCGTGCTCACGGCGCTCCCCCGCGAGCCGGTCCAGCAGAACATGCAGCTGATGGTCGGCTATCTGCGCGACGCCTACTGGCGGTTCCTGCCGCGGCGCGAGCGTCTGCGGCGTGCACCGGTCGTCGAGCGGGCGATGCGCGACGGCGTCGCGCGCAACCCGACCGCCAGCGGGAAGAGCGTCTTCTGGAACGGCTTCCGCTCGATGACGCTGACGCCGGACGGCGTCTCGCACCTGCGGCGGGTCTGGTCGCGCGTCGAGTCGGTTCCCGGACTGCCGATGGCCGAGCCGGATGAAGCGACGATGGCGCTCGAGCTCGCAGTCCGCGACGTGCCGGATGCTGCCAGCATCCTCGAGACGCAGCACGCGCGGATGACCAATCCGGACCGCCGCGCCCGCTTCGCGTTCGTGACGCCGGCGCTGTCCGGCGACCCGGCAGTCCGACAGCGCTTCTTCGACGGCCTGGCCGATCCGCAGAATCGCCGGCGCGAGGCCTGGGTGTTGGAGGGCGTGACCTACCTGCACCATCCGCTCAGGGCCGCCGACTCCGAGCGCTTCGTCGCTCCGGCGCTCGCATTGCTCGAGGACATCCGCCGGACCGGTGATATCTTCTTCCCGAAGAACTGGATGGATGCGACGCTGTCCGGCCATCAGTCGCCGGCGGTGGCAGCGACGGTGCGGCAGTTCCTGGAGGACCGGCCCGAGTACCCCGTCCGCCTCCGGCGCGTTGTCCTGCAGTCGGCCGACGATCTGTTCCGGGCCGTCGACACCCTCCAGGCGAATACAACACGGGCCCGGCCGTAGAGGTCTGGCCGGAGGTTCGGAGTCATGCGTCGTATCCCTGCTCGTCCCCTGCGGTCGACCGGCATCGTGATCGCGGCGCTTCTTGCGCTGACACCGGCGGCTCACGGACAGCCGGCCGCGGCGGCGTCACGCCTGCAGCCGCTGGACGTCATCTATGTCCCGACGCCTGACACCGTCGTGGCGAAGATGCTGTCGATGGCGAAGGTCGGGCCGGGCGACGTGGTCTACGACCTGGGCTCCGGCGACGGTCGGATCGTGATCGCGGCCGTCAAGGACTTCGGTGCGGCGCGCGGGGTCGGATACGAGCTGGACCCGGTGCGCAACCACGAGGCGCGCGAGAACGCCGCAGCGAAGGGCGTCAGCGACCGGGTGCAGTTCATCGCGGAGGACCTCTTCGAAGCCGATCTGTCCGGCGCGACCGTCATCACGACCTACCTGCTGCCCGCCTTGAACGAACGGCTGGTGCCGAGATTCCGCGCGTTGCGGCCGGGAACCCGCATCGTCACCCACAACTACGACCTGACGGCGGACTGGAAACCGGTCGAGAGGGTCGTCGTCGATGGACACATCGTCTACGCGTTCGTCGTGCCGAAGCGCTGATCCGGCCAGTCGCCGGGCTGATCAGGCGGCCCAGCGATCCGCGATCCAGCGGACGGCCCGACGCAGGGACGGGACATAGCCGCCCATGTTGAAGTGCGGCAGGCCGTCGAGCGCTTCGAACTTGACCGGCCGGCCGAGCCGTTCCAGCGCCTTTGCATTCTTCTCGGCCGGGGCGAACGGCACCACGGTGTCGGCACGGCTGTGGATGACGTAGGTCGGCATCGTCGCCAGCCGCTCGGGCGTCTCGTCGCCAATCGACGCGGCCATCGGAATCGCGCCGGTGAACAGCTCCGGATGGCGAGACGCCATGTACCAGGTCCCGCGTCCGCCCATGCTGAAGCCGATGATCAGCACCTTGCGGCGGTCGACGTCGTAGTCCGTCATCACGGACGCAACCAGACGCATGAGCGCCGCGTCGGCGCCGGGCTCGGCCCAGCGCTCCGTCGGGCAGTCGGGCGCGACGACAATCGCCTTGAGGTCGTCGATGGCCGGCAGGACCACGCCGCGCGCGAACATGCTGCCGTAGCGCGGCATCCGCTCGCCGCCGGGATGGAGCGCCAGGACGAGCGGGCGCGGGCCGGCCGCCGCCTCATCCGGGACGGAAATCGCGTAGCCCATCACCCCACCATTCTCGAGCGGCAGAGTGAGCTCGCGATACGACGCGGCCTGCGCCGCAGCCGGAAACAGCAGGTACGGCACTATGATCAGGGCCAGCCGCACGGGCGCGTGTTGCATGGCTGAGATGTTACCGCAGCGGCGCCCCGGTCGCGACCTCCATCAGCGCCGCCATCGAGCATGTCGACACCCGGACTCACGAGCGAAGAAGCGCGAAGCCGCCTGGCCCACTACGGCCCGAACGCGCTGCCGGCCCGCGAGCGCGAGCCGCTCTGGCTGCGGTTCCTGAAGCAGTTCCGCAGCCCCCTGATTTACATCCTGCTGTTCGCCCTGCTGTTCGACCTCGGCATCTGGGTTCAGGAAGGCGCGCACGGCCTGCCAGTCGAGGCGCTCGCGATCGCGATCATCCTGCTGCTGAACGCGACGCTCGGGTTGTACCAGGAACAGCGGTCCGAGGCGGCACTGACGCGCCTGCAGGCGCTCGCCGCGGCACAGGCCTGGGTCCTGCGCGATGGCCACTTGATCCGCCTGCCCAGCACCGAGCTGGTGCCCGGCGACCGCGTTCGCATCGAAGCCGGCGATCGCATCCCGGCCGACGGCCGACTCGCCGAGGCGCGCGGCGCGCTGCTCGACGAATCGATCCTGACCGGTGAGTCGGTGCCGGTCGACAAGGCGAGCGGCGATGAGGCCATGAGCGGCACCCTGCTCGTCCGCGGCCAGAGCCAGCTGGATGTCTCGCGCACCGGCGCCGAGAGCGCGATGGGCCGTCTGGCCACGATGATCGGCGACATCCAGGCCACGCAGACACCGCTCGAGCGGCGGGTCGACCAGCTCGGCAACCAGATCGCCCGCGGCATCCTCGTCCTCGCCGGCGCCATCCTGGTGGCCGGCGTGCTCGCCGAAGGGATCGACCGCGCTCCACAGATCGTGCTGTTCGCCGTCGCCCTTGCCGTGGCGGCCGTGCCGGAGGGTCTGCCGGCGGTGCTGACGGTCGCGCTGGCGCTCGGCGTCGAGCGCATGGCGAAGCATCGCGCCGTCGTCCGGCGGCTCTCGGCGGTCGAAGCGCTGGGCTCCGTCACGGTCATCGCCACCGACAAGACCGGCACGCTCACCGAGAACCGCATGGATGTCCGCG
>CADEDC010000064.1 GCA_902825985.1 uncultured Acidobacteriota bacterium | reverse complement strand
CAGGTGCGGTTCGGATCGAGCCAGCTGCCGTAGTCGCTGCCCGGCGGGTTGGCGTTCCGGGCGTTCTGATGCGAGGCGAACTTCTCCCGGCCGTAGGTCATGCCGACCGACACCGCCTCCGTCGGCGAGACGCTGGTGCCGATGTTGTACGACTGGTTGTCGTTGTTCAGCAGCCCGAACTCGTGCCCCTCGCCCTTGTAGATGTCCCGGCCGGCGGTCATCTGGAACGTGACGTCCATGAACGAGTTCGGTGTCAGCACGAAGAGCAGCGCGCCACGATCGCGATCGCGGTCTGCTTCATCGTAGAAGCGGAGCCCGGGCTGCAGGCCGCCGTCCTCGAGTGAGGCCTCCGAGAAACCCGATCCGATGCGCGTCGTGTGATCGAACGACGCGCGCACGGTGACGAACTGGTTGCCCAGCGTGTCGATGGCCGCCCTGAACGTGTAGTCGCGCATGTCACTGAAGGAACGGCCGGTCCGTTCGTAGTCGTCGAACACGTACCCCAGGTTCAGCGAGGTGTGCGGCAGGAAACGGAACGTGCCGGTCAGGTCGAAGGTGTTCTGCCGGATGTCGAACTGCTGTGTGACGCCGTGCGTCGAGGCGTACGGGGCGGCGTCGAACCGCACGTAGTTGCTCGCGTCGAAGGCCGGCGTGAGGTTGTTGTGGTTGTTCACCCGGTACCGCATGTTCAGGCCGAAGAAGTTGTTCGGTCGCGCGACGAAGTTGAAGGCGCCGTTCAGCGCGTGCACCTTGGCCTCGGCGGTCGAGCGTGGCAGGCTCGCGAGCCCCGGGTACTGGGCGTAGACCGTAGCGTTGGCGATGGCCGGGTTGATGGTCCACGGGATCAGGGTGTCGTTCTGGTTCATCGCCGTGAACCACAGCGTGCCGGTGATGGTGGTGCGCGCCGGCAGCTTGTAGAGACCGGTGGCGCTGACGATGTTCATGCTGTTGTCCGGCGCCATCGCCATGCGCCCCTGGGCCGGGCCGTTGCCATTGCTGTAGCCGCTCGGATCGAACGGGCGGAAGTCGGTGGCGCGCAGTGGATTGTCCCAGACGATGTCATGGATGTCGTTGGCGAAGTACGACGCCTGCCAGCCGACGCGGATCATCCCCTGCGTGTTGCCGTACTCGAGGTTCGCCTCCATGTTGTTGGTGCGGTTGTCGAGCGGTACCGCCAGTTCGTTCGCATTGTTGAAGGAGAACGACAGCCCGTACGGCTGGTAGCCGGTGCGCTTGTAGGAATCGAAGCCGATGTTCAGGCCGAGGTCCGGGCTGATGTCGTAGGCGTAGCTGGCGCCGAGGGTGTCGCGGCGCGAGCGCAGCTCGAACGGCTGGGCGACGGCGCGATAGATGGACGCGGTGCCGAGCTGGGCCGGCGTGGAGGCAATGCCGACCACGCCAGGCACTCGATTCTGGACCAGCGTCCGGATACCGGCGTCGAGGCTGAACACGCCGGGTGACGATTCGACCCACGGCGTCGACGTCAGATAGCTGTAGTTCAGCGGCACCGAGTCGAAGAAGCCGGACACGCGCGTCCGGCCGGCGTTGTAGTCGACGTTGTAGGCCTGATCGCGATAGCCGATGTTGAAGACGTTGACCGCGACCAGCTTCTCATCGGTCTGCTGCCCCAGCGCGATGCGCGAGAACAGGCCGTTCCGCAGGTCCCGGTACCGCTCGTACCGGGCGTCGTCGCCCTCGCGGCCCGTGCCGCGGAACCCGAAGTCGAGGGTGCCCCGGAGACCGAACAGCGTCGGCCCGGTCGGGGCCGGCTGATCGGACTGTGCGGAAGACAGGCTCGCACAGGTCAGCACCAGCGCCCCGGTCACGATTGTCAGTCTGATGCGCATGGGTGATCTCCCGGCTAGCGGATGAATGCCTTCCCAGAGGGCGAATTGGACCCGTGGATCTGCTGGTGGCAGACCGTGCACGAGCGGCCGGTGATCTTGTTCGCGTTCTGGGAGTTCTTCAGCACGAACGTGTCGTAGACCGTCGGCGGATGCCGCGAGGTCACATGGCACCGCTGGCAGAGGAACGGCTGCTTGGAGACGAGCATGCGGTCGTTGTTCGAGCCGTGCGGGTCGTGACACGTGACGCAGGAGTTCGCGACCGGCGCGTGCTCCCAGAGGTACGGGCCGCGCTTCTCGGCGTGGCAGCTGGCGCACGATTGATCGACCGTGGTGCCGTAGGACAACAGCTTCTGGTTCGCCGAGCCGTGCGGGTTGTGGCACGACGAGCACGACATCTTGCCTTCGCGGACCGGCATGTGATTGAACCGGTTGCGCTGCTTGTTGACGACGTTGCGGTGGCAGGACGCGCACAACTGCGATTCGTCCGCGGCCTTGATCTGGGCCGGCCCCTTGGCCGCGTGCGTGCTGTGACAGCTGACGCAGCCGACGTTGCGGTTGTCGTGCTGGCTGCCGGGCCACAACGCGTGCTCGCTCCGGTTGTGACAGCTCTCGCACTGGTCGCTGGCCTTCTGCGGCGCCATCTTGCCGGGGTTCAGGATCAGCGCCACGTCGCCGCCGGCGTCGACGTGGGCCTTGCCGGGACCGTGACAGCTTTCGCACCCGTGCGTCGCAGCCGGGGTGCGCGGATTGGTCGTCAGCGCATGGGCCGTGCCTTTGTAGCTCTGTTCGGTGTGACAGCCCAGGCACGTCTCCTGCCCGACGAAGTTCGCCGCATCCTGCGCGGCCGGAGGTGCCGCCGCACTCGGGACCGGCGGTTTGGCCGCGGGAGCGGCGGCGGGTGTGGCCACACCCGGACCCGCCACGAACAGGGACACGGCCAGCGCCAGGCTGGCGGTGCCGATCGCGACTCGGGCCAGATAGTTAGTTGGAAGCATGGCTTCGCCCCTCAACGAGCGTCAGCATTGTGGCTTTCTCCCAGATCCGACATGTGAGACCGGCGAGTCGCACCCGTCACTGACGGATTGTCGGCAGAACGAGGCGACTTGGCCTTCTTCGTAGCAACGGCAGTGCCGGATGACCCAGGTGCGGCCGGATGACCGGTGACGCCGTGCAGACGTGACACATCATCGGCACGACTCAGCGCCGGCTGCACTCAGCCTGTGAGGAGTGCTCCGCCGCGGCAGCGCTGAGTCGTGGTGCGCCGACGCGGCGTCGGCGGATTGCCGACAGCGGCGTCGGGGCGCTACTTCATCGTGTGGCAGGAGTCGCACTCCTGGGCGATCGTCTTGCCGTCCGGCGCCGTGTGGCTGTCGTCATGGCAGCGGAAGCAGCCGGGAGAGTCCATGTGACCGATGTTGTTCGGATAGGTGCCGAACCCGACGTTCATCGTGGGAAACACGTTTCGCCGGTAGATGGTCTGCGTCGCGGCGACCGCCTTTTCGACATCCTGACGCCTCGCCATGTAGACCGCTTCGTGATTCGTCCGATAGAAGTCGCGAAGCGCCTTCGCAATCCGTTCGGCCGCGGCTTCCTGCGACGGATAGCTCGCCTTCAGCGCATTCGCGGCTTCGCGCCGGATGAACGGAAGCGTGACCGGAATCTCGCCGCTGGCGATGGTCTCGTTGACGGCGCGTTCCGCGGTCGGCGCCATCGTGTGGCTCGGCCGATTGTGACAGTCGATGCAGTCCATGCGCCGCCGGTCGCCCTTGTCCAGCTGTTCCTGCGTGACCCCCTCGGCGCGGTACTCACGCGTCGTGCCTGACCGATCCGTGTAGCGCACCCAGGGGATGACCTGCCGCTTGTCGTCGATAGCGATGTATTCGATGGCGTTGTTCGGATTCACGTGCCAGTGAATGCCCGACGCACCGAGCCGTTCACTGCCGCTGCCGACGTGCAGTTCCAGCTCCGTCACGGTCTCGGTGTTCTTCTCGTCCTCGGCGTACTCTCGAATCCGTTCGATCTTGTCGCCATGGAACTTCTCGGGCCAGTGGCACTGTTCGCAGACGTCGCGCGCCGGACGGAGATTGGCGACCGGGGACGGAATCGGTCGCGGGAAACTGTTGAGGGCGACGGCGAAGATCTGGCGCGTGCCGGACAGCTTCGACTGCGTGAAGTACGAAGCGCCGGGACCGATATGGCATTCGACGCACTTCACCCGTGAGTGTGCACTGTCCTGGTACGCTTCGAACTCCGGCTGCATGACTTCGTGACACACCTGCCCGCAGAACGCGACGGAGTCCATGTACTCGATACCGCGATAGGCCGCCAGCGACACGATGACGACGTTGGCCATCGACAGGGCGAAGATCGCCACGGCAGTGCGGCGTTGTGTCGGCTCGTTCAAATCGATGCGCGGCCAGTGCGCGGCGCTGGGCGCCTTGCCAGCCGCGAGCCGCCGCTTCTCGATCCAGGCCCCCAGCGGAATCAGCATGAGGCCGAAGAGGAAGATCCCCGGGAGGATGAGAAAGAACAGGATCCCCATGTAGGGGTTGGTGTGCAGGCCGAAGAGGTCGGCCAGGAAGACGACCAGGAACACCACGGCGCTGATGGTGGTCAGTACCATGCCGGCAACCGACAGCGGTGTCCGAATCAGGCGGACTTGATGCGCCACGTATGATTCCTCCGAGCGGTCACGCCAGGGACTGTCGCAGGACCGCGTAGATGATGAGTACGATCAGGGCGATGCCGATGCTCAGGCCGGCGGTGCCGATCAGGCGGCCCCGCCGGATCGTGTCGGACGCTGGAGGAGCGACCATGAGGGGTTCGACTCCGCCGGCGGCCATCAACCGGTCGAACTCACCACGGCGCTCGTGGCGCAGTTCAGCTTCGCTGACGGTGCCGGTGAATATCACCAGATCCATCGGGAACTTGCCCGGCCGCAGGTGTCCGTTGAAGAAGTGCACGACGAAGATGAAGCCGATGGCGAGGGTGGCCTCGGCCCCATGGACGAACAGGGCGAGGTTGAATGACCAGCCCGGCAATACCCTGGACGCCGCGACCGGGAACCAGAGAATCAGTCCGGCCACGCCCATCAGCGCCGTGCCCCAGAGAACGGCCCAGTAGTCGAACTTCTCCCAGTAGGTGAAGTGCTCGAACCGCGGCTGGGGACCGCGGCCGACGAACCACCTGACCTGGCCGATGAGGTCGGTGATATCGCGCGGCTGCGGGACCATCGAGGTCGGTCCCCAGAACAGACCGCGCTCCCCCTTGACCAGCGCCCGCCACAGGACGTCGACGACGTGCCCGATCATCGCCGCGAGCAGGGTCGCGCCGAGGATCCGGTGCACGACGCCGGCGCCACGGAAGCCGCCGAACAGCAGCGCCAGCGCACGGCCCCAGCCCTCCTCACTGAAGAGCAGCGGCAGGCCGGTGGCCGCCAGGCCGAGGAAACAGGTCATCAGGACGACGTGCAGGAGCCGCGCCTTGCGGTCGAAGCGCCGGACGTGCCGGCCGGATGTCTGAACGGTCATGACCTGGGCGCCTCTCTCACGCCGCGGGTCCGCCGTGGCGGCCCCGTCGTTCGCGCGTCGAGCGGAAGAACCAGAGGCCGCTGTGCAGCGCGAAGAAGCCGAAACAGCCGGCGATGAGGACCGTGTACAGCCGGTTCACCCACCACAGGACGGGACTGCGCGCGTAGTTGGACGGATCGGGGTGCGGGTCGTACTCGACGAAGCTCGCGTTGGCGCCGTCGTGACAGCGGCCGCACGTGGCCACCAGATTGGCCGTCGCGATAGTCGACGCCGGGTTCGTCGCCGGCTGCACGTCGTGGGCGCCGTGACAGTCGGCACAGGCGGCCACGCGGCCGAATCCGAGCTGCGTGACCTTGCCGTGGAACGTGCGGCGGAACGAGTCGACGACCTGCGCATGGCAGGTGCCGCATTCGCCCGTCACGTCGAGCTTCCACGGTTCGCTGTCGGTCCGTTGAATCGTGTGGGCGGTGTGACAGGTGGCGCACTGCGGTGCTGCCGGATTGCCCGACCTCAGCGCCGTCGCATGGATGCCGGCATCGTACTGGTGCAGGATGCCGGCGTGGCATGTCCCGCAGGTGGTCGGTACGCGCGCGGCGTGCACCGGGCTGTCCGCGTCGGCCTTGGGGAGAATCGCGTGGCTGCTGTGGCAGTCGACACAGGACGGCGCCACCACCAGGCCCGAGCGTTCGCGCGCCCGGCCGTGGATGCTGTCGTGATACGGCGTGGCGACGTCACCGATGGCGATGTGGCCGCGCGCGATGACGTCCGGGTTGCCGTGACAGGCCGCGCAGGTCGCCACCAGATGCTGCGGGTGGGTTTTCGACGCCGGATCGCTGGCCGGTTTGATGTCGTGGGTGCCGTGGCAGCTGGCGCAACTCGCGGCGAGCGACCGTCCGGCGTCGCGGGCGCGTGACTGTGCATGCACGCCGCGGGCGTAGCTGGCCTGCGGTTCGTCGTGGCAGCTGCGGCAATCCGCCGGGGCGAGCGTGTCGGCATGCGGCAGCTCGGCCGCCGCCAGATCCTGATGACAATCGGTACACGACAGGGACGCGTGGATGGACCCCCCCAGCACCGTCGCGTCGACGGTGAGCGGTGTGTCGTCCGCGCGTTTCAGCGAGCGGTCGCTGTGGCAGGCGAGACAGTCGTCGTTGGTGGGTGCCGGCACGGCGGTGCCGGCGGCCGCCTGAGCGGCCTGTCCCGCGTCTGCAACGATGGCCCATCCAGCGAAGACGAGAATCGCAGACGTGACGCGAAGACAGGGACGCATAGGCCGATCCGATCCGGTTGCCAACTCGACCGCGGCGACGGGTCCGAGAGGACTACTTCAGCGACTGCATGTACGCCACGAGGGCGTCGACATCATCCTTCGGCAGACTCGGATAGGCGCGCATGTCAGGCTTCCGCTGCGTCTTGTACTTGGCTGCCATCGCTTTCGGATCGGTGAGCCAGGCCCGGATGTCCGCTTCCGGGACGTTCTTGGCGCCGAACTTGTCCAGGGGGCCCTTGGCGTTCCCCTTGCCGCCGATGGCGTGACACATCGAACACTTCTGCGCAGCGTAGACCTGTTCGCCTTTGGCGACCTTGTCCTGCGCTGACGCCGTTGCCGCGAGTCCGACGCCCAGGATGACCGCGAGAATCGTCTGAGTCTTCAAGTCGCACCTCCCGTTGCTGCGGTTGACGTAGCAACGAGCCTGCCACCCTTGAAATCCTCATGAAATCGCACGATGCGGCGGTTGGCCGGCCCGGGTCGACACGACGCGCGGCCGGCACTGCCGGATTGTCGGCGGCGCGGGGGGGACCGACAGGCGGGACGCGGCGCTGGCATCTGGCCACGCCGGCCCTCCGGCGCGCCTGGGCTACTTCGCGCCGGCCGCCTTCCGCATCCCCCAGCCGACCGCGAGGACCAGCACCGAGACGCCGAGCGTTCGCAGCGCAAACGCGTCCGCCGCCTCCGGCGTGATCCCGATCTCGTGCCACTTCGCGATGGTCTCGCTGGTCACGCCGAACTCGGTCATGTACGCCAGCACCGTGACGCACAGCGAGTTGAAGACCGCCAGCAGACCGAACACGTAGACCGAGTTGGCCAGCAGCTGAACCCAGGTTCTCGCCGCCGCCTCCTCACGATCGACGAGCGGGCTCTTGCGGCGGCCGTACACCCAGTAGATCACCATGCCGATATCGAGCCAGACCAGGAATCGCACCCAGGTGACAATCGGCAGGTTCAGCATCAGGTAGGTGCACGACAGGATGCCGAGGACCGGCAGGAGCGCGCCGCCCGGCGCCCTGAACGGACGGTGCGCGTCGGGACGCTGGACCCGCAGGACCAGAACCGCGCCGCAGACGATCGCGAACGCGAAGAGCGTACCGATGGAGGTCATCTCGCCGACGGTCTGAATCTGCGTCAAGCCGGCGACGATGGCGACGATCACGCCGGTGATGATCGTCGTGATATAGGGGGTGCCGAAGGTCGGATGCACCTTGCTCACGCCTTGCGGCAGCAGGCCGTCGCGGCTCATCGCGAAGAAGATGCGCGGCTGGCTCATGAGCATGACGAGCAGCACTGACGTGATGCCGGCGACGGCGCCGGCCGACACCAGGTAGGCCGCCCAATCCTGGCCGATGAGGCTGAGGGCGAAGGCCACCGGGGCATTGAGAAAGGCCTGGTCGTCCTTGTACGCCAGCACCGGCACGATGCCCGACAGCACCGCGGCGACGGCCAGGTACAGCGTGGTGCAGATGACGAGCGAGGCGATGATGCCGATGGGCAGGTCGCGCTGCGGGTGCTTCGCCTCCTCCGCGGTCGTCGACACCGCGTCGAAGCCGATATACGCGAAGAAGACGACGCCGGCGGCGCCCATCACGCCGGCCCAGCCATACGGGGCGAATGGGTTCCAGTTCTCCGGCTTGACGTAGACCGCACCGGCGCCGATGAAGAACACCACCGCAATCAGCTTGATGGCGACCATCAGGGCATTGAAGCGGGCGCTCTCGCGGATCCCGACGACCAGCAATGCCGTGATCGCCAGCACGATCAGCACCGCCGGCAGATTGACGACCGCCCCCGCGGTGGCGGCGCCGGGAGCCGCCGACATCCAGATCGGCAGTGCGATGCCGGCACCCGACAGCAGCTTCTGCATGTAGCCGCTCCAGCCGATGGCGACGGTCATCGAACCGACGGCATACTCGAGAATGAGATCCCACCCGATGATCCAGGCGAACAGTTCGCCCATCGTCGCGTACGCGTACGTGTAGGCACTGCCGGCAACCGGAATCATCGACGCGAACTCGGCGTAGCAGAGCGCGGCGAATCCACACGCGAGACCGGCGGCCAGGTACGACGCCATGATGGCCGGACCCGCCTGGTTCGCCGCCGCCGTGCCGGTCAGCACGAAGATGCCGGTGCCGATGATGGCGCCGATGCCCAGCAGGGTCAGATCCCACGCCGTGAGGCTTCGCTTGAGTCCCTTGCCACCGTGCTCGGCGTCGCCGATCAGTTGCTCGATGGACTTGGTCTTCAGCAGGTTCGAATCCATTCAGCCTCCGGGGTTCGCGGAACACGGGCCATCCCGGCGTCCTCGCGACCGCTGAGTGTCGAGCCTACACCAAGCCCAGGCCGGGCTGCCGGGAGTTTTCCGGCGCCGTGCTCGCCGCCGCTCAGTAGGCCGACGCTTCGGAGCCGCCGGCGTGGACGTACGCCTCTTCGCCGTGCTGCGACAGATCCAGCCCCACGCTTTCGGCGTCAGCATCGGCACGCAGTGGAATCACCGCACCGATCAACTTCAGCAGGACGAAACTGAGCGCGCCGCTATAGACGATGGCGGCGCCGACCGCCGCGAACTGGATGCCGAGCTGCGCCGGGTTGCCGAACAGCAGACCGTCGGCGACGCCGTTGAGCGCCTTCTGCGCGAACACCCCGGTGAGCAGCGCGCCGACCGTGCCGCCGACGCCATGTGCGGCGACCACGTCGAGCGAGTCATCGAGCGACGTCTTGGCGCGCCAGAGCAGCGCGAAGTAGCTCGGGACCGCCGAGAGCCCGCCGAGCAGGATGGCGCTCATCGGACCGATGAAGCCGGCCGCCGGCGTGATGGCGACGAGGCCGACGACGATGGCGGTCGCAGCGCCAACCGCCGTCGGCTTGCCGGTGCGGGCAAGGTCGAGAAGCGTCCACACGAACAGCGTGCCCATCGGCGCCAGGAAGGTCGTGGTGAATGCCAGCGCCGCCGAGTTGCTCGCGGCGAGGGCGCTGCCGGCGTTGAACCCGAACCAGCCGAACCACAGCAGGCCGGCACCGAGCAGCGTGAACGGCACGTTGTGCGGCAGCAGCGGCGTCTTCTTGTAGTCGCGCCGCGGACCGACACACAGGGCGGCGACGAGCGCGGCGACGCCGGCATTCACATGGACGACCGTGCCGCCCGCGAAGTCCAGCGCGCCCATCTTCGCCAGCCAGCCACCGCCCCACACCCAATGGGCCACCGGCGCGTAGACGAACACGCACCACAGGCTGATGAATGCGAGGTAGGCGCTGAAGCGCATGCGTTCGACGATGGCCCCGGAGATGAGCGCCGCGGTGATGATCGCGAAGGTCCCCTGGTAGCACATGAAGAGGTAATGGGGGATGGTGCCCTGCGGCTCGAGGCCGACGCCGCGCAGGAAGATGCGGGACGTGTCGCCAATCCAGTCGTTGCCGGCGGCGAAGGCCAGCGAGTAGCCGACGACCGCCCACAGCACGCCGACGAACCCGAACGAGATGTAACTCATCATCATCGTATTGAGCGAGTTCTTGGAGCGGACCAGGCCGCCGTAGAAGAACGCGAGCGCCGGTGTCATCAGCAACACCAGCGCCGTCGAAATCAACATCCACCCCGTATCCGCAGCATTCATGCTCACACCTCGTGTGGGTCCGCCGTGCCGAACGGCCGGCCGCCCTGACCGCTGTTCCCACGCACACGTCCCCGCGTGCGCCCCGTCCAGCTGATTCGCAAGCGACACGCCACGGTCGCGATCCCTGGCTGTTCACCGTAAGTGGCACAAGTAAAATGGTTTACGTGGCTCTGCGTCGAGTGGTCGCGGGCGACAATTGTGTCGATGTTACCTATGATCCAGACAAACATGTCTGTATTGGGCATCAGGCCCTCGCGGCAGGCGCCGTCGCGCCGGCGATCGGTCCGGCGGTCACGACCGTGTCCGCTCCGGGCGCCGGTGCAGCCGCGTCTGGTGGTACCGTAGGAGAGCCGCAGCGGCGGCAGGGGGAGAGGCGTGCGAATGACGGGATTACCGACGCGGGGTCGATGCGGGGCGCTGGTCGGCCTGATGGTCGCCGCCGGGGCACTGGCGGCGGGAACCGCCGGCGCCCAGCCGAACACCGGCGCCCTGACCCTGGGCGGCGCTCTCGATGTGCCGTCATCGTACGTGTTTCGCGGCCTGATTCAGGAGTCCGATCCGCAAATCAGCCTCACGCCGTCGGCCGAACTCGCGGTCCGGCTCGGCGAAGCGGTCGTCACGCTCGGAACCTGGCACGCCCTCCTGAGCGGGTCATCCGGCCTCGATGGCCCGACCGCCCGGCTGCACTACGAAGAGCGGTTCTCGGCCGGCATGGTGCTGCCGATCGGCGGCGACGTCACGGCCGGGGCAACCTGGACCGCCTATACCAGCCCGAACGGACTGTTCGAGACGCGTCAGGAACTGGCGATCCGGGTCGCACGGCGCGGCTGGCTCAACCCGTCGGGGCTGGCGGCTTTCGAACTCGCGGGCGCCGCTGACGGTGTGGACGAGGGCGTCGGCTCGTACCTCGAACTGGGCATCGCGCCCGAACTGCGCGTCGGCGCCATCAAGGGCACCATCACCATTCCGGCAACGGTCGGCCTGAGCCTGCAGCACTACTACCAGGGCTTCGCCGGCGACCGGCGATTCGGCTTCCTCGATGTGGGCGTCCATCTGGCGTGGCCGATTGGCGCTGCCGGCGATTTCGGCGTCTGGCAGCTGCACGGCGGCGCCGACGTCTACCTCCTCGGAGACACCCCACGGCAGCGGCATGCCGGCGAGCGGACCACCGTCGTCGGGATGGTCGGCCTCCGATTCCGGTACTAGCCGGCGCCCGCTCCGGTAATCCTACATTTGTGTATACCCCCGGGACCGCACCTACATGTGTGTGCATTGCCGCCGCCTGCCTGGCCGGGGTCGATTTCGGTGATTTGTTCGGATTTCACGCCACTCGGTGCCGCGGGCGCGGCCGCCGCCGGCTGGTGAGGCTTTTGCTCAACAGCCGGGCCAGATGCGTACCAAGTGGTTGTTCTTCGGCGGCGCCGCCGGAATCGTCGGAGCGTTGCTGCTGCAGCTGGGCGTGCCGGCCGCGTCAGTCCTCGTCGGGGTCGCCCTGGCCGGCGGCATGACCGTCCTCGACGCCCGTCGCCGACTGCCCTCGCGTCGTCAGGGGCGGTGATGCGGCGCGGCCTGTTCGCCCCATCCGGATCGGTTCGGGGCCGAGAGATGCTGTTCGGACCGCGCGTTTCCGCGTACGATACGGCTTTCGGTTTCACTCCGACACTCGCAATGGCGGCAACCCACATAACCGGACCGAGCGGACCAGACCCTCACGCGATTCGGGCGGAGCGGCTGCAGGTCGCCCGCAGCGAACTCACGGCCGCCTCGGCCCGTGGCGAAGGCGGACGACAGGCCATGCGGCAGTACTCGCATCGCATGGACGCGCTCATCCAGCAGCTGTTCGCCGACGCCGGTCCGGTGACGCAGCCGGTCGCGGTGTTCGCGCTCGGTGGATACGGCCGGCGTGAGCTCTGCCTGCACTCGGATATCGACCTGCTCCTGATGTTCTCGGGCCCGATCGCGGCGCCGGCCGAGCGCTTCCTGCACGCCTTCCTGAATCCGCTGTGGGATCTCGGCCTGACGATCGGCCACCACGTGCGCGAGGTGGAGGAGGGGCGGGCGCTCGAGGAGGACAACCCGGAGTTCCTCCTCGCCCTGACCGATGCCCGTCCCGTGGTCGGCGATGCGACGCTGCTCGACGCGTTCTTCGCCCGGTCGCACTCGGCGCGGACCGCGACGCGAACCCTGGATGCGCTGAAGACGCTGATTGCCGAGCGGCACGCCAAGTTCAACGACACGCTGTATCAGCTCGAACCGGACGTGAAGGACTCGCCGGGCGGCCTGCGCGACCTGTTCGGCGCCCAGACCATCGCGATGCTGACCGATCCGACGCTGCTCGCGCAGGGCGGGTCGGGGGCGCGTGCGCTCGAGGACGCGGAGGAGTTCCTGCTGCGGGTGCGCTCGGTGCTGCACCTCGAGGCCGGACGCCATCACAACGTGCTGCGGCACGAAATCCAGGAGAAGGCTGCCGAGCGGCTCGGCTATACCGGCAGCTCGCCGCGCCAGTGCGTCGAGCGGTTCATGAGCGACTACTTCAGGCACGCGCGGGTGATCGACCGCTCGCTGCGCTGGGCCCTGCGCGCGGCGCCGACACCGGCCGGCCCGAACATGGTCCGGGCGGTCGACGGCATCCGCTTCCTGGACGTCCGGCAGGCGGCCGATCACCCGGAGACCTGGGTGGCGCTCTTCCAGGCCGCGATCGACGCCGGCTGTGGTGTCGCCGACGACTCCCTCGCCTGCATTCAGCAGAACGTCGGCCGCTTCTCGCCCGACGACTTCCTGAAGACCGCGGAGCACCGCCAGGGGCTGCTCGCGCTGCTGGCGCCGAAGGCCGGACTCTACGACCGGTTGTCCGAGATGCACGAGGCGGGGCTGCTCGGGCAGATCATGCCGGAGTTCAAGCGCATCGACTGCCGCGTCGTGCGCGACTTCTACCACAAGTACACGGTGGACGAGCACACCCTGCTGACCATCCGCAATCTGGAGCGGCTCACCGCCGCCGCGCCCGACCGGGCCCGCTTCGGCCGACTGCTCGGTGAGGTGCATCAGCCGGAACTGCTCGTACTGTCGCTGCTGTACCACGACATCGGCAAGTGGCGAGACGATGACGATCACGCGGCCGAGAGCGAGCGCCTGATCGCGAAGATGTGCGACCGGCTGCGGCTCGAGGACGACGAGCGCGACACGGTGCGGTTCCTGGTCGGGCAGCACCTGCGGATGTCGCTCGTCGCGTTCCGGCGCGACACCGAGGATCCGCAGATCGTCGGCAGTTTCGCCGCCCTCGTCGGCACCGAAGAGCGGCTCAAGCTGCTCTGCCTGATGACGCTCGCCGACGTCGAAGCCGTCAGTCGCGAGACGCTGACGCCATGGAAGGAAGAGCTGCTGTGGCGGCTCTACGTCGACACCTACAACCACCTCACCGTGGCCTACGGCGACGAGGTCATCGATAGCACGCAGGCGGCACTGGTCGCCGACGTCATCGGCAGCCGGCCGGGCGACCTGTCGGCCGACGACATCGACGGTTTCCTGAAGGGGCTGCCGCGCCGCTACCTCCAGCTGTTCTCGCGCGAGGCGGTCTACGCCCACGTCCGGCTCGCGAAGAACCTGCGCCCGGGGCTCATCAAGACCTGGCTGAAGCGCAAGGACACCGAGTGGGAACTGACCGTGCTGACCCACGACCAGCCGTTCCTGTTCTCGAACTTTTCCGGCGTGCTGTCGCTGTATGGCATGGACATCCTGCGCGGCTACGCGTTCACCAAGCCCGACGGCCTGGTCGTCGACTCGTTCCATTTCAATGACCTGGAGCGCTTTCTGGCGCTCAACGACGGTGGCGACCGCACGATCGTCAAGAAGCTGGAAGAGGTGGTGGCCGGCACTCTGGACGTCGCCGCGCGGCTGCGCGGGCGGGAGGAAGGCGCGATGCGCCGCCGGCTCCCCGGTTTCGCGCCGGTCATCCATTTCGACAACGAGTCCTCGCCCCGCTATACCATCGTGGAAATCGTGGCGGAGAACGCGCTCGGCCTGCTCTACCGCATGAGCCGGGCCATGTCGGAGTCCGGTTGTGACGTCGATCTGGTCCTCATCTCGACCGAGGGGCGCCGTGCCATCGACGTGTTCCATCTGACGAGAGAAGGGAAGAAACTGTCGGCGCCGCAACTCGCGGACCTGACAGGTAATCTGCAACGCGTTCTGGAGGGACGCCCATGAAACTGATCAAAGCGATCGTTCGACCGAACAAAGTAGACGATGTGAAGAACGCCCTCGAGAAGCTGCACATCTCCGGCATGACGGTCACCGAAGTGCGGGGCCACGGCAAGCAGAAGGGGCACACCGCCATCTATCGCGGACAGGAGTACAACGTCAGCCTGCTGCCGAAGATGGAGGTGGAAGTCGTTCTCGCCGACTCGCTCGCCGACGATGCCATCAAGGCGATCATCGAAGCGGCCCGCACGGGGGAAATCGGAGACGGACGTGTGTTCGTGATTCCGGTCAGCGAAAGCTACCGCATCCGGACCGGCGAGAAGGAAGTCTAGGCGGCACGACGACTGTCGGCTGACGCGAGCTCGGCAGGTTGGAGCTCGCGGCGGCCAGGCCTGGCCGGTGCTCGGTCAGGGGTGGGACGGCGAGGGGAGGTCTTTGATGATGAAGACCTTCTCGCCAGGTTTCATCAGGCCGAGATCCCGGCGGGCGGCTTCTTCGAGCGCCCCGCGATCCTCGCGCAGCCGCAGGTTCTGCTTGCGCATCTGGTCGTTCTCGGCCTTGAGGCGGCGGACCTGCTCGTTCATGCGGCCGAATTCTTCGCGGGCGCGCCCCAGCGCCACGACGCCCTGGTCACCCACGATGGCGTCCACCAGCATGATGGCGGCAAACGACAGGATGAGCAGATGCGCCACCCGCCTGGTCCGCTCCCGCCGTTTCGCTGAAGGCGGGCGCTCGGCGCCGGCCCCTGTGTCTTCGATCGATGTCACGCGAGTTCACACAGTACATTAGATTTTCGCGCAGTACAAGCCCCAAAACCGTGTATCGTTCAGCTCTCGACGGAATCGTCCCGACTGCGACCGACGATCGCACCACGCCGTATGACCGACATCGTCCTCGTGTTGACCACGGTGCCGGCCGGCGGGTCGGCTGAGGCGATAGCCGAGGCGCTCATCGCCGGGCGGCTGGCCGCCTGTGTGAACATCCTGCCGCCGATGATTTCCATCTATCGCTGGGAAGGCCTGGTCACCCGCGACACCGAGCACCAGCTGGTGATCAAGACCACCCGCGCACGTGTCGCCGCCGTGCAGGCCCTGGTCGGGGAGCGGCATCCCTATCAGCTGCCGGAGTTCCTCGTCTGTGCGGCGACCGACGGCAGCCCGGCCTATTGCGCCTGGGTACAGGGCGAAACCACGCCGCCGTCGTCCTAGACCGGCGCCGGGCCCGCCGGGTGACCCATGAGACAATCGAGGGGCCTCATGGACATCCTGATCGACCTCTTCCTCCATCTCGATACGCATCTGGCGGCGGTCACCACCGCCTACGGGCCGTGGATCTACGGCCTGATCTTTGCCATCGTCTTCGCCGAGACCGGCCTGGTCGTGACGCCGTTCCTGCCGGGCGACTCGCTGCTGTTCGCGGCCGGCGCCCTGGCGGCGGCCGGCGCGCTGAACCCGCTGCTGCTGGTCGCGTTGCTGCTCGCCGCGGCGGTGTCGGGCGACGCAGTGAACTACGCCATCGGCCGCGCCGTCGGCCCCCGCGTGTTCACGGCGCATGATGCGTCGAGCCTGTGGCACCGGCTGCTCAACCGCGATCACCTGGCCCGGGCCCATGAATTCTTCGAGCGCTACGGCGGCAAGGCGGTGGTGCTCGGGCGGTTCGTGCCGATCGTCCGGACGTTCGTGCCGTTCGTCGCCGGCGCCGGTGCGATGACCTACTCGAAGTTCGGGTTCTACAACGTCGTCGGGGCGGTCGCCTGGGTCGGCATCTGCGTCGGCGCCGGGTACGCGTTCGGCAACGTGCCGGTCGTGAAGGAGAACTTCTCGCTGGTGGCGCTCGGCATCATCGTCGTCTCGATCCTGCCGGCGCTCTTCGAATATCTGCGCTCGCGCCGCGGCGGCGTCGCCGGCGCGGCCTGACCTGGGGACGACGCCGGCTCGAGCCCCGGCCCGCGGGAGCGCCGAGAGCGGCTACAGGCGGTCGAGCGCCTGCGCCAGGTCCTCGATCAGGTCGTCGATGTCTTCGACCCCGGCCGAGATGCGGACGAGGCCGTCGGTAATTCCCAGCGCGTTGCGTTCGTCCACCGGCACCGATGCGTGGGTCATCGTCGCCGGGTGCGAAATGAGCGTCTCGACGCCGCCGAGGCTTTCCGCCAGCGCCATCAGCCGCACGGCATTCAGCACGGTCCTGGCGTTCTCGAGCGAGCCGGTTTCGAACGACAGCATGCCGCCGAAGCCGCGCATCTGGCGCCGCGCCAGTTCGTGTTGCGGATGGCTCGGCAGGCCGGGGTAGTGCACCGCCCGAATCCCCGGCTGGCCGGCAAGGAACTCGGCGAGTGCCTGTCCGTTGATGTTGTGCTGCGCCATCCGCAGCGGCAGCGTCTTGGTGCCGCGGAGCACCAGCCACGAATCGAACGGCGACAGGATCGCTCCCTGCGCGTTCTGGACGAAACGCAGCCACTCGATGTCCACGGCGTGTGTCGCGACCACGATGCCGCCGACGCTGTCGCTGTGGCCGTTGAGGTACTTCGTCGTGCTGTGCAGGACGAGGTCGGCGCCCAGCGTCAGCGGCTGCTGCAGGCATGGGCTGGCAAACGTGTTGTCGACAACGAACTTCGCACCGTGGCGATGCGTGATGTCGGCGGCCGCCGCCAGGTCGATGAGGCGCATCAGCGGATTCGTCGGGGTTTCCGCGAACACCAGCCGGGTCGACGGCGTGAAGGCCCGCGTCAGGCCGTCGAGATCCGCCATGTTCACGTAGGTGAAGGTGAGCTGGTACTTGCGCAGCACCTTGTCGAACAGCCGGAACGTGCCGCCGTAGACGTTGTCAGACACGATGACGTGATCGCCGGCGGCGAGCATCGTCGAGACGGCGGCAATCGCCGCCATGCCGGACGCGAAGGCGAAGCCCTCGACGCCGGACTCGATCGCGGCGACGTTGCGCTCGAGCGCCTCGCGCGTCGGGTTCTGCGTGCGGGCGTACTCGAACCCCTTGTGCTGGCCGAGCCCGTCCTGCACGTAGGTGGAGGTCTGGAAGATCGGCGTGATGATGGCGCCGGTCGACGGGTCCGGCTCCTGGCCGGCGTGCAGGCACTTGGTGGCGAATCGCGCGTTCGCGTTGAGCTTCACGATTCGATAATATCGCGAAGTAAACCCCTATGCCCCGCGACCGCCGGCCGTTGACGCCTGAGATTCCCCCCGACGCCGTTCGTCCGCCGCGCTCGCTGCACGCGGCGCGGCTCGACGCGGGGGGATCGCGGCGCACGCTGGCGGCACAGGTGCGGCAGACGATCGGCGGTCGCATCCTCGTCGCCGGCCTCCTGTTGAAGCTGCTCGTGCTCATCGGCACGCTGGGCCTGGGCGGCGGCGGCCTCCTCAACCTGCTCGATACCACGGGATCGGTCGCGATCGCGGTCGGCGGCGCCTACTTCCTCTGGATGGGCGTCGTGGCGGCGCGACGCCGGTTGCTGTGGCGGGTGCGCCGCAAGCTCATCATCTCGTACATCTTCATTGGCGCCATTCCGGCCCTGCTCATCGTCACCTTCTTCCTGCTCGGCGGCTACATGCTGTTCTCCAACGTCAGCTCATACCTCGTGCAGAATCGGCTGCGCGAGATGAGCGAGCGTGCGTTGGCGATGGCCGACGCGACGGCGCTCGAAGCCCGTCTGGCCGAGGGCCGGGACGTGAGCGAGATTCTCGCGCGACGGCAGGCGACGCTGGCGCGCGACACGCCCGGCGCCTCCGTCGTCGTCATTCCGATGAGCGCGGCGTGCGGCGACGTCGCGGCTCGCCGCGGCGGCGGGCGCACCGGACGGCCGCTCCCGGCACTCTCGGCCGGACCCTGGGCGCACCTGGATCCGCCGCGCGACGTGCCGGAGTGGGTTCCGTGTGAAGGCTTTGCCGGCGTCATCCCGTACCGGGTGGGCGGCGCCGGCGGCGCTCGCGACATTCGCCTCGTGGTGCGCGCCGTCGCCTTGCCGCAGGGTGTGCCGAGCGGCTACGCGGCGGTCGTCGACGTGCCGATCGACGAGGTGGTACAGGCGCGACTGCGTGAGGACACCTCGGTCGATCTCACCGACGTGCAGCTGGTGTCCGGCGAGGCGGGCACGCTGGAGGGGCGGGCGGTCGCCGACGGGCCGGCCGCCGACCAGGCGGCACCGGCGGTGCCGCAGACGACCGTGAGCTTCTTCTCCCACCGCGATTGGACGACCGGTGCGACCGGTACGCTGCAGGTGTCGATGCAGCTGAACATCGGCCGCCTGTACACCCGGCTCGTCGACGCGCAAGGCTCGGTGTCGGGCATCAGTCTCGGGCGGGCGTACCTCATCGGCCTGCTGGTCGTCGGCCTGCTCTTCCTGTTCATCCAGGCGGTGGCGATCTTCATGGGCATGACGCTGGCGCGGTCGATCACCGGCTCGGTCCACGAACTGTTCGCCGGCACCATCCGCGTGCAGCAGGGCGACTTCGCGCATCGCATCGCGGTGACGGCCCGCGATCAGCTCGGCGCACTGGCCGAATCGTTCAACTCGATGACCGGCAGCATCGAGAAGCTGCTGCTCGAGGCGAACGAGAAGAAGCGGATGGAAGAGGAACTGCGCATCGCCCACGAAATCCAGATGTCGCTGCTGCCGCAGGCGCCGGCCTCGATACCCGGCTTGTCGATTACGGCGCTCTGCGTCCCGGCGCGCGAGGTGGGCGGCGACTACTACGACTTCCTGCCGCTCGACGAGCATCGGCTCGGCTTCCTCATCGCCGACGTCGCCGGCAAGGGGACGTCGGCGGCGCTGTACATGGCGGAGCTCAAGGGGCTGATGCTGTCGCTCAGCCAGACCTACGGCTCGCCGCGCGAGCTGCTGATCATGGCCAACCGGCTCATCGCGGCGCACCTCGACGCCCGCAGCTTCATCACGATGACCTACGCCGTCATCGACCTGCAGCGGCGGACGCTGACCTTTGCCCGAGCCGGGCACACGCCGCTGCTCTACCTGCCGGGCGGCGAGCCGGCCGGCGACCGGAGCGTCCAGCTGCTCGCGCCCGACGGCCTGGTGCTTGGCCTGAAGATCGACGACGGCACGCTGTTCGAACGGCTGCTGCAGGAGCAGACGATCCGGTTGCGCAGCGGCGATGTCTACCTGCTCTACACGGACGGCATGAGCGAGGCGATGAATCCGCAGGACGACTGCTTCGGCGAGCAGCGCCTCGGCCGGATCATCGAGGAGCATGCCCACCTGCCGTGCGGCGAGCTGCGCGAGCGGATGCTGCGCGAGATCGAGGCGTTCGTCGGCGGCGCCCCTCAACACGACGACATGACCATGATCCTGCTCAAGGTGGATGCCCTGCCGGTGCTGACGGACGACCCGGCGTGCGACGCCGAGGCGGCGTTCGCCGGAGCGGAGCCGGCATGAACCCGCTCGTCATCATCTTTCGCACCCATTCGGACGTCGAAGCGAGCATCGTGCGCAGCCTGCTCGATGCGCACGGCGTCCGCTCGCTGGTGTCGTCCGACGTCAGCCATGCCGTCTTCCCGCTCTCGGTCAACGACCTCGGCGAGGTGCGCATCTCGGTGACTGCCGCCGACGCCGACGACGCCCGGCAGATCATCGAGACCCACCGCCACGATGTGCCAAGCGGGCAGCTGGTGCGGATCCGCGACGAATTCGAGGACCTGCAGCGCGCCATCGACTATCGCTTCCGCGATCGCGGACTGCTGGAACACGCGATGACCCACACCTCGCGGGCCAACGAAGACGTCAGCGGCGGGGTCCGCGACAACGAGTCGCTGGAGTTTCTCGGCGACGCCGTCCTCGGCTTCATCGTCGCCGATCTGCTGTTCCGCGAGTTCCCACAGTTCGACGAAGGGCAGAAGTCGAAGGTGAAGGCGAGCCTGGTGTCGACGGCGACGCTGGCCAGGCGGGCGGAGCATCTGGCGCTCGGCGATCAGCTGCTGCTCGGCCGCGGCGAGGAGAAGACCGGCGGCCGACAGAAACAGGCGCTGCTGGCCGACGCGTACGAAGCGCTGATTGCGGCGATCTACCTGGATGGCGGCATCGAGCAGGCCCGCGCCTTCGTCCAGCGGGAGTTTGCGGCGATGCTGGCGCAGGTGCGGGCCCACGGCGTCGTCGGTGGCGACTACAAGTCGGCGCTCCAGGAGTTCCTGCAGTCGCGCGACCGTCCGCTGCCGGAGTACCGCCTGAGCGGCACGGTCGGCCCGGATCATCGCAAGCAGTTCCAGGTGGAGCTGATCGTCGGCGGCACCGCGGTCGCGCAGGCGGTGGGGCCGAGCAAGAAGGAGGCGGAGCAGCAGGCGGCACGGCTGGCGCTGGAGCGGTTGTCGGCCGGTGATGCGCCGCCGGCCGGCGGCGGGGAGTGAGGCCGGACGAGCGACCGACCGCTGCGCGGCGGGCCCGCCGGTCAGTCGATCTCGATGATGCCCCAGGCCTTCTTGTCGTCGTCGGTCGGCCCGGCACCCGCCGCGGCCATGACCAGCGCCGGCTCTGACTGCGGCAGCCGGGGCAGCGCGTAGCGGTGCACCTCGCGCGCGATGTCGTCGTCGGTCGGCGCGGTGCAGCGGCAGTGCAGGCGCACCCAGACGCGCAGCAGCGGGTCGGTGAAGCTGTAGCGCTTCTGGCGCGAGGTGACGAGGTCGACGTCCTCGAGCCACGACAGATAGTCCTTCGTCGAGCCCGGCGTGCGCTGCAGCCGATGCGAAATCTCGGTGAGCGTCAAGCCTTCGTCCTCGCCGAGGATTTCCAGGATCGCCTTCAAGGCGCCGTAGCCGCGCGCGCGATGGAGGCGCAACTCGTAGCTGTACTCGCACAGGCGGGCGAGCCGCGCCCCCGGCGCCAACTGCGAGGCCAGCGCGCTGATTGCGTCGCCGCCGCCGTGCTCGCGCATCGTCTCGAGTTCGTCGATGATGGCGCGGACGTAGGAGGTGCGGCCGTCGCCGAGCGCCAGCACGGTGCGGGCGAGAAAGTCGGTGTCGTGACCGTCCGGACCGCCGTGGCCGTCGCCGGCGCTCAGGCCGGCCGCGACCGGCCCCAGCATGTCGAAGGTGTCCTCGACCGAGAGGGCAGGGAGGTGAATCACTTCGAAACGGCTCGGGCGGTCGCGCAGCAGCCGCAGGGTCCGCGCGGTGTAGCGGCTGCTCAGGACGAAACGGTTCGGACTGGCGGTCAGGGTATCGATGAACTCGTGCTGCACCCGGCGCAGGCCGGGGAAACTCTCGAACGTCCGCAACTCCAGGAATTCGTCGAGCAGGAACGTCGCCGGACCGCCGTTCGCCGCCCGCGCCGTCGTCAGGTAGTGCAGCGTTGCGTCGAAGGCGGCGCGCGCGCCGGGATGCGGCGTGTCGAGTCCTGGAAACGGCGACGTGACGCCGATCGCCTGATGGAAGCGTTCGGGCGTCGTCGCCGTGCGCCCGACGTCGATCGGCTGCGCCGAGGTGCGTCCGAGGCGTTCGTGCAGCTGCCGCAGCAATGTCGTCCGGCCGCTGCCGCAGCCTCCGAGCAGGACCGGAATGCGCGACGGCGAAGCGTCGAGCGCGCCGAGCAGACGACGAACGACTGGTGTGCGCGGAGTCATCATGCGCGCCTCCGAACGGAAACGGGCGAGCCGTGAGATGCGGCAGACGTCGGGCGCGAGTCTCGAGAGGGCGTCGCGTCGGACAGCCCGGAGGTGAAGGAGTGAAGTGTAACCATCGCGGGCGCTGCTCGATCAATCACTCGTGACAACGGGGGCGGCGTCAGTGGCGCTTCGTGAAGGATAGAAATTAGAAACTGCGGCGAGTGTTGTCAATCGAAAAGAAGATCGCGTTTTCTCTTGACTCGCTCGCGTCACTCGATGCTTGCGGGCGATCGCGCGCGGTGGTGTCTCGCTGCGCCGAATCAGCCGCGAGTCGGGTACAATCGGTGGGTTGGTGGACGGGCGCACGATCGCCCCGGGGCAGACGACGACACCTATGAATCTTGCAGTGCTGGGCGCGCAGTGGGGTGATGAAGGCAAGGGCAAGGTCGTCGACCTGCTCACTCCGAACTTCGACATCGTGGCGCGGTATCAGGGCGGACACAACGCCGGCCATACCGTCTACGTGAACGGCCGGAAGTTCGTGCTGCGGCTGATCCCCTCGGGCATGCTGCATCCCGGCGTCACCTGCGTCATCGGGAACGGCGTCGTCGTCGACCCCACCGCGCTGTTCGCCGAGATCGACGAGCTGGCGCACGCCGGCATCGACGTCACGAACCGCCTGTTCGTCAGCGACAAGGCTCACCTCATCCTGCCCTACCACCGCGACCTCGACCTGCTGTCCGAGGCGCGGCGTGGCGAGCGCAAGATCGGCACGACGTCGCGCGGCATCGGGCCCGCCTACGAGGACAAGATCGCGCGGCGGGGCATCCGCGTCGGCGATCTCGCCGATCCGGCCGGCCTCGAGAAGAACATCCGCGACAACGTCAACGCCCGCAATCGTCTCGTGCACGATTCGACGATGGAGGTCGAGCCGGTGCTCGCGACGCTGCTCGACCAGGCGCGGCGCCTGCTGCCGCTCGCCCGCGACGTCTCGCTCATGCTCAACGACGCGATGCGGGCCGGGCGGCGGATCATGTTCGAAGGGGCGCAGGGCACGCTGCTCGACATCGACCATGGCACCTACCCCTACGTCACGTCGTCGAACGCGACAATTGGCGGCGCCTGCACCGGCCTCGGTGTCGGGCCGCGCGCCATCGGCGCGGTCGTCGGCGTCGTGAAGGCCTACACGACCCGCGTCGGCGAAGGGCCGCTGCCGACCGAACTGTCGGACGACATGGGCCAGCGGCTGCGCGACAGCGGCAACGAGTACGGGGCGGTCACCGGTCGGCCGCGCCGGTGCGGCTGGTACGACGCGGTGGCGGTACGCTACGGCGCGCGGATCAACGGGCTCGACGCCCTGGCCCTGACGAAGCTCGACGTCCTCGATGGCCTCGAGCGCATCGACATCTGCACGTCGTACCGCTGTGGTGGGAAGACGTTGACCGAGTTCCCGTCCGACGTCGCCCAGCTGGCGGCCTGTGAACCGGTCTACGAATCGATGCCGGGGTGGACGTCGCCCACCAAGGGCGCGCGCCGCTACGACGAGCTGCCGGAGGCGGCCAGACGGTACGTCGCCCGGCTGGAGGAGATCTCGGGCGTGCCGGCCGCCATCATCTCCACCGGGTCGGATCGCGGTGAGACGATCCTCCGACAGGATGTCATCGCCGCGAAACTCGGATCGCTGGTCCTGAAGACCGGCGACTGAACCGGCGGTCTCAGCTCTGCTTGTGCCGCGCGAGGTAGGCGTTGACCGCGGCCTTGTCGGCGTCGATGAACTCGATGCCGGCGCGATAACGCGGCGTCGTATTCTTCGGAATCTCGAACGAGGCCCAGGCGACGCTGGCGTTGAACCGCACCGAACTGTGTTCGTCGGAGAGCGCCATCCGCAGGCGCTGGTTGGGCTTCAGCACCGTCGGCGACAGCACCTGGGCGCCGATCGCCGACAGGTCGACCAGCATCGCCAGGTTGCCGTCCACCAGCACCTCCACCTGACCCACGATGCGGAAGCGCGGCGACCGTCGCGTGCCGCGCTGATCGAGCGGCGCCGGCGGTTGCGCCGGGGCGGCGGCCGCTTCGGTCGCCTTCCCCTTCGTCACCTTCACCGGGTCGGCCGTCTGCGACACGATGCGGATCTCCGACTGCGTCAGCGACGGGTCGGCCTTGATGCGGTTGATGAGCGCCGAACCGCGCGGCGTTGCGGCGAAGTCCTTCTCGATCGCGACGACCCCGGGCCGGCGTTCGGTAATCGCCTCGAGGGCGCGCAACGCGTCGACGTCGGTGAACTCGAGCAGTTCACCCGGGTCGCTGCCGGTACGATCCTTCAGGTGGGGCAGGAGTTCGGCCGCCCCGATCAGCACGGTGCACGTTGGAGGAGTCACGGCGTCAGTATGAAATCTGCGGTGATGTGAGGGCGTCCTGACGCAGTGTCAGAAGATCCGGGCTTCCTGCAGCGGCCACCAGCGAACCTTGACCTTGCCCACGATGTATTTCTTGGGCACCTGGCCCCAGTGGCGGCTGTCGGAGCTGTTGTTCCGATGGTCGCCCATGACGAAGTAGTAACCCTGCTGCACGGTGATGGGGCCCCAGTCGTCGTGACTGCGAAACTCCTCGGGCACGTAATCGTCGTGCAGTGCGACATCGTTGACGTAGACCCGGCCGTCGACGATCCGTACCGTGTCGTTCTCCTGCGCGATCACCCGCTTCACGAACATCTTCTCGGGATTGATCGGGTAGTACAACATGACGATGTCGCCGGGCCGCGGATCGCCGATTTCGTAGACGAGCTTGTTCACGATGAGGCGGTCGTGATCCTCGAGCGTCGGTGCCATGCTGCGGCCGTCGACCCGTGCGACCTGGAAGCCGAACGTCACGATGAGCGTCGCGTACACCGCTGCCGACAACAAGGTCTGGACGCCGCCCATCAATTCCTGGCGGCGCTGCTTCCACGCATCGTCGGTCCGGGCGTCGGCCGGCGGATCGGCGGCGGTCGGGTCGTCGCTCCGGCGGTCGGCCACCTCGGCGACCTCCATGCCGCTGACAGCGCCGGCGGCCGACATGTCGGCGGGAGACGGCGGCTGACCGACGGACGCCTGATCGGCGCGCTCCGGGGCCGCAGGCCACGACAGGTTGGGTTCGAGCGATGGGGGCTGGCCGTCCATGCTGTCAGGCGCTCAGAATACCATCAAATGACCTGCGGTCGCCGGCGCACTGGCGCCCTCGACGGCCGCGGCAGGGCACGCCTGTCCGCTGCACGGCAGGCCCGTATAGATAGCAATCGGCACGAAGGAGCCGCTTCGACAGTGCTATACTCGACGCCTCTCCAGGCGGTGGGTCCCCAGCCCTGTCGCAACAGGAAATCAGCCCAGGTGACACGACCTGTTCGAACGATACGGGCTCGCGCGATGCGACGGGTCCGGTAGGGAGGGTGTGAATGAAGGGTTTCGGTCGGTTGGTGATGGCGTTCGGTCTGGTGGCCGGACTGACGGGCAGTGCGTCGGCACAATCCGGCGGGTCGGATGGACCGTTCGCCGTGCAGTTCACCGTGGGGCCGACGTTCGGCAATGCGTCGGACCTGTCGTTGGGCGGCGAGTTCGACTTCAAGCTCGGGACGGAATGGGAAGTGTTCCTCGAGGGCGGCCGCATGCGCAACGTGGCGACCAGCGCCATGGAAGACTCGGCCCAGGTCGTCGTCGATGCCCTCGGCGGGTCTGCCTCGATAACCCAGAAAGCCAACTACTTCAACGCCGGCATCAAATATCTGCTCGTGCCGTTCGGTGGCGGGTACCAGCCGTACCTCGGCGTGGGCGCCGGCGTGGCCCAGCTGCGCAAGGAGGTCACCTTCACGATCGGTGGTACCGAACTGACCGAGGAGGCGCTGCTCAACGATTATGGTGTGCAGCTGGGCGGTGACCTGGCAGGCACCAGCAATCGTCCGATGTTCACGGTACTCGGAGGCGTGTCGCGCACGTTCGCCGGCAGTGCGTTCCTGGACGTCTCGTACCGCTACGGCGCCATCCTCGCGGATACGGACAGCTTCGACGAAGACACGACGACCCACACGCAGCGTCTTCAGATCGGCATCGGCATCCGCTTCTAGCTCGGCCATCCGGAAACGTCGCCGAGCCGGCGACGTTTCCGCCGCCGGCCGGCGGCGGGTCGACCCCCTTCGCCGCCAGCTCGCGGGGACGCCACCGCCACGCCGCCGGTGGCGCCTCAGGCGTTCGATTCATTCCTCCTGCGCCTGCATCGGCGCGTCGGTCCGGGTCTTGCTCCTTCAGTTCCTGCAGGTCACTCAGAACCGGAGGCACACCATGTATCGAGGAGCATTGCTGGTCGGCGTCGTGGGCATCGGGCTGGCCGTCCAGCTGGCGGCGGCCGAGCGCGCGACGTTCGTCCTGACGGACGGCTCGCGGCAGAGCGGCGAGGTCGTGTTCCACGGCAGCGGCAACCGCAACATCGTCGACAACTTCCTCAACCTCGGCGAGGGCGGACGCGAGCGGACATTTCCGGTCGACCAGGTCGCCCTCATCGACTTCGCCGGCGGCGAACCGTCGGCGGCTGATTTCTCACAGTTGCCGACCGGCGCCGGGCATCTTCTGGTGATGCGCGGCGGTAACGCGCAGCGCGGCAAGCTGATCAATCTGACCAACGGCGACACGGTGCAATGGCAGAACGAGTCTGGCCAGGATCAGCAGTTCGCCATTCGCGATGTCGCTCGCATCTACCTGGACGCCTCGGCTGCGCGGCGCCTGTATCCGCAGTTCGCCAACGCCGCACCGACGTCGACGCGGGGGTCGGATGCCGACGCCGACACCTCGGTGCCGCGCGGCGCGGTCCGGGTGAGCGGCAACCAGGACTGGACGCCCACCGGCGTACGCGTCTCCCGTGGACAGCGCGTCGCGTTCTCGGCCACCGGCCAAATCCAGGTCAGCACCGACCCAGGGCACACGGCAGGACCCGACGGCAACCCGAACGTGCCGGCGGCGGCCGGCGTGCCGGTACCCGAGATGCCGGTTGGCGGACTCATCGCGCGTGTCGGTTCGGGGCCAGCGTTTCCCATCGGATCCAACCGCGAACCGATCGCCATGCCGGCGGCCGGGCAGCTGATGCTCGGCATCAACGACGGCCATGTCTCGGACAACACCGGAGCGTTCGCCGTGATGCTGTCCAACGATCGCTCCGGCAGCGGACGTCGCCGTTAGTTGCCCGCGCGGTTCCGCACTCGGCACTCGCACCGGCAGCTGCGAGTGCCGGTTTCGTGACGCAACCCGCCGCCTTCCCTTCCCGCGTGTGCACGCGTCTTGCTACACCCTTGTCGGATCGGAACCCGATTACCTACTTCCCGGAGGAGTGCCCATGCCCAGCCTCGATTCCCTCGACGCGCTGCTCGAAGACGAACTCAAGGACATCTACGACGCCGAGAAGCAGATCACCAAGGCGCTGCCGAAGATCATGAAGAAGGCGACCGCGCCAGAGCTGAAGCAGGCGCTCGCGGACCACCTGCAGCAGACCGAACGGCAGATCGAGCGGCTCGAACAGGCGTTCGACCAGCTCGAACTGCGGCCCAAGGGCAAGAAATGCATCGGCATGCAGTACCTGTTGAAGGAAGGCGACGACATGATGCGCGAGGCGGAGGACAAGGATACCCGTGACGCCCTCATCATCGCCGCCGCGCAGAAGGTGGAGCACTACGAAATCGCTGCGTACGGCACGATGCGCGTGTGGGCGACCCTGCTGGGCCACAGCGGCGTGGCGTCGCTGTTCGAAGAGACGCTCGACGAGGAGAAGGAGACCGACCAGCGGTTGACCGGCATCGCCGAGGGATTCGTCAATCAGGCCGCCGCGGATACCGAAGACGAGGCGACGGAAGACGCCGACGTACCGATGAGCATGCCGCGCCGGGGTCGGGTCGGGGCGGCGGCCCGCGGCGAGGCGCGGCAGATGGCGGCCGATCGGGGCACCACCGGCCGTCGCAAGGGCGGCAGGTCGGCAGCGGCCGGTCGCTCACGCTCCCGCTAGCGGCGCCATCGGCACCTGCGTTGTCCGCACCAGGGAGCGGTCGCAGACGCGGCCGCTCCGTTCGTTCCTTGCAGACTCAGAGGGGGACGCGTGGCCAAATACGGACGCAAGGCATCTGAAAAAGTCGCGCGTGCGATGCGCGAACGGAAGCGCGGGACGCTGAAGTCCGGCGGTTCCGGCCGGACGGTCACCAGCCGGAAACAGGCGATCGCCATCGGGCTCAGCGAAGCGCGCGAGGCCGGCGCGGCAGTCCCGGCGCCGCGGAAGCGATCATCGAAATCGAAAACCCGCAGCGCCGCGGGGAAAACGTCGAAGCGGCGCGCCACACCGGCCTCGACCGGACGCTCGTCGGCCAAGTCTGCGAAGTCGGCCAAGTCTGCGAAGTCGGCCAAGTCTGCGAAGTCGGCGACGTCGAGGAAGTCGGCGACGTCGAGTAAGCCAAGGAAGTCGAGCCGGTCGGCCGGCGGGACCCGCAAGACCCGCGGCCGCTGAGCGATCAGCCGCGCTCTTCCCAAATCCGGCAGAGGTGGACGATCGATTCGACCGCCTTCTCCATGTCCTGCACCGAGACCCACTCGAGCCGGGAATGGAAGTTGTGTTCCCCGGCTGCAAGATTCGGCGTCGGCAGGCCCATGAAGGAGAGTTTCGAGCCATCGGTCCCGCCGCGTATGGCGTGGCGACGGACGTCGACGCCGGCCCGCCGCATCGCTTCACAGGCGTGCTCGACGATTTCGGGATGGCGGGCCAGAACCTCGCCCATGTTGCGGTACTGTTCCTCGACGGCAATCTCCACCCGCGCGCCAGGATGGGCCTCGACCGCCCGGGCCGCCAGCCGCTCGATGAGCTGTGCTTTCTCTGTCAGGCCGGCGGCGGTGAAATCGCGCAGAATCAACCGCACTGTCGCCCGTTCCACCGACGACGTCATGGTGTAGGGGTGCACGAACCCCTCGCGCCCTTCGGTGGTCTCCGGTGACAGCCGATCACCCGGCAGGCTGGCCAGGAACGCCGCCGCCACCTTGATCGCGTTCACCATGCGCCCCTTGGCATAGCCGGGATGCGTGTTGAACCCGATGAACGTCACCGTCGCCGCATCGGCAGAGAAGCTCTCGCTTTCCACCTCGCCGCGGCTGCCGCCATCCAGCGTGTAGGCACAGAACGCGCCGAATCGCGAGACGTCGAAATGCTGCGTGCCGCGCCCGATCTCCTCGTCCGGCGTGAACCCGATGCGCACCGCGCCGTGTGGAATCTCGGGGTGGGCGATCAGATACGCCGCGGCGCTGACGATTTCCGCGACGCCGGCCTTGTCGTCGGCCCCGAGCAGCGTGGTGCCGGATGCCGTGACGATGTCGTGGCCGAACTGCTGCTCCAGTTCGGGATTCCCGGCCAGCGTCAGCACGGCCGTCGGGTCATCGGGCAGCACCAGGTCGCGGCCATCGTAGCTGCGGTGAACGATCGGCACGACTCCGCTGCCGCTCATCTCCGGTGACGTGTCGACATGCGCAAGGAAACCGATGACCGGCACGCCGGCCTTGGCGGTCGTCGCCGGAATCGTGGCCATGACGTAGCCGAACTGATCCATGACGACGTCGACCAGCCCCAGCGACCGCAGTTCCTCGGCGAGGTCGCGCAGGAGCGCGAGCTGGCCGGCGGTGCTGGGGTAGGTCGTCGACGTCTCGTCGGCCCGCGTGTCGTAGCGTACGTATCGGAGGAAGCGATCGAGGACTGTTTCAGTCATGGGGATCCACGCTACCGCTAGGGCGTCGGCTCGCCGCGATCGTCCACGAAGGTGCGATGGAGCATCCGGACCGCGGTGTCGAGTTCGGCGCGATCGATCATCCAGGTGATGCGGAAGGACGAGGTGGCGATGTCGTGCACGGCGAGTCCGCCATCCTGCAGCACGGCCGACCCGCGGCGCAGCTGGGCGAACGTCGCGTTGATACCGGCGCCAATCACACTGACCGCCGCCAGCCCGTCGGTAATGCGCACCTTGTCGCCAAAGCGCTCGCGGAGCCGGCCGCGGACCTTGGCCTCCTCGTGGAGGTTCTCGCGCGACACGACCATCGACGTCGTGCCCGCCAGGTGTCGCAGCTGCTTGCCCGAGACGCCGAGCTCGTCGAGGACGACGGCCAGGTCGGACAGTGCCGCCGTGGACTCGACGAACAGCAGGTCCTTCTCGCTGGCGACCCCGACCACGCGTCCTGGCATGCGAGGCGGATGCAGCCGGACGACCGTGCCGTCGGCGGCCGGATCCGCGCCCGGCAACGGCGAGGCGGTCGCCCGCGCGTAGATCGCGATCCCCTTGTCCTTCGCGAACTCGACGGCCTGGGCGTTGAGCACCTTCGCCCCCGCCTCCGCGAGTTCCTGCGTCTCCTCGTAGGACAGCGTGCCGATCCGCGAGGCCGATGGCACGACCCGCGGATCCGCACTGTAGACGCCGTCGACATCCGAGCAGATCTCGCAGTATTCGGCCCCGAGGGCCGCCGCCAGCGCAATCGCCGTGGTGTCGCTGCCGCCGCGGCCGAGCGTCGTGATCTCTCGTCGATACGAGACGCCCTGATAGCCGGCCACGACGACGATGCGGCCGCGCGCCAGCTCGTCCTGCACGCGAAACGGCCGAACCTCGACGATCCGCGCGTCGACGTGGCGGTCGTTCGTGATGATGCCGGACTGACTGCCGGTGAAGCTGATGGCGTCGCCGCCGAGCTCCCGGATCGCCATCGACAACAGCGACATGGCAATCCGCTCACCGGCCGTCAGCAGCATGTCGAGCTCGCGGCGCTCGGGACTCGCCGACACCTGTTTGGCGAGCGCCAGCAACTCGTCGGTCGTGTCGCCCATCGCCGAGACGACGACGACCACGTCGTGGCCGCGCTGCCGCGTGCGCATGACCCGCTCGGCCACCATCCTGATCTTCGAAACGTCGGCGACGCTCGATCCACCGTACTTCTGCACCACAACCGACATGGGTTCGACCTCGTACGCGGCAGCGGGTCAGGTGAACTCGGCCAGAACGGGGGCGTGGTCGCTCGTGCCGACGTCCTTCTGCACGGCACAGCGGATGGCCCGGCTGGCAAGCGCGTCGCTGGCGAGCACGTAGTCGATGCGCCAGCCGATGTTGCGTTCACGCATCTGCCGCCACGGCGGCCACCACGTGAACATGGCGTCGTCGCCAGGGTTGAGGGCGCGCCCGACGTCCACCAGCCCGCAGGCGACAATCCGGTCGAGCACCGCACGCTCCTCCGGCAGCTGACCGATGGCGCGCGGCTTCCGTTCTTTCGCGTGCACGTCGGCGTCGGTGCGGGCGACGTTCAGGTCGCCGCAGATGACCAGGGCCCGCCCGGCATCGTGGAACTCACGCGCGAACCCCTCGAGCGCCTCGAGAAACCGGAGCTTGGCCGGAAAGTCCTTGCCGCCGTTCGGCACGTACACCGACGCCACGGTCAGATCGCCGATGGCGGCTGTCACGATACGGTTCTCGAAATCGAAGGCAGGATGCGCGAAGAGCGGCCGCGCGGCGGCGAAGTCCTGGCGGACGTGCAGGCTGACGCCGGAGTAGCCCTTGCCGCCGTGCCAGTAGCACCAGTAACCCTCCATCTCGCACAGCATGGCCGGGATCTGATCGGTGGTCGCCTTGATTTCCTGGAGGCACACGACGTCGGGCCGGTCGCGCGCCATCCACTCCTGGACCTGCGCGTGTCGAGCCCGAATGCCGTTGACGTTCCACGTCGCGATGCGCGCCATCGGGGACCACCAGACCTGCAGGCGGCCGCTGACGGAACGCACCGCGGGTGGACGGGGTGAGGCTAGGAGTTGGCGTGCGCGGCCTGCCGCTCGGCCGCCGGCACGGCCATGATGTCCGGATGCGTGGCGACATGGGCCTTGACGATGGCTTCGGCCTTGGCGAACGAGTCGGCATCACCCTGCCGATAGATCGCGTTCGCCTCGACGAGGTCTTTCTGGTGCGATGGCGTCGCGTCGACGCTTTCGTAGATGGCCGCGACCGGGCAGGCTGGCACGCAGGCGCCGCAGTCGATGCACTCCTCCGGATGGATGTACATCATGCTCGCGGCGGCATACTCGGGCTCGTCCTTCCGCGGGTGGATGCAGTCTACTGGGCACACATCCACGCAGGCGGTGTCCTTGGTCTCGATGCAGGGGTCAGTGATGATGAAGGGCATGCTCGCGAGTCTCCGTCCGAAGCCTGTATGGTGAACTGTTCTCCCGGCCGCTGTGGGCCCAGAACCTGCGAATTATACCTTGAAGGCGAGGTCTGCGGCTTCGGGAGATCCAGCGCCGCGCGTCCCGGCATCCGGCCGGACGACCGCGGGCCGGTCCGGCGAGACCCCGCGGGCGATGGCGGGGATTATACTGGGGCCATGTCAGAGCCGACGCAGACGCGACGTGGACCTGAACCGCCCGATCTCAGTGAGATAGGCGGAATCAGGAACGGTCAGCCCCAGCGGTCCGATGTCCGGCTGTTCATGCAGCTGCAGGTGTTCGGTGGCTGCACGGACGTCGCGTCGCTCGGCGCGGCGCTGACGGCGTCCGGGCTGCAGGGCGCCCTTTACGAGGATGTGAACGACCCTCACGGGGTCGGGCTGCTGACCCTCGCCACCGACCCCGAGGCCTTCGTCGGACGTCAGCGGGCGCTGCTCAACGCCCCGCCGTTCTCGACTCTCGCACTGAAGCCCGACTACACCATGATCGGCCGGACGTATGCACTCGGCTACCAACCGGACCTCGACGACAGCCGTGTCGGCCGCCCGATGCGCACGGTGCTGCACCC
>CADEDC010000063.1 GCA_902825985.1 uncultured Acidobacteriota bacterium | reverse complement strand
GGCCCGGCCGGGCCGCTAGTCCCCTGGAACCGTGATGACTTGCATAAGTCCCGGCCCGGGAATTATGTGAGTCATCACGGTTCCAGGGGACTAGCGACTAGTTCTCGAGACCGAGCGCCCAGCGGATGCCGCCGGTGAGGTGGGCCCGGAATGCCGAGTCGTTCGTCCACGTCTCCGGCAGGTGTCCGAGCGACGTGTAGAACACCCGCCCTTCACCCCAATTGCGCCACCACGACTGCGGGTAGTCGCCGCCCCGGCGGACGCGCGACCGCGGACTTGCCCCATCCAGGTTCGTCGCCTCCGAGTCGAGGCTGAGCAGCACGTGCACGCGCTCGCGCGAGAAGCCCATCGGGGCCTTGAAATTCCCCGGCGAAGACAGATTGAGCTCGGGCGACGCTGCGTTCCACGGCGCCGTCGCGAACGTGTAGAACTCCTCGGCGACCGGCCAGCTCGACGTGAACATGCGCGTCGCCGGATGCGATCGGTCCTCGACCTTGAGGATTCCGACACGGCGCTGGTTCACCGGGACGTCGTTGCCGAGAAGCGGCGTGAAGATGGAGTTGAAGTAGTAGGCCCCCAGCATCTCGCCGTACTCCGGGAAGTCGTACATCATGACCGTCGCGCAGTGGACGCCGATGAACGCCTTGCCGCTGCGGACGAAGTCGACGATCGCCTTCTTCTGCACCGCCGTCATGCCGATGTCGCCGTTGGCCATGACCATCAGGCCGTCGAACTGGTTCAGGTACGCCGCCGTGAAGAAGGAGAGGTCCTGCTTGCCGACGCCCGGCTCGTACCCCTTCAGCGTCGTCACGTCGAAACCGGCGGCCTTGCCGTAGGCGACCGCCTGCTCCTCGGCCATCGGCAAGCTGGCGTGGCCATGCGATCCCGGGGCGCCGACACCGGGGTAGGTGAGGAACAGGATTTTCTTGCGGGCGTTGGCTGAGGCCGGCTGGGCGCTGACCCCCTGCGTCAACAGCGAAGAGGCGGCGACGAGGGCCGCGATGGCGAACAGTCGGACACCGGACGGAGTGGCATGTCGCATTGGTGATGCTCCCGGACAGAGGACGCCGGGAGCATACCCCAGGTCGCGACGTGTGGCGCACCGGGACGATACAATAGTCGGCAGCCCGGTCGCCGACCGAATCGGGCGCGCGCGCCGACGCGGAGGGATGGCCGAGTGGTCGATGGCGGTGGTCTTGAAAACCACTGAACCGGGAACGGTTCCGGGGGTTCGAATCCCTCTCCCTCCGCCACCCGTCAGCGGCGCAGGAACGTCAGCAGGCTGGCGTTCACGTCGTCGGCGTGCGTCCAGTTCACCGCATGCGGACCATCCTTGACGATCTCGAGTTGTGCCCCTTTCACCAGCTTTGCCGTCCGGGCGCCCGAAGCGCCCAGCGGGACGATGCGGTCGGCGTCGCCATGGATGACGAGCAGCGGGACGTCGATGCGTGCAAGGTCGCCGCGGAAATCCTCACCCCACGTCGGAACGCAGGCGATGCTGGCGATGGGTGACGACTGCGCGGCAACGATCCAGCTGGCGTGTATCGCATCCTCGCTGATGCGCGATCCTTTCAGGACGTCCGTGTTGAAGAAGTTGCCGAAGAACTCGGAGAAGAAGGCATAGCGGTCGGTGGCGACCGCCTTGAGGATGCCGTCGAAGACACCCTGGTCGACCCCCTCGGGGTTGTCAGGGGTCTTCAGCAGGAACGGTGGGACGCCGCCGATGATCACCGCCTTGCGCACGCCGGTGGAACCGTACTTCCCGATGTAGCGCGCCACCTCGCCGCCGCCCATCGAGAAGCCGACCAGGCACACATGGTCGAGCTTCAGCGTCTCGATCAGCTTCCGCAGATCGTCGGCGAAGGTGTCGTAGTGATAGCCGGTGGCGGGTTGACTCGACCGTCCGAAACCACGCCGGTCGTAGGTGACGACCCGATATCCGGCGGCCAGCAGCGCAGGGAGCTGCCGCTCCCACGAGGTGCCGCTCAAGGGATATCCGTGGATCAGGACGACCGGGTCGCCGGTGCCATGATCTTCGTAATACAGGGAAATGTCAGTGGCGTTCTCCGTTCCGACAGTCACAAAAGGCATCGTCTCTCCTTGATACGTCGCGTCCAAGGCAGGCTGCATGCAAGCGCAGCGACCAGCCGGGCCGGCCCGGCCGTTTCACCGGCTCCCGCGGCATCGCCGACGATTCTGGTGCCACGTCCTGTCGCGCGTCCCCGTTCCGGTGATGCCTGACCTGCGGCCCCGACGCGCGACGCCGACATTGTCCGGTACTCGACGCGAACGCGGACATTACTTATGCTGGCCGGGTGAGGGCGGTCCTGAGGTGTCTCCGGCGACGGCGTGCCGTGGTGCTCGGCGCATGGCTGGCCGCGGCATCACCGGCCCAGGTCGGACTCGCCGCCCGGGAGCCATCACTTTCCGACGTCCTGCGCCGCGCCGGCGTCTACGTGGAGACGTTCCAGCAGCGGCTCTCCGGCATCGTGGCAGACGAGCACTACGTGCAGGACTTCCGGCCGGCCCAGCCGTCTGCCGACCGCGACCAGCCTCCGCTCCATCGCGAACTCGATTCGGATCTCCTGCTCGTCAGGCCGCCCGGTGCCGCGCACTACGTCGAGTATCGCGACGTCTACGCGGTCGACGGTCGTGCCATTCGCGATCGTCAGGAGCGAACGGGTGCGCTCCTGCTGTCGCCTTCGCCCACCGCCACGGACCGGCTGCGCCGGATCATTCAGGAAGGCGCTCGTTTCAACATCGGCACTGTCGAGCGGACGATCAATACGCCGACGCTGGCACTGTCCTTCCTTCTCCCGGCCAATCAATGGCGGTTTGCGTTCAAGCGGGCCGCACCACGGCGACAGCCTGACCGAGACGCAGGCTCCGTCGCCACGGCCACACCCTTCCGCGTCACCGCGGAGGTCTGGGCGATCGAGTATCGCGAGCGCGAGACGCCCACCGTGATCCGTTCGCCACGCGGCGCCAGCATCAAGAGCCGCGGCCGCTTCTTCATCGACCCGACGACCGGCCGCGTGCTGATCTCCGAACTGGTGAGCGAAGAGCCGGCGGTTCGCGCCAGCATCGAGGTGAGCTATCAGTCGGCGCCGCTGCTGGACCTGCTCGTGCCGGTCGCCATGCGTGAGCGCTACGACGTGCGGCGGGATGGCAGCCGCATCGACGGCCTGGCCACCTATGGGAAGTTCCGGCAGTTCGGCGTGGCCGCGGGCGAGTCCATCCGCACACCTCAGCCGATGGAGTAGCCGGCTACGGGAGGACGTGGCCCCGGATGCGTCACCTCGCCTACACTGTTTGCACCATGCCACCGATCGGCTGCCGGATCGTTCCGGCGGCAGCACTCTCGTTCGCGCTCGTCGCAGCGTCCGGGCAGGCGTTCGCGCAGACCGCCGCGGCGGCGGGTGGCAGCGCCGGCAGCGGCTCCGCCGTCCGTGCGGCCGCCCCCGTGACGTCGACGATGGCGCCCGAGCCGGTTGCGCCGGCAGTGCGAACCCAGGACGAGCAGGGACGCGTGGCGGTCCGCGCCAACCGGCTGGATCGTCCGCTCGCAATCGACGGCCGTCTGGACGAGCCGATCTACCAGCGCACGCTGCCGATCAGCGATTTCGTGCAGCAGGTGCCCAAGGAGGGGGCGCCGGCGACGGAGCGGACCGAAGCCTGGATCCTCTACGACGATCAGAACCTCTACTTCTCGGCCCGGTGCTACGACAGCCATCCGGAGCGAATCGTCGCCAACGAGCTGCGCCACGACAGCGTCAACATCTTCAACGGCGGCGACAGCATGACGCTGGTGCTCGACACCTTCCACGACTCGCGGAACGGTGTCCTGTTCCAGACCAATCCGCTCGGCGGACTGCGCGAGCAGCAGATCGCCGACGGCACGTACATCGAAAGCTGGAACACGATCTGGCAGGTCCGATCGACCCGCTTCGAGGGTGGCTGGTCGACCGAGATGGTGATCCCGTTCAAGTCGCTGCGCTACCGTGACAGCGGTCCGCAGGTCTGGGGCATCAATTTCAGGCGGGTCATCCGCTGGAAGAACGAGTATGCCGGTGTGACGCCGATGCCGGCGGCGTTCGGAGGCTCCGGCCTGGCGCAGATGCAGGTGGCGGCGACGCTCTACGGCCTGGTGACACCGTCACGCACCCGGAACATCGAGATCAAGCCGTACGTCGTTTCCTCGGTGACCACCGACAACGCCGCGGCACAGCCGTTTCGCAACGACCCGAGCGGCAACGTCGGCGGCGATTTCAAGTACGGCCTGACGCGGAGCCTGACGGCCGACGTGACGATCAACACCGACTTCGCCCAGATCGAAGAAGACGTCCAGCAGGTGAACCTGACGCGGTTCAACCTGCTCTTCCCGGAGAAGCGCGACTTCTTCCTGGAAGGGCAGGGCATCTACGCTTTCGGCGGCCGCGGCCTCGCGGGTCGTGGCGCCGGCGATACCGACGACGTGCCGATCATGTTCTTCAGCCGGCAGATCGGCCTGGCGAACGGGCAGACGCTGCCGGTGCTCGCTGGCGGCCGGGTCACCGGCAAGGCCGGCCGGTTCGACATTGCGGCCCTGAACATTCACACCGGCGAGAAGGCGGCCGCCAACGCGCCGGCGACGAACTTCTCGGCCGTTCGGCTGCGCCGCGACATCCTGCGGCGCAGCAACATCGGCATGATCACGACGGTACGACAGCCGAACGGCAGCGGTCAGGACACCGGCGTGCTGTTCGGTGCCGACGCCAGTTTCCGCCTCTCGCAGAATACGACCGCCCTCGGCTACGTTGCCGCGACCGACAAGGCGGGCAGCACCGGTGTCGCGCCAAGCTACCGGGCGCGCATCGACTACGCCGGCGACCGCTACGGACTCTCGGCCGAGCATCTGCTGGTGGGCACCGGCTTTTCGCCGGCGGTCGGCTACCTGCGGCGGCAGGACTTTCGTCGCGACCTGGTTGCCGCACGGTTCAGTCCGCGATTGCGAAACAATCGCTACATCCGCCGGATGGCGTGGGAGGCGCAGGTCACCTACTACACGAACTCCGCTGCGACGCGCGTCGAGAACCGCACCTTCGACGGCGGCTTCGCCGTCGAGTTCCACAGCGGCGACCAGGCCGCCGTGACGATGAACCAGGGCTACGAGCTGCTGCCGCAGGACTTCCGCATCGCACCCGGCGTGACGGTCATCGGCGGCGGCTACCAGAACCGCAGCGTCGGCGCTGCGTACTCGCTCGGCAACCAGCGGCCAATCGCCGGCCGGCTGGCGATCACCTCGGCTCGCCTCTATGACGGCAGCCGGCAGGACGCCTCGTACTCGGGGCGTATCGCCTTCTGGCCGCAGTTCGCGATCGAACCGGGCATTTCACTGACCTGGGTCGACCTGCCGGTCGGGAGCTTCGCGGCGCGCCTGTTGACCAGCCGGTTCACGTTCACGCCGACCAACCGGATGTTCGTCAGCAGCCTGCTGCAGTACAACGCCGATGCGCACACCATGTCTTCGAGCATCCGGTGGCGCTGGGAGTACATCGTCGGCAGCGAGCTGTTCGTCGTCTACAGCGACGGCCGCGACACGGCACGGCTCGGCTCAACGCTGTTGAACCGGTCGTTTGCGGTCAAGGCCACGCGTCTCGTCCGCTTCTAAGGCCACGCGTCAGTCCGCTTCTCATCGCCCCGCGGGCATGCGCCGCGAGCCGGCCGCCGCCGCCCGAAGGGCGATTCGCTCCGCTGCCGCCGGCAGCCATGGCACACGGCCCGGAGCAGCGATTCGCCAGCGCCGGACGTATCAGGCACTCTGGTATCGTTGACGGGCGATGCCGCCGCATCTGACCCAGAGGTGCCATGTCCGTCCGGCCAGCTCAGAAGAACGCCCTGCTCGAAGGGCCGATCCTCGGCTCACTGCTGAAGCTGTCGATTCCGGTGGTGATGGCGACGCTGCTGCAGAGCGGCTATCAGCTCACCGATGCGTTCTGGGTGGGGCGACTCGGCGGTGACGGCGTCGCCGCAGTGTCGGTCAGCTTTCCGATCACCTTTCTGATGATCGCGCTCGGCGCCGGCCTCGCGATCGCCGGTTCGACCTTGATCGCGCAGAACATGGGCGCGCGCAACTTCGCGGCGGTGAATCACATCGCCGCCCAGACGCTGCTGATGGTGGTGGTTACGTCGGCCGTGCTCGGCGCCATCGGCTATGCGTTGGCGCCGACCATCCTGCATGCGATGGGGGTGTCGGACGCCGTCTTCCCGGGCGCCCTCCAGTTCATGCGCTGGTCGTTCATCGGCCTCGTGTTCGTCTTCGGTTTCACGATGTACCAGGCGATCATGCGCGGCATCGGCGAGGTGAAGACGCCGCTCGTCATCGTCGCCGGCACCGTGCTGCTGAACTTCCTGCTCGATCCGCTGTTCATCTTCGGATGGGGCCCGATCCCGGCATCCGGCGTCGCCGGTGCGGCGATCGCGACGTTCGGAACGCAGAGCCTCGCCATGCTGATCGGCCTCTTCTTCCTGCTGACCGGCCGCTATCATGTGCATCTGCACGTCCGGGATTTCGTCCCGGACGTGCCGTTCATCAGGAAGGCCTTCCTCCTCGGCTTTCCGGCCTCCGTCGAGCAGTCGGCCCGCGCCCTCGGGCTGACCGTGATGACCTTCCTCATCGCCAGCTTCGGGACGACGACGATTGCCGCCTACGGGATCGGCGGCAACGTCCTCGGTTTCGTGATCATTCCGGCGCTCGGGCTCTCGATGTCGACCGCGACGCTGGTCGGCCAGAACATCGGCGCCGGACAGATCGAGCGGGCGGCGGCGATTGCCCGGCTGAGCGCCGCGATTGCCTTCGCCGTGCTGTCGGCGGTCGGCGTGGCCACGTTCGCCGGCGCGACGGCGCTGGCGCGGTTCTTCGTCCCCACCGATCAGGCGGTGGTCGACGAAGGCGCCCGCTTCCTGCGCATCGTCGCGCTGTCGTTCGGTTTCATGGGGCTCCAGATGGCGATCACCGGCGTGTTCCGCGCTGCCGGCCAGATGACGACCGCGCTGCTCCTGGCGATCGTCTCCCAGTGGGTGCTGCAGTTCCCACTGGCCTACCTCCTGTCCCAGCACACCGCGCTGGCGCAGACCGGCATCTGGCTGGCGTTTCCGTTGTCCAACGTCGTCGTGGCGCTGCTCGCCGTCGCGCTGTTCGTGAAGGGCGACTGGAAGAAGGGCAAGCTGACGCCGACCCAGAAGCTCGCCGAGCAGGTGTCCGAGGAGATCCTCGTCGAGGAAGGGCTGCGCTGAGACCGCCGCCATGCCAGACGAGCCCATCGACGACCCCGAGGAAGCCATCGACGATCCGGAGGGAGCCATCGACGATCGCCGGCGGCCGTTGATCATCGACGGTCACGAGGACATCGCGTTCAACGTGCTGTGTGCCGGTCGTGACTATCGGCAGTCGACACGTGAGACGCGGGCCCGCGAAATCGGCGCCATGGACGTTCGTGAGGCGCTGGGCGTCTCGATGCTCGGATTGCCCGAGTGGCTCGACGGCCGCGTCGCCGTCATCTTCGCCACCATCTTCACCGAGCCGGCCGTCTCGAGTTTCAGCGGTCATCTCAACGAGCGTTACTCGAACGCCGAGGAGGCGCACCAGATTGCGCGCCGACAACTGGCTGTGTACGAGGCGCTGACGGAGCCGACGAGCCGCTTCTGCCTCGTCCGCGACCAGCGCGATCTCGCCGGCGTGCTGGCGACCTGGGACGACGCCGGCGATTCGTCGCTTCGACGGATCGGCCTCGTCCTGCTGATGGAGAACGCCGATCCCGTCCGTGAACCCGGTGAACTGGACGTCTGGTACGACGCCGGGGTGCGCATCATCGGGCCGGCGTGGATGTCGACCCGCTACTGCGGGGGCACGTTCGAGCCTGGACCGCTGACCGCATCGGGGCGGGAGCTGCTCGATCGGATGGCCAGCCGTCGGATGATGCTCGACACCAGCCACATGGCGGAAGAAGCCTTCTTCCAGGCGGTGGAGCGCTACGACGGCGCGATCATCGCCAGCCACTCGAACCCCCGTCACTTCGTGGATGGCGATCGCCATCTCTCGGACGACATGATTCGGGCGATTGTGGCGCGCGACGGGGTGGTCGGGCAGGTACCGTTCAACGCCTTTCTCGTCCGGGGCTGGAGCCGGCGTCATGGTCATGCCAAGGATGCCGCCGGGATCGATACCGTCGTGCGCAACATCGACCACATTTGCGCGCTCGCCGGGAACGCCCGCCACGTGGCGTTCGGGTCCGACTTCGACGGCGGTTTCGGCGCCGAGGCGACGCCGCAGGGCATCGAGACCGTCGCCGACCTGCAGCGGGTCGCTGTCGCGCTCGCGAATCGCGGGTACAGCGACGCCGAGGTGGACGCCATCACCCACGGCAACTGGCTGCGGATGCTCGGCCGTATCCTGCGGTGACCGGTTCTCGGCTGAACCTCAACAGTAACTGCTTACGCTGAAAGCACTTATAATCCCTAGCGACGATCGGGCTGCGGTCCGATTGGACCCTGGATTCAATCTGCCGATGAGAGAGTCGTGGCCCTGAAGACGCACCAATCCGTCGCCGAACACCTGCGGGGTGCCGACCGCACCAGCAGCGTGCTCGTGGTGGATGACCTCGAGGCGAACGGACGGCTGATGGAACGTCTGCTCAGCCGGGATGGCTACCGGCTGCGCATCGCGCATGACGGCCAGGAAGCGCTCGACGCCGTGGCCCTGGAGCAGCCCGACGTCATCCTCATGGACGTGCTGATGCCGAAGCTCGACGGCTTCGAAGCCTGCCGCCGCATCAAGGACGATCCGGCCACCCGTCTCATTCCGGTCGTGCTGGTCACCGCCCTGGCCGACACGAACAGCCGCATCAAGGGGCTGGAGGTCGGGGCGGACGACTTCATCTCGAAACCGTTCAGCGAACCGGAACTGCGGGCCCGGGTCCGCTCGCTGCTGCGCATCAAGCACTACACGGACGAGCTCGACTCGGCCGAGTCGGTGATTCTCAGCCTCGCGCTGACGATTGAGGCGCGCGATGGCACCACCGACGGGCACTGTCAGCGTCTCGCCGGCTACGCCGCGGCCCTCGGAACGGCGCTGGGACTCGAAACCCAGGAGATCGGCGCCCTGCGGCTCGGCGGGTTCCTGCACGACATCGGCAAGGTCGGCATCCCCGACCGCATCCTGCTCAAGCCGGATCGCCTCACGACCGACGAGTACGAGCAGATGAAGCAGCACACGATCATCGGCGATCGTCTCTGCGGCGAATTGCGCTCCCTGCGCCGCGTCCGGCCGATCGTCCGCCACCATCACGAACGCCAGGACGGCAGCGGCTATCCCGACGGCCTCAGAGGGGACGCGGTACCGCTCCTCGCGCAGATCATGGGGGTCGTCGACGTCTTCGACGCGCTGACCACGCCGCGGCCCTACAAGGATGCGCTGCCGGTTGAACGGGCCAATCGGATGCTGCTGGACGAGGTAGAGCGGGGCTGGCGTAGCCGCACGCTCGTCGAGACCTTCATCGATCTCAACGGATCCCGCTAGTCTTCAGGTTCTCGCCCTGCTGGCCCCGGATTCAGACCGTCTGGTCGGGATCCGCCGTGGCCGGGCCAGGCAGGTGAGCGAGACAGCTTGCGAGTGCCACGATGCCAGCCTGGGGGGTCATGGCATTGAGCAGCAGGAGCAGGCCGAGTGCGCACAAACGCAAGACGAACGATCGCACGGTCATGTGAGGCACCGCCGGATTTCTCGCAATGTGGCTGCCGCCCGGTTTGCGAGGATGGAACACGCGTCGTTGTACGGCATTGCGCACGCTGGACCGTCCGGCATCGCAGCCCGTGTGTAGAAACGGCTCAAGACCGTGTATCTTGAGAACAGAACGGTACACGTGCCCACACCTGCATGACTCCCCGCCATTCCCACGTCCGCATCTTCGCGAAATCGTTGCACCTGCTTGCCGCGGGGTGGACGCTGGCCGTGGCGTGGCTCTGGATGGCCGGCCTTCGGCAGTACGTGCGTCGTCACGAAGAGTTGCCGGCCGACTACGGGATGGCGACGCTGGTGACCGGCACGGTCTCGGCGGTCATCATCGAGCTGCTGGCGGTCGCCTTCGTCCGCTGGACGGGCGCAGCCGCCACCGATACCGTGCAACGCCGCGAGTGGCATCACGCTTTCTGGTGGGCCGCCTTTCCGAACCTGCTGCTGCTCTACACGGCCTACCTGCTGATCTACGGCGCCTACTGACTCGCCGGCCCCTCCGGCCGGTTGGATGCCGGCGGTCCCCTGGTCGGTCAGCGGGCCCAGCCGATGGAGACGACGTGGGCGCCGTCGCGGAGGCCGTGTCCATAGTCGACTCGCAGCACGTCGTCGTGCCCCGGAACGCGGACACGCAGTCCGACACCGGCGTCGACGACGAGCCGTCGCCGCCGATCGCCGTCTGCCGGCTGCCACGCGCGTGCGGCATCGATGAAACCGGCGACCGCGACGCGAAGGATCGGGCTCCGATTGAACCAGCGCCGCTGTTCGATCGATGCGAAGACGAGGCGCCGGCCGAATGCCGGACTGTCGATGACGCCATCACGGGTGAGCGGATGCGCCCGTAGCATCGGAGATCTCGCGTCGACGTCACCGGCGCCCGGCCAGAGGAGGCGCGGCGCGGCGGCCGACACGGCACGCGTACCGAGCGTCGTCAGCGTCACGAAGCCACGGTCCGTCGTCGTCGACCGCGCCGCGGTCTGCAGGTCAATCGATTGGAAACGGCGGCTGGCGACCGCCAGTGGCGCCGGGTTCGCATCTGCCGGCCACCACACCCGTCCTTCGGCGCTGACGATCCATCGGTCGGCGGCGAAGTGACGCTCGAGCGCCAGTCCCGTACCCACGGTGCGGCCGCGCGCCGTGATCCCGTCGTCCTGCCAGCTGTCGACGGTGCCGCGCACGGTGTAGCGGAGGTCGGGCCGAATCCAGTCCGACAGGGTCAGGGAGGCATGCTGCTGCGTCTCCCGCTGGCCGGCCTGGCCGGCGCCGCTCGCGAACGCCTGCTTGGTCCACGAGGCGTCGACCTGCCAGACGCCGCGGATCCGCCCCGCTGACGGCGCGGCGAACCCGACGGCGATCCGCGGCCGGTTGTTCCACCAGCGCCAATTGGCGGTCCAGCGGTCGCTTTGGCCGGTCCATCCTGGCGCCTCCACCGAAATCGCCCGGCCGACGGCGGTCCGGGCGCCGAACGTCAGCCAGGCCAGCCGGTTGTCGGGCAGCGACTGGCGTTCGAGCACCGCCGCGGTCACCTCGGCCCAGCCGTCCTCCGTGGGCGTCAGCCGCAGCTGCGCCGCCGTCAGCCCTGGCAAATCGCCCAGTCGGCGCTGGGCCAGGCGGTACGCGTCCGCCGTGACCACGGCGTTCGGCACCAGCGGCAGCGACTGCGCGACGAACGCATAGCGCGTGTGCGCGAGGCCTTCGATGCGTATGAGGTCGAGACGGGGCCGGCCAATGACATTCCAGGCAGCGAGCGCGCCCGGTACGTCGCGCTGCACGAAGCGGCTCGAGCCAAGCACGTCCCATGCGTAGGCATCGTGCGGGTCGAGGTCGACGGCGGTGCCGGCGAGTTCGATCGCATCGGCGTAGCGCTGCTGCGCGAAACGGATGCCGGCGAGTTCGCTCAACGGACGGGACGCCGTGGGACACGTCGTCCGCACGGTGCCGAAGATGCGGTCGGCGGCGTCCAGGCCCTGCGCCCGGACGGCGTCCACGGCTTCGTCCACGGCCCGGTCGCACGCCGTTGCCGGGGAAGCGGGACGCACCGCCGAAGCCACCGGCGAAAGCGCCGCCTCAATCGGCGGGGCCGCCGTCGCCACCGGCGGGCTGCCCGGTGCGACGGTCAGCATCCAGTTTGCGGTGACGCGCCAGACGCGCGCGAACTCGCCAATCGGCATCGATCGACGCGGGCCCCAGGTCGGGTCGTGCAGGTAGACATGGGCGGCGTCCGCGCCGACGGCGACGACGAAATGGTAGCGGGACGGCCGGTCCTCGATCAGCAGCATCGGCGGATGCTGCTGCGCGAGTTCGGCGCGCAACCCGTCGAGCGTTCCCGACGACAGCGTGGTCCGCCAGCCGCGTGCCGCGATAGCCTCGACCAGGCGGTCGGCGGCGATGCCACCACGGGTCCGGTCGACGAGCGGCGCGAACTGCTCGACGTCGGCGTGTCGATCGCCGAAGTAGCGGAACAACATCGCGGCGGCGGCGCCGCCGCACAGCGCTTCGGTTTGCGGAAGAAACGGGACGGCGAGGAAGGAGGCGGGCGCACCCGGCTCGGCGGCGACCGCGCGAACCGGCGCGCCGAGCGTCAGCAGCGCGAGCAGCAGCCGGCCAGCCCGCAACGCGCCCTCGGGCCGTTGGGCGCGCCGGCGGGGGTGGTCGTCCGGCATCGCGCCGATCAGTCGAGCGCGACGATCAGCAGGATCAGCACCAGCAGTCCGATTATGATCGTCGTGGTCGAAATCACGATGGTCGACGCGCCGCCGACGAGCGACTGGTCGACGCTGCGCGCCGCCGTGGCCGTCCGGGCGAGATCGTCCGCCGCCATGGTGCCGACCGCGGCCGCCACCCGGGCCATGTCGATGCCGGCGGCCGCCGCCGCGCGCTGCACGTCGGGGTGGGCGATGGTGCGCTGCACCGCCGCACGATCCGCGTCCTGCGCCTCGGCCTGCAGGCGCACCGCGGTTGCGAGAGAACCGGGGGCCACGACGTGACGCGATTGGGCCTGGGCCGACGCCGTTCCAAGACCCACAATCAGTATCGCAGCCACCAGATGACAAAGCAGACGCATCCACACCTCCTACGCGCACCCAGGGCGCGAGCATCAGTATACGGTGGCCCGCCGGTGGCGCGGAACGGCGGGCCGGCGTGAGCAGTCGCCTCGACGGATGGATGGCGGCGCTCGAGGATCGTCACCTCGCCGATCTCCAGTTCCGCGAGGTGACGCGCGCCCTGCGGGCGCTCTCGTCCACCTACGTCGAACGGCGGGGCGGGCTCCGCGACGGTGCGGCGTTGTCGGGGAACGGGAAGCGTGCGGCCTTCGCGCTCTTCTACGGGCCGCTGCACTTCCTGCTGTTGCGGGCAATCGCGGCCGAGCTGCCAGGCGCCTCGTCGGTGGCGGGCGCGCTCGTCGACCTCGGCTGCGGCACCGGCGCCGCCGGCGCCGGCTGGGCGAGCCGCTGCGAGCGGCCGCCCGCGCTGCACGGCGTCGACCGGCATCCGTGGGCCGTAGGTGAGGCGAACCGTTCGTATCGAGACCTCGGACTCGCCGGTCGTGCCGTGATCGGCGACATCGGTCGCGATCCGTTGCCGAAGGGCCGTGCCTATCTCGCGGCCTTTGCGCTGAACGAATTGACGGATGAGGCGCGTCGCGGCCTGGTGGCGCGCCTGCTCGACCGCGCCGCATGCGGGAACCAGGTGCTGATCGTCGAACCGCTGGCCAAGGGCGTCTCGCCCTGGTGGGAGCGTGACCTGATCCCCTTTCTCGACGCCGGCGGCCGCGCCGACGAATGGCGGTTCACGGTTCCGCTGCCGCCGCTCGTGGCCAAGCTGGATCGCGCCGCCGGCCTGCGCCACCAGGTGATTAGCGGTCGCTCCATATGGATCGCAGGTGCATCCACTCGAGCAGCCGATCCAGCGGCCAGCAGTTGACGACCCGGGACATCGGCAGGCCGGCGAGGCGCGCGTGGGCGACGGCGACTTCGGCGAAACCGAGTTCGTCCGGCGCGTGGGCATCGCTGTCGAGCGCGAAGAAGCACCCCGCGGCCCGCGCCTGCTCGGCCAGGCGGTAGTCGATGTCCTGACGACGCGGGTCGCCGTCGATCTCGATCGCGACGCCGGTCCTGGCCGCGCGCTCGAACACCTTCTTCCAGTTGGCCCTGATGCCCGGGCGCGACCCGATCTGGCGCCCCCGCGGGTGTCCCAGGATGTGAACGCCCGGGGTCGACACGGCCGTCACCATGCGCGCCGTCTGGTCGGCCTCGACCCTCAGTCCGGAGTGCGGTGAAGCCACCACGAGCTCGACGCGGGCGAGCTCGTCCGGCTTCATATCCAGTCGCCCGTCACCCAGGATGTTCGCTTCGATGCCTTTGAGCACCCGGAAGCGACCCCTGTAGCGCCGGTTCACGACCTCGATCTCACGGTGCTGCCGGGCGAGGTCAGCCATGGACACGCCGTGCGCGATCGGCAGACCGTAGGAGTGGTCCGTGATCGCGCAGAACTCGTAGCCACGCGACCGGCAGGCGCGCGCCATCTCGGCGACGGACACCGTGCCGTCGCTCCAGGTGGAGTGCATTTGCAGATCGCCGCGATAGTCGTCGAGCGACGGGCCGTCCAGCGTGTCGTCGGCCAGCGCCGCGGCCACCTGGGCACCGCTCAGGAAGTGCGCCCGCCGACGGTCGCCGTCTGCATCGACACCCGACAGCCCGACCGCCTCCGCCACCGTCGCCGACGACCCGGTCCGCACGACCTCGAGGATGATCCGCTCGGACGAGGGTCCGACATTCGCGATCTTCCGCACGGTGCCGTCGGCCCTCACGTACGACTCGAGCGGCGAGTCGAGCGCGAGAATGGCGTCCGCCGCGCGCTTGTAGCCCCACCTCTTCTGCGTCGAGGTCTGCACCGCGGCCAGCTCGCGCAACAGACCGGCGACGAGGCCGTTGGTATCCAATCCGTCGTGGCGCTCCACACCAGCACTCCAGTCACCGGTCCGAGTCGGCCCGGCCATCGACGCCGCCGGCGGCGGCCGGCCGCCACCTGCATGCTATGGTGTCAGCGAGGGAGTCACCGATGAGAAGAGCGGCGCTGGCGTTGACGCTGTTGATCCTGACGCTGACCGCGGCTGTGCCGGGCCAGGCCGCCCCCGCGACCATGCGCGTCGATTACTACCATACCGGCACCGACAAAGAGGAGCGCTTCAGCCTCGACCGAATCGTCGTCGAGCCTCTGCCATGGCCGGGCAATCCGGCCAGGCCGATCGACGGGTCCAATCTCGGCAAGTACTTCTTCGAAGTCGCCGACGCCGCGAGCGGCCGCGTGCTGTATTCGCGTGGCTTCGCGTCGATCTACGGCGAATGGGAGACCACCGGCGAAGCGCGGCAGATGCACCGGACGTTCTCCGAATCGTTACGTTTTCCGGCGGTCGACAGGACCGCGACCATCACCGTCCGCAAGCGCGACGCCCGCAACGAGTTCCGCGACGTCTGGACGTTCACCCTGGATCCGGCGGACAAGTTCATCGTCCGCGGCATCCCACCGGCCGCCGCCGGGCCGCTCATCGAGTTGCACAAGGCCGGGTCGCCGGAAGACAAGCTCGACCTGCTGATTCTCGGTGACGGCTACACGGCGCGCGAACGTGGCAAGTTCGAACGGGACGCCCGCCGCCTGTTGAAGGTGTTCTTCAGCACCTCGCCGTTCAAGGAGCGGGAGAAGGACATCAACGTCTGGGGGCTGGTGCCGGCGGCGGCGCAGTCGGGCATCTCGCGTCCATCCGGTACGCTGCACCGCAGCTCGCCGCTCGGGACGTCGTACGACACGTTCGATTCGGAGCGCTACATCCTGACGATGGAGAATCGGGCATTCCGCGAGATTGCGGCGAATGCGCCGTATGAAGTGGTCGAAATCCTGACGAACTCGTCGACCTACGGCGGCGGCGGCATCTTCAACCTCTACGCGACGGTGGCCGCCGACAGCGCCTGGGCACCCTACATTTTCGTGCACGAGTTCGGCCATCACATCGCCGGCCTGGCGGACGAGTACTACACCTCCGACGTCGCCTATCTGCCGCCGACGGACAAGATCGAGCCGTGGGAGCCGAACGTCACGGCGCTGCTCGACCCGGCCAGCCTGAAGTGGAAGGACCTCGTCCTGCCGGGCACGCCGCTGCCGACGCCCTGGCCGAAGGACGACTTCGAGCGGGACACCAAGCAGCGGCAGGAGCGCCGTCGCGAGATCCGCGCCCAGAACCGGCCCGAGGCCGAGATGAACGCCCTCTTCCGCGACGAGATGCTGCGCGACACGGCGCTGCTGAATGGCCGGCCGCACGGCGGCCTGGTCGGCGCATTCGAGGGAGCGAACTACGAGGCGCGCGGCTACTACCGGCCGCAGTCGGATTGCATCATGTTCACCCGCGACGACGTGCCTTTCTGCGTGGTGTGTCGGCGCGCCATCGAGGCAATTCTCGATATGTACGCGCGCCGATAGCATCTTGACTGGGCAGACCAGGTTGGTCATGCTAAGCGCCCGTACATCATGCGGAGTGGCGGTGCGGCACCAGCGGTCCGCTGACCATTGCGTAAAAACAGGGGGGGCGGCCCTCCCACGAGGCGAAGAGGCGGAACATGCAGGACGAATTTGACGACGATGCGCTCGGATTGCCGGACGACGACCTGGGCGGTTCGGAGCTGTCGGACCTCGAGCCGGGCGACGGTGATCTCGACGACATCGATCCGGATATCCAGACGGCCGTGACCACGCCGGCGCCGCCCGCCGCCCCGAAGCCGGCGCGCACGAAAGCCGCACCCGCCGCCGCGCCGACCGTGAAGACAGCCGCGCCGAAAGCCCGGGTGGCCGCGAAGCCGAAGGCTGCTCCGAAAGCCCGGTCACCGCAGAAGGCTGCGGCGGCCAAGACGGCCAAGACGGCCAAGACCGCCCCGGCCAAGAGCCGTAACGGCCGGAAGCACGCCGCCGGAAGGACGGCGGCGGCCGCGAAGCGCACCGCGAAACCGGCGCGGAAGGCCGCGGCCCGCAAGCCGGCGCCGAAACGTGTGCTGAAGAAGGCTGTGAAGAAGGCCGTGAAGAAGGCGGCGGGAAAGGCACCGAGGAAGGCCGTCAAGAAGGCGGCGAAGAAGTCGATCCGCCGCCGCTGAGCCCCACCCCGCAGGCATCAGACCGACCGCCGGCTCCTCATGCGGAAGCCGGCGGCGGTCTCGTCTCAGGTCCCCTGACAATCCCCAGCCGGCGCGCGCCCGTCATCTGCGGGCGAGCGGCCGACGTGGAGAGTGCCCGGCAGGGCGACGTCGCTAGGGCGCTTTCGAGCTGAAGCCGTAGACAAACGCCAGGGTGAACGTGTTCTGGTTGTTCACCGACTGCCCGTTCTTCACGAAGTAGTCCTCGTCGGACCAGTCGCGCCGGTACTCGGCGCGGAAGATGAGGCCCTGCGAGTGCTTCACCTCGGCGGTCATGGTGAATTCCTTCAGCGCCTGCGGGGTGCCGGTGATGAACCCGTCGGCGTCGTTGTACCACTCGAAGCGGGGCGCCAGGGCGAAGGTCGGCGTGATCTGGCCACGCAGATACAGCGCCAGGCCCTGCCAGTTGATCCCCTCGCCGTCGATCTCATCCAGGGCGTAGTCGTAGTTGAGGCCGGCCGTCACCTTGTCGCTGACCGTCACCGCCACCACGGTGTCCGAGAACGTCCGCATGTCGTCGGAGTCGGTCTGCTCCGGCCCGGCGATGACGTTCTCGATGATGGTCAGCTTCGCCGTCGGCTTGATCGTGATGCTCGCGCCGACCGACTTGCCGGAGTTGTTGTCTCCCGTGGCGTTCCAGCCGTTGACGATCATGCCGCCGACCGCGACCTTGTCGTTGACCGTGTAGGCCAGCCGCGCGCCGACGTGATAGTACGGCCCCAACGCATAGAGGAACGCGCGGGAGTAGTTGTTGTTGTCCTTGCTTTCGGTCGGTTCGAAGCCGGCCGGCGTGACGAACTTGCCGAAGTCCAGGGTCAGGCCGCTGCCAACCGGTGCCAGGTAGCTGATATAGGCCTGCTGGACGTTGACGAGCGCGTTGTTGTCCAGCGGGTCGCCGTTGAAGATTTGCGCCAGCTGCCCGTACTGGAGGTCGAAGCGGAAGCCGACCCGGTCGTCCTCGACCGCCGGCTTGTTCATCGCGAATTCGAGCAGCGACACGCTGAACTGGTTGTGGCGGACGTCGAAATTCCGCAACGGCGTGAACTCACCGGTGGCCGGCTCGTTGAAGTTGTAGGTGTAGTACATGTCGACGATGCCCGAGAACTCGACCTTTCGGAAGAACTCCAGGACCGAATCCGCTGAGGCGTCCTGAGACGCCGCCGCAGCCTCGGCGGCCGCCGACTCGGCGCTGGCCAGCGTCGCTTCGGCGGACAACGGGGCGGGCGTCGGCGACGCCGGCGACGCGGCAAACAGGGGCTGGGCCGACAACACGCCGGCGCACACACCCGCGAGAACGGACGATTTCAACCGACCAGCCGAAGACCGCGAACGGTCAAAACTCCAGACACTGCACATTGGGGCTGCTCCTCCCCGCGAATCCGCGAGATTTCAGCCGCGGCGACACATACGCCGCGCGGTGCGGCTCCTCACGGAACGCGACACGGTCATGGCACATCGCAAGACCGGATCCGCTGAGCAGGACGGTCGTCATCCGCGAGATATCGCCAGTGGACTCAATGACTTCCGCCGGGCAACCGGCACTGGTCCACCGCGGCGGCAAACCGACATTTGTGTATGGCGCGGCAGGACAGCCACACAACAAGGTCGGATCGGCCGGTTGCGCCGCGAAGCGCGGCGGCGATCGAAGCAGACAGAAACGGTCCGGAGGACCGACCACCGACAGCCGAGCGGGGCCGTCCGGTGCCGCGATCGGCGCCTGCGAGCACACAAGTGTCGATTCAGGCGCTCACGACGACATTAATGTCTGGATTCCCAGGGCGAGCGGATGACCGCGCTAGTGCGAGGCGAGCCGGGTCCATCAAGTGGTGCCCGAGGGGCACTGCGGCGACGCGGGCGGCCCGGCTGAAGGTCAGGCGACCGCCGGCGGCCCGGCGCGTCGGCGGCGGCAGCGCTCGGCCACCGTCACCGGTCGCGGCTATCGGCGCCGCGGCCAGTTCACGTTCAGGACCGCCGACGCGACGTGCTCGTTCCGCTGCCCCGGACCGCGAATCGTCGAGTTCTCCCACAGGTAGCCGAACTCCGCCGTGAACGTCGCATTCAGCCGCCGGCCGACGCCGCCGAACAGGCGGTTGCGGTCGTAGCCGCGAAACGGCCCCGAGGCGGTCGTATCGAGCGTGATCATGGCCTCGTCGTAGACCGCCACGTGCCATGGCGAACCGGGATGGAATTGACGCTGGCCGCGCGCCAACAGGCGCAATCGATGCACGGTGTCGTCCCACTGCCCGAGCCAGCGCTGTTCGAGCCGAATCCGCGCCGACGGCGCCCAGCTGCCGGCCCGCGGCATCGTGATCGACAGCTGTTGCCAGAGCCGGTTCTCATGCGTGGTCGACGGACCCAGCGACCGCGGCACCCAGGCGTGACCGGCCCACAGGGAGACCCGCGGCGTCAGCTGCCGACCGATCGCGGTCCGCACGATGGTCAGGCCGAGCTCGGACGCGTCATCGAACACTCGCGGCTGCACCTCGAGGTGCGTCCGCCAGTTCGGAGAGATCGGGCCGAGGGCGAGCACCTGCATCCACAGCTGCCCATCCATCGTGTCCTGCGCCAGCGCCCGACCGGAGCCGGCGACCAGGCACAATGCCGCGAGTATCCACAGTCGCTTGGTCATCGAACACATCGCCTCATCATCGCCGCGTCGCCCACAGGATACGACGCGCTGCCGCCGCGCCGCGTCGCCCACCCCTCACGGCCCGGCCGGTCGCGGTGACGCCGCGATGGTCGGGACCGTCTCGAGGAACGCGTCGGCTGGATAGAGCAACAGCCCCGGCGCGAAACCGAGCACCAGCAGCAGCGCCGCCAGCGCGACGGCGACGACCCGTTCGCGCGGGATGAGGTCGGGGGCCAGCAGGGCCGTCGGCCTGCCGAGAAACACGTGCGAGTAGCAGATGAGCGTCGACACGGCGAGCATGGCGCTCGCCAGGATGACCACCACCGTTCCCACCGGGCTCTCCATCCACAGCGTGTGCAGCAGCAGATCGTCGGCGACGAACCCGGCCGTGCCAGGCATCGCGACGCTGGCCGCACCGAAGAGCGCGAACGCCGCCGCCAGCCGCGGAAACGCCTCGCCGCGGCCGTTGGCGCGGCTGTAGGTGACGATGCCGACCCGCTCCTCGAGTGCCGCGATCATGATCCCGAGTCCGCCGAGGCCGAGGCCGGCCGACACCGTGACGAGCAGCGCCGCCGCATAGTTGTGCAGGCTGGCTGCCCCCAGGGCGGCGATCACCATGCCGCCGTGCACCGCCGTCGTGCTGCGGAAGAAGCCGCGCAGGTCGCGCTGGACGGTCGACATCAACGCCGCCGCAAACGCCGCACCGGCGCCGAAGCGCACGATCATCGGAGCGAGGGCGACCGCTTCGTCGTGATGATCGACGAAGCGCAGGTGGATGAAGACGAGCGCGATGGTGGATGCCAGCTGTTGCGTCTGGACGCGGGGTGCGCGATCGCAGAGGCTGACGATGCCGGCGTGGAACGGCATCGCACCGGCCCGCATCGCCACCGCGACGGTCGACAGCAGGAACGCCGCGGAAATCTGGTCGGCGCCGACCGCCGCCGCCACCCCCACGGTCAGGAGCGCCGACACGAGGAGCGCCACCGCACCGGTGCGCGTCGACGGCCAGGCGCTGAGCGCGTGGATGCCCGCGGACAACGACGCGGCCAGGAAGGCGAGCGCCGGGTCGGCGACGAACAGCGTGCCGACGAGGGTGCCGGCAAGTGCGACCGCATGCCAGACCGGGGGGCGGTGCGACCGCGGCGCGGCGACGACCGGCGCGAGCAGCAGCAGCAGACAGAACGCCAGGGTCTCCCACGGCGCCGACAACGCGTCGAGGAACATCACGACGGGCCGTCCAGTGACAGCGCCGACCGCAGGCGACGATCGATCCGGTCGATCGCCCGGGCCACGGTCAGGGCCGGCGAGAACGCCTGGTCGATCCGGTCATCGAGGCGGAGACGGTGCAGCGACGCGGCATACGCACGCACCGCCAGGCGCGGGGCCGCCCGCTCGAGCAGCGACGGCCGATGGTGTGCATGGCCGAACCGATGGCTGTCGTGAATCAGGCTTGGTGCGCGCAGATACTGGCCGAGCCGCAGCAGTGCGTGGCAGACGAGGTGCACCAGGGCGAGCGTGATCCAACCCAGGCAGATCTCCACGACGATCAGGCCGACCTGAGCGAGCGTCGCGTGCGCCAGCGCGCCCTTGGCATCCGTGTGGACGCGGACCACCAGCGCCGCGTACACCGCTGTGGCCAGGCCGACGACGACCCCGGCCGCGCGCGCCACCGGCGACACCTCGAGGACCGGCCAGACGCGCAGCAGCAGGAAGAGCCCGGCGTGAATCGAGACGGCGCCGTAGAACAGCGCGCTCGAGGGCGTCGGCCCTTCCATCGCGCGCGGCAGCCAGCCGGAGAACGGCAGCTGGGCCGACTTGCCCATCGCCGACAGCAGGAACAGCAGCGCGATGAGCGTCGACTCGGCGGCCGGCAACGTCCCGGCGCGGCCGAGCGCCGAGAACCGCGCCGATCCCAGCAGCTCGAAGGTCACGACGGTCGCGATGAGCAGGCCGGCGTCGGCGAACCGGTAGGTGCCGAAGGCCCGCACCGACGACCGGACCGGTTCGTCGCGTTCGTGGAAGAAACCGATGAACATCGCCGACGAGATGCCGAGGACCTCCCAGCCGGCGAAGAAGAGCTCGAGCGCGCCGGCGAGCGCGACGAGCTGCGTGCCGGTCGCGAAAAACGCCAGCAGCACGAAGAAGCGCACGAAGCCCGGTTCCTTGTGCAGGTAGGTGCGCGAGAAACGCGCCACGACCACCGTCAGGAGGACGGCGAACAGCGAAATCGTCACCGAGACCCGGTCGACGAGCAGCACCAGCGGGATCTCGTAGTCGTGGATCTGCAGCCAACGCCCGAACTCGATTTCGCCGCGCACCGGTTCGCCGAACGCCCCGGCGAAGAACCCGAACACGACGACGCTGGCGAGGGTCGACAGCAGCAAACCGGCGGCCGACAACCTGTACGCGACATCCTCACCCGGGAAGCGGTCGGCGAGCAGCACGCGTACGCCGATCGCCGGCACGGCGAGCAGCGGCGCGATGATCGCGAGCGCCAGCATCAGGTGTAGCAGGTCAGGCACCAAGGGCTCCCGCCGGCTCGTGTCCGGGTTGCCGGTCGTGGCCGACCGCGGCGGCCGGCAGCGCGCGTCGCACCAGCGCCGGCGTCAGGTGGGCGCGCGACCGCAGGTGCCACTCCGGCGATCGGTCGACGACCGGCAGCAGCGTCGGTTCCGGCACGTACGGCACGAAGCGGCCGTCGACGAATTCCTGCATCGCGCCGGTCGCCGGGTCGAGCGAGACGAGCTGCACCCAGGCGTTGACGACGAGCTCGGCGACCTCGGGCTGGCGTGACGCGACTCGCAGCAGCGCCGCCGGCGTCGCCTCGACGATGAGCAGCAGCCGCATCGGCTCGTGGATTTCCACCATCTGCAGCGGCAAGCCGGTCCGCAAGTCGCTCTGATGGCCGTTCATCACCCCGATGAGGCCGGTCACGTTGTGCGGCAGCTTCGTGCCGCAGCCGAAGGTTTCGTTGTCGACCGACGAGAAGTAGTACTCGAGGCTGATTCCGGCGCCGACCGGACCGACGGCGGCGAGAATCCGTTCGATCACCGAATCGTCGGGGTCGGTGGTCGGATCGTAGCTGACCAGAAATGCCCGCCGATCGAGGTGCAGGCCGCGCGTCACCGATCGCCGTCCGACGATGCAGACCGCGTTCGTGCAGTGCCCGTACTCGGGCCGCGGCTGGGCGAGCAGCGTCGAGCGCGACTGCACGTGCTTCAGGGCCTCTTCCGAACGCTCGTCGAGCCGTGCATCGTCGAAACGGCGGCTGCGTTCGAGCGCGTTCTCGCGGCGGGCGGCCTCCAACGCCGCGTGGGCTTCCTGGAAGCAGGTGGCGTGCGACGCCGGCAGGGCTTCGAGCTCGTAGTACGAGACGCCGTCGTCGGCGGTATCGTGCAGCGCGCCGACGAACCAGACGTCCGACGGGATGTCGACGCCGCGCTGGCGGACCGCCTCGCGCACGTCCGGACGATTCGCCATGTCGGCGAACAGGCGGGCGTTGGCGCCGCCGCGGCGCCCGCCGCAGGCGCCGCAGTCGTGCGCCGACTCGTGCGGATTGTTGAGACTGGTCGATCCGTGACCCAGGACGACGACAATCGGCGCGAAATCGCGGACGAGGCCGATGTTGCGCAGCGTCGACGTCACCCGATCGGCCGCCTCGTCGAGCGAGAAGCCGACGGGTTTCGCCGCGGCCGCGCCGTGGCCGGCGTCCACCGCTGCCGCCGCCCCGCCGGCCGGCCGCAGCGCCGACAGCCGCGTCGCCGGGCGCGGCGCAACCCGCGACTTGACCTGATCGCCGAGGGCCGACAGCCGGCGCGGCGCCAGCACCTGCGCCAGCGTCTTGACGGCCGAGAACGGTCCGAGCAGGAACGACAGGCCGGCGCCACCGGACAGCGTCCGCGACGCGGCGGCCGCCCGCCGCTCCCAGTCGTGCCAGCGGTCCCGCAGGCGCAGCCGCAAGTCGTGCCAATTGAGCTCGGTGGCGACCGCGCGCTCGTGCACCTCGTGGGCGGGCGTGACGACCACGGGACAGTAGGCGGCCGCCTCCCGGTCGTACAGGCCGCGATAGTCCATCGCGATCCCGAAGAAGCCGGCAACCCCGAAGGTCAGGTAGAGCGGGTGCTGTTCCTCGATCGACCGGCGGATGGATTCCTCCCGCTCGTCGATGCAGAAGACGAACTGCGCCCGCGGTCGTTCGGTCGACCCGTCGGGCGGCAGTGCGCGGCGCGCTGCGACCGCATCGAGAATCCAGCGCCGGTAGGTGCGCTCGTACGCCTCATGGAACAGGCGGCGCCGCATGAGCGGCGGGCATGCGGCGCATTCACGCCAGAGGGTGTCGAGGTCGGCGTCCGTCAAGTCGGCGACCGCGGCGGGTGACCAGCCGGCCGATCGGGCAATCGGCCACAGCAGCGCCGCGTCCAGGATCGCCGGACGCACCGGTGGCGGCGGGATGTGCCGGCGCAGCTCCGGCCAGACGATCGGCAGGTGCAATCCGGAACAGACCTGACCGACGGCACGGCGCTCGAGCAACAGGCGCACCGCGATGAACTCGGCGAGCGTTGGCGGCCGGTCGCAGACATGCTCGTGCGGATGGCGCTCCAGCCGCGAGAACATGCCGGACCAGCCGGGAAGTGCCAGGGCGGTCGCGAACACGAACGGTTCGACGTCGGCGCCGTGGACGCCGAGCTGCCCGAGCGCCCGGTGGATGACGGCGACGGCATCAGCTGATTCGTGCGCCAGCGCCCGCATGTCGGCGGCGACCCCCGCACAGGCACGCGGCTCGGGACCGCCGTTCGCATAGAGCTCGCTGACCGCGGGCAGGAAGCCACGCTCGCGACTCGGCAGCGCAACCCGGGCGTGTCCGTGATCGAGGAAGCCAGACCCCAGGCGGATCAGTTCGGCGTGCACCGGCACGTCGCTGTCGTCGCCGTCGAGCGCCACCAGCACGTCGCGATGGCGCCGGAACGTCCGCTCGTCGATCGGCTGCGGCCGCGGCCCGCGGGTGACGCGGGCGAGCGCGGCGTGCCACAGCGGCAGGTCGGCGCACTGCGGCGCGCGGCCGAACTCGACGGTGAAGGCGAGACCGGCCGCATCCTCCGGATCGCAATCGCTGACGAGCAGGGTGTGCCACAGCTGGCGCCGCTCGAGCCCACGCAGTTGCCATCCGTCGGCGCGTCCGGCGAGCGCCCGGTCGATTTCCTCCCAGACGTCGCGATCCTCGATGCGGCCGCTGCGCCACGCTGCCCGGAACTCGCCCAGGCTCAGATAGGGCCGCGCGCCGAGGTCGCGCGCCCCCGCCTGGACGCCGTCGTGAAACGGCTGATGCTGATAGGCGTGGAGGGTGTTGTGATGAACGAACACGCCGATCGGCCCCTGATCCGGCAGCACGTTCGCGGCCCGCGCCAGGGCGCGTTCGACCGGACCGGCGTCGGAACCAGGGGCGGCGTGTCCGCTCACGTCAGTGGCCCCCGCCAGCCTTGGCGAGGCCGAGGTCGATGCCGACGAGCGAGACCTTGACGTTGCGCTGTTTGGCGTCTTCCAGGAACGTCGCCAGGACCTCCTTGACGTCGTGATCGATGTACTCGCCGTTGCCGTCGATCACCACGGTCTCGCCATCGTCCACATCGTCAAGGGTCGAGACGATGCCGGGCTTCGACACGAACGTGCCATCGCGCCGGAAGCGCATGCGGACGACGCCAGCCGAGTCGCGTTCGGCGACCACCGCACGCCGCGAATTCTCGTAGAGCACGAACATGATGCCGACGACGATGCCGACGATGACGCCCTTGAGCAGGTCGAGCGCCAGCACCGCGGCGATCGTCAGGACGAACGGCGCGAGCTGCTGTGGACCGAGCCGGATCTGGGTCGTGAACAGCGCCGGTTTGCACAGGTTCAAGCCGACCTGGATGAGCACCGCCGCGAGACAGGCGAGCGGGATGGTGTTGAGCAGCGGACCGGCCGTGACGACGGCGAGCAACAGCAGCACCCCGTGCACCAGGGCCGACATCCGCTCGCGTCCGCCGGCCGCGACGTTGGCGCCGCTGCGGACGATCACGGCGGTCACCGGCAGGCCGCCGAGCAGGCCCGAGAGGGCGTTGGCGGTGCCCTGGGCGAGCAGTTCGCGGTCGGGCGGGCTGTGGCGCTTCAGCGGGTCGAGGCGGTCGACCGCCTGCAGCGACAGCAGCGTTTCGATGCTGGCCACGACGGCAATCGTGGCGCCCGCCACCCACACGGCGGGATTGGCGATCGCCGCGAAGTCGGGCCGTGGCAGGGCGGCGTAGAGCGCGTTGACGCCGCCGAGCGGCACGTCGACGAACTGCTGGGCGCCGAGCGCCAGGCCCGGCATGTCGCGGATGAAGGCGGCGACGACGCTCGCCACCACCACGACGACGAGCGCCGGCGAGATGAAGGCATAGCGGCCGAACGGCGTGTACTTCCAGCCGTACAGGATGGCGAGCGACAGGGTCGCGAGCACCGCCGCGCCCAGGTTGAACTGACTCGGAATGTCGAAGACGCCGCCGGTCGCGCCGAAGGCGACCGGCAACTGCTTCCAGACGATCGTGATGCCGATGGCCGCCAGCATCCCCTTGATGACCGCAGAGGGGACGAGCGCGGTGAATCGCCCGGTGCGCAGCACGCCGAGCAGGAACTGCAGGCCACCGGCGACGATGACCGCCGTGAGGAAGGGCTCCAGGCCGCCCAGGTGCTGCACTTCGACCAGCACGATGGAGGTCAAGCCTGCCGCCGGACCGGTCACCGAGAGCGCGGATCGGCTGATCAGCGGGACGATCATGCCGCCGACGATGCCGGCAATCAGGCCCGAAACGGGTGGCACGCCGCAAGCGATGGCAATGCCAAGGCACAATGGCAGGGCGACGAGGAAGACGACAACGCCGGCAACCGAGTCTTCCTTCGGGTAGCTGAACATCGAGCGGTAATGATGCATGGCTCTCTTGGACACACCGGGACGCGCACGTCCCCGAATCGATCGATCCCGATTAACGAAAGGTGGTTAAGCGACGGCAGGCACGGCGCCCGGGGGGGCGCGCCCGACCGTTGACCGGATGAGGTGTGTCGACAGCTCGGGCACGCCGCGCCCGACCATGCACCGCCCGGTGATCGGGCGTGCGTCGACGAGCGGCAGAGAAGCCGATACCGCAGGCGGCGTCGCGGTCTGGCCGTGCGGCGTCAGGCGGCCGTCGGCAGCGGCGATCCGGGCGGCGCCGGGGAGCCGCAGCAGCCTCTGCACGGCGGCGGCGACGACGGCGGGCTCCTGATGATCGCTGTCGTGACTGGTCGCGTCCGCCGTATCGAGACGCTGCGCGGTGCGGGACACCCGGGCCGGTGCACCCGGGCGGCGGCCGCCCTGCGGGAGTCGCGACGGCACGAACAGCGATCCCATCGCCACAACGGCGACGAGGAGGGTCACCACTGCCGAGACGGATATCCGCTGGTGGCTCATGAACGGTCAGATGACGTAGGGGCATAAATTCTACGTCAGGCGCCGGGTGGCGTCAAAGGAGTGGAGCGAACTGGTGCTTGTCTTCCGGGCCGGAAGTTTATAAAGATTACATTACGGTCGGCCCGTGCTCGCCGGTCCGTCCACCGGCGAGGTCTTATCACGTTTGCGGAGTGACTCATCCTTATGAAAGCTCATACTTTCGAAACCCAGCGCACGATTACGCCCCAGAAGGCGTTGCAGTTCTTGAAGGAAGGGAACGTCCGCTTCATCAGCAACCTGAAGATCAACCGCAACCTGCTGCAGCAGGCGAACGAGACTCGCGAAGGCCAGTGGCCGTTCGCGGTCATCCTGAGCTGCATCGACAGCCGGACGTCGACGGAGCTGATTTTCGACCAGGGGCTCGGCGACATCTTCGCGATTCGCATCGCCGGCAACGTCGTCAACACCGACGTCGTCGGCAGCCTCGAGTTCGCCTGCAAGATCGCCGGGTCCAAGCTGATCGTCGTGCTCGGCCACACGTCATGTGGCGCTATCAAGGGCGCGTGCGATCACGTCGAGCTCGGCAATCTCACCGAGCTGCTGTCGAAAATACAGCCGGCGGTCTACGAGGAGAGCAAGACCGTCGATCCGATCGCCCGCAACTCACGCAACGCGCAGTTCGTCGAGAACGTGACCGAGCTCAACATCCGGCGATCGGTGCGCACGATCGTGAACCGCAGCTATATCCTCGAGCAGATGATCAGCAGCGGCGAGGTGGCCATCGTCGGTGCCAAGCACGACCTGGCCAGCGGGATGGTCGAGTTCTACGACGACACCTGGGTGTCGGATCGTGTGGCCCTCGAAGCATTCGTCCACGAGACGGTACGCGAAGAGCGCGCCGCCGCTCACCACTGATCCGCCCGGGCGCCGGCGCGTCGCTTTTTCCGGCATAATCCCGGGCCATGCAGACACTCCGATTTCTGATCACGGGCGGCAGCCAGGGTATCGGCGCCGCCCTTGTCGCGCAGGCCCGCCAGGCCGGTCACCAGGTCGTGTTCACCGGCCGAGATGCCGCGCGCATCCAGCAGGTGGCGACCGAGACCGGCGCCCACGGCCTCGTCGCCGATTCGGCCGCCGATGCCGACAATGCGCGCACCGTCGAGACCTGCCGGGCGACGATGGGCGGCATCGACGTCCTCGTCAACAACGCCGCCTACGGCTACATCGCCGAGATTGGCGACATCGACGTCGACCAGATGCGAGCGCTCTTCGCCACCAACGTCTTCGGCGTGGTCGATCTCACCAACCGGGTCGTTCCGATGATGAAGGCGCAGGGTGGCGGCGACATCGTCAATCTCGCGTCGACCTCGGGCATGAAAGGCGGCAAGGGCGGTACCGCGTACGGCGGCAGCAAGTGGGCGATCCGGGGCATCACGCAGTGCTGGCAGGCCGAGTTGCGTCCCTTCGGCATCCGCGTCATCGCGATCTGCCCCTCGGAAGTGCAGACCAACTGGGGCGGCCGCACCGGTCGCAACAATCCGAACAAGCTGTTTGCCGGCGACATCGCCGCCACCATTCTCGCGGGTCTCGCGATGCCGCGCCGCGTGCTGTGGACCGAGCTTGCGATTTTCGCCAACAACCCATGGAAAGAGGACTGATGGCCACGTGTCCGGTGATCGCAGTTCGTAGAAAGGACAGGAACCCGTAGAATGACCGCCGTCATGCCGCTTTTCACATCGATCTTGTGCGCCGTGGACTCGTCACCGCTGGCTCCCCGGATTCTCCGTCACGCGCTCGGCATGGCCGGCGTGTGCGGCGCGAAGCTGTCGGTCCTCACCGTCGCGAAGGGCGATTTGCGCCAGGCCGAAACGACGCTCGCGGCGCAGGTTCGCGAGCTGCTGCCGGCGGGTGCCACCTACGCCGGCGAGCCAAGCGTCCGGGCGATTCAGGTGACGCTCGGCCAGCCGGTCGACGCGATACTGGACGAAGCGCGCAGCACCGGCGCCGACATGATCGTCGCCGGCACGCACTCGAAGTCGGGTCTTTCGCGGTGGCTGCTCGGGTCGACCAGTGCGGCCCTCCTCGAACAGGCGCCGTGTCCGGTGATGCTGGTGCCGCCGGGCCAGACCGAAATCGTCACGCTCGGTCCGCACGCGGCGCACCTCACCCCCGGCGCGGTGCTGGCCGCCGTCGATCTGTCGGAGGCCAATCAACCGCAGCTGTCGCTCGCCCGCGAGTTGTCGGCACTGGCCAGCCAGCCGCTCGTGCTGCTCACGGTGGTGGGCGCGAGCGGCACTGACTCCGACGAGGAGCAGCGCCTGCGGAGCTATGCCAGACAGCTGGGCATCGGCGAGACGGTCCGGACCCTGGTCCGTCGCGGTCACGTGGCGGAAGAGATCGATCACGCCGCGGTTGCCGAGCACGCCGGTCTCATCGTGATGGGCCTGCGTGCCGTGGAGAGCGGCACGCCTGGCGCGATTGCCACCGCGGTGCTCAAGGCCAAGGACGCGATCGTGCTCGCGGTCCCGGCGAACTGGCGCCCAGGGTAGCGCCGTCGATCAGCTGAGGGCCGGCGCACGGATCGCGCCGGCCTCCTTCGTCACCGACCGGGATCGTCGCCGGCCCCGGCGCAGGTGCCCGCCCCCAGGCGACGACAATCTGCGGACCGCGCGCTACCGCGCTCGTCAGCGCCTGAGCGACGACATGGTCACCTGCTGTGCACCACCACGCCGATCCCGTCGCGCGACGCGCGTCGACAGTACCTGAAGCAGCGTTCGTTGAAATGGGGTGAACGCCGCGGATCAGCCGACCTGCTCGACGCGCGCCTCGTAACCGGCCGCCTTGACGGCGTCCACCAGCGCCCCGGGGTCCGGCGTCCCGGCCACCTTCATCGTCGCGCTCGACGTCTGCCGGCTGACCGCGACGTCCGAAACGCCCGGCACCTTGCCGAGTGCCTCGCCGACGTGCCGTTCGCAATGGCCGCAGGTCATGCCGTCGACGTGCAGGATGACCGTTGCTGGTGCGGTGCCGGCGTCGTTGATGCCCATGACGAATGTCTCCTCTCGAATCGGGGTATCGGCCGGGCCGGCGGCATTGGTGGCCGGCCCGCCCTCGGTCGGCAGCGGACGGCGGGCGGCGATGGCGGCCGTCCGCAGCCGCAGGCTGTTGGCGACGACGCTCACTGAGCTGAACGCCATGGCGGCACTCGCCAGGATCGGGCTCAGCAGCAGGCCGGTCATCGGGTACAAGACGCCCGCCGCCACCGGCACGCTGACGACGTTGTAGGCGAACGCCCAGAAGAGATTCTGCCGCATCGTCGTCATCGTCCGGCGGGAGAGCACGATCGCAGTCGCCACGCCATCCAGGTCGCCGCGCATCAGCGTGATATCAGCGGCTTCGACGGCGATGTCGGTGCCGCTGCCGATTGCGAAGCCGACATCGGCCCCGGCCAGCGCCGGTGCATCGTTCACGCCGTCGCCGACCATGGCGACCACCCGGCCGGCGGTTCTCAACCGCGAGATCTCCGCCATCTTGCCTTCGGGCAGCACCCCGGCGACCACGCGATCGATGCCCGCCTCACGGGCGATGACCGCCGCGGTCTGTGGGTTGTCGCCCGTCAGCATCACGACGTCGAGCCCGAGTGACTTGAGCCGGGCCACCGCGGCGCGGCTGGACGGCTTGATCCGATCGGCGACGGCAATCAGTCCGAGGACCCTCGCGGGAGCGACGGTGGTGGCGACGAACATCGGCGTCCGTCCGCGTCGGCTCATCGCGTCGGCTTCGGCCGAGAGACCGCCGAGTGCGACGTTCTCGCGCGCCAGCAACGCCCGGTTGCCGATCAGCAGCCGTTCGCCGTCGACGACGCCGGCCGCGCCGAGGCCGGAATACGACACGAAGCCGGTCACAGGTCGGAGCGGCACTCCTCGCTCCCGCGCCGCACGGACGATCGCATCGGCCAGCGGATGTTCGGACGCCACTTCGACCGACGCGGCGCGCGCCAGCAGGCCTCTGGCGTCGAGCGCTGCCGACCGCGGGCCGGCCGTCTCGGCGACGACGATCTCGGTTACCGAGGGACGACCGTCGGTGATGGTGCCCGTCTTGTCGAGCACCACCGTGTTCAGCGCGCCCGCCCGCTGCAGCGCCTCGCCCCCCTTGATGAGGATGCCGTGCGCCGCACCGCGGCCGGATGCCACCATCAGGGCCGTCGGCACCGCCAGTCCCATCGCGCACGGGCAGGCGATGATCAGGACCGCGATGGCGGCGGCGAACGCCCGCAAGACGGCGTCGCCGCCGGCGAACGCGATCCAGCCGGCGAACGTCAGCAGCGACAGAGCCAGGATCACCGGCACGAAGATGGCGCTGACGCGGTCCGCCAGGCGCTGAATCGGCGCCCGCGAGCCCTGCGCATCGCGCATCATCTTCGCGATCCGCTGCACCGCGCTGTCGGCTCCGACGTGCTCGGCCCGCAGCCGGAATCCGCCGGTGCCGTTGATGGTGCCGCCGAACACGGCGTCTCCCTGCCGCTTCGCCACCGGCAGGCTCTCGCCGGTCAGCATCGACTCGTCGACTGCACTCGTGCCTTCGACGATCGACCCGTCCACCGGCACGCGCTCGCCGGGTCGCACGAGGACGATGTCGCCGCGCACGACCGATTCGACCGCGACGTCCTGCTCGGTGCCGTTGCGAAGCAGGCGTGCGGTCTTCGGCTGCAGGTCCGCAAGGGCGCGCAGGGCGGCGGACGTCTGGCGCTTGGCGCGCGCCTCCATCGTGTTGCCGAGCAGCACGAACGCGATGATGAACAGCACCGCTTCGAAGTAGACGTCTGGCACGACGCCGCGGGCGGCGAGAAAACCCGGTGCGACCGTTGCCAGCGTCGAGTAGGCGAACGCCGCGCCGGTGCCGACGGCGACGAGCGTGTTCATGTCGGCGGCACGATGCTGCAGCGCCTTCCAGGCGCGGCGATAGAAGTGCCGGCCGGCCCACGCCATTACGGCCGCCGTCATCGCCAGCAGCGCCCAGCGCAGGGCGCCGCGATCCAGGACGTAGAGCCAGGGAACTGCACGCGACAGCGCCGGGTCGATCACGCGATGGGTCCAGGCGAGAAACGGGTCGGTTGGTGCCCCGTGCAGGCCGTGCGACCCGCCGGCAGCTGCCATCAGCGGCATCGAGACCAGCATGCCGAGCGCCGCCGCCGCGAAGCTGACGGTCGACTTCCGCTTCAGGTCGTGGTACTCGGCGTCGTCAGCCCGGTCGGCGGCGGCTTGCGCCTCGAACGCCGTCTCCGTCGGCAACGGCAGCGACGACCCGTAGCCGGTGCGTTCGATGACCGTCACCAGGTCGGTCGGCGACAGGGTCGACCGGTCGAACGTGATGACCGCGCTGTGCAGCATCAGATTGACGGTGGCGGTGCCGACACCCGGCGTGCCCTCGAGGGCGCGCTGCACCCGGGCCGAGCAGGCGGCGCAGCTCATGCCGGTCACCGGCAGGGTCAGCGTTTCCATGGTCCAGACTCTGATCCAAGGATACTCCCCGCCGGCCCGCCACGAGGTGGCCGGGTCCGCCGCTGAGCCGCCGGTGGGGCCGGGACGGGCCGCTCGCCGACCCGGCCGCCTACGCGCGCTGCAGCGAGGTCTTCCTGACCGGCAATTCGCGGACGCGGACACCGGTGGCCGCGAAGATGGCGTTCGTCAGTGCCGCCGCGAGCGGCGGTACGCACGGTTCGCCGAGTCCGCCGAGCGGCGCATCCGACTGCACGAACGCCGTGGTCACCTTCGGCGCGTCGGCGATGTGGATCATCGGGTAGTCGCGGAAGTTCGTCTGGACGACGCGACCCTGGTCGATGGTGATCTCGCTGAGCAGCGCAGCGGACAGGGCGAAGATGATGCCGCCCTCGACCTGTGCCATGGCACTGTCCGGGTTGACGACGTCGCCGCAATCCACCGCGGCGTACACATGCGGCACCGTCAGGCGCCCGTCCGGTGACACCGCCACGTGGACCACTTCGGCGACGATGCTGCCGAAGCTCTCGCAGATGGCGATGCCGCGCCCCTCGCCGCCGGGCAGCGGCGTGCCCCAGCCGGACATCGCGGCGACCTTGTCGAGCACCACCTTGAACCGCGGCTGCTCGCCGAGCAGCCGGCGGCGGAACTCGAACGGATCCTGGCCGGCGGCATGCGCCATCTCGTCGATGAACGATTCCTTGAAGAAGCCGTGCTGC
>CADEDC010000062.1 GCA_902825985.1 uncultured Acidobacteriota bacterium | reverse complement strand
GGTAGGGCAGGTAGGGAGGTCCCGCCATTCAGCCGCGCCTGGCAGGGTTCCCTGGCCTGCCCGCCCACCCGGCCTACCCGGCCTACCCGGCCTACCCGGCCCACCAGGCCCACCCGGCCTGCCCGGCCAAGCCTTACTGCTTCTCGCCGCAGAAGGGGCAGGCGCTGGAGCGGGCGTGCAGCGGCTTGCGGCAGTGCCAGCAGAACCGCGCCTGTGGCACGTCGCGGGCGCGCAGGCGGCTCTGGATGTCGTCCACCTCGTCCTGAGCCGGCTCGCTCGCCACCGGCGTCTGTCGTGGCGACTTGCGGGTGTCGCGGAACGTCAGGATATCGTCGAGGACTTCGCCGGCCCGCTGGTAGCGCTGGCTGACCTCCGGCGCCATGGCCTTGAGGACGATGTCGTTGACCGCTTTCGGTATCTTCGGATTCCGCAGCCGCGGCGCGGTGACCAGCTCGCCGCGCATCAGGCGGTCGAGGTCCGACGGCGACGGGGTGTCGTACGGCAGCGTGCCGGTCAACATCTGGTACATCGTGACGCCGACCGAGTACACGTCGCTGGCGAACAGCGCCTTGCCCTGGAACTGCTCGGGTGCCATATAGGGAGGGCTGCCGATGATGGTGGTGCCATGGGCGGCGATCTCCAGGAACCGGGACGTCCCGAAGTCGGCGACCTTCACCAGCCCGCTCTCCGCGACGAGGACGTTGGACGGCCGCAGATCGCGATGCAGCACCCCCTGCTTGTGCGCGTGGTCGACGGCATTGCAGACCTGGCACGTGTAGTCGAGCGCGATCGACAGATCCAGCGCCCCGTCGCGCGCGATGATCCCTTCGAGGGTTTCACCCGGCACGTACTCCATCACGATGAAGAAGACGCTCTCCTGCTTCTCCGCCGTCAGGATGGTGACGATATTGGGATGATTGAGCGAGGCGAGCAGCCGCGGTTCGCGGAGCAGCTCGCCGAAGTCGACGCCCTGCTTGTGCGGGACCTTGAGCGCGACCTTCTTGTCGATCCAGGTGTCCTCGGCCAGGAAGACGGTGCCGAAGCCGCCGCTGCCAATCGTCGACAGCACCTTGTACTTACCGACGATTTGCCCGCGAAAGAACATCCGGAGGCTGAGAATAGCATAGCCGCGCGGGCGGGCCCGGCGACCGGCGCGGCGGCTGCCGCCTGTCGCGTCGGGCGCGCCCCGTCTGCGACCGCGGCGAACCTCCTATAATCTCCCCAGCCGTGCACCGCTTCTTCGCACCCTCACTCGACCCGGGCGACGACATCGTCGAACTGCCGCGTGACGAGGCGGAACATCTGACGCGCGTGCTGCGCATCGGCGTCGGCGACATGGTCGCCGTCTTCGACGGACGCGGCCACGAGTTCGTCGCCCGCGTGACCGTGGCGGCGCGCCGCGAGGCCCGCGTCCAGCTGCTGTCGCGCGTCGATGCCGCGCCGGAGGCGGCGGTCGCCATCACCCTCGTGCAGGCGGTGCTCAAGGGCGAGAAGATGGACGACGTGGTGCGCGATGCCGTCATGCTGGGGGTCACGTCGATTCAGCCGCTCGTCACCCGGCGGACCGAGACCACCATCGGGGCGCTACTGCGCGGCGCCCGCCCGGACCGCTGGCGTCGGGTCGCCCTGGCGTCGGTGAAGCAGTCGCGGCGCGCGATGTTCCCGGAGATCCGCACGCCGCTGACGCTCGACCACTATCTCGGGGAACCGCCGCCGGCGCTCCGATTGATGCTCGTCGAGCCATCGGTGCCGTCGACGGCGGTCGCGCTCGGCCGATTGCGGTCGCGACCGACGCCCCAGGACGCGGCCGTACTCGTCGGCCCGGAAGGTGGCTGGGACGAAGCCGAGTGCGCGGCCGCCAGTGCCGCGGGGATCGAGCTCGTGTCGCTCGGGCCGCGGACGCTGCGCGCCGACGCGGTTGCCGTCGCGGCGCTCAGCATCCTGCAGTTCCTCTGGGAGAGTTGAGCGTGCCGCTGTGTTACGATCTTCAGGTTCGTTGGCCCAATCTTTCCAGCCCGCAGTCGAATGATCCCCGTCCGGCCCGCTGAGTGGATACCCCTGCGTTCGGTGATTCGGGTCCTGCGTCCCTGTCTCGTCGGATTCCTGCTGGCGGCCGCCCACGCCCCGGTGGCAATGGCGCAGGGTGCGGCTCCGCCGACGGCCGCCTCGGTCGCCGGGCAGCCCGCGCAGCCGGGCGCGAACGCCCCACGCAAGGAGGCGCGCGCGATGCGGGTGCCCGGCGGCTCGATTCAGGTCGACGGCTATCTGAACGAGGAACTCTGGCTCAGGGCCGAGCCGGTGGCCGACTTCGCCCAGCAGGAGCCGACCGAAGGCGCGCCACCCAGCGAGCGGATGGAAGTGCGATTCGTCTTCGACGAGGCGAACCTCTACGTCGGCGCCCGGATGTTCGGCGCCCGCGACACGATTCAGGCGCCCATGGGGCGGCGCGACGATGTGGAGCAGGCCGAGTACCTGCAGATCGAACTCGATACCTTCCTCGATCGCCGCACCGCGTATATGTTCGGCGTCACGGCGTCCGGCGTCCGGCAGGATCATTTCCACCCGAGCGACAACGAGACCGACATCGACGAGCAGTACGACCCGGTGTGGGCGGCCCGCACCCACGTCGACGACAACGGGTGGACGGCCGAGATGTGGATCCCGTTCTCGCAGCTGCGCTTCAACGATCAGCCCGAACGCGTCTGGGGCATGAACATCCGCCGCTATCGTCCGCAGCTGAACGAGCAGGACTACTGGGTGGTGATCGGCCGTACCAACCGTGGCTGGTCGTCCCGCTTCGGCAACCTGCGCGGCATCGATGGACTGCGCCCGCGGCAGCGGCTCGAGCTGCTGCCCTACGTCTCCTCGTCGTCGCGGACCATCGGCAACCCGAATCCGAACAATCCCTTCGACGCCGGCCTCAATCCGTCCGGGCGCGTCGGCGCCGACATGAAGATCGGCCTGGGCCCGAACTTGACCCTCGAAGCGACGGTCAACCCCGACTTCGGTCAGGTGGAGCTGGATCCGGCCGAAGTGAACCTGACGCTCTTCGAAACCATCTTCGACGAGCGCCGGCCGTTCTTCATCGAAGGCAACAGCGTCATCGAGGCGGCGACCGGCAACTTCTACTACTCCCGCCGCATCGGCGCCCGCCCCATCGTGCCGGTGACCGCCACCTACGTGGACTATCCGCAGGCGACGAACATCATCACCGCCGCCAAGCTCACCGGGCGGTCGCGGCGCGGCACGTCGGTCGGCTTCCTCAGTGCGCTGACCAACGACCAGTCGGCGAGGACGTCGAACGGGCTCGTCCAGAGCCGCGCGCCGGTCGCGCCGGTGGCGTCGTGGAACGTCGCGCGCGCCATCCAGGAGTGGGGCCGCGAGCGGAACACGGTCGGCGCCCACATCACCTGGGTGCACCGGGAGATGGCCGCGACCGATACGCTGGCGTCGTTCCTGTCGCGCAACGCCGTCACCTACGGTGCCGACACCCGGATCCGCTTTGCCGATCGCACCTACGAACTGGCCGCGAACGTCGGCATCACGCACATCGACGGCGAGCCGGCTGCCATCGAGCGGGTGCAGCGTGCCAACGGGCACTTCTGGCAGCGCCTGGATCAGCCGGAGATCCGCCTCGACCCGACGCGCCGCGAGATGAACGGCGCTCAGGCGCAGGGCAGCCTGAACAAGATCGCCGGCCGGCACTGGCTGTGGGGCGTCAACCTGATGGTCGAGTGGCCGGGATTCGAGACGCTCGATTTCGGCCGGCTGAACTACGCCGGCGACTACACCGGCGGGCCGCGGCTCACCTACCGCGAGACCCGTCCCGGCAGGTTTCTGCGCGCCTACTCGACGCAGGTCGGGCTGAACAACTACTGGTACTTCGACAGCGACCTCGGCGTCCGCAACACGGTGACGAGCACCAACAGCGTCACGTTCCGCAACTTCTGGGTCGCCTCGGCCACCTACAACCACTACTTCCGCGGCCAGGACGCGCAAATGACCCGCGGCGGCCCCGCCATGGCGTCACCGCGCGGCCGCAACCTGTCGTACTCGCTGCGCAACGCGAGCGGCGCCAACACGCGCTGGCTGGTGAGCGGCACCTATCGCGCCAACGAACTGGGCGACTACACGTGGAGCCTGACGGGGAACGTCGCCGCCCGGCCGCGACCATCGTTCCAGGTGACCTTTGCGCCGAACTACCTGTACGAACAGGGCACCGCCGCGACCTTCAACGGCCCGATCAACAAGCAGTACCTGCAGACGCTGACCAACGGGCCGCCCGAGAACTACGGACGACGGTTCATCTTCGGCGTCGTCGACCGGACGACGCTGTCGATGCAGTTCCGCGTGAACTACACCTTCAAGCCCGACCTGACGCTCGATGTCTACATGGAGCCGTTCGTGGCGACCGGCCAGTACAGCGACATCGGCGAGATGGCGGCGCCGCGTCAGCCCGGCCTGCGGATCTATGGCACCGACGGCACGACGATCGAGCGGCTTGCCGACCGCAGCTACGTGGTGACCGACGGGGCGACGACCTTCGCGCTGCCGAACCGCGACTTCACGAACCTGTCGTTCCGCAGCAACGTCGTGTTGCGCTGGGAGTGGCGACCGGGCAGCATCGCCTACTTCGTCTGGCAGCAGAACCGGCTGGGAACGCTGACGACCGGCGAGCACGCCAGCGCGAACGACCTGCTGCGCACGTTCACGGCCCGCGGCAGCAACATCTTCGCGATGAAGTCGACGTTCTGGTTCTCGCGGCGCTGACCGCCGCGCGCGGCACCGCGGCGCGGCCCGTCAGCGCACGTCGACGGTCACGTCCTGGCTCTTGACGTCGCCCTCGGCGAGCAGCAGACGTGTCGCATGGCCGCGTTGCTGGTCGAGGAACGCCGGCTCGTACCATTCATTCGCTTCGGTCGGATCGACGGCGACGATCAGGTAGTCGCCCGGCGGCAACCCGCGCATCTGATAGCGCCCGGTCTGATCGGGTCGCGCCGTCATGATGAACCGCGACTGCGGCTGCCAGCGCGCGCTGTCCTCGGGAAAGGCGAGCACCGTGTACTCGGTGGCCGGCGCGCCCTGCGCATTCCTGACCACGCCGGAGACCTCGGACAAGGTGTCGGTGAACGTGACCGAGAGCCCGGCCAGCGTCTGGCCGCTGCGCAGGTCGATCGGCGTGTCGGTGACGTCGCGGCCGTCGGCGACCACCGACTTCACGGCCCAGCCGCGCGGCGCCTGGGTGCGAATCCAGTGCAGCCCGGCAGCGACGCCCTGGAGGGTGAAGCGACCCGCCCGATCGACACGCGCCGTCTGCTGCGAACCGACCGTGACGCCATCGGCGCTCGGCGCCCCGACCCGGAACTGCGTCGGGTCGGGATCGAGCATCTGCGACCGCAGGAAGGTCACGGTGCCGGTGAGGGTGGCGCCCGGCGTCAGGACGACGTTGACGTCGCTGATGTCGCCGCCGCTCACGGTGAGCGGCACGGTCGCGAACTGCGGCACGTCCCAGTCGTCGCCGCGGGCGCGCAGCACGTACCGGCCGGGCGGGACGTTGGCGACGGCGAACGCCCCGTCCCACTGGATGCGGCCGTTGAAACCGGTGCCCGGTCCCTGCCGTCCCGTCGGCTGTCCCTCCGGCATGAGGACGACGTTGCCGGTGGAGACGGCGGCGCCGTCGGAGGCGACCACGCGGCCCGAAATGCGCGAGGTCCTGACGAGCAGGACGCCGAAGTTGATGTCCAGCGCTTCCGCCCCGAGACCGACCGTGACAGGCCGTGCCCCGGTCACCGCGTCGACGCCCGGATAGTAGGTCGGGGCGTAGCCGGTCTGTTCGGTGTCGTCGCCGCCGTCCGCGGTCGGGTTCACGGCCGGGCCCGTGCCACCGACGTTCGCGGTCACCGGCACCGGCGGGGCGCCGCGACCGCCGCGACCGCCGCCGGGACCGGCGGCGCCCGGTCCGACCGAGAAATTCCGCGCCACCGCCGTGACGTAGTACTCACCCGGGTTGAGCCCCCAGACCCGATAGTGGCCGCGATCGTCGGTGATGCCGCCGCCGGCCGGCACCAGCTGCCGCGCCCCCTGCGCATAGCGGTAGGCCAGCACCCGCACGGCGGCGCCGGCCAGCGGGTCGCCGACTTCGTCGAGAATCTGTCCGGCGATGACGCTGCCGCGCGGCAGCCGGAACTCGATGCCGCGCAGCTGCTGGGCGTCGTTCAACTGGAGCGGCGTGCCCGGCTGGAGCGGTCGTCTCTGCCCGTAGGCGAGGGCGACGAAGCCGCTTTTCGACACGCCGAGAGAATAGCGACCGGCCGGCAGGTCGTTGAACTGGAAGCGCCCCTCGGTGTCGGTCAACGCGCCACGCCCCCCAGGCAGTTCGGGGGCGCTCAGCGTCACGCGGGCACGGCGAACCGGGCGCCCGGTATCGGCCGCCACGACGCGGCCGGCAATGAACCCGGATGGCGCGGTGGCGGCGCCGCGTTGCGTCGCCGCCGGTGTATCGCGCGCCGGTTGCTGTGCCTGCACGAGGACGCCCACGGTCCCCGTGAACAGCGCCACGAGCATCGGCAGGCCGAGACGACCTCTGGGCATATGTCAGCTTAGACCGATCCGGCGGCCGGAGGGTTGAAACAGAACGCCACCCATTCGTCCTCGCGACGTTCCCAGGTCACGTGGAACGGCGCGAACGCACTCACGACGGCAGCCCGCTCGCTGTCCAGCACGCCGCTCAGAATGAGCGTCCCTCCGTCCGCCACCGCACCGAGCAACAGCGGCGCGGTCCGGCAGAGCAGGGCGCCCGTCAGGTTCGCAGCGACGACGTCAGCTGGGAGGAGCGGCTCGGTCGTGAGGTCGAACAGGCGGAATTCGACCGCGTCCAGGTTGGGGTTCAGCGGCAGGTTCTGCTGGGCGCTGGCGATCGCGTCGGGGTCGTAGTCGAGGCCGATGGCACGCCGCGCACCGAGAGCGCGCGCCGCGAGCGCCAGCACGCCCGAACCGGTCCCGACGTCCAGCACCACGCGCCCGACCAGGCGACCGTCGCGCTCGAGCCGCTGCAGCGCGGCCAGGCACAGCCGCGTGGTGGCATGATGGCCGGTGCCGAAGCCCATCGACGCCTGGATGACCACCTCCACCGGGCCGGCCGCGCCGGGCCGCTGCGCGGTCGCGGTATCGGCGGCGCGGTCGCTGTCACCCGGCTTCACGGTGACGCGCCCGACGACGATGGGGCCGAGATGTTCCTGGGAGCGCCGAGCCCAGTCCTCGTCATCGACATCCACGGGCGCGACGGCGGCTCCCGGAAACGCGATCACGAGCGCCTGGCGGGCATTGTCGCGCTGGGCGGATGACGGGAAGTAGATGGTGACGCCGGCGTCCGACGGCTGGGCCGCCACGGGGGCGAAGTCGTCGACCGCCGCGAGTGCGAATTCGTCATCGACGCCGGAGACGAGCAGGGCAGCGTACAACATGGGTGCGGTCAGGGGGACGGCGGCGGCGCCGCCCGCAGCCGGACGAACAGCAGCACGTGGGTGGCGAGGACCAGTGGTACGACATAGGTCGGCAGCAGGCTGAGCGGCAGGCGAAGCAGGGCGGCCATCGAGCCCGGATCGGCGAGCCACGCCCGCGCCGCGGCAGCGGTGACGACGAGGATGCCGGCGAGCCCGAGCACGTTCCACACGGCGAGGATCAACCGCTCGCGGGCCGTGAGCAGCGGGCCGGTGAACAGCAGCACCAGCACCGCCAATGTCGCGACGACGATGTCGCCCCAGCCGCCATAGAGGCCGGGACCCCGCGGCAGCTCCCCGCGATCGTAGAGGACGAGGAAATAGAAGCCGACGAAGCGGGTGAGGTGGACGGCGACGAGCCAACGCGGATCGAGCATCGCAATCCAGCCGCGCAACGGCGAGCGAAGGCCGAGGACGAGCGCGAACGCCGTGAGCGCCGCGAGAATCAGCGGCGGCGCCGGCATCGGCAGCGTCGGCAGGATGCCCGACGCGCCGAATCCCACCGCCATCAGCAGCCAGAGTCCGAGGACGGTGAGTCCGAAGTTGCGCGGCTCAGTGGAACGGGGAGGCGCCATCGATGGGCGTCTAGCCGAACATGTCCTTCACGCGGTCGAACAGGTTGCGCTCGTCCTCGCCGTCGTGAATGCGCGGTTCGAACTTCTCCTTCGGCAGCAGCTTCGCGAGCTGCTCGAGCAGATGGCGCTGCTCCTTGTTCAGCTTCTTCGGCGTCTGCACCTGCACCGTGGCATACAGATCGCCGCGGTGCTTGGTGCCGATCTCCGGCATCCCCTTGCCCTTGATCCGGAGGGTGGTGCCGGTCTGCGTCCCTTCAGGGACCTTCACGGCCTCGTGCCCGTCGAGGGTCGGTACCGTGATGTCGCCGCCGAGCGCCAGCGTCGTGAAGTTGACCGGGATTTCGCAGAACAGGTTGACGCCGTCGCGCTTGTAGAACTCGTGCTCCTGGACGTGGACGACAACGTAGAGATGCCCGGCCGGTCCACCGGCGGCCCCCGACTCGCCTTCGTTCTGCAGTCTGAGCTGCTGGCCGGTGGCGATGCCGGCGGGAATCTTGACGGTGATCTTGCGTTCCTTGTTCACCCGGCCGGCGCCATGGCACGTCGGGCACGGCTTGCTGATGGTCTTGCCGAGACCGCGGCAGGCCGGACAGGTACGGGCGACGGTGAAGAAGCCCTGCTGGAAGCGCACCTGGCCCTGGCCGTGGCACTGGGCGCATTGCGTCGGACTGCTCCCGGGCGCAGCACCCGACCCCGTGCAGGTCTCGCATGACTCCTGCCGCGGAATCTGGATGGCCGTCTCGGCGCCGCTCGCCGCCTCTTCGAACGAGATCTCGAGGTCGTAGCGGAGGTCGGCGCCGCGCTGCGGACCGCCGCGGCGTCGGCCGCCCCCGAACATGTCGCCGAAGCCGAACATGTTCCCGAGGATGTCGGCGAAGTCGCCGAACTCGTTGAAGACGCTCGGGTCGAATCCTGGCCCGCCGCCGGCGCTGCCGCGCACCCCGGCATGGCCGAAGCGGTCGTAGGCGGCCCGCTTGTCGGCGTCGGCGAGCACGCCGTACGCCTCCGCCGCCTCCTTGAACAGGTCTTCCGCCGCCTTGTCGCCGGGATTGCGGTCCGGGTGGTGCTTCAGCGCCAGCTTGCGGTAGGCGCTCTTCAGTTCGGCTTCGCTGGCGGTCTTGGCGACGCCGAGCACCTCGTAGTAGTCGCGCTTGCTCACGCCTTGGCCACCTTCACCATCGCCGGACGCAGAAGGCGTTCGCCCTTCATGTAGCCGCGGCGCAGTTCGCTCATCACCTCGCCGTCGCGGTGGGCGGCGCTCTCCTCCTGAGACACCGCCTGGTGGACGTTGGGATCGAAGTCCCTGCCGACCGCGTCGATGGGCTTCACGCCCTGGCGGCGCAGCATGTCGGTCAGCTTGGCGTAGATGAGCTCGACGCCTTTGCGGTACGAGGTGTCGGCGGTCTCGACGCCGAGCGCCAGCTCGAAGTCGTCGACGATGAGGAGCAGATCGAGCAGCAAGTCGACGATCGACTGGTCGGCGTGTTCCCGGCGCTCGCGCTCGACACGCCGGCGGTAGTTGTCGAACTCCGCCGTCTTCCGCAGGAGCCGGTCGTAGAGATCGTCACGTTCCGTCCGCAGCTTGGCGAGGTCCGGCGATTCGGCCGGCGACGGATCGCCATCCGTGGGCGACCCCGCGGGGCCCTGAGTGTGTTCGTCAGCCATGATGTCCGTTGTGCCTAATTCTGATTGCGCAAGACGCGTGTCACGGCCTGCGCGGCGGCATCGACGACCGTGATGGCCCGTGAATACCGCATCCGCGTCGGGCCGATGACGCCCACCGTCCCCGTGCCCGCCGCATCCTCGTAGGTGGAGGCCACGAGGCTGAACGAGCGTAGGCTCGGGTCCGGATGCTCGGCGCCGATGACGACGGTCAGGCCTGGACCGTCGATGTACTCGTTGAGCAGCCGCACGAGGCGCTGCTTCTCTTCGATCATCTGCAGCAGCGCGTGCAGCGTGTCGAGTGTCAGCCCCTGATCCTTGCCGAGCAGGGAGGCGGCGCCATCCACGTACAGGCCCTGCTCCTCGGCCAGATCCGAAAACGTCGAGGTGGCCAGCCGCAAGGCGCGGGCGAGCAGCTCGTCGTAGAGCGACCGCTCCTCGTTCATCCGCTCCAGCACCGCTTCCCGGGCCCGGTGGAGCGGCAAGCCGTGAAACTCTTCATTCAGGTAGTTCGCCGCATGACGCAGTTCGACGGCACCCAGCGGCTCCTGGACATCGATGACCTTCTGGATGACATGGCCGCCGCGGGCGACCAGCACGACCAGCACGCGCGTCGAGGTGAGCGGCACGAACTCCACACGATCGAAGACGGCCGCGGCATGCGTCGGGCGCAGCGCGAAGCCGACGTGCCTGGAGGCCTGGGAGACGACGTGCGAGGCCTGGCTCAGCACCGAGTCGACCAGCGAGCCGCCGCTGCCGTCGCGCCGCAGCTGCGCCTCGACCACCTGCGCGGCGCGCGGCGGCCGTCGGGCTTCGAGCAGCAGATCGACGTAGAAGCGGTAGCCGCGGTCGGTCGGGATGCGACCGGCTGAGGTGTGCGGCTGCTGGACGAAGCCCTCGTCTTCCAGCCGGGCCAGGATGCTTCGCACGGTCGCGGACGAGACGCCGATGCCGGCCAGGCTGACCAGCAGCGAAGACGGCACCGGCTCGCCCGAGGCGATGTACTCCCGGACGAGCGCGGCGAGAATGCGTCTGGCGCGTTCGTTGTCCATGGCGTTTAGCAGTCGAAGTCCGCGACTGCCAGTATACAACGAAGCTCGCGGCCCACGGTCGATGCAACCGCGCAGCGCCACCCCTGAACACGGCGAGTCCAGGCTCCGCGAACCGCACGCCGGCCGCGGGCACCGCGCCGGGGCGGGCATCCGGCGGCAGAACTGACGAATCGGCCGCCAGTCACCGGGTCCCTCAGTAACCGCCGGCCCGCCCGGCGGCTGGGTCGCGCCGCTAACCCTCGACGGGAACCGGCTTTTCCGGCTTCGGCTTCAGGTTGTTCCATTGCATCGTCAGGTCGGCAGCGTCGCGGCTCTTCACCTTGCCGTGCTTCACCGCGATCAGTTCGGCCAGGATGCTCACGGCGATCTCCTGCGGGGTGACGGCGCCGATCTCGAGCCCGATCGGGGCATGGACGCTCCTCAGCCGCTCGGCTGACATCCCCTCGTCGCGCAGTGCGTCGTAGATGCGAGCGACCTTGGCGCGGCTGCCAATCAGCCCGAGGTAGCGGAGATCGCGCGGTGCCAGGGCGCGCAGCGCGTCGAGGTCGTTGTTGTGGCCGCGCGTGACGATGACGACGTAAGCATGGGGCGGGATGGCGGTCTTCTCAATCCACCCCGGGATGTCGTCGGCAATCACCTCGTCGGCATCGGGGAACCGCTCGCGATTGGCAAACTTCTCGCGGTCGTCGATGACGTGAATCTTGAAGCCGCAGGTCTGCGCCAGCTGGACCAGATGGTAGCCGACGTGGCCGGCCCCGATGACATACAGCTCAGGCGACGGCTCGATCGGCTCGATGTACACCTCCATCTGGCCGCCGCAGATGAGCCCGGTTTCCTGAGCGAAGTCGTCCGAGAGTTCGTACTTGATCAACTGCGGGCGGCGGTGGGTGATGGCTTCGCGCGCCTTCCAGAAGGCGTCGTTCTCGTAACAGCCGCCGCCAATCGTCCCCACCATCCGGCCATCGCCGAAGACGAGCATCTTGGCGCCGACCCGCTGAGGGGTGGAGCCGATTGTCGACACGATGGTGACCAGGGCGGCCGGCTCGCCACGTTCGAGGGCGTCGGCCACGGCGGCAAAGACTTCCTGATTCATACGTGTCGGATTATGAACGATCGCCGGCGTCCAGGCCAGCCGCGCCGGTCGCGGCCGTTCGCGAGTCGGGCGGTGATGCCGGTTCGGCCGGCGGGCAGCCCGACGGCAGACGTGGATCAGAAGCGGTGCAGATCGCAGGTGTCGATCGGCTCGGAGCCGGCCAGGAACGCCTCGGTGATGATCGTCGGGCATCCAGGTTCGGGCAGTTTGCCGGTTTCTGCGTCGACGTCGACGAACGAAATCCCCTCCGGCGCCGGGAACGACACGTCCGGATGACCGGCGAGGGCGCGGGCCATGAACTGCGACCAGATGGGGAGGGCGGCCTGGGCGCCCGACAGCCCGACCGGTTGGTTGTCATCGAAGCCGACCCAGACGACCGTGAGCAGCTCGGGTGTGAAGCCGACGAACCACGCATCACGCAGGTCGTTGGTCGTGCCGGTCTTGCCGGCGGCGTCGTGTCTGAATCCGCGGCCGCGCGCGCCGGCGCCGGTCCCCTCGTTCATCACGCTGCGCATCATGCTGGTCACCAGATAGGCGCTGGCCGGCCGGGCGATCGGCCGTGGCGGCGGCGACGGGCGCGTGACGTCGTCACCGTCCCGCGAGACCCGCAGCAGGGAGCGCAACGGTCGCACGGCGCCCTGGTTCGGGAACAACGTATAGGCTGTCGCCATCTCGAGCGGCGTCGCTTCGAAGACGCCGAGCGCGATCGACGGGTACGGACGCGCCGGCGTGCCGACACCCAGCCGCTTCCAGAGCGCCGACACCTGATCGAAGCCGATCTGCTCGGCCACCTTGATGGTCGCCAGGTTGCGCGACTGCGCGAGCGCCCGGCGCCAGGTGATGGGCCCGTCGTACTCGTCGCCATAATTGGCCGGTTCCCACAGCCCTTCGGCCGTCTCCCAGGCCGTCTGGCTGTCGTCGACAATCGTCGCCGGGGACAGCCCGGTTGCGCCGAGCTCGTGCGCCTGCTCGAACGCGGTCAGGAAGACGAACGGCTTGAACACCGAACCCGGCTGGCGGCGGGAGGTCACCGCGCGATTGAACTGCGACTGGTTGTAGAAGCGGCCGCCGACCATTGCCACGATGTCGCCGGTGCGCGGGTCGACGGCGAGCAGCGCCGCCTCGGCCCGTCCCTTCCGCTTGCGGCGCGACAGCAGCTTGTCGACGCTCGCCAGCCCGTCGCGGACGGCGTCGAGCGCCAGCCGCTGGAGATGCAGGTCGAGCGTGGTATAGACCTCCACCACCTCGCTCGTGGTGGTCGTCAAACCGGGGTACTGTTCTTCCAGCTGCTGGCCGACGTAGTCGACGAAGTAGGGTGCTTCGGATTCGAGCGCGCGCTGGACGAGCACCAGCGGCTCCTTGATCGCCTGGTCCGCGATCTCCGGCGTGACATAGCCGGCCGTCGCCATCGACCGGATGACGACGTTGCGGCGCTCGCGACAGCGCTCCGGATTGTTGAAGGGGTTCAGCGCCGACGGCGACTGGATGACGCCGGCGATGGTTGCCGCCTCGACGAGCGACAGGTTGCTGACGTCCTTGCCGAAGAAGAGGCGTGCCGCTTCCGATACGCCGCGGATGCCGAAGGAGCCGCGCTGACCGAGCGGGATGTCGTTCAGATACAGCTCGAGGATTTCGTCCTTCGACGCCCGCCGTTCGAGCACGAGCGCCATCAGCTGTTCCATCACCTTGCGCTTGATCGACTTCTCCGGCGTGAGGAAGAAGTTCTTCACGAGCTGCTGGGTGATGGTGCTGCCGCCGACGAGATACGGTGTGTCGCCGCGCAGGTTGGTGACGATGGCGCCGATGCTGCGAATGACGTCGACGCCGGGATGGTCGTAGAACCGGCGGTCCTCGATGGCCAGCACCGCCTGGGTCATCCGCTCGGGAATGGCCGTCAGGGCGACCGGCCGTCGCTTCTCGCGTCCGCCGGTGATGATCGACGTGAGCACCGGCGCATCCAGCAGGATGCGGTCGCGGACCTCGGTGCCAAGACGGAGCGCTTCGACCCGGTCGGACGGCCGCGGCGGCGGACGTTTCGCGGCCCGCTGCACCCGGGGAGTCGGCTTCACGAACGACACGTCGATCGTCCGTCCCTTCAACTCGGCGGCCCGTCCCAGGATGGTGACCGCGCCGGCACCGACAGCGAACTCGCCCGGCCTCGACGGCACGTCGCGCTCGGTGTAGCCGAGATCGTTCAGGCGATCGACGAGTTGGGCGCCGGTGAGCGACTGCCCGGCGCGCAGCTCCAGCGGCCGGGCGTAGACGCGCGGCAGCACGCGTTCACGCTCGCCGTGCAGGCGGGCGTCGATGATGCGGGCGAACGTGACGTAGTAGTAGCCGCCGGCGAAGCAGGCGGCGACCAGCGGCAGGATCACCAGGACGGCGGCGGCTCGGACCCAGGCGCGCTTCCACACCGCTGCCACCCGGATTCGCACGCCCCGCTTCGGCGGACGTCGGCCCGCTCTGGTGCCGGCCATGCGTCAGATGGCGATCATCCAGTGCCGTCCGAGATCGAGCGGCAGCTCCGCGTCGAGCCGGTCGACGAGTGACGGCCCGTACTGATTGAGGAACGACAGGAACCCGAGGGTCCGCTCCTGAGCGTGCCCGCCGGGGAACGTCAGGGCCCGCGTCCGGGTGAACTGGCGGCGCAGTGTCTCGTCGCGGCGTTTCGCCGCGTTGATCATCTTGTTGTGCAGCGTGTGGAGATCGTGCTGCATGCGGCCGAGCGTCGATCGGGCGGTATGCTCGAGCGTCGGATCGATGGCCGGAATCACTTCGACCACCTGATTCATCTGGGCGTCGATGGCGCGCGCCGCTTCGTCGAACGCGGCGTCCACGGTGGCCGGAATCTGCGCCTTCAGCAGGTCGTTCAGGGCCGCCTCGTCCTGCGCCTGCAGGTTCTCGAGGGCGACGTCGTATTTCGTGAGGAACCGCATGGCCGCCGAATCGAGCAGCGTCGCCGAGGCGCGCTGGTACATCAGCGGCATCGGCAGGCCGAAGTGTGCGTAGACGCCGCGCAGCTGGCCGAGATAGGCGAGCTCGTTGGGCCCGGCGACGTAGCAGACGGTCGGGAACAGCGTGTCCTGGACGATCGGACGCAGCAGGACGTTCGGACTGAAGCCGACCGGTCGCTCCCGCGCCTCCGTCACCAGCGTCGCGAGCGGGACGCGGTCGTCACCGATGACCGCATGTCCGTCCTGATGGCGCATCGAGCGCCGGCCGGGGTGCAGGCGGAACAGCGCCAGCGTGTCCGGGTTGGCGTGGACCTGCGAATGGTAGCCGAGCGCCACCAGTTCGGCGCCGGCCGCCGCCGCACGACGGACGGTTTCGCCCGGCGTCGACAGCTCCTGCACGAACACCCCGCTGGCCAGCGGCTTGGCCGCCGGATCGGACGAGTCGTAGACCAGCAGACCGCGCGGCCCCAGCACCGTCTCGAGCCAGATGCCGAAGGCGTCGGCCATGCCGGCACCGGGAGCGTAGGCGCGCCGCAGCGCCGCGAAGATGTCGGCCCGGAACTCCGTCTCGGGGAGCAGCCGTTCGAGCTCGTCGAGTACGCTCGTGATGTGGTCGTCCAGCCGATGCTCGGCCACCGGCACCGGATCTTCGCCACCGCGGGCCGGCAGCGAGACGGTCGCCGTGGCGAGCGCCTCGTCGAGCACGGTGCAGGAGCGTACCTCGTTCCAGTCGTGATCCTCGGCGTCGATCCAGAAGACGGCGACACAGGGCACGTGGTGCTGGCGGGACACCTGATCGGCGAGTTTCAGGGTGGTGAGCGCCTTGAGCAGGGTGAAGAGCGGGCCACCGAACAGTCCGGCCTGCTGGCCGGTGACGATGGCCACGGTGCTCGGATCGGCGAGGCGCATTGCGGCCGTCCGTGCCGCCTCCGGGGCACCGCGACGGGCCTGCTGCGCGGCGATCACGGCGGCGATGTCGGCGCCTCGACGGGGATGAGCCTGGCTGCGGGCGATCACGTCCGCCCAGGCCTGACTGTCCGCCGGATCACCTGAGAAGAATGGGGCGACGGCGGCGAAGTCGTAGGCGTAGTCGGCCGCCAGGCGGCGGATCCACGGGAAACGACGAAGATCGACAGCGACCCGGGCCGGCACTTCGCCCGAGGCTGTGATCAATTCAGTTGAGTTGGCCGGCACCGGTTGCTTACTGTCTCAAAGCGCTCGTCGGACTGTCAAGCAGGCGATCGCCGCTATGCGCTTGATGGGCCAGAACTAAGCTCGTCAGCATCGGTTGCCGGCCGGCTCCCCGGCCGGCACTCCGCGATGCGCTGTAACACGTTGAATGGGCAGTGGTTCAGTGCTACGATTCGGACGCTTTCCCGAGGAGTACACCGCTGAACACCGAAGCGGCAGGCGCCGCGCCCCCCGATGCGTTCGGTCCGTTCCGCGTGCTGCATCAGATTGGCGCTGGCACGCTGGGACCGGTCTTCCGTGCCTACGATCCCGACCAGGATCGGCTGGTCGCCGTCAAGCTCTTCAAGCTGAACCTGACACCCGAGCGGATCCCGCAGTTCATCGATCGCCTTCAGCACCTCATCGACGCCGACCTGGCGCATCCGGCCATGGCCGCGCCAATCCTGGCCGGCGTCGCCGACGCATCACCCTTTCTGGCCCAGGACTTCGTCGCCGCCGACTCGCTCGACACCGTCATTCGTGAGTTCGGCGGCGCCCCTGGTGACGATGCGGCCCGGGTGGCCGCCCAGCTGGCCGGTGCCCTGGATTTCGCCGCCGCGGTCGGGGTTCTCCACGGCGCGCTGCATCCGCGTGACGTCCTGTTGGCGACCGACGATGCCCGCGTCACCGGATTCGGTATCGCCCAGGCGCTCGACGCCATCGGTGTCATGCCGCCGGTGCGTCGACCGTATGCGGCGCCGGAACGGGTCGCCGGCGACGCCTGGGACCGCCGCGCCGATGTCTACAGCCTGGCCGTCCTGATTGCCGAGATGATGACCGGCCGGCGTCCCTCCAGTCCCGCCGCCATCGACGGGCTCTTCGACGGGGACGACAACGCGGCGCTGCGGGCGGTGTTCGCCCAGGCGCTGGCCGAACGACCCGCCGACCGGTTCCCGACAGCGCTGGCCTTTGCAGACGCGTTGAAACAGACCGTCGACCGGAGCCTGCTGGCAGTATCGGCGACGCCGCGCCAGGCGACGGCGGGCCGGGCCGTGGTGCCGCCGACACCGCTCGAGCTGCCCCTGGCGGGTCCTCTCTCGATCGACGAACCGTTGCGCGGCGCGATGCCGGAACTGCTGCCCGGCGATGTGCCGCTCGACACGGCAGTTCATGCGGACGACACCGCCGACCTGACGCTGGCCACCGAGGCCGGCCCTGGAGGGGCCGATGACGCCACCGACTGGGCGCTGCGCGGGGTGGACCGGGAGCCCGTCCTGGCGGAGCAGCCGTCGCTCATGCCGCGCGACGACGGTGAGACGCCGCCGTCGGCATCGGCAGCCGCCAGTGAATCGGCTTCCGTGGTGACCGCGCCGACGTCGGCCGCCGGGCTGCCGCCGGTCGCACCGGTCGGCGCGCCGCCTGCGCCGTCGTCGGTCTGGCCGATTCCGGTGGCCCTGCTGGTCGGCGTCATCGTCGGGATTGCGCTCGGATTCTTCGTCTTCGCCAACCGTGGCGCCGAACCGGCGGTGGCGACCGCCACCGCCACGGCGCCGGCGATCGCGCAGATGGCTGCCGCCCCACCCGCCAGCCCGCGACCGGCGGCGCCGGTGGTGTCGCCGGAGGTCGCGGAACCGGCGGCGGCTGCCGACATGGCGAAGGCACCAGCCCCGCCGGCCGACGCGCGCGCCGCTGGCACCCCGGCGGCGGTGCCCCCGCCGCCGCCCGCCGCCGTCACGCGGCCACCCGCCGGTGCACCGCGCAACCTGGATGTCCCGGCGCCGCGGCCGCGGGTGGAGCGTCGCACCGATCCGTCGCCGGCGCGCGGCGCGACGGCGGGCGGGCGGGTGCTGGTGCGGACGTCGCCGGCGGGGGCCCGGGTCGTGTTGAACGGCCGCGACGTCGGGACGACGCCGACGACGCTGCGGACGTTGCCGTTCGGGACCCACACGCTGCGCCTGACGCGCGCCGGCTATGCAGCGGCCGAGCGCCGGGTGACGGTCTCGGCGTCGCAGCCGGCGCAGTCCGTCGTCGTCGATCTCGAGCCGGCGCGTCAAGCCGCCGCGTCCGCCGCAGCCGCTGGCGCGCTCTTCACCGCGGCATTGACGGTAGAAAGCCGGCCGACCGGGGCGACGGTGTTCCTGGATGGCCGCCGGATCGGCACGACCCCGCTGACCGTATCGAGCATCGAAACCGGCTCGCACGTCGTGCGTCTGGAGCTCGATGGCTATCGCCGCTGGTCCTCGTCGGTGCGCGTCGCTGCAGACGAGCGCAATCGCGTCACCGCCTCGCTCGAGCAGTGACGGTCAAGATGACGGATAATACAAGGCTGCCCGCTGCCAGGAGCGGCGGCGGGCGTCGAATCGGGACCGGCGACTGAATGACCCGGCGACCGATGCGGCGCGGACGGCTCACGCGCACAGAGCACAAGGACCAAATCGTTGGAAGCTATTCTCGCCCTTGAAGATGGAACCTGGTATCGCGGGACGGCGGCCGGAGCGCTCGGCGAAGCGCTCGGCGAGGTGGTGTTCAACACCAGCATGACCGGCTACCAGGAAATCCTGACCGACCCGTCGTACTCCGGGCAGATTGTCACGATGACCTGCCCCGAAATCGGCAACTACGGAGTGTCCGACGAGGACGTCGAGTCACGCGGCGTGCGCGCGTCCGGCTTCATCATCCGGCAGGAGTCGCCGCTCGCGAGCAACTGGCGGGCCGACGGGACGCTGCGCGACTACCTGGTGCGCAACAACCTCGTCGCGATTTCGGGCATCGACACGCGTGAGTTGACGCGCCGCCTGCGCTCGCACGGCGTCATGCGCGGCGTCGTGGCCACCGGCGACGGCCTGGACCCCGAGGCGCTGGTCGCGCGCGCCGCCGGGGTTCCGCCGATGGAAGGCTCGGATCTCGTGCGGGTGGTCACCACGGCGAGCCCGTTCGACTGGCCGGTGGACGACATCGGCAGCTACGCCGTCGAGCCCGAGAAGCGCGCGACGCGCCGGCTGCGGATCGCCGCCTACGACTTCGGCATGAAATGGAACATCCTGCGGCGCCTCAGCGCCCACAATTGTGAGGTGCGCGTCTACCCGGCCACCGCGCCGGCGGCCGAACTGCTGGCCGGCCGGCCCGACGGCGTGTTCCTCAGCAACGGCCCGGGCGATCCGGCGCCGCTGACCTACGCCATCGACAACGTGAAGCAGATCGTCGAGGCCAACGTGCCGACGTTCGGCATCTGCCTCGGCCACCAGATTCTCGGACTGGCGGTCGGCGCCACCACCTACAAGCTGAAGTTCGGCCACCGCGGCGGCAACCATCCGGTGAAGAAGCTCGACACCGGGCGCATCGAGATCACGTCGCAGAATCATGGCTTCGCCGTCGATCCGGCGACGATGCCGGCGCATGCGATCGTCACCCACGTCAACCTGTACGACCAGACGGTGGAGGGCCTGCGCCACACGTCGCGGCCCGCCTTCTCGGTGCAGTACCACCCGGAGGCGTCGCCCGGACCGCACGATGCCGACTATCTGTTCACGGATTTCATCGAGATGATCGAGGGGCGCGGTTAGCGATGCCACGGAGAACCGACCTGAAGCGGGTGCTGGTGATCGGCTCGGGTCCGATCGTGATCGGACAGGCGTGTGAGTTCGACTACTCGGGGTCGCAGGCGTGCAAGGCGCTGCGCGCCGAGGGGCTCGAGGTGGTGCTGGTCAACAGCAACCCGGCGACGATCATGACCGACCCCGAACTGGCCGATCGGACGTACGTCGAGCCGCTGACGGTCGAGGTGCTCGAAGCCATCATCGCGCGCGAGCGGCCGGACGCGGTGCTGCCGACGGTCGGCGGCCAGACGGCACTGAACCTGGCGGTCGACCTCGCCGCGGCCGGCGTGCTCGACAAGTACGGCGTCAAGCTGATCGGCGCGTCGATCGAGGCGATCAAGATTGCCGAGGACCGGCAGCTGTTCAAGGACGCGATGCGCTCGATCGGCCTCGACGTGCCGCAGAGCGGCGTCGTCCGGACCTTCGCCGAGGCCCAGGATCTGGCACAGGCGCTCGGCTTCCCGCTGGTCATCCGGCCGTCGTTCACGCTCGGCGGGGTCGGCGGCGGCATCGCCTACAACGTCGAAGAGTTCCGCGACATCGTCGAGCGCGGTCTCGAACTCAGCCCGGTGCACGAAATCCTCGTCGAGGAGTCGGTCATCGGCTGGAAGGAGTTCGAACTCGAGGTGATGCGCGACGCCGCCGACAATTTCGTCGTCATCTGCTCGATCGAGAACATCGATCCGATGGGCGTCCATACCGGCGACAGCATCACCGTGGCGCCGATCCTGACGCTCACCGACAAGGAATACCAGCGGATGCGCGATGCGGCGCGGCTGATCATCCGCAAGGTGGGCGTCGAGACCGGCGGGTCGAACATCCAGTTCGCGGTGAACCCGGCGAACGGCCGGATGATCGTCATCGAGATGAACCCGCGGGTGTCGCGTTCCTCGGCATTGGCCTCGAAAGCCACCGGATTCCCGATCGCCAAGATCGCCGCCAAGCTGGCGCTCGGCTATCACCTCGACGAGATTCCGAACGACATCACGCGCACCACCCCGGCGTCGTTCGAACCGACGATCGACTACGTGGTCGTCAAGATTCCGCGGTGGAATTTCGAGAAGTTCCCGCAGGCCGACCGGACGCTGACGACCCAGATGAAGTCGGTGGGCGAGGCGATGGCGATCGGCCGGACCTTCAAGGAGGCGTTCCTGAAGGGGATCCGGTCGCTCGAGATGGGCCGGAGCGGCCTGCTGTTCTGGGACGCCGACGCCGATGCGGCGGCGACGCTGGCGCCGCGCGCCGGCAAGGCCGCGAAGGCGGCTGCCGCCGAGGACGACGCGACGCTGCGCAAGAAGCTGTCGGTGCCGCACGATCGCCGCATGTGGGACCTGTTCACCGCGCTCAGCCGTGGCTGGAGTGTCGAGCAGATCCACGACCTGACGAAGATCGACATCTGGTTCCTGCAGCAGTTCGCCGAGATCCAGGAGATGCGCAAGGAGGCCAAGAAGCTCGGTCTGGCCCGCATCGAGTCCGACGACATGCTGCGGCTGAAGCGCGCCGGGTTCGGCGACCAGGAAATCGCGCTCGCCACCGGGTCGACCGAAACGGCCGTGCGGACCCGCCGGCAGGGGCAGAACCTGAGGTCGGTCTACAAGCGCGTCGACACCTGCGCGGCCGAGTTCGAGTCGTTCACGCCCTACATGTACGGATCCTACGAGTCGGCCTGCGAGTCGAATCCGAACGACCGCGACAAGGTCGTGATCCTCGGCAGCGGACCGAACCGCATCGGGCAGGGCATCGAGTTCGATTACTGCTGCTGTCACGCGGCCTTCGCCCTGCGCGAGGAGGGGCTGGAGACCGTGATGATCAACTGCAACCCCGAGACGGTGTCCACCGACTACGACACCGCCGACCGGCTGTACTTCCAGCCGCTGACCTTCGAGGACGTGATGAACGTCATCGAGACGGAGCGGAGCGCCGGTGGGGACGTGTCGTGCCTCGTGCAGTTCGGCGGGCAGACGCCGCTGAAGCTGTCGCTGGCGCTGCAGGCCGCCGGCGTCCGGATTCTCGGCACCTCGCCCGACTCGATCGACCTCGCCGAGGATCGCCAGCGCTTCTCGGCGCTGCTGCAGGAACTCGACATCCCGCAGCCCGCCAGCGGCACCGCGCGATCGCGCGAGGAAGCGCGCGAGGTCGCCGGGAGCATCGGCTTCCCGGTCGTCGTCCGGCCGTCGTACGTGCTGGGCGGCCGCGCCATGGCCATCGTCTACGACATGGCGACGCTCGACCGCTATATGACGCAGGCGCTCGACGCGTCGCCGGAGAACCCCATCCTCATCGACAAGTTCCTCGAGGATGCCTTCGAGTTCGACGTCGACGCCATCGCCGATCCGACCGGCGCGGTCGTCATCGGCGGCATCATGGAGCACATCGAGGAAGCCGGCATCCACTCGGGAGACAGCTCCTGTGTGGTGCCGCCGTTCATCTGCCCGGAGCGGCACCTCAATACCATCCGCGACTACACGCGGCGCATCGCCAGGGCGCTGAAGGTCGTCGGGCTGATGAACGTCCAGTACGCGACGAAAGACGACGTCGTCTACGTCCTCGAAGTCAACCCGCGCGCCTCGCGCACCGTCCCGTACCTGTCGAAGGCGAGCGGCGTGCCGCTGGCCAAGGTGGCGGCCCGGGTCATGTCCGGCAGGACGCTGGCCGATCTCGGGCTGACGCGCGACATCGAGGTGTCGGGCGTGTTCGTCAAGAGCCCGGTGTTCCCGTTCGTCCGCTTCCCGGGCGTCGACACCATCCTCGGGCCGGAGATGAAGTCCACCGGCGAGGTGATGGGGGGAGCGAACACGTTCGGCGTCGCGTTCTCGAAGGCCCAGCTGTCGGTCGGCCAGCGGCTGCCGGACTCGGGCACCGCGTTCGTCAGCGTCAACAACGACGACAAGCCGAACCTCCTGCCGATCGCACGCGACCTGGCGGAACTCGGCTTCCGACTGCTCGCGACGCGCGGCACGGCCGCCTTCCTGCGCTCCTACGGCCTCGACGTCGACATCGTCTACAAGGTGAACGAAGGCCGGCCGAACGTCGCCGACGAGATCGTCAACAAGGAGATCGACCTCATCGTCAACACGCCGCTCGGCCGCGAGTCGTTCTTCGACGATCGGGCCGTCCGGCGCGCCGCGATGATGCAGCAGGTGCCGTGCATCACGACGTTGACCGGCGCGGCGGCCGCCGTGTCGGCGATTCGTGCGACCCGCCAGCAGGGCGTCAGCGTCCGCGCCCTGCAGGACTACTACGCAGGAATTGCGGCGAGCCAGGCCTAGCCGCCGCGCACTTCGTGCATCCGCGCGCCGCGCCGGCCTACCTGCCGCCGTCGTCGCCCGCCGCAACCCACGCACGATCAGGCGGATCGGCTGCTGCCGACGCGCGCCGCCGCCCGCCGGTGGCGCGTCCCGCTTCTTGCTGCCGCTGCCGATGTGCAGCTGTCATCGGCGCTTCCCATGCTCGCGCTGCTGGGCGGCAGCGCCTACGGTCTGTGGCAGCCCTGGCCCCTGCCGGCGCTGCTGCTGACCCTGGCCGTCGCCACCGCTCTCGTCGTGGCCGCGGTCCGGCGCGCCCACCCCCTCGGCTTCCTCGTCGGCGTCGTCGTCGCCTTCGCGGCCGGCGGGGCGTCGCTGGCGACCCGGGCCTGGGACGACGCCTGGCGCCCGTCGCTGCGCGCCGTATTCGACGCGGCAGTCCGCGACGACGACGTGGTCGTGGGCGAACTGCACGGCACCCTGCGGTCGGATGCGCGCGTCGGCGCCGACGCGGTGTCGCTGAGCGTCGCCGTCACCCGGCTCGATGTACGCGGGCGCGGTGGCGGCCGGCGCGAGACGGCGGTCGATGTACCCGCATCGCACGCCGTGCAGGGAGGCGTCCTGCTGTCGGTGTCAGGACGATTGGCTGCCGCCGGCGCCGACCGCTGGCGGGCCGGACGCACCATCCGCGCCCCGGTCCACGTGCGGCGTCCGACGCCGCACCGGAATCCGGGGGCGATGGACGAGACGCAGGCGCTGGCGCGTCGCGGCATCGTGCTGGTCGGCACCGTGAAGAGCGCGACGCTCATCGAGGTGATCGCGCCCGGATCGCCGCGCACGGAGGCGGCCGCGGCCGCCCGGGCGTTCGTGCGCCGCGCGGTGGCTCGCCATGTCGGCGGCTGGAGTGCCGTGGCTGCCGGCGTGGTCACGGCCATCCTGATCGGCGATCGCGCCGGCCTTGCCGCAGGGGTCGAACGCACGCTGCAGGAGGCCGGCACCTATCACGTCATTGCGATCTCCGGCGGCAACATCGCCATCTTCGCGGCGCTGGCGCTCGTGCTCTTTCGCTGGGCCGGGCTGCTCGGGCGAGCGGCAATGGCGACCGCCATCGTGCTGTTGCTCGTCTACGGGCAGGTGGTCGACGGCGGCGCATCGGTCACCCGGGCGATCACGGTGGCGGTGCTGTCCTTCGCCGCGCGTGCGCTCGACCATCGGCTGCCGCCGCTGCACGGTCTGCTGGTCGCGGCGGGCGGCCTCGTCGCCCTGGATCCGCTGGCGGTGGCCGATCCTGGCTTCCTGCTGTCGTTTGGCGCCACCCTCGGCATTCTCGCCGCGTCGCCGCTCGCGCCGCTGACGGTCCGCTGGGCGCTGCCGCGGTCCCTGGCGGCAACCATCGTGGCGTCGCTGGCGGCGGAAGCCGCCCTGCTGCCGGTGGTGGCCTCGCTGTTCGGCCGCATCACGATGGCTGGACTGCTGCTGAACCTGCTGGCCATCCCGCTGATGGCAGTCGTGCAGGTGACCGGCATGCTGCTGGTGCCACTCAGCCTGATGTGGCCAGGCGCCGCCGATGCCACCGGCTGGCTGGCGGCGATGTGCGCATCGACGCTGGTGACCTCCGCGTCGCTGGTGGACTGGCTTCCGGCGCTGGCGTGGCGCGTGGCGCGACCATCCGTCTGGGTCGTGATCGTCTACGTCGGGTCTCTTGGTCTCGCGCTCCTGCTGGCGCACCGTGGCGGGGCTGGCCGGTCATCGGTTGCCCGGTGGGTGCGGCTCGGCAGCGCCGTCGCGGCCGGCGCGGCGGCGGTCTGGATTGCCGTCGAACCATGGACGATGTTCGCGACGCGCAGCAGCGGGCGGCTCCGGGTCACGTTCCTGGACGTCGGGCAGGGCGATGCGACCCTCGTCCGATTTCCGCGTGGGGCGACGATGCTGGTGGATGCGGGCGGTTCAGCATCGCAGACCTACGACGTTGGCGACCGCGTGGTGGTCCCGACGGTGCGCCACCTCGGCATCCGTCGCCTCGATACCGTGGTCTTGACGCATGGCGACGTCGATCATGTCGGAGGTGCGGCCGCCGTGCTGCGCGCGTTGCGGCCGTTCGACGTCTGGGACGGGGTTCCGGTGCCACGCCTCCCGCTCCTGCAGGACGTCCGGGCGCTGGCGGTCGGGCTGGGGGTCCGCTGGACGCAGGTCCAGCGGGCCGACGTCACGGTCATCGACGGCGTCGACGTGCAGGTCCATCATCCGGTCCCGCCGGACTGGGAGCGCCAGGAACCGCGGAACGACGACTCGATCGTCCTCGAACTGCGCTGGCACGATGTCTCGATCGTGCTGCCGGGGGACATCGGCCGGGAGGTGGAGTCGAGCCTGGCCGACCAGTTCGCGGCGGCGCCGCGGCGCGTGCTGAAAGCGGCGCACCACGGCAGCGCCACGTCCAGCGGAGCGTGGTTCATCGAGCGGCTCGCCCCGACGGTCGCGATTGTCAGCGCCGGCCGTGGCAACGCCTTCGGCCATCCGGCACCGGCAGTGATTCGCCGCCTCGAGGCGCGCGGTGCGTCGGTCTACCGCACCGACCAGGACGGCGCGATCACCGTCGACACCGACGGCCACGACCTCGACGTCAGGACCGCCGGCCGACGGACCGCCTACTGGAGTGCCACCAGGAACGGTGTGAGCCCGGCGCCGCACCTGGGGACGGGGGTACCAGGCGCCGCGATCAGCCCTGGTTCGGGTCGCCCTTGACGGTCTGCCATTCGGCCTCGAGCTCGTCGAGGGTCATCTCGGCCATCGTGCGGCCGGTTGCCGCGATGTTGCCTTCCATCGCCGTGAAGCGGCGTGCGAACTTGGCATTGGCCTTTCGCAGGGCGGTTTCCGGCTCGACGCCCAGCTTGCGCGACAGGTTGGCGATCGCGAACAACAGGTCGCCGACCTCCTCCTCGGCGCGCGCCTGGCTCACCGTTTCATGGGTGAGGACCTCGCGGACCTCGGCCACCTCCTCCTCAATCTTGGCGACGACGTCGATCGGGCGTGCCCACTCGAAGCCGACCGAGCCGGCGCGCACGCCAATCTGATAGGCGCGCAGCAATGCCGGCAGGCCGTCGGGGACGCCGCCGAGGAGCGTCCGGGGCGTCGGCCGCCCCTTCTGTTCCTGTGCCTTGATCGCCTCCCAGCGCGCCCGCACCTGGTTGGCGCTTGCGAGCTCGGGCTCGCCTTCGTCGCGCTTGAAGACGTGCGGGTGCCGGCGCACCAGCTTGTCGGCAACGCTCTTCACCGCGTCGGCGATCGAGAAATGGCCGGCCTCGGCCTCGAGCTGCGCGACGAACACCGCTTCGAACAGGAAGTCGCCGAGCTCCTCGCACAGGGCCGGGTGGTCGTGCGCATCGATGGCCTCCAGCACCTCGTAGGTCTCCTCGAGGACGAACGGCTTGAGGCTGTCGATGGTCTGTTCGCGATCCCACGGGCAGCCGTCAGGGGCGCGCAGGCGGGCCACGATGTCGATGAGGCGCTGGAACTCGTCAGGTGCATTCGGCATGGTCGGATGGCATATTATCAAGCCACGTGTCCGGCCTGACCTTCACCGCCTTCGTCGTCTCGCTGGCAAGCTCCGCAGCCATCCATTTCGGCGACCTGCCGGATCCGGACGGCGGCGCCCGCCGCGCGCCGAATCTCGAGGGCGCGTCGCAGATGATCGAGATTCTCGCCCTGTTGGAGGAGAAGACCCGGGGCAACCTGACCGCCGCAGAGCGCACCGTCCTGGAGCAGGTGCTCACCGAACTGCGCCTGCGCTTCGTCCAGGTGGCCGGTGGCGGGAAGCAGATTATTGAACCTTAAGGTCACGGTCCTCGGCAGCGGCACGTCGCACGGCGTGCCGATGATCGGCTGCGACTGCGCCACGTGCCGGTCGGCCGATCCGCGCGACACGCGGTCGCGGCCGTCGATTCTCATCGAGGTCGTCGGCACGCCGCCGGCCGCCGCGGGGTCGGCGATTGCGACCGGCGTCCGATCGATCCTCGTCGACACCTCCACGGATCTGCGGACGCAGGCGCTGCGGCACGATCTCCGGCGCGTCGATGCCATTCTGTTCACGCACAGTCACGCCGATCACATCTTCGGGCTCGACGACGTCCGGCGCTTCAACGTGGTCCAGCACGGCGCGATTCCGTTCTTCGCCGACGAGCGGACGCTCGCCGACCTGCGGCGGACGTTCTCGTACATCTTCACGCCGCCGGCGGCGATCGGCGGCGGCATCCCGCAGCTGGTGCCGTTCCGGATCGGCGGGCCGTTCTCCCTGGGCGGCGTCGAGGTGACGCCGGTGCCCGTGCTGCACGGCGCCCGGCCGATTCTCGGATTCCGGCTCGACCGATTTGCCTACCTGACCGATTGCAGTGCCATCCCGGCGGCGTCGTGGCCGCTGCTCGAGGGGGTCGAGCTGCTGATTGTCGATGCGCTGCGCCACCGCACGCATCCGACGCACTTCAACGTCGAGGAGGCACTGGCCGTCGTCGCGCGGCTGCGGCCGCGGCAGGCCTACTTCACCCATATCTGCCACGACCTGCCGCATGCGGAGACCTGTGCTGCGCTGCCGGCCGGCGTCGAGTTGGCCTATGATGGATTGATTCTGTCGGTGTAATGGACGTCATCCACTTTCCAGACGACCCGCGCCCGCCGCGCTGGGTGCAGCCGGTGCTCGCACTGGGAAACTTCGACGGTGTGCACCGCGGTCATCGCAAGATCCTCGACCGCGTGTGTCGCGTCGCCACCGAGCGGGGGGCGACGCCCGTGGTCATGACCTTCGATCCGCATCCGCCGCGGGTCGTACGGCCCGACAAGGCGCCGCCGCTCATCATGACCACGTCGCAGAAACTGGAGGCGATCGCGGCCGCCGGGCTGCAGGGTGCCGCGATCGTCCGCTTCACGCCGGAGCTGTCCCACTGGGATCCCGACACGTTCGTCCAGCGTGTGCTGGTCGACTGGCTGCGGGTCGCCGATGTCTGGGTCGGCGCGAACTTCCTGTTCGGGCACGACCGGACCGGCAACTTCTCCCTGCTCCGGGTGCTCGGGGCCCGTTACGGTTTCCGGGCCGAGAAGATCGACCCGATCCGCTACAAGGACTTCGTCGTCAGCAGCACCCGGGTCCGCCGTCTGCTCGGGGAAGGGCGGGTGGACGAGGCCGGCGCCCTGCTCGGCCGCCAGTACTTCCTCGATGGTACCGTCGTCCGGGGCGCCCAGCGCGGCCGCACCATCGGATTCCCGACCGCCAACCTCGCGACCACCAACGAACTGATTCCGCCGCACGGCGTCTACGCGACCACTGCGACGGTGGCCGGCGTCGTGCGCTCGTCCGTGACCAACATCGGCGTCCGGCCGACCGTCGATTCGTCGGGCCAGCTGTCGATCGAAACCCACATCTTCGACCTGGATGCCGATCTCTACGGTCAGTCGGTGCGCGTCGGCTTCGTGCAGCGGTTGCGGGACGAGCGGCGCTTCGGGTCGCTGGATGACCTGAAAGCCCAGATCGCCGCCGACTGCGAGCGGGCGCGGGTGCTCTTCAGCCGGCTTTCACTGTAGAATTTGCGCCACGTGTCCTCGAAAGAGTTCTATTTCGCCCTGCACCTGCCGGCCGAGCCGTCCCCAGCCCTGGTACGAGATCTGGTGTCGCGCGTGTGCACCACGGCGTGCTGTGCGGCGACCGACGCGGCCGAGCTGGTCGGACAGGTCGAGGTGGCCGTCACCCGCGCCGCCGCCGGCGGCGGTTGCGAACTGCGGTTCACCGCGCACGGCGGCGCGTTGAAGGTGGCGATCGCCGGCGTCGGACCGCTGTGGCAAACCTCCCGCCCGATCGACTGATTCGCGCATGACCATGCGGCTATTCAACACGCTGAGCCGGACCGAGGAGGCGTTCACGCCCGGGCCGGACAACACCGTGCGGATGTATACCTGCGGCTTGACCGTCTACGCCCGCGGGCACATCGGCAACTTCCGGTCGTTCATCTGCGCCGACGTCCTGCGGCGGACGCTGCGGCACCTGATGGGCCATCGCGTCCGTCAGGTGATGAACTTCACCGATGTCGACGATCGAACCATCATCGGTGCCCGCCAGGCCGGGATGGATCTGCGGGCCTACACCACGCAGTACGTCGACATGTTCCTGGAGGATGCGCGCGCGCTCGGACTGGAACCGGTGGAAGACATGCCGCGCGCCACCGATCCCGAGAACCTCCAGGCGATGGCAGACCTCATCGCGGTGCTCGACGCGAAGGGGCACACCTATCGCAGCGACGGGTCGGTGTACTTCAAGATCAACTCGATGCCCGACTACGGCAAGCTCGCGCACCTCGATCACGAGGGGATGAAGGCGGGCGCCCGCGTCGACACCGACAACTACGCGAAGGACGATGCGCGCGACTTCGTGTTGTGGAAGGCGACGAAGCCGGACGAGCCGACGTGGACGATGGTCGATCCGCCGGGGCGCCCCGGCTGGCACCTCGAGTGTTCGGCCATGGCCATGCGCCTGCTCGGGCAATCCATCGACATCCACACCGGCGGCATCGATCTCGTGTTCCCGCATCACGAGAACGAGATCGCACAGAGCGAGTGCGCGACCGGCAAGCCGTTCTCCCGGTTCTGGTTCCACGTCGAGTACCTGCTGGTCGACGACCAGAAGATGTCGAAGTCGCTCGGCAACACCTACACCGTGCCGGACGTCGTCGCGAAGGGCTTCCGCCCGTCGGCGGTCCGCTACCTGCTGCTCTCGGCGCACTACCGCAAGCAGCAGAACTTCACCTGGGCGAGCCTTGCACAGGCGGAAGAGGCGATGCGGCGGCTCGTCGACTTCCTGGCGCGTCTCGACACCGTCAAGGCCGCCGGCAGCCACGCCGAGATCACCGACCGGCTCGACCAGGCGCGCAGCGAGTTCGCCGACGCCATGTGCAGCGATCTGAACACGGCCGGCGCCCTCGGGGCGATGTTCGAGCTGGTGCGGGCGCTCAATTCCGCCGTCGACAGCCAGCAGGTCGGTCTCGAGGACGTCGCGGCGATCCGCGCCACCTTCGACGGCTTCGACCGGGTGCTCGGCGTGCTCGCGTTGCGGCGGGCCGAGGACGAGCTGCCGCCGGTTCCGGTCGACGAGATCGAGCGGTCGATCGAGGATCGCCACGCCGCACGGCGGCGCCGGGATTTTGCTGCCGCCGACCGCATCCGCCAGGATCTGGCCGCGCGCGGGGTCCTGCTCGAGGATTCGGCCGCCGGCACCAGGTGGAAGCGCAAGTGACGGTGGATGCCCCGGCTCCCGTCGCGCCCGCGCCGGGGGTATGCTGTGGCCGTCATGAGTGATCGTCCAATCCTGAAGACCTCGTTGCCCGGACCGCGCGCCAAGGCGCTCATCGAGCGCGATGCCAGGGTGGTGTCGCCGTCCTACACGCGCGGCTATCCACTGGTCATCGAACGCGGCTACGGAGCGATGGTCGAGGACGTCGACGGCAACCTGTTCCTCGACTGCGCCGCCGGCATCGCCGTGAACGCCACCGGCCATTCGCATCCGGACGTCGTGCGCGCCATCACCGAGCAGGCCGGCAGGTTCCTCCACATGTCGGGCACCGACTTCTACTACGAACCGCAGGTTCGACTGGCCGAGGAGCTGGCGGCGGTCGCGCCGGTCGGCGGCGATGCCCGCGCGTTCTTCGCCAACTCCGGCGCCGAGGCCATCGAAGCGTCGCTCAAGCTCGCCCGCTACACGACGAAGCGGCCGAACTTCATCGCCTTCCTCGGCGGATTCCACGGTCGGACGATGGGCGCCCTGTCGGTGACCGGCAGCAAGACCATTCAGCGCCGCGGCTTCGGTCCGCTGGTGCCGGGAGTCCACCACGCGCCGTACGCCGACTGCTACCGCTGTCCGCTGAAACTGCAGCCGCAGAGTTGCGCCGCCGAGTGCCTGGACTTCATCGAGCACCAGCTCTTCCTCCACCTGGTGTCACCCGACGAAGTGGCGGCGATTCTCGTCGAACCGATCCAGGGCGAGGGCGGCTACGTCGTCGGCCCCGATGTCTTCATGCAGCGGCTTCGCGACCTCACGGCGGCGCACGGCATGCTGCTGATCGTCGACGAGGTGCAGTCGGGGATGGGGCGCACCGGCAAGATGTTTGCGGTCGAGCATACCGGCGTGCAGCCGGATGTCATTGCCGTCGCCAAGGGGGTCGCGTCGGGGATGCCGCTTGGCGTCGCCATCGCGCGCGCCGATCTGATGACGTGGCCGCCCGGCACGCACGCGTCGACGTTCGGCGGCAACCCGGTGTCGTGCGCCGCCGCCCTGGCGACGCTGACGCTGCTGCGCGATTCGCTGATGACGAACGCCGCCGTGGTCGGGGCGCATCTGATCGAAGGCCTGCGCGGGTTGATGGACCGCCACCCGCTCATCGGCGACGTGCGCGGCCGCGGCCTGATGGTCGGTGTCGAACTGGTGCGCGACCGGACGACCAAGGAACGCGCGACCAGCGAACGCGACGCCGTGGTGGTGGCCGCTTTCAGGCGTGGGCTGCTGATCCTGGGTGCCGGCAAGAATGCCATCCGCTTCTGTCCGCCGCTCGTGCTCACGACGGAGCAGGCCGACATCGCCGTCCGCATCCTCGACGAGAGTCTCAGCGAGGTCACTGGGCGGCACGCCTGACAGGCGTGGGCGCCGGCGGGTCGCGGCCTGAGCACCGGTCTTGCTGTCCGGTGCCGGCATGGGGAACGGGCGCAGCCGGTTGGGCCGAATCGGCGAGGATCTCGCGGTTCGTGAACTCGAGCAGCGTGGGTACGCCGTGATGGCCAGGCGGTATCGCCGCCGCAGTGGAGAAATCGACATCGTTGCCACCGATGGTCCGACCGTGGTGTTCGTCGAAGTGAAGGCGCGCGACGGACAGGCGTTTGGCGGCGGATTTGAAGCGGTGACGGCGCTGAAGCGGAAGCGGCTCGTCGCCACCGCCCGCGACTTCCTGGCCCGCCATCGGCTGCACGACCGTCCCTGCCGATTCGACGTGATCGCGGTCGATCTGGCGGACGAAGCCGTCAAGATCGAACTCATTCGCAATGCCTTCGACGCGACGGGGTAGAATCACAAGCTGAGTCGCATCGCCCTTGCCTGAATTGCGCAAAGATCCCGTGACCGGCCGCTGGGTCATCATCTCCACCAGACGGCGCAAGCGCCCGAACGATTTCAGAATCGAGCGGTCGACGCTCGTTTCGGGCAGCTACTGTCCCTTCTGTCCCGGGCGGGAGGACCTGACGCCGCCAGAAGTGCTCGCCTTCCGTCAGGGTGGCACGGCGCCGAACACGCCCGGCTGGGATCTGCGCGTCATCCCGAACAAGTTTCCGGCGCTCCAGGTGGAGGGGACGCTGGACCGGGAAGGCGAGGGGATGTTCGACCGCATGAACGGCATTGGCGCCCATGAGGTGGTCATCGAGCATCCCGAGCACGGGAAGACGCTGGCGACGATGACGGCGGGGGAGATCGAGCGGATTCTGTGGGCGTTCCGCGAGCGGGTCGTCGACCTGAAGAAGGATCGCCGGTTCCGCTACATCCTGATTTTCAAGAACCACGGTGCGGCGGCCGGGGCGTCGCTCGAGCACCCGCACTCGCAGTTGATCGCGCTGCCGATTGTCCCCGACTTCGTGCGTGAGGAGCTGGACGGCGCCCGGCTGCACTACGAGGCGAAGGAGCGCTGCGTGTTCTGCGACATCCTGCGGCAGGAGATTGCCGCCGAGCGGCGGGTCATCCAGGAAGACGCCGACATCGTCGCCATTTCACCGTATGCGCCGCGGTTTCCCTTCGAGACCTGGATCCTGCCGCGGCGACATGGCGCCCATTTCGAGGACGCGCCGCGGGCCGAGTACGAGGGGTTGGCACGGATGGTGAAGTCGGTCCTGGCGCGGATGAATCGCACGTTGGAGCACCCGGCGTACAACATGATCGTGCACAGTGCGCCGTTCAGCGACGATGTGACGGACTTCTACCACTGGCACATCGAATTGATGCCGAAGTTGTCGCGGACCGCCGGTTTCGAGTGGGGGACCGGCTTCTACATCAACCCGACGTCGCCGGAAGAGGCGACGGAGGTGTTGCGAAATGCGCGGATCGAGACGGTCCGGGGTTGATGCCGGCTGGCGGCGTGTGGTACCGTAGGGTTTCGGTCGAGCGGGAATAACTCAGTGGTAGAGTGCGACCTTGCCAAGGTCGAAGTCGCGGGTTCGAATCCCGTTTCCCGCTCCAACTTTCTTCCGTGGGCCCTACCCTGGTAGGGGAACCCGGGGCCTTCCCCTTGGGGCGTTTCGCGGGGGCCGGTTCTGGTCTAGCGTGTTGAACAGGGGGCCCGCCTCCGTTCCCTCGCACATCTGTTCGTAACGGCGCCGTCGCCAAGTGGTAAGGCAGAGGTCTGCAAAACCTCCACCCCCGGTTC
>CADEDC010000061.1:16351-34844 GCA_902825985.1 uncultured Acidobacteriota bacterium | reverse complement strand
CTACCCGGCCTACCCGGCCTACCCGGCCTACCCGGCCTACCCGGCCCACCCGGCCCACCCGGCCTAGAAATCCATCTGCACACCGACCTTGAAGACACGTGCGTCGAGCACGGCGGTCGGGTTCCGCCATGTCGCGCCGTACTGATAGTTCTCGGCCAGCACCGCGGCGGCGTTGAACACGTTGTAGATATCGAAGGCCGCCTGCACGCGCGAACCCATCACGCGGAAGTTGCGGATGAACCGGAGGTCGATCTGGTTGATGCGATCCTCGAACTCGGTCATCGGCCGGATGATATTGGCGATCGTGACGTTCGCGACGTTGCCGGCGAGCGGCCGACCGAGCCCGCTGATCTGCGAATTGTTGACCACCAGGCTGGCGAGCCGTGGAATGCCCGGCAGACTCTGGAACACCGCGCTCACCTGGAACTGCAGCGGCAACGGATAGCTGCCGGAGAACTTGTACTGCGGCAGCCAGAATGGCGGCGTCACCGTGCAGAAGTCGGTCGAACTGAAGGGCCGGGTGGTCAGACCGGCCGCGGTGGACCCCGGCGGCTGCGGCACGACGCTCACCGCGCTCGAGGGCGAGTCGATCGCCTCACAGCTGCTGGTCACCTGACGACCGGTGCTCAGCCCGCCCTGGAGGAACGCGCCGCGCCCCAGGCGCGCGTTGATGGTCAGGTCGACGCCGCTGAAGACGTCCGAGTAGTTCCCCTTCACCACGTTGGTCACCAGGTTCGTCGCGTCCTGTCCGAACCTCGCCGGTGTGATGTTGTAGAGGCCGCACAGCGGCTGTCCGGCGCTCGGCATCAGCGGGTGATTCGGGATGGTGACGCAGAACTGATCGAAATCCGCGGCCGTGACGTTCTGGCTGTCGGCGAACGTGAAGTTGCGCCACGACGTGCGGAAGTAGCCGAGCCCGACCGCCACGCCGGCGCGCAGTTCGTGCTGGACGCTCGTCGAGAACGCCCAGTTGGCCGGGCGGTAGCCATTCAGGAGTTCCGGCGAGTAGGAATTGTTGACCACGACGCGGCCGAAGTTCGGGTTGGCTTGCGGACCGCACTCGGCATTCTGGCCGGTGTTCGAGAAATCGCAGTCCGGCACGTAGTTGCCGCGCCTCGGGTCGCCGCTCGGATAGAAGCTGTCGTTCCAGGCGCGGGTGGTGCTGGGGTTGGCGAGCACCAGCGGGTTGTTCTCGTGGGCGGTGTTGAGGAACTCTTCCGCCACGTAGCGACCGAAGGTGACCTTGACGGCGGTCTTCGCGTTGCCGAACAGGTCGTAGGCGGCGCTGATGCGCGGCGAGAAGTCCGACCAGCATGGCACGCAGCTCACCTTGTCGTACTGACGCGCCGGCACGAACGCGCCGGCCGCCAGCTGCTGCGCCGGCACGTAGGCGTTCAGGTAGTCGAATCGGATGCCGCCGCTCATCGTCAGGCGCTTGAGGGTCCACTGGTCCTGGGCGTAGATGCCCATCAGCGCTTTCATGTTCTCGTGGAAGAGCAGCGGATAGCTGTAGAGCGTGATCTGATTGGGAACCCCGTTGAGCAGTCGGTATTCGATCGGCGCGCCCTCCTCGGCGAACTTCTTCACCCCGGTGCGGATCTGCATGCCGACGCGCACGGCGTGCGAGCCGGTCACGTACGACACCGCGGCGCGCGAGTTCTGAATCAGATTCCACTTGTTGCCGAGACCGCCAGGCCCGGTGGTGTCCGGCTGCGTTCCGTGAAACCGCACGTTGCCGTTCTGCTCGAGCACCGAGATCGTGTAGAGGTCGGTCTCCGGCTGCGGCCACGGCCCATAGCCCAGCCACTGCGTCGCGGTGCCGGCCTCGAACAGCAGACGATTGGTGGCCGGGAACGTCCAGGTGAGGGTCGGAATCTTCGGGTGGTAGGTGCGGATGGCGGCGGCCTCCGGCGTCAACGTCGCCGAGACGCTGCGGTGGCAGTCGCACCGGTACTCCCAGTCGTAGGAGAACTCGAATTTGTTGCGCTCCGTCGCCTGCCAGGTGCCTCGATTGGTGACGACCCACTGGTTGAAGTCGTTGATGGCCGGGCGGCTGCGGTCTGGCGCGTAGAGGAACGGATTGCCACCGCTCAAGTCACCGATGAAGCCGTTGTCCCGCATCAGGAACGGCGTGCCGTTGCGCTGCGTGTAGAAGCCGTTGACCACCGTCCCGTTGCTCCCCCACGACCGCTCCGCCGTGAAGAACCACAGGCGATCGCGGACGATCGGCCCGCCGAGCGATCCATTGACGTCCCAGATCTTCCTGATCTTCGGCAGGCTCGCCGCGGTCACGCCGCGTGAGACGAGGTCGTCCGTCAGGTTGGGAGCGCTCTGCATGCCGGAGCCGGTGTAGTTCGCGATGAACGTGCCGTGAAATACGTTCGAGCCGGACTTCGGGATGTAGTTCACGTAGACGCCGTTGGCCGGCGACTCGCCGAGACCGTTCCCCAACTCGACCGACACCTCGTTGGCCGCCGCCGGGTTCGGCACGAACACTCGTCCGCTCCAGTCGTTGGTCTCGAACCCGTCGATGAGGGTCTTGTTGTCGTTGTTGCGCGTGCCGTGGATGCGCAGCTGCACGTACGTCTCACCCTTGCTGCCGCCGACGTCCTGCCCGGTCGTGCCCATCGTCACGCCGGGGGTCAAGGCCGCGTAGGCCTCGAGGGTCTTGTTGGTCGGCACGGTGTCCAGGACGTCGCGCGAGATCTGGTTGCGCGTCGCGGCGTTGACCACGTCGACCACCGGGCTCTGGCCCGAGACGGTCACCGTCTCTTCCAGCGAACCCACCCTGAGGTCGGCGTTGACCGCGGCCGTGAAGTTGGCCGTCAGCTCGACGCCCTCCCGCTTGAACGTGCTGAAGCCTGCGAGCGCGAAGCTGACCGTGTAGGTCCCCGGCGGCAGGCCGACGATGCGGTACTGTCCCTGATCGTCGCTGGCGACGTTGCGGACCTTCTCGATCAGCGCCGGGCTCGCGGCTTCAACGGTCACACCGGGGAGCACGCCGCCGGAGGAATCGCGGACGATGCCGGCGATGCCGCTGGCATTCTGCGCGTCCGCCGCGCGGCCGATGGCCACACACAGCAGCATGCCGACGATTCGGCCGGTCAGTCGGTACATCTGTCGTCCTCCTTGGAGTTGCGGCGGTGTCGCCGATGGCGCGGGATGTTAGCGTCCGGCTGCCAAGGTGACCAGCGGATTGTCGAGTCCACCCGGATGGTCATATGTGACCGCGGTGCGCCGGTCGCGCCGCGCGGTGGCGCGCCGACCGTCGCCGGCACGATGGCCGTGCTTTCGCGCGTGCACGGCGGTCGCGCTTCGGTTATAGATCTGCGCATGCACAAGCCGACCCGCTCCGATGCCGCGCCCTGGAACCGCCGTGCGTTCCTCCACCTGGCACTCGCCGCTCCGCTGGCGACGCCGTTGCTCGGCCACGCGCAGACGGCGCCGCCGCTGCCGATTCCGCCGCCCCAACCGCGCGACTGGAGCGGCCGCGAGCCGGTCCGCTATCCCGACCCCGACATCGTCGCCCTCGACCAGCGCTTCCGCCGCTACATTGTCGGCAACACCACCATCAAGCGGCTCTACACCGGTACGCTGTGGTCCGAGGGACCGGCCTGGAACGGCGTCGGCCGCTATCTCGTGTGGAGCGACATCCCGAACAACGTGCAGATGCGATGGATCGAAGAGGACGGCCGCGTGACGGTGTTCCGGAGCCCCTCCGGCTACAGCAATGGCAATACGTTCGACCACGAGGGACGGCAGATCTCGTGCGAGCACGGCGGCCGACGGGTGGTGCGCTACGAATACAACGGCAGCGTCACGGTCATCGCCGAGCGCTACCAGGGGAAGCGGCTGAACTCCCCGAACGATGCGTCGGTGCATCCGGACGGCAGCATCTGGTTCACCGACCCGATGTACGGCATTCTGGGGAACTACGAGGGGTTCAGGGGGGAATCGGAGACCAAGCCGGCCGTCTATCGCGCCGATCCGAAGACCGGGCAGGTCGAGATGGTCACGGACGAGATCACCGGGCCGAACGGGCTGTGCTTCTCGCCTGACTACAAGCGGCTCTACGTGTGCGACACCGGCAGCGGGCGCGACATCCGCGCGCTCGACGTCGAGGGCACCCGCGCCCGGAACCTGCGTCGCCACGCCGCCCTGACCATCCCGGGCTCCTCGCCCGAGCAGCCATCGTTTGGCGATGGCCTGCGCTGCGACATCGACGGCAACATCTGGACGGGCGCCCGACCGGGCGTGCAGATCATCGCGCCGGACGGCGTGACGATCGGCATGATCCGGCTGCCGGAAAACTGCGCCAACGTGTGCTTCGGCGGCGCCCGGCGGAACCGCCTGTTCATGGCGGCCAGCCAGTCGTTGTACTCGGTCTTCGTGCAGACCCAGGGCGCCGGCATCGCGTAGCCGCGGTTGGCATCGCGTAGCCGCGGTTTCAGAGATCCGTCAGCCCCTGCAGGCGGCCGGTGCTGTCGCCGAGACGGTCCACCGGCACGCCGAGCAGGTCGAGCATGTTGATGAACAGGTTGGTCACCGGCGTGTCTTTCGGGTACACGAGATGGCGGCCACCCTGCAGCCGGCCGTTGGCGCCGCCGGCGAGCACGAGCGGCAGGTTGTCGTGCATGTGGATGTTGCTGTCGCTGATGCCCGAGCCGTAGAGCAGGCAGGCGTGGTCGAGCAGCGAGCCGTCACCATCGGCGGTCTGTTTCATCCGCTCGAGGAAATAGGTGAACTGCTTGAGATGGAAGACGTTGATCTTCTCGAGCTTGTTGAGCTTCTCGGGGTCGTTCTGGTGGTGTGACGTCGGGTGGTGCGCATCGGGCACGCCGACCTCCGGGTAGGCGCGCGCACTCACTTCCCGCCCCAGCATGAACGTGCTGACCCGTGTCATGTCGGTCTGGAAGGCCAGCACCAGCAGGTCGAACATCAACCGCGCGTGTTCCTCGAAGGTCGCGGGAATGCCAGCCGGTCGCTCGACCACCGGCAGTTCGCGGACACTCTGGGACTCCGCCATCTGGATGCGACGCTCGACGTCACGTACCGCGTCGAGGTACTCGTTCATCTTCACGCGGTCCTTCGTCCCGAGGCTGCGATCGAGTTCCCGCACCCGGGTGGTGACCGAGTCGAGAATGCTTCGCTCGCGGGCGATCCGGGCCGCGCGGGCGGCGGCGTCGGTGCTGTCGCTGCCGCCGAACAGCCGCTCGAACACGGCCCGTGGATCGTTCTCCATCGGCAGCGGCGTCGTCGGGCTCCGCCACGCGATGGTGTTGGCGTAGGCGCAGCTGTAGCCGGAATCGCAGGCGCCCAGGAACTCGACCGACTCGAGCGCCAGTTCGAGCGAGGCCAGCTGGGTCTCCTGCGCCAGCGTCCGCGCGGCGATTTGATCCATCGAGACGCCGCCGCGAATGTCGGCGCCCTCGGTCTTCTTGACGTGCACGCCGGTCAGGAACGTGGCGGCGGCGCGCGCATGGTCGCCGGTGCCCTCGTCGCCCTGCGGCCATCCGTACTTGTCGGCAAGCCCGCTGATGATCGACACCTGGTCGCGATAGGGCGCCAGGCCGGAGAGAATCGGCGACCACTCGAAGGCCGCGCCCTCGCCCTTCGGCGTCCAGTTCGGCATCATCATGCCGTTGGGCGTGTAGATCACCGCCATCCGCCGCGTTCCCGCCGCCGCCGTCTTCGCGAGGGCCGACAGGGCCGGCACCATGCCGTCGAGCAGCGGCAGCGCCAGCGTGGCGCCGAAGCCGCGGAGCAGGGTGCGCCGCGACAGGTGCTTCTTCGTGATGATCATGGCTGGGCCACCTTCACCGCCGGCGCTGCCGGCGCGTCACTCATCACCGTCCGCATCGTGAACGGCACGCTGGTGACGATCCCCTCGATGAGAGCCGACCAGCGCGCCCCCCCGGCGGCGGCGCCGCGGGCGATCGCGCGGACGATTGGCATGTCGTACGACTCGAGGCCCCGTCCCAGGGCATAGGTGAGCAGCTTCTCGGTGACCGTGTTGACGAAGTCCCGTTCGTTGGCCAGCAGGGCACGGCGGAACTCGGCCGGTCCCTTGAAGGCGGTGCCGTCCGGCAGCGTGCCGGAGGTGTCCACCGGCTTGCCGGTCTCATCGGTGGCGCGCCAGCGGCCGATGGCATCGAAATTCTCGAGGGCGAACCCCAGCGGATCCATCCGCGAGTGGCAGGTGGCGCACACCGGATTTCGGCGGTGCTGCTCCATGCGCTCGCGCACCGACGCTGGCTTGCCCCCCTCGCCCTCGTCCTTCAGCGCCGGCACGTTCGGCGGCGGCGGTGGCGGCGGTGCGCCCAGCAGATTCTCGAGCAGCCACTTGCCGCGCACCACCGGCGAGGTGCGGTGGGCGTACGAGGTCACCGTGAGGATGCTCCCCTGCCCGAGCAGCCCGACCCGGTTGTCATCGGTCTGGGTCACCCGGCGGAAGTGGCTGCCGTAGACGCCCGGAATGCCGTAGTGGCGGGCCAGGCGCTCGTTCACGAACGTGTAGTCGGCGCGCAGCAGGTCGATGACCGGGCGATCGTCGCGCAGCTGGCTTTCGAAGAACAGCTCGGTCTCGCGGCTGAACGCCTCGCGCAGGTTGTCGTCGAAGTCGGGAAACAGGTTGGGATCGGGCGCGTGGCCCCGCACGTTGCGCAGGTACAGCCACTGGCCGGCGAAATTCGTGATGAGCGCGTTCGAGCGCGGGTCGGCGAGCATGCGGCGCACCTGCGCCATGAGGCCGTCGCGGCTCGAGAGGCGCCCGGCCTCAGCGGCCGCCAGCAGCGGTTCGTCGGGAATGCTGCTCCAGAGGAAGAACGACAGCCGCGACGCCAGTTCGACGTCGCTGACGCGAAACGGCACGCCCGGCTTCGCGCCAGCCGGATCCCGTTCGATCCGGAACAGGAAATCGGGGGCGACGAGCAGCCGCTCGACGGCCCACTCGATCCCCTCCTCGAAACCGCCGCGTGTGTACCCCTGATCGTAGACGGCGAGCAGCGCCGTGACGTCTGCCGCTGTGACGGGACGACGGTAGGCGCGGTGGGCGAGGCCGGCGATCACCGTGCGGGCGCACGTCCGCGCCGCGGCGGCGGACTGGTCACGCGGCGTGCACACGAGAATCCGCTGCCGGCTGGCGCTCGCGGTCGGCCTGACCCCCTGGTGGGGACCGATGATCTGGATGCCGTCCACGGCCGGCTCCGTGTCCAGCTTGCCGGAGTATTCGAAGCTGGCGAGCGGCGGTTTCGGCAGGTACACACCTTCCGCCACCTTGGCTTCCTTGACAAACGCCGCGCCGACCACCGCCGGGCCCGCCTTCACCGCGATCCGCGCCTCGAGCTGGGCGTCCCCGCTGCGGACGAACTCCTGAATCTGCGCCGGCGTTGAACCGGCTGGCGCACCGACCGTGAAGCGCTTCACCAGGCCGCGGTCGAGCCGCAATTCGAGCGCGTGCGGTTCGGCCATCCCACGGATCATGTCGATGTAGGTCCGCTGCAGCCGCACCTTGATCACATACTCGCCGTCCACCGGGAAGTGGTGGCCCACCGCCAGACCGCCACGTGAGCCGAAGGGCAGGTCTTCGCTCGTCCGATCGTCCTGCGCCAGCAGACCGGGCACGCGGTAGGTGGCCATCGACGGTTTCACCGCCGGATCGCCCAGGGCGATGCGGCCGATCTTGCCGGCGGCCAGTACGTAGCGCTCCAGCAGGCCGGGCGACACCGAAAGAACGTCGGCGATGTTGTCGAAGCCGTACCCGGAATCATCCGGCGGCAGGTAGACGCGGGCATCGACGTCGACGCCGAGCAGGTCGCGGACGGCGTTCGCGTACTCGGCCCGGTTCAGCCGGTGGACGATGCGACGGCCGGGATTCGGATGGGCCGCCGCGTGCTGGTCCAGTGCCCCTTCGAGCCAACCGGTGAACTGCACGTACTCGGCGGCTGCCGGACGACGCGGCGTCGTTGACGGCGGCATCGTCATCGACCGCATCTTGCGGGCGACCTTCTCCCAGACGTCGGTATCGCGACCGACCTGGGCGGTGTCGACGGCCGCCGACTCGAGCACGAGGCTCGCGGTCTTCAACCGGGCGTTGTGGCAGCTGACGCAGTAGCGGTCGAGCAGTGCGCGCGCGGTCGCGGCATCCGGCGCGGTCATGGCCGGCCGCCCGGCGGCGGCGGCGGTTTGCGCGGTGCTCGCGCGCGCCGACGGGGCACGGGACCCGGCGCCGCGTGGCGCCTGCGGCGATGCGGCATGCACGAGCGACGCGAGCGAGAAGACGGCCGCCAGTCCGCCGACGCGCGCCGTCGCGCGCCAGGCGTCGGAACGAACTCGCGGGGTCGGCAGAGAGGCGAGCGCTCGTGGCATGGCAGCGTAAAAGGCGAAGGTTACCACGACGCCCGCGCACGCGACACGGACGTCCCCGCGTTCAACAATGACTGGCGCGGCCTTCCGCGGCGGCCGCCGGTCGGGGAGGTATATAGTGCCGTCGCGATGAAGGTCTGGTGCGGTCGAGCAATCCTGCTGGCGGTGCTGCTGGCCGCCGCGCGCCCGAGCGACGCCGCCGCGGACACGCGACTGGCCGACGCGATGCAGCGGCAGGATGCCGCCGCCGTGGCCGCCCTGCTCGGCCGGCGCGTCGATCCCAACAGCCGGCAGGCCGATGGCACGACCGCCCTGGCGTGGGCGGCGCACTGGGACGACCTGCCGTCGGCCGCGGCCCTGCTCGCCGCCGGTGCCGACGTCAATGCCGCTGACGACCTCGGCGTGACGCCGCTGATGCTGGCCTGCCAGAACGGCAGCCTCGCCATGGCCGAGCGGCTGCTGGCGGCTGGCGCCGCCGCCGGACGGGCGCGCAAGACCGGCGAGACGCCGCTCATGACCGCCGCCTTTACCGGCAATGTCGCGCTGGTGAAGGCGCTGCTGGCCCGAGGCGCCGACCCCAACGCCGCACCGCCCGACAGCCGACAGACGGCGCTGATGTGGGCCATCGCCGAGAGCCACGGCGACGTTGCCGCCGCTCTCATCGCCGCGCGCGCCGACGTGCGAGCCCGCAGCGCCGGCGGGTTCACGCCACTGCTGTTCGCGGCCCGCCACGGCGACCTCGCGTCCGCCCGTCTGCTGCTCGATGCCGGCGCCGACCCCGATGAGCAAGCCAAGGACGGCAACTCGGCGCTCGTCGTCGCCGCGGCCAGTGGGCGCGAGGACCTCGTCCTGCTGCTGCTCGAGCGAGGCGCCGACCCGAATGCCGACGGCGCCGGCTACTCCGCACTGCACGTCGCCATTCCGAAGGACCTCAGGCGGGCGGTGTCAGCGCTTCTCGCCCGCCGCGCCGACGTCAACGCACGCGTCCGCACGGCCCCGGCGACGCTCTTCGGACCGGGCCGGGGCGCCGGCAGCGAGGTCCCGGCCATCGCCGGGGCGCCGGTCCCGCCACCCACCGGCGCCGGCAGCTTCGCAGGAGCCACGCCGTTCTGGCTCGCGGCCAAGCAGGTCAACGTCGAGTTGATGGAGACGCTACGCGCGGGCGGCGCCGTCACGACCGACACCAACGATACCGGCACGACCGCCTTGATGGTGGCCGCCGGCGTCACCCAGATCCAGGGACCGCGCGCCCGACGGGGCGACGTGTCGCAGTTCTACTCGAACTGGGGCGAAGCCGATGCCCTCGAGGCGGTCCGCTACCTGCTGGATCACGGGGCCGCGATCGATGCCCGCAACGCGTCCGGACAGACGGCGCTGCATGGCGCGGCCTACATGGGCGGTACGACCCTGGTCACCTTCCTGCTCGACAAAGGCGCGGCCATCGACGCACGGGATACCCAGGGACAGACGCCGTACCGGCTGGCCGAAGCCCACCTGAACGTGGCGTCCCAGGGCGTCAGCTCGTGGCCGGAGACGGCCGCCCTGCTCAAGAGCCGCGGCGCCGACACCACGCTCGGAGTGGACGGGCGCACGCTTCTGCGCCGCTACGTCACGACCAAATGAGCCGACTCAACGGCCGGAGGTCACCGACCGGGCGAAGTCAACGATGACTGCCGGTCGTTGTCGTTGCCGCGGACGACCGGCATTCCCTACGCTAGCGCATTGAGGCGTGGCCGGCTGTCCGGGCCGCCGTGCCTCGGCCGGAAAGAACGACTGATGATTCGCATGCGTACTCGCACGGCGACACACCGATGCCTGCGGCTGGCGCTGGCCGCCGTGTGGATGGCGATGGGCGGCGCGTCACCGTCGTCGGCCCAGTCGCTGCCGGCGCCAGCGGCCTCGCATCCCCCCACTGCCAGTGGCAGCATGACGTCGGCTGGGGCGGCAACGCTGGTGCGGCGCTACTGCGTCTCCTGCCACAGCGCCCGGCTGAAGACCGCAAACCTCGTCCTCGAAGGGATCGACACAGCGCGAGTTGGCGCGGCCGCCGAGACCTGGGAGAAAGTGCTGCGGAAGCTGAGCACCGGGACCATGCCGCCGGTGGGCTCGCCGCGGCCTGACGGCACCGCGACAGCGGCGCTGGTCGGCTGGCTGGATGGCGAGCTCGCGCAGACCGCGGCGGCCAACCCGGCCCCGGGCCGAAAGACGATCCACCGCCTGAACCGCACGGAATATGGCAACGCCATCCGTGACCTGCTCGCCCTCGACATCGACAGCCGCGCGCTCCTCCCGGTTGACGATGCCGGCTACGGCTTCGACAACATCGCGGACGTGCTGTCGGTCTCGCCCGGTCTGTTGGAGCGCTACATGACCGCGGCCCGCCGTATCAGCCGGCTGGCCGTCGGTGACCCTGGGATGAAGGCGGCCCAGCAGGTCTACGCCGCGCCGAAGTATCTCGTCCAGGACGATCGCGTCGACGAACAACTGCCGTTCGGCTCGCGCGGCGGCATCGCCATTCCGCACTACTTTCCGCTGGATGGCGAGTACACCCTGAAGGTTCGCCTGCAGCGGACGTGGCGTGATGAAATCCGGGGTCTCGGGCGCCCGCATACACTCGACGTCCGGCTCGACCGCGCCCGCATCACATCGTTCACGATTGGCGGCAACGGCGCCCGCGCCGTGTGGCAGCCCGGCCAGGCGGTGCCGAATCCGACCGAGTACGAGTTGGGCGCCGACGCCGGCCTGGAGGTGCGCTTCACCGCGACGGCCGGCCCCCACACGATCGGGCTGGCGTTCCAGAAGCACACGCTCGAGGAGGAGGGCTACCTCCGCCCGAGCCTGCCGGTGACCAGCTTCGAGTACGCCGGCAACCGTGAGGGGGACCCCGCGATCGACAGCGTCCAGGTAGGCGGACCCTACAACCCCACCGGTGTCGGCCGGACACCGAGCCGGGCGATCATCTTCGCCTGTCACCCTGACGCGGCAGGCAACGCGCGGTCCGAAGCCGCACGAGACGAGACGGCCTGCGCACGGCGCATCGTCGGCACGCTGGCGCGCCGCGCGTTCCGCCGCCCGGTCGGCACCACCGACATCGATCGCCTGATGACCGCCTTCGCCATCGGCCGCCGCAACTCCGGTCGCTTCGACGGCGGCATCGAATTCGCCCTGCGGCGAATCCTGGTCAGTCCGGAATTCCTCTTCCGCATCGAGCGGGACCCGCGCGGCCTGCCACCGGCGACACCCTATCGGGTCAGCGACGTCGAACTGGCGTCGCGGTTGTCGTTCTTCCTGTGGAGCAGCATTCCAGACGATGCGTTGCTCGCGGCGGCCGAGGCGGGCCAGTTGAAGACGGCGGCCGGACTCCGCCAGCAGGTGAAACGGATGCTCGCCGACCGACGGGCAGCCGCGCTGGTCAGCAACTTCGTCGGGCAGTGGCTCTACGTCCGCAACCTGCGCACGCATGCGCCCGATCCGAATACGTTCCCCGATTTCGAGGACAACCTGCGGCAGGCGTTCCAGAAGGAAACCGACCTGTTCTTCCAGGCCCACCTGGCCGAGGATCGCGGCATCCTCGATGTGCTGCGGGCCGACTTCACCTTCGTGAACGAGCGGCTGGCCAGACACTACGGGCTGCGAGGTGTCTACGGCTCGCACTTCCGGCGCGTCACCCTCGTCGACCCGACGCGGTTCGGGCTGCTGGGTCACGGCAGCGTGCTCAGCGTCACGTCCTACCCCACCCGGACGTCACCGGTTCTCCGCGGCAAGTGGTTGCTCGAGAACGTGCTCGGCGCGCCACCGCCGGCGCCGCCGCCCAACATTCCGGCGCTGAAGGACACCGGGGAGGGCGGCAAACCGGCCTCCGTGCGCGAGCGCATGGAACAGCACCGCCGGAATCCGGTGTGCGCCACGTGTCACGCGCGGATGGACCCCCTCGGCTTCGCGCTCGAGAACTTCGACGCGATCGGCGCCTGGCGGACCACCGATGCCAACGCGGCGATCGACCCGTCGGGCGTCCTGCCGGACGGCACACCCTTCGCCGGGCCCGAAGGGCTGCGCGCGGTGCTGCTGGCGCGCGGACCGCAATTCGTCCAGACGCTGGTCGAGAAGCTGATGACCTACGCGCTCGGTCGCGGGCTCGCGGCCGCCGACATGCCGGTGGTTCGCCAGGTCACGCGGTCGGCCGCGGCCCGCGAGTACCGCTGGTCCGAAGTGATCGCCGGCATCGCCGCCAGCGACCCGTTCCAGATGCGCATGACACCGGCCGCGGATGATGCGGTCGGGACGGTCGCCGTCGTCGGCCGGGCACCGCGCTGACGCTCCAGGACGCTCCGGTTCGCCACGAGGACATATGCCGCTGTTCATGACGCGCAAGACACTGCCGCGACGCACGTTTCTGCGCGGCCTCGGTGCCACACTGGCCCTGCCGCTGCTCGACGGCATGCTGCCCACACTTGGCGCGCAGGCCCGGCAGCGTCGGGCCCGCCGCCTTGGCGTCGTCTACGTGCCGAACGGCGTCATCATGGATCAGTGGACGCCGAAGGCCGAGGGGACTGCGTTCGACTGGTCTCCGACGCTGCGTCCGCTCGAACCCTTCCGCCAGCAGGTCAGTATCCTGAGCGGCCTCGACGACAAGCCGGCCATCCCCCTGCCAAACGAGGGGGCGGGCGACCACGCGCGTGCGGCCTCGACGTTCCTGACCGGCGTCCACGTCCGCAAGACCGAAGGCATGGATTTGCAGGCCGGCGTTTCGATGGACCAACTGGCGGCCCGCGAACTCGGCAAGCAGACCCAGATCTCCTCGCTCGAGATGACGATGGAGTACACGGAAATGCTGGGGGCGTGCGACGCCGGCTACAGCTGCGCCTACTCCAATACCGTCGCGTGGCGCACGCCGACCACGCCCCTGCCGATGGAGATCGATCCACGGGCCATCTTCGAACGGCTCTTCGGCGACGGTGACAGCACCGACAGCCGCAGCCGGCTCGCCCGCATCGAGGAAGACCGGAGCATCCTTGACGCGCTGGTCGACGACGTCGCCCGGCTCGGGCGTTCGCTCGGGGCGCGCGACCGCTCGAAGCTGCAGCAGTACCTCGACGCGATTCGCGACGTCGAACGGCGCATTCAGAAAGCCGAGGAACAGAGCGCCCGTGAGCTCCCGGTGGTCGCGCGGCCGGCCGGCGTTCCCGATTCGTTCGAGCAGCACGCGAAACTGATGTTCGACATGTGGGCGCTGGCGTTCCAGGCCGATCTCACGCGCGTCACCACATTCATGATGGGACACGAAGTCAGCTCACGCGCCTATCCCGAAATCGGCGTGCCCGACGCGCACCACCCGATCTCGCATCACCAGGGCGATGCCGAGAAGATCGTCAAGTGCGCCAAGGTGAACCTGTTCCACATGCAGATGTTCGCCTACTTCCTCGACAGGCTGCGGCAGACCCCCGACGGCGACGGCTCGCTCCTCGACACCTCGATCATCTTGTACGGCAGCGGCATGAGCGACGGCAACCTGCATGCGCACCTCGACCTGCCGATCCTGCTGGCTGGTGGCGGCGACGGGCAGCTGAAAGGCGGCCGGCATCTGCGCGCCGCGAAGGGCACGCCGGTCGCGAATCTGCATCTCACGCTGCTCGACAAGCTCGGATTGCCGATGGATCAGTTCGGCGACAGCACGGGTCGGCTGCAGGAACTAGCGCTGTGAGGCGGGCGGCGCCGCGGCGCCGAGCGCCCGCAGCAACGCGACGGTCTGGGCGGCATTGCGCGCCTGGGCGGCGGCGAGAGGCGTCTGGCCGCGCTTGTCCACGGCACCCAGATTGGCGCCCGTCTCGGCCAGCACCGTGAGGATCGAGTCGAACCCCAGCGAGGCAGCGGCATGGGCCGCCGTCTGGCCGCTGGTCGCGGTGGCGTTGACGTCGGCGCCGAGGTCGATGGCGGCGCGCACGGCGTCGACCAGCACGGTCTCCGGAACGCTGCCCGGCCCTTGCGTCTGCCCCAGCCCGCTCGCCACCATCAGCGCCGTGACCCCGTCCTTGTTCGTCACCGTGAGGTCGGCGCCGGCTTTCGCGAGCGCCCGCATGATGCCGACGTGCCCGGCACGCGCGGCGAGCCAGAAGGGCGTCGCATCGACGAGCCCGGTCTGGAAGAAGTAGGTGCCCGGCACGGGCGGCGGATCCTTCGTCACGCGCGCCTCGATGTTGGCACCGCGGCTCACGAGCGCCTGGACCAACTCGACCGACGCGTGCGAACGGACGAGCCCCTCCTTGGCGCTGGGCTTCCACACCGTGGCATGCAACGGGGCATAGCCGAAGTCATTCGCGAGCGAAGGCGCGGCACCACGTTCGAGCAGGACGCGCGCGGCCGCCTCGTGGCTGCTGGCCACCGCGACGAGCAGCGGTGAACTGCCGTCGCCGCTGCGCTCGTCGACGGCCGCGCCGGCGTCCAGCAGTGCCCGGATCGACTCGACGTCGCCGGCACGAGCCGCAAATAACAGCGGAGTGAAGCCGCTGGCCGAGCGGGCGCGACGATCGGCGCCGTTCTCCAGCAACACCTTGACGACCTCGGCGTGCCCCTGCGCAGCCGCCCACATCAGCGCCGATTGCCGCTGCGTCTGTTCAACCGCGTCCGGCCTGGCACCCCGTGCCAGCAGTGCCTTGACGATGCGTGTGTCACCGGCGCGGGCGGCGGTCATCAGCACCGTCTCGCCGGTCTGTTGGGTGGCGTTGGCGTCGGCACCGGCGGCGAGCAGGCGCTCGGCAATCGTGGCGCTGCGATTGGTACAGGCGAGCGAGAGTGGCGTGACGCCGTAGTCGTTCGCGACATCGGCCGTGGCGCCGGCCCTGAGCAGGCGGTCCACCAGCTCACCATCGTCCCAGTGCGTCGCCCAGTGCAGGGCGGTGGCGCCATCACCCTGGGTCCCGTTCACGTCGGCGCGCTGGCGCAACAGCTGCTGCACGGCGGCCGTGTCACGGCGCTCGACCGCATCGGCGAGCCGTGCGTCGCGCAAGGCCGCCGGGGCGACGGCGGCGCTGCACGGCAGGGCCATCGCGAGGACGAGCGCGCCGGCGACCCGTCCCGTCACCGCACGGACGCTGCGCCCAGCGACGGCAAACGTCGCGGCGACGGACAGGGCAGCAACGGCAGGCACGGCGACGGATTATACTGCCCGCCACCGTGTCTGTCTTGCCGCGCCCGCGCTGGTCATCGTTGGTTCGCGCCGCGGTGGTCGGCGCCCTGGTGTCGAGTGAGGCAACGACATTCGCCGCGGCACAGGGTCACGCACCGTCGCACGCACCGCTGCTGGCCATTCCCACCAGCCTCCTCGAACGGCCACCCGTGCGCCAACTCGGCATCGGTTCGGCGCACGAACGCGTGACGACCTCCTCGCGAGAGGCGCAGGAGTGGTACGACACTGGACTTGCACATCTCTACTCGTTCGCCTGGATCGACGCCGCCCAGGCTTTCAATGCCGCGCTTCGCCTCGACGCCCGCCTCGCGATGGCGCATCTCGGGCTGAGCTTTGCCTATGGCGGCCTCGGTTCGCTCGACGGGGCCCGAACGGCGGCGGCGCGGGCCGAGAGCCTTGCGGCCGCCGCCAGTGCGCGCGATCGGCTGCGCATCGCGTTGCGACTGGAGCAACTGCGGGTGCTCTCGGGCACGCTGCCGGCCGACCGCTATGCCGGGACGCTCGACCGGGCCCTGGCGGCCGCGCCGCAGGACGTCGAGCTGCTGCTCCTGCGCGGCGAAGCGGCCAGCGCGCCGGCTGGCGGTGGCGGCGGACGCGACAGCGATGCCGCGTCAATCCGCTTCTTCGAGCGCGCCCGGCAGGCCGCGCCAGACGCCTTCGCGCCGCGCCACTACCTGGCGCACGCGTACGAGAACAGCAACCAGGTCACGCTCGCGCTGCGCGAGAGCGAGGTGTACGTGAAGATGGCGCCCGCGGTGCCGCACGCCCACCACATGCTGGCGCACAGCCTGCGGCGCGTCGGCCGCACGAGCGAGGCCATCGCCGAGTTCGAGCGGGCGGCGATGCTGGCGACGGCCGGCGCGCGTGGCGACCGCATGCAGCTCGACGCCGACTGGCACACGCATCACAACACCGCGTTGCTGGCGTCGGCCTACCGCTACGTCGGTCGGTGGCGCGACGCGGCGCGGCTGCTCGCGGCAGCGTTTCAGCAGTCGGCCCCGCTGTTGCCCGAGGAGCTGGCCAAGCGTCAGTGGCCGGAGTTCCTGCTGGCCCGTGGCCGCCCGGCCGAAGCGCTCGCGGCCGCCCAGGCGCTGACCTCGCACGCTCATCCGATGGTGCGGGCGGGCGGCCACCTGTCGGGCGCGATGGCTCACCTTGCCGCGCGGCGGCCCGCCCGCGCGGCGGAAGCAGCGGACGCCGCCCTCCGTGAGCTGCGGCAGGCCGGTCCCGACGCCGCTGTGCTCGCCCCCGACCTCCGGCTGGTGCAAGGCGTCTTCCTGCTCCACTCGGGTGAACGCGAGCGCGGCCGCGGGATGGTGCGCGACGCGGTGGCGAGTTGGCGGGCGCGGCCCGGCCCCGACGCCTGGAGCGAGACGCTCTTCGCGATCGAGGCCGCGCTGCACCTGGTGCGCACCGCCGAGGACCCGGCGCTCGCCGCCGAGCTGACCGAGTCGTTGCGCCAGCACGACGCGCTCTACGCCGGCACCTCGCTCGCGCTCGCACAGGCGGCCGACGCGCGCGGCGATCGCGCCGCCGCACGCGCCGCCTACGACGCCGCCATCGCAGGCTGGCGCGACGCCGATGACGACCACGCCGGCCTGCAGTCCGCACGCGCGCGCGCCGCGGCGCTTCGGACGCCAGGCCGCTGACCCCGCCGCCCCGGATCGCCCACCAACGCGTCACCGCTCACGTCCACTGAAGCGGCCATCGTTCAATCGTGACCAGCGGTCGCGGCCGGAGTCATCTTTGACCTTCGTCGTCGACGCACAGGTTCGCCTTGACCTGTCGCCGGCACGTCACGATACTCGGGCGTCTTTCACAACGCACACGGCGCGCGGGTGGGACCTGTGCGTGCACAGGAGGCCGGAGGAGTATGAGATCAGCGATCGCTCGTGTCTTCATGGCAGTGCTGCTCACCGCAGCGATACCGTTCAGCGCGCACGCGCAGGAGGTGACCCTCGCCGGGGTGGTCGCCGACTCCACGGACGCCGTGCTTCCTGGCGCCACGGTCACGGCCGTGCACGTCGCGTCGGGCAATGCCTTCGCCGCCGTCGCGGACGCGCAGGGCGGCTACCGCATCGGCTCGATGCGACCGGGCCTGTACAAGGTGACCGCCGAGTTGAGCGGCTTCGCCTCGGTCATCCGCGAGGACCTCGAGCTGCTCGTCGGCCAGCGCGCCACCGTCAACTTCAAGCTGCAGGTGTCGAGCGTCAACGAGACCGTCACCGTCACCGGTGCGTCACCGCTGGTGGACGTGGTTCAGTCGAAGCTGGGGGGCAACATCGACACGCGGCAGTTGCAGGAACTGCCCGTCAACGGCCGCAACTGGATGGACCTGACGATGATGGCACCTGGCAGCAACGCCAACGCGGTCGGCGAGTCGCCGGTGGCGCTGGCCAACCAGGGGCAGGCCAGAGCGGGCGACTTCCAGTTGAACCTTGACGGTCAACAGGTGAGCAACATGATGGCCTGCGCCCGCTGGGGACAGCCGAAGTTCAGCCGCGATGCGATCGGCGAGTTCGAGTTCATCAGCAGCCGGTTCGACGCCACGCAGGGGCGTTCGATCGGCGTGCAGGTGAACGCCGTCACCAAGTCGGGCACGAACAACTTCGCCGGCCTGGTCTCGGGCTACTTCCGCGACGACAACTTGAACGGCAAGGATTTCGTCGTCGACCGGGTGCTGCCCTACTCGAACCAGCAGTTCAGCAACACGTTCGGTGGCCCGCTCCGCCAGGATCGCAACCACTTCTTCGTCTATTACGAGGGCGAACGCGAGCCCCAGACCTACGTCTTCAACAGCGCCTACCAGCGCTTCAACGCGATCGACCTCACCGGCGTGCGTACCGAGCACAAGTCCGGCGTCCGCCTCGACAACCAGTTCAATCGGTCGACCCGTCTGATGACCCGCGCCAACCTCTGGCGGTTCTGGCAGCCCTATACCGACGC
>CADEDC010000061.1:0-16341 GCA_902825985.1 uncultured Acidobacteriota bacterium | reverse complement strand
AGCAAGCGGCTCGAGAGCAACACCTGGTTCGCCAATCTGACCAAGACGTTCGGCAACCGGATCGTGAATGAACTCAAGCCCGGCTACAACTACGTCACCTCGCAGGACGAGCAGGTGGTGCAGTCACCGCAGATCTCGCTGCAGGGCTACACGATCGGCCAGGAGACCTTCAAGCCCCTGTTCCTGACCAACCAGAACTTCTCGCTGCGCAACGACCTGACCGCCATCGCCGGCCGGCACGAACTGAAGATCGGCGGCGAATGGTTCCGGCACCTGAACACGCTGTTCTGGCCGTCGAACAAGTTCGGCACGCTCGATGCCCTCGGCGGGCCGGTTCCGGCGAACATCGAGGATCTCTTCCCGATGTGGAACGACCCGAGCACGTGGAACCTGGCGGCGCTGTCGCCGATTGCCCGCACCTGGACGCAAAGCGTCTCGAGCAACGAGTACACGATCGAGCGCCCGCGTCACGACCTCGCCTTCTGGATCCAGGACAACTTCCGTCTGTCCAATCGCCTGACCCTCAACCTCGGTCTTCGCTGGGACGGCGCCTTCAACCAGATCGGCGAGGACATCAACTTTCCACCGTTCCGGACGCCGCAGCCGCACGAGTTCGACAACATCGCGCCGCGGACCGGCTTCGCCTTCCAGATGAACGAGAAGACCGTCGTACGCGGTGGCTGGGGGATCTACTACATCGGCTACACCGACCAGCCGGCGCATCACTCGCGCATCGACCTCGTGACGATTGCGCCGACGGTCTTCAACGACGGCCGCGCCGACTTCGCGTCGAACCCCTATAACGGCCAGACGCTGACGTTCGACCGCGCGCTCCAGCTCGCCGGCCGCCGCAGCACGACAGGCACCATCGCCAGCCCGACGCTCGACACGCAGTACGCCTTCCAGACCTCGATCGGCATCCAGCGCCAGGTGGGCGAGACGATGTCGTTCCAGGCCGACTACGTGCTTTCGCAGAACCGGCATGAGCTGCAGGTGCGCAACATCAACCTGGTGTTCAACCCGGCCACCGGCGTGAACTACCCGTTCAACCAGGTGCGCAACTACAACGATTGGAACATCGTCAACATGCGCTTCTCCGACGGTGCGTCCGACGCGCACTCGCTGCAGACGGCGCTGACCCGTCGGATGAGCAACAACTTCCAGGTCGCGGCGACCTACACGTTGACGAACTTCTACTACCAGAACGTGCTCCCGTTGAACCCGGGCTGCCAGTATCCGCTGTCGGCGGCGACACCGACGTCCACCCCAACCTGCAGCACACCCATCACGCTCGCCCCCGACTTCCCCCAAGGTGAGTGGTATCTGAGCGGTGCGCAGCGGCACCGGGGCGTTGTCAGCGGCATCTGGCAGATGCCGCTGGACTTCCAACTGAGCGGCATGTACTTCGCCGGCAGCGGCATCCAGCAGACGAGCGTGCCGGGTACCGACGTCCGCCTCACGGGCAGCGCCGCCAACCCCGGCCGCCTCACCAGCAATGGCACGTTGATTCAGCGCAACGACCTCGACGTGCCGTCGCTGCACCGTGTCGACATCCGACTCCTGAAGCGCGTCAAGTTGGGCAACTTCGGCAGCATCGAGGGCATGCTGGAGGTGTTCAACCTCTTCAACCACGCGAACTTCGCGTCACTGAACAGCAGCATCGTGAGTCCGACCTACCGAAGACCGGTTCGCGACGGCAACCAGTCGTACGCTCCCCGGATGGTGCAACTCGGCTTCCGCGTGGTGTTCTAGTCGGCCCGACTGCCCGGCGCCTCGCGCGCCGGGCAGTCCCGCATCCGGAGGTCCTATGTTCTTCAAGGATGACAGTCACTCCGCCCGACGGCGGCGCTTCTTCCAGGCGGGACTGACGGGGATCGCCAGCACCCTGGTGTGGCCGGGTCTGGCGTCTGCCGCCAACTGGAACGACGAAGAGACTGCCAACGTCAAGGTGGTCAACCAGATGTGTGCCGCCTGGAAGGCGCCGCTCGATTTCGAGGCGATCGGCCGCTTCCTGGCCGCCGACTGCGTCTTCCGCGCCTCGGAGACCGCTCCACCGCTCAAGGGTCGACAGGCCATCGCCGACGGCCTGCGCAAGATGCTCGGCTCGCCGTCGACAGCGGAGTTCGAGGTCGTGCAGACCTTCGCCCGCGGTCCCCTTGTCGTCAACGAGCGGTTCGATCGCTTCACGATGCCGAGCCGGCAAGTGAATTGGAACGGGGTCGGCGTGTTCATCGTCCGGAACGGACTCATCGCGGAGTGGAGCGACTACGCGATCACACGTTCTTGACGATCTCGCCTCATGGCGGAGAAGGGCGTGACTCAGATGTGCGCAGTCAACGCTTCAAGCACCGGATGACCGGCCTCCAGTGACGTGAGGATCGCGTCGGCGTTCACCGGGGCGCGGCGGAAGATCTCATCGCCGAGCGCATCCGAGATGGCGTTGAGCACCGCGGCGCACGCCGAGCCAACCGGAGGTTCACCGATGCCGCGGGCGCCGACCGGCGTTTCGGGATCCGGCAACCCGACGGGCAGCCACTGCATGCGCTGCGGCGTGTCGAGAATCGACGGCGGGCGATTCTGGTAGTAGCGTGTCGCCAGCGGGACGCCGTAGTGCTGGTCGTAGACGATCTTCTGTCCGATCGCATGGCTGATGCCGAGCATTGACCGTCCGAGCACCTGGCCGCCGAGGCTGCGCGGGTTGATCACCGTGCCAACGTCTGCCACGGCCAGGAAGTCGGTGACGACGTAGGTGCCCGTCTCGACGTCCACTTCGACTTCGGCAAACGACGCGACGAACGAGTGCGTCTGTCCGTCGCGGGGATACATGTCCTTGGCGGCCACAACGAGCCCCTGACCGGCCAGCGCGGTCACCGCGGCTTTCGTCATCGGGTTGATGCCGTCGGGTACCGCGTGTCCATCGTACGCGCCGCCGAGCTGGATCGCCTTCGTGGCGACCTCGGCGAACGTCATGCTGCGGCCGTTTCCCGTGACCCTCCCACCGGCAACGGTATAGCTCGCCGGAGTTCCACCAAGCGTCTGCGCGGCGACCTCTTGAATACGCTTGATCGCCTCGCCGCCGACCGCGTGCGCGGCGCGCGTCATGGCGTGAATCGTCTGGCTGCCGCCTGAGATGCAGGACCACGGCAGGTGCTTGCGACTGTCGCCCCAGACGACTGCACACTGGTCCCACGGCACACCCAGCATCTCGGCGGCCACGCGGTGCACGTCGATGACCGAGTGCGTGCCGAGATTGCCGATACCCGAGTGGAATTGGACGATGCCATCGGGGCGGATGACCAGGAGACCGTCGAACCCCGTCGTGCCGGCGATGTAGCCGCTCTGCGCGACGCCGACGCCGCGCACCTTCGTGCCGTTGCGTTTGCCGGACTCCGCCCGACGCTCCTGCCAGCGGAACGCCTCGGCGCCCTTGTCGAGAGCCTCCTTGAGGAAGGCACTGGTGATGTAGCCGCGTTGCCCTTTCGGATTGGCCGGCCCGAGCGGCGCCTTCCCCGACGGAGCGTTGACGCGATGCAGATCGACATGATCGATCTTCAGCTGGCGGGCGGCCTTCGCCAGGATCGGTTCGATGATCGCCACGGCATTCATGCCGCCGGGCTGGCTCTGTGACCCGGTCGGATTCGTGTTGGTCACGACGGACATGCCGCGGAACCGCATCGATTCCGGCTGATAAATCAGCGACGCCATGCGCGCGCCGGTGCCACAGTCGTGCTGCTGCTCGTACGGGCCGTTGTCGGCGAGCCAGTACAGATCCATGGCCTTGATGCGGCCGTTCGCAGCGAAGCCGATCTTCACGCGACCGTGGAAGGCCGGTCGGACACGGCCGAAGTAGTGCTCCTCCTCCTGGTTGACGCGCATCATCACCGGCGCGTTCAGCTTCTTCGCCAGAAGCGCCGGTATCGCCATCTGGATCGAACCAGCCACCTTGCTGCCGAATCCACCGCCGGTGTACTCGCTGATGATCGTGACGTCCTTGGCGTCGATGCCGACCCAGCGCGCCACCGCGGGGACGGTTTGCGCGGTGCTCTGTGTCGATCCGTACAGCACCAGCTTGCCGTTCTGCCAGTACGCCATCGTCGTGCGGCTCTCGAGCGGCAGGTTGGCGTTGGCAGCCGTGGAGAATGTCTCGTCGAGGACCAGCGCCGAGTCTTTGAAGCCGGCCTCGATGTCGCCGTACGACCATTGGAGCGCCGGGTCGCCCGCCTCACCCATGGGAAGCTTGCCGGCGGCATAATCGGCAAAATCCTCCGGCGTCCACTTCAGTTCCGTGATGTCGGGACGCGTCGGCGGTGGCCCGGCTGGGGCGGCGGCCGGGGCGGCACCAGGCGCTGGCGGCGCCGCCGGCACCGGCTTGCGCGTCCAGACATTGCCTTCGGTGCGGGCGCTCGGACGATCCCAGCGCAGGCTGTCGATCGGATCGACGTTGAACGGGAGTGGCTCGTACTCGACCTCGATGAGTTCGATGGCCTCGGCGGCCGTCAGCTCGTCGACAGCCGCCACCGCGAGAATCGGTTCGCCCTTGTAGCGCGGCTCGTTGGTCAGGGCCCGCTCGTTCAGCAGGCTCGCCTGAACCACCTGTCCGCCGTCGGTCACGCCGGAAGCCGGCCCTGGGAGATCGTCGGCGGTCACCAGGCCCTTCACGCCAGGCAGCGCCAGCGCGGCACTCGCGTCGATCCGTAGGACGCGCGCGTGCGGCATCGGGCTCAGCAGCAGCTTGGCGAACAGCATGCCATCGGCGCGAAAATCCTCGGCGTACTTCGCCGTGCCGGTGACCTTCGCAATGAGGTCTGGCGTCGTGTAGTTCTGTCCCACCAGCTTGACGTTGTCAGCCATGACACAAGCCTCCCGCTGTCACTCAGCGTCGCGGGCGGGCCGCGTCGCCAGGCGTCAGCCATTCACCTGGGCTTCCGTTTCGACTCACTTGGGCTTCACTTCGACGAGTTCGAGGCCGAGCCCGTCGGGATCCTCAATCATGATGGCGCGTGTGTCCGCCAGGGGATACGGACCGCTCAGAATCGGCACCCCGGTCGCCTTGAGGTGGGCGATGACGGCGTTCAAGTCCGGATAGGCCAGCGCCACGTGGTCGATCAGTTGTCCCTTCGACTTCGACAGCGGCTGATCGTTGCCGGCACCACAGCGACCGAATCGGCATTGCCGCGTGTACCAGGACCAGGCCCCATTGCCGAAGCGGACGGTGCCAATCGGAATGCGCAGCTGACCGGAGCGGATGAACGACGGGTAGCTCACCTCACCGATCGGGACGTCGCAGGGGGCGTGCGGCGCCGGCGTCTGGTTCACTTGCCCCGTCTGCGGATCGCGGCGCGGCGTGAACTGCATGCCCAGATGCGCGACATACCAGTTCGCCGCGCACAGCGGCTGCTCGTGCCAGAAGTGGGAGTGTCCCCAGAAGTTCTCTTCGTTGCCGCGATTGAACTCGACGAGCACGCCGTCGGGATCGACCAGGTAGCCGAAGTCCTGGTTGCTGGTCGCCGACGCCGGCTTCTGCTTGCTGGCCGCGCGCTCCCGCAACTGTGTGAGCGTCAGCAGCTGGTCGCCGTACGGACCGAGTGCCGAGTGCAGCACGCCGGTGTTGTCGTCCGGCCCAATATAGACGGGAAGGAACGTGAAGTCCGGCCCCTCCTTTGACAGGCGATCGAAGAGCGCCTGGCTGTCCTTCACGGTCGAGCCGAAGGTCCAGAACGCGCTCTGCGGCACCGAGCGCTGCAGCTTCGGGTCGAAGGCGCCGGTCGCCCGCGTCGCTACCTTGTTGTAGAGCAGGTAGATATCGTCGTGGAAGGCCGCGAATCCCCCGTAGGTGGTCTTGCGGCCGCGCGGCCAGTACTTCGCGTACCACGCGAGCGAGCGCTCGGGATCGACCACATTCAGGTGGATGTGGTGGAAGACCGGCAACGGCAGCGGGGCCGAGGCCTGGGCCGGCGCTTGCGCCTCGATGGCAGGTCGGCCCACCGCCGCGACGCCGAGCCCGGCGACCAGCAGCGCCCACCGCAGGATCTGACTTGGATGCATCATCCGTTCCGCGCCTCCACGCACGACCCGTCTTTGTACGTGACTGCCGGAACTGCGTCAATCGAAGAGCGCCCGGCGCGGCGCGCAGTCAAAGGTGACCGGCTGCGCAGTCGAGTCGCCGCGCCAGTCGCGGCTACCGGCGCGGCGCCGGCGGCGTCAGCATGCGGGTGGCGAAGCGGCGCGCGCTGTTTCGAATGGCGCGCGTCGCGCTGCTGATGGTGATGGTCGCGCGCGAGATCGCCTCGACGTCTTCACCGACCTTGAACGGATCGCGCACGGACTTGCCGGCGAACTGGGCCGAAAACGCTGGCGGCTCAACCGAGAAGTAGCCATACGGCTCGCGATGTGAGATAACCACCACGCCCGCGAGGACGCCACGCGGCGAGATGCCGACGAGCATCTGGATGGGTCCGTCGTAGCCAGTCTCGAGGGGTTCGAGATCGGTCGTCAGAAAGGCGTAACCGACCACTTCGGTGGCATCGCCGGCCGGGTTGGCCGCGAACGCCTTGAAATGCGGCGGCGAGCCCTCCTTGGCGCTGAACCTCACCGCTCCGGGAAAGAGGTGCCGCAAGCGGGCCTCGACGGTCGTGGAGGGTCCCTGGACGGCACCGGCGAAGGTGGCCGCCGCCAGCGCGACAGCCAGGACCGCCAGGAGCGGCGCCCGGCTGACGCGCGAGGCGGGCAACGGGTGGTGATCGCGGGGCACGAGCGCGATTATCGCCTCTATCGTGAGTCCGTCAAGCCGGAGCGTCTGGACGGCACCCGGCGCGGCCGGTCGTCGGTCGCCCACGGACCCTGGAGTGATGATGAACCACACTGCTCACCTCCGCGCCACGGTGCGGGCGGTCGCCTTCTCGGCGGTCGCGTGCGCCATGCCAGTTCCGGCACCGGCGCAACCGCCCGATCCGATGACCCGTCTGGGTGACGCGAAGACGGTTCGCTGCGAGTTCTCGACGATGGCCGCCGGCGATTGGAAGGACGGCGTGGCCCAGGGCGCCACGCGTGCGGCCACGCTCGCCTTGCGCTTCGAGTCCATCGACGTGGATGGCGGAACCGCCGAAGCCGTCGGCCCCTTCGGGCCGTCCGAGATCAACGTCCGGCTCACGGTGAACTCGCTGCACTTCATGCAATCGTTCCGCGAAGGCCCCCTCTACCTGACGACGGTGATTGGCCGGCCGACGAAGGACGGACGCTGGCCGTCCGTGCATACGCGTCACGAGTACACGGACGTCTCGCTCCCCGGTTACACCTCGCGTCCGGAGCAGTACTACGGGTCGTGTGCGGTCACACCGTAAGGCGTGCGTGATGGCGCGCCGCTCGACAGGCGGCACGCTGAGACGCGTTACCGGCTGCCGCCCCCGGTGCGTTCGCGCCGGCGTTTGGCCTCGCTGATCGCGAACTCGGCTTCCATCCGGAGGTCGCGTTCGAGCGCGGCCTTCGCTTGATCGGGGTGCGTCTGGATACAGTCCAGGCACTCCGTGCCGTCAGACGTCTGGCCGGCGGTCGAGAGACCGCGAGCCTTCATGAGGGTCGTCAGCAGTTCCGCTGTCTGCGGCTGCGCCTTGAAGACGTCGCCGTGGCTGAGGCCATTGGCGACAAAGAGCGGCGTCCAGCCGCGCCGGTCCTTGACGTCAAGCCTGGCGCCCTTCTGCACGAGGTATTCGGCGATCGCGTTGACGCCGCGGAAGGCGGCGCCGTGCAGGGGCGTCTCCCCCATCGCATTGACGGCGTTGACGTCGGCGTCGCGCTCGACGATCGCTGTGACGACGGCGGTGGCTTCGTCTTCTTGGCCGGGGAGCGAGCCGCCATCTTCGCCGACGTACCACATGCCGAGACCGGCCGCGACCATGAGCGGCGTCGTCCCATCGGCGCTCGGCAGATGCGGATCGGCGCCGGCCGCCAGCAACACCTGCAGCGCCTCGAGGTCGGTCGTCTTGGCGCCGAGGAAGAAGGCGGTGGCGCCAAGCCGGTTGACGCGGTTGCGCTGTCCGTCCTTCATGCCGTTCTTCATCATCCGCGCGTTGACGTCGATGCCCTTCGCGACCAGCTTCTTGACGACTTCGATGCTGTCGAGTGAACCGCTGGAGACCGGACCGGGCGTGTAGCCGAGATTGGGCCGGCGGCTGTGAATCGTCTGGTGCAACGCGTTCCAGCCGGCGCCCGCATGGTTGGGGTCGGCGCCGCGATCGAGCAGCAGGTTCGCGACCTCCCACTGCCCGTTGGCGGTCGCCACGACCAGGGCGCTCTCGCCATCGGAGAGCGCGTCGTTGACGTCGGCGCCGGCGTCGAGCAGCACCTTGACCGCGTCGAGACTGCCGGCGCGGACGGCGAACAGCAGGGCCGTGAAGCCGGTCGGCTGCGGACTGAGGAACACCGACATCTGCGCGGCGCGGCCGGTCGGCGTGTTGCGGGTTCTCGCCGTGAGGTCGGCGCCGTTTTCGAGCAGCAGCCGGACAGCCGCGGCGTTGTTGCGCGACGCCGCCCACATGAGGGGTGACTGTCCGCGTGCGTCACGAGCATCGAGGCGGGCGCCATGCGCGATGAGCGTTTTCAGCGCGTCGACGTTGCCAGTGCGGGCCGCTGTCAGGATCGGCGGCTCATCGGCCGACAGGCCGAGATTGGGATCGGCGCCCGCGTCGAGCAGTCGTGTCAGGATCGGGGCGTGCCCGTTGACCGCGGCGATGGCCAGTGGCGGCACGCCGTAGCGATTGACCGCCTTGACGTCGGCGCCGGATGCCAGCAGCAGGTCGACGACCGCCAGGTCTTGCCGTTCGACGGCGTGGTGGAGCGCCGTGCTGCCGTCGGCCGCCGGCGTGTTCACATCCACCTTCTGGCGCACCAGCGCACGGACACGTGCGGTGTCGCCCGCCCGCACGGCATCGATCAGCGTCGCCGGCAGCGTCGCCGGCGCGCCGGCAGCGTCGACCGCGACCGTCGCGAGCGTCACCGACAGCGCCACGAGGCCGCTCCACACCAGCCGATGCCATGCGTGTCTCATCATGCGTCCTTCCTACCAGCCCTACCCGCCCTACCCGGCCTACCCGCCCTACCAGGCCTACCCGGCCTACCCGGCCTACCAGCCCTACCAGCCCCTACCCGCCCTACAGCTCCGTGAGCATCCCCGTGCTGTCACCCAGCCGGTCCACCGGCACGTCCACCTTGGCCAGCATCGTCAGCAGCAGATTCATGAGCGGCGTGTTTTCGGGATAGCGGACGTGGCGGCCGCCCTTGAGGCGGCCGTGTGCGCCGCCAGCCAGCAGGCACGGCAGCTCGAGGGGCGTGTGCTTGTCGGGATCGCCCATGCCGGCGCCGTAGAGGAACAGCGAGTGGTCGAGCACCGTGCCGTCGCCCTCCGGCGTGTCCTTCAGCTTCTGCAGCAGGCGAGCGAAGAGCGACAGGTTGTAGGTGTCGATCTTCGTCTTCTGCGCGATGTTGTGGGGGTCGCGCTGATGGTGCGACACGCCGTGGTGCGCTTCGGGCACGCCAATCCACGGATACGTGCGGCCGCTCAACTCGCGGCCGAGTTGCGTGCAGCTGACACGCGTGACGTCTCCCTGGTAGGCCAGATGCAGCATGTCGAGCATGAGGCGTGCGTGCTCGTCGTACTCCTCGGGAACGCCGGTTGGCTGCTCGAGTGCCGGCAGCGGCGCGCTGTCGTTGGCGCGCTCGGCGCGCTGGATCCGCTGTTCGACCTCGCGAATCGCGTCGAGGTAGTCGCCCATCACCGTCTGGTCGGCGACGCCCAGGCGCTGCTTCAGCGCCGTCAGACTCTCCATGACGGAGTCGAGGATGCTGCGGTCCTTCTGCATCTGCGTCAGGCGCGCCGCCACGGTGCCACCATCGCCGAACAGCCGCTGGAAGACGACCCTCGGGTCCGACTCGTGCGGCAGCGGCGCATTCGGCGCCCGCCACGACGTCGAGTTGAGATAGGCGCAGCTGTAGCCGGCTTCGCAGTTGCCGACCTGGTAGTTCGACTCGAGGGTGAGCTCGAGCGAGCGCAGCGACGTGTCGGCGCCGAGCACGTCGGCGGCAAACTGATCGGCCGTCTTGGCATTCGTGATGTTCGCGCCTTCCGTGCGCTTCGGCAGCACGCCGCTCAGCCATCCCGAGTGGTTGCGCGTGTGGACGCCACCCCCTTGATCATTGGCGAGCACCGGCATGTTGCTCAAGCCGCTGACCACCACCGTGTGCGACTTCAGCGACTCGATCGCCCGCAGCACGGGCGTCATCGGATAATTCGTGCCGCCGCTGCCCTCCGGATGAAAGTTCGGCGGCCACATGCCGTTCGGCACGTAGACGAACCCGAGGCGCATCGGTGCCGCCGGGGCCGCGCCGAGCGCCGGCACCATGGCGTCGAGGAAGGGCAGCGCGACAGCCGCACCGGCACCGCGCAGGAACGTCCGGCGATCGAGCGACAGCTTGGCAATGAACATGGCGGTCCTGTCCGACGCTAACGGTGTATGACGGCTGCCTGCGGCGACGGCTCGTCGGCGGTCCGGCGATGCAGGAACGGATAGCTCTGCACGAGGCCGAGAATGAGCGATTGGAAGCGGAAGCCGCCCGCGGCCGCCTCGCGCATGATCGTCCGGATCGCCGGCATGTCGTAGGGCTCGACGCCTCGGCCGAGCGCGTAGGTCATCAGCCGCTCGGTCACCGTGTGGGCGAAGCGCTCCGGGCGCGCCGCCAGCGAGGCGCGCAGTTCGGTGACGCCCGTGAACGACGAACCGTCCGGCAGCTGGCCCGACGCGTCGATGGCATTGTAGGACTCATCCACCGTGCGCCAGCGCCCGATGGCGTCGAAGTTCTCGAGCGCGAAGCCGGTCGGATCGATCATGCTGTGACAGGTCGAGCACACGGGATTCGATCGATGCTGTGCCATCCGTTCGCGCATCGTCTTGACCTTGGCCTGGGTGCGGCGATCCGGCAGCGCGGGCACGTTCGGCGGCGGGTCCGGCGGTGGCGCCCCGAGGATGTTGTTCAGAATCCATTTGCCGCGGATGACCGGCGACGTGCGAATCGCCGGCGACGTCAGCGTGAGGATGCTGCCGTGCCCGAGCAGGCCGCGGCGCGGACTGTCGGCGGCCAGCGCCACCCGGCGGAAGTGACTGCCCTGGATGCCGGGCAGGTTGTAGTGCTGCGCCAGGCGTTCGTTGAGGAACGTGTAGTCGGCCGTCAGCAGTTCCATCACGCCCCGATTCTCGCGAATCACGCTGTCGAGCAGCAGTTCGGTCTCACGCTGCATCGCCTGCCGCAGCGTCTCGTCGAACGCCAGCGCGAACGTCTCGCCGGGGCGGGTCGTCGGCATGTTGCGGATCTGCAGCCACTGCCCGCCGAAGTTCTCGGCGAGCGTCCGCGCCTTGGGATCGGCGAGCATGCGGCGCACCTGCGTCCGCCGGCCCGCCGCGGTGCGCAGGGCGCCCTGGTCGGCCGCGTCGAGCAACGCGGCGTCGGGAATGCTGCTCCACAGGAAGAACGACAACCGCGACGCCAGTTCGTGGTCGCCGAGCCGATAGACACCGGCCGCCGGCTGCCCGCGTGCCGGCGCGGGATCGGCCTCGATGCGATACAGGAACTCCGGACTGACGAGCATGCGCCGGAGGGCGAGCTCGATGCCGGCATCGAACGACCCGCCGTCGGCCCGCCCCTGATCGAAGAACCGGAGGAGCACGTCGAGCGCGTCCGGCGGCACGGTACCGCGGTACGCCCGCCGTGCCAGCGACGACAGAATGCTTCGCGCGCACCGGGATTCCTGGGCCGGCGTCTCTGGCCGGCACGTGAACACCTGTCGCCGGCTGACCGTGTCGCCGGGGCCGGATGCGTTGTACGGACCGGCGATCGTGACGCTCGACACGGCGCTCACGAGACCGGCCTGGCCGCCGGTGCCCGACGGCGCATCGGGATTGAGAAACGGCTCGCGCACCTGCTCGACGAGATCCGGCGTCGTGCGGAGAAAGGTGACGGCGACGTCGTGCGGTCCGCCGCTGATCGGCACGCGGAGTTCGGGCTGCTGCCGGCCCTCGAGCGTGAACAGCTTCACGCGGGCGCCGTCGATGCTGACCTCGAGCTGCTGCGCCGGACCGCCGCCGCGACCGGTCACCCCGACCTTGATCTCGTACTCGGCGTTCTGGGGAAAGCTGTGGCGAATCAGCGTGCCGCCGCGCGTGCCGAACGGCAGTCCGTCAATCCGTTCGTGCTGCTGCACTTCAGACGATACGCGGTAGACCGCGGTGCCGACCGCCGGCGGCGCGCTGCCGACCGCCAGCCGGCTCACCGTGCGCGCCGCGGCCAGGTAGCGCTCCATCAGGGCGCTCGACATCTTGAGCACGCCGGCGATGTTGTCGAACCCGTAGCTCGAGTCGTCGGCCGGCAGGAGGTCGACCGCGTTGATCTCGACGCCCAGCAAATCGCGTACGGCGTTGGCGTACTCGAGACGGTTCAGACGGTGCGCCACTTCCGTGCGGCCGGGATTGGGACGCGCGGCCGCCGCTCGATCGAGTCGGCGTTCGATGCTCGTTCGCAACTGGCGATAGCTGGCGTCGTCCGGTCGGGGCGCTCTGGCCGGCGGCATGAGACCGCCGCGCAGCTTGCGGACGACGCGTTCCCAGGCGTCGGCATGCGCGCCGGCGTCGGCCAGGTCGAGACCTTCGAGCACGAAGTTCCCCGAGCGGGTCCGCGTGTTGTGGCAGCCGTAGCAGTAGCGGCGCAGCGCCGCCTGGGTGGTCGCGATCTCGGCGCCATCACCGGACGGGGCCGGAACCGTGGCCGAGGCGGCAGACGAGGTCCGGCCGACCGGCGGCGCGGCGGGCGCGGGCGACTGCGCCGACACAGACCCGGCCGACGCCGCCACGAGCGCCACGAGCGCCACGAAACCGGCGACCATCGGCGGAGCCAGGACCGCCTGCCGACTGAGGACCAGCTGCCGAGTCATATCCCCTGCAACTCCCGGATCGTCCGCGTAGGGTGACGCCGTGTACGTTGGCCCGCCGGTCGGGACAGGGCCACACAGGGCCGCCACGCCGACCGAGGCGGATGATAGCCGGGGCACGGCGAGGAACGCAACGAATCCGGTCACCGATGACCAGGCCGCCCGCGGTCGCGCCGGTCTGCCGACCGCGTCTATTATGAGGCCTCACGGCGGCGTCTCGCCGTGGCGTTTCGCGCCCCGGCCCGGCCCGGCACACGCCGATGACGCCGGAACACGATGGAGAGTCATACGTGATGAGGACGACGTCCGGCCAGAGGATCAGTCTGTGGGCGGTCCTGCTGCTGAGCGCGGCGGCGGCGGCCGGTGCCGCCGGTCCCGATCTGCGATTGGTCAATGCCGCCGCCGAGCAGGACAAGGCCACCGTGCGCGCGCTGCTCCAGGCGCGCGTCAACGTCAACACCCCGCGAGCCGACGGCTCGACGGCGCTGCTCTGGGCCGCGCACTGGAACGACCTCGACACCGTGAATCTCCTGCTGCGCGCCGGCGCCAACGTAAATGCGTCCGACGATCACGGCGTCACGCCGCTGGCGCGCGCCGCCGAGAATGCCGACGCCGCGATGACCGAGCGGCTGCTGGCGGCCAAGGCCAATCCGAACGCCGCCGAAACGAGCGGCCGCACGCCTCTGATGATCGCGGCCAAGACCGGCAACGTACAGGTCGTGAAGACGCTGCTGGCACACGGCGCCAACGTCAACGCCGCGACCGCCGACAACAGCACGGCCCTCATGTGGGCGATTGCCGAGCGGCACTCCGACGTCGCCCACGTCCTCGTCGAGGGCCAGGCCGACGTGCGCGCGACGACAGCGCGCGGTTTCACGCCGCTGATGTTTGCCGCACGAACCGGCGACATCCCGATGGCGCAGTCGCTCATCGCCGCCGGTGCGCGCGTGAACGACGTCACGCCGGACGGCACGCACGTCCTGCCGTTCGCGATCGTCAGCGGCCAGCCGGATTTTGCCCTCTTCCTGCTCGATCAAGGGGCCGACCCGAACGGTGGCATGGGCGGGGTGAAGGCGCTGCACACGGCCGCGGGCAGCGCCGACATGTGGCTCGCCAACTGGTATCGCGAGCACGGACTGGGCGGCGGCTACTCTGCCAGTGGCAGTGTTCGGCTCGACGCGGCACGGCGAGCCCGCCTGGTGAAGGCTCTGCTGGCCAAGGGCGCCGACCCGAACAGCCGCACCGCGACATCGGCGATGCAGATGGGCTACATCGGCTACCCGAAGAAGGGCGCGTTCGAGCCGTTTGCGTGCGGCACCGGTGACCTGCTCGGCGCCACGCCGCTGTGGGTGGCTGCCAACACCGCGAGTGGCAACCAGTTGCAGTTGATGGAAGTGATGGGCGCGCCGCGCACCGAAGGCTACGGCGACGTCGTCAGCGCCCTCCTCCAGGGCGGTGCCAACCCGCATCAGGCGACCTCGGACGGCACGACGCCGCTGATGGCCGCGGCCGGCCTCGGTGGCGCGACGTTCACACCCGGAAAGACCCGCGGTTTCCGATCGGTCGGCGCCGAGGAGGCCGTGCAGGCGCTCATCACCGCCGGCGCCGATGTCAACGCCGTCAACGAAGCCGACTTTACGGCGCTCCATGGCGCCGCCATGCGTGGCCTGAACGAGGTCGTCGACTACCTGGTGAAGCACGGCGCGAAGATCAACGCGCGCGACTTCCGGGGCCGCACGCCATTCCGCCTCGCGGAGGGTTCCAAGCAGTCGTTCCAGTTCCAGGTGTTCGCCGAAACGGCCGACCTGTTGAAGCAACTCGGCGCTGACCCCACGCTCGGCATCCCTGGCACCGTCCAGGAGCGCCTGCGCGACGTCGCCGCGACGAGTCCGACGGCCGTGCCGGCCGTACAGCCCTGACGACGGTCGGGCTGCCACGTCGGCAATGCCGATGCCGTCCACCGTCAGTGTGACGCCGGCACCGGACAAGATCGCGCAACCCCCATCGGCCCTGCGTGCCAACGATCCCGGGTTGTCGTGCTCGGAGAACACTGGCACTCGTCGCGTCCCGGGCAACGCCGTGTCATGCTCTGATGCGGAGGCATGGGTGGCAGCGCCAGCGAAGGACGCATTCAAGAACTACATGACGCCTGCCGGGTACCGGCGGCTGCGCGATGAGCTGGCGCAGTTGTGGAAGATCGAAAGGCCCGCGCTCGTGACGACCGTGGCGTGGGCGGCGGGCAACGGCGACCGCTCGGAGAACGGTGACTACATCTACGGCAAGCGGAAGCTGCGCGAAATCGACCGCCGGATCCGTCATCTGTCGAAGAGCCTCGACAGCGCCGTGGTGGTCGACAACTCGGGGAGGGTGGCGGACCGGGTGTTCTTCGGGGCGACGGTGACGATCGCGGGTCGCACCGGCGACCAACGGATCGTCACCATCGTCGGCACCGATGAGCTCGGCGCCGGCGGGGAACGCGTCTCGTGGCGATCCCCGCTGGCAAGCGCGCTGCTGAAGGCCAGGGTCGGTGATGTCGTCACCGTCCGGACGCCGCTCGGTCCCGAGCCGCAGGAAATCGTGGCGATTCGCTACGACCCGGGGCGATGGGAAGCGTAGCGGCGCGAGGCGAGGCGCGGCGCGACGCTTGCGCCGCGAGAGGCCGCACCGCGTCGACCAGTGCCTACCGCGCCGGCGGAATCCGCTCCCAGAACAGGTAGCCGCCCGTCGTCTTGCCGGCGGCCGTCGTCGGCGGTGTCGCCAGCCGCAGCACCGGACCGGTGAACTGATAGAAGCGCTGCAGTTCAGGCCCCATCGCCGGATTCAGTGCCCCCTCGAGCTGGTGCACGAGGAACTGCGGCCGGGCGGTGTCGTGCACGTTGAATCGACCGAAGTAGCCAACGTAGGTCCGGTACGACTCGAGCGCTTCCTCGGGGGTCGGCGTCTGCCCCGCGTACTTGATCCGCCCCTCCTTGTTGCGCAGGTGCACCATCATGTGGCCGCTGCGCGTGTAGATGATCACCGAGCCGGCGCGCGCATCGGTTCTGGCGCCGTCCGCCGTCTCGCGGCCGTTCGTCACGGTGAAGCGATCGGTGTACTGCAGCCGGTAGGTGCCGACGAACTTCTTCGCTTCCGCCGACAACGGCGCATCGGGCATGCGTTCCCAGATCAGCCGTGAGGTCGCCTCGGCTTTCGACCGGCCGTTGTCGCCGGGAATCAGGATGAGTTTGTTGTCGACGAACTCGTAGTAGCGCTTGAACACCGGGACCGACCCGGCATTCAGCTGTCCACCCGGGCCTTTGTCGTGCTCGATGAAGGGATCCTTCTCTTGTTCGTGCACGCGGTAGGGGCCGAAGTACGCGGTGTAACCGCGA
>CADEDC010000060.1 GCA_902825985.1 uncultured Acidobacteriota bacterium | reverse complement strand
CCCAAGATCAAGCGTGAGCTCCGCGCCGACGATCGGCTTGATGCCGGCTGCGAGGGCCGCCTTGTGGAAGCGCGGCAGTCCGTACACACCGTCGGCATCGAGCAGCGCCAGCGCTGGGTACCCGAGCGACGCGGCACGCTCGACCAGCGCTTCCGGCAGCGAGGCGCCCCGCAGGAAGCTGAATGCCGATGCGGTGTGGAGTTCGATGTACACGGGATCCCGTCAGGGGTCAAGCCAGACACCCGGCCTGCCAGGCCAGGTCGGCCGGCCAGTCCGGCTGGGCCGAGGTCAGTCGAACATCCCGTCAATGAACCAGGCGTTGGCTGCGCGATCGCGAAACACCCGATATCGAGCGCCGTCGGTCAGTGCAACCTCCCATTCATCGCGATCCCATGGGCCCGCCATGACGGCCGCCGGCGACGCCTCGTCCCACCAGTGACCCGAGGTACGCCACGGACCCTCGGCGGCCAGCACTGCGCCGCCACTGAAGCCGCGGCGATCGCTCGTCACCCGCACCGGCCGTCCCGCCTCGACCACGACCCGCGCGGGGACCGGCTGCCGGCACCGTCGCAATGCCACAATCGGCGTCCCGCTGGCCGATGCCGACGGGTGCCCCGCCCTCGCCGCGCCAGTGTCGCTGCCCCACACCGCCGGCGCCGGCTGGGAAACGGCGGACGCCGGGTGGATGCCCGGGTGGTGTTCGGTTGCAAACGGTGTCATCGCAAACGCTCCCGGACGATACGTGTCCATGACCGCCGGTGCCCCGACCCGATCGCTGCCGATGACGGCCGCCAGACGCGCGAGCAGCGTCGAGAGCCGCTCCGGCGTCGGCAGGGCGCGCGTGAACAGCGTGTGCTGGACGATCCGCCCCGGTGTCGGGTCGATGACGACCGTCACACGATCGATGGCGCCGGCCGGTGGATGGGATTCGATGTCGAGCAGCGCCAGCGTCCGCAGCGTGCGGACGTCACGGATCGGGGACGGCAGCTGCAGATGACGCGCGTGAACCTCACGCGACACGAGATCGAGCAGCACGTGCAGGACGGCCGCCCCGCGATCCCGCCGCTCGAGCTGGGTGGAGAGCGGTTCGAGCAGTCGCGTGAGCACGAACGACAACGGTTCGAGCCCCTCGATCGGCCACTCGAGATCGAGCGTGCCTTCGAACCGCTCTTCCGGTTCGGACGGCACGAGCGGACGGACGTCTTCGCCGCGGGCAATCGCCTGCCAGGCCAACGCCTGGCGGCCGAGCCGGGCGGTGAGCGCCGCGGCCGGCAACGCCGCAATGTCTCCCAGCGTCCGTAACGCCCAGCGCGTGAAGGTGGCCATCCCGACCTGTTCCGCCTGTCCGGTGCGGTGATCGGGGCTCGCCTGCCGCGTCATTGGCGATGGGGGCCGCAGCACCGCCTCGGCCACCGGCGCGAGCACATCGAGCGGGATCGCTGCCAGGGCGCTCGCCTCCTGTCCAGCGGTCGCGACGGTCAGGCCAGGACGCGCGTGCGCCAGCACCAGTGCCGCGACCCGCGTGCCGGCCACCGCCACGTGCGCGCGCGTCTGCTTCTCGATCGTCGCCCGCAACAGTTCCTGCCCCAGGGTCCGCCACGCCACGTCCACGAATTCCGACCCGGACCCGAACACGTCGGCCCGGTCGGGCCTGGACGGCGGGCCGACCACGGGCAGCTGGGGCCGCTGCGCCTGGCGGGCGACCGGCCGCATCAGGCGCTCGAGTCCTGTGACATCGATCGCAATCAGGCGGTCGTGATGCCGTTCGTAACGTGGTGAGAAGGCCTGCGCAATCTCGAGGAGCGCCGCCGGATCGCACGAATCGTCCGACGCCCGCCCCGGCGGGACATAGAGACACGCATACGCGGGACGACGCCGGTCAGACATGCACATGCCCCTGCGTGGCGAATGTCGCGCGGGTATCCGATGGCACAGGCGCCCGCGCCCGAATCACGCGGCCCTGCACCTGCCCGACATGGCTGGCGGAACCCATCGGGGCTGGCAGGCACACGCCGGCCCTCGACGCCACGTCCAGTTTCAGCGTCAGCCCCGCCGGACTGCGCGCGATGGGCGCAGTGCCGACGAGCAGGGCGCTCGTCTGACTGCCCTCGACCATGCGCTGCAGCCGCAGCCAGGTCGTGAACGGCAGCCGGCGGATGGCATCGTGCGGCGCTTCAGCGACATCCATGACGACGAGACCGAAATTGCCGGCCTGGAGGACGAGCGACAGCGCCCGAATCGCCTGCTCCATCGCCCGCTGATTCAGGTCGCGACAGGGCCCGGCATGCACCACCACATGCCCGCGGATCCAGAGAAGGCGGTCGAGCGCGACCCCAGCCGCGGCCAGCGATGCCACGTCGAGCATGTCGAGGGCATCGACGAGGGCGACCAGTTCGCCGCGGCGGGTGGCGGCCGCGATCAACTGGACGAGAAGGGTCATACGGCCCGACGTCCGCGGACCGATAAGCTCAGACAGCTGCCCACGTGGCAGCCCGCCATCGAGACAGGCATCCAGCCGGTCAACACCGGTGGGGGCGGTGGCGTATTCAGGATCAGCCGCCCGGACCGGCTGGGCGGTGGTCAGCGTCCGATCGAGGTGGCGGGTGCGGAGCAGCGATTCGAGGTCAGCGCGGGCAAGAGCCATGATCGTTTTCGCCTTATTTTCGCCTACGGGCGAAACTATAGCGCAACGTCAGGCGCCGCTCAAGCCTCTCGTCGCCGGCCATGTACATCTTTCAGGCCCGCAGCGGGCTGGGATAAGATAGCGCGCGGTCTTTATGCGGCTAAACTCCTGTCGTGCATTCGCTTAACGCGGGCAACACGGTCGTCCGCAGTTCATAGCTCCTTGGCCGATTCCGTTCCCATCGACGCGCCGCCGCCCCCTGCCGCCTCGGCCATTTTGGGCTCCAAAGCCCTGGGCCGCATGCTGGCCGCCTTCGCCTACCGGGATTTCCGGGTGCAATGGTTCGGCGCCTGTACGTCCAGCATCGGCACGTGGACGCAAACCACCGCGCAGAACTGGATGGTCCTGTCGCTGACCGGTTCGGCGTTCTATCTCGGGCTCGACACGTTCCTCCAGCAGCTCCCGATCATGCTGTTCACGCTGATCGGCGGCGTCCTCGCCGACCGGCACGATCGCCGTCACACGCTGATGGCGTCCCAGATGATCCAGATGGCGACAGCCGCCATCCTGGGCCTGCTGGTGTTTCTCGACGCCGTCGAGATCTGGCACATCCTCACGTTGTCGTTCTTCACCGGCCTCGCGCAGGCCTTCGGTGGACCGGCCTACCAGTCGCTCATCCCATCGCTCGTCGACAAGAAGGACCTGCCGAACGCCGTCGCGTTGAACTCGATTCAGTTCAATATCGCGCGCGTCATCGGTCCGCTCGCCTTCAGCGCCACCCTGTCGCTCGCATCGCTCGCCGGTTTCAGCGAACCGCAGGGCATGGCGGTCTGCTTCCTGCTCAATGCCCTCTCGTTCACGGTGGTCATCTACGCCCTGATGTCGCTGCGCGTGAAGCATATTCCGCCGACCGCGCCGAAGCGGATGATCGAAGAGCTGCGCGGCGGCCTGTCGTACGTCCAGCATCACGGCAGCCTCGTCGGGCTCATCGTGCTCGCCGCGACGACGACCTTCCTCGGATTCGCGGTGCTGACGTTCCTGCCGATCTTCGCGCAGCAGGTGTTCCATGCCGGCCCGAACACCTACAGCGAACTGCTCGCCTTCTCCGGCGCCGGCTCGGTGTGCGGGGCGCTCATCGTCGCGTGGCTCGGCAAGTTCCCGCGGATGGGCCTGACGTCGCTGCTCGTCCAGGCCGTCTACGGCCTGCTCATCGTCGGCTTCGCCGCGTCACGCACGCTGTGGCTCAGCAACGTCCTGCTGTTCTTCATCGGCGCGTCGCTGATGGTGGTCTTCTCGAGCGTCACCTCGCTCATCCAGCTGATTGCCCCGAACGAAATGCGCGGCCGCGTGATGAGCATCTACATGGTGGCATTCCGCGGCGGCATGCCGCTCGGTGCGCTCGCGAGCGGCTACCTGGCGACGCTCATCGACCCGGCGCTGGTCATCGGCATCAACGGCACGCTGCTGGTACTGGTCGCCGGCTACTTCCTCGTCCGCAGTCATGGAGTGCGGGAGGCGTAGCGGTCCGCCGGTCGCCCGGCACGGTCGGTCGTCAGGCCGAGAGCCGGAACCCCGCCCACAGCGCCACGACACCGACCACCACCTGGCCGAGCATGTTCGCGAGCGCCAGCGTCCACTGGCCGTCGCGCATCAGCGACACGCTGTCGAAGGCAAACGTGGAAAACGTCGTGAAGCCGCCGAGGATGCCGACGAGCAGGAAAGCGCGGGCGTCGTTCGACAGCGGCAGACGCTGCTGAGCCAGACCGGCGAGCACGCCGAACACTGCACACCCGACGATGTTGACCGTGAACGTGCCGTAGGGCGCATACGGAGTCGTCAGGCGCAACACCAGCGTCGAGATCAGATAGCGCCCGACCGAACCGAGCGCACCGCCTAGCGCAATCAGGAGCACAGTCACGGCGTAGAATGAGGAGTCGAGCCATTATGCCAGTAATCGATCTCCTCACCGGGTCCGGCTTCGGGTCGCTGCTCGGCATGCGCCACGCGCTCGAGCCGGACCATCTCGCGGCCGTCACGACGATGGTGAGCCGGGAGCGCAGCAGCCTGCGAGCCGCGTGGCTCGGCGTCTGGTGGGGACTCGGCCACACGACGTCGCTCGTCATCGTCGGGGCGCTGCTCATCGCCTTGCGCGCCGAGATGCCGGCGTCGATGACCCAGGTCTTCGAATTCGCGGTCGCCGTGATGCTGGTGGGGCTCGGTCTGCGCGCCGTCGCAATCGCCGCGAGGCAGGGGGCGGACGGTCCGCTCACCGTCCATCGCCATGGGACGATCGTCCATCGCCACACGACCGGCACCGAGCACGTCCACATCGGCGACTGGACGCTGGCGCGCCGGCCGCTGCTCATCGGCATGGTCCACGGCCTCGCCGGCAGCGGCGCGCTCACCGGCCTGGTGCTGACGACGCTGCCGACCGCCGGCGCGCGCGTCGCCTACCTGCTGCTCTTCGGCCTCGGCTCGACGCTGAGCATGGCCGCCATGTCGGGCCTGCTCGGATGGCCGCTCGCACGACTCGGCACCCACCAGGCCGTGGCGCGAACGGTGACGCTGGTCGTCGGCGTCGCGACGACGGTGCTCGGCGTGGTGTGGGGGTATGCGCCGCTGCTGGCGCTGGTCCGCGGTCAGGCGGTCGGCTAGTCGCCGGATTCAGGCCGGCGCGCGCTGGCGGCCGGCGGCGGCCGGTCACCGGCGCGTGCGGCGATCGCGACGGCTCAGCGCCGCGTCGTTTCGTAGATGGTGCTGGCCCCGCCGCCGATCGCGGCGCCGATGAGCGCCCCCTTCTTGCCACCGAAGATGCCGCCGAGGCCGGCGCTCGCGGCGGTGGTGCCGCCGATGACCATCGCGGTCTTCTTCCAGTCGCGCCCGCCGCTGTCCCGATCGCGTGACGCACGCCTCACGACGCGACGCGGCGCCCGTGCCCCGTCGGTCGGATCCATCATCGCGGCCCGCGATGTGGTGCGCACGACCATCGGCTCGGTTGCCGCGTAGGTTGCGGGTACGGCCGCGACCCCGCGATCGACCATCGGGGCGACGACCATCGCGGCCGGCGCCGGCATGCCGATGACCGGGTCCGCCGCTGCAGCGGCACCGGGCGCCACCAGCGCGTAGGCGATCGTCAGGACGCCTGCCGCAATCACGCTCAACACACCGGCCAGATATCGATCCATCGCAGTCATGTGCCCTCCCGTAGGTCGCTGGGGTGCCAAGGTCGGAACCAAGGGAGATGCCAGCGGGTTTCGCCGGTGTTTGGGCCGATTTCGCGCGATCGGGGTCGGCACTGTCCCCCGCGGAGCACAGCGGCTGTCGCCTGCGGCCGGGATCGGTCGACGCCCGCCTATACAATGAGGACCGGAGTTCCTGTTGATAGTCCGCCGGCATCACGGCCATCTGCTGCTCATCACACAGCCCGACCACGCGGCGCTGTCGGCCCGGATCATGGCCGGCTGGACGGCCGACGGCTTGGCGACGCATCCGCGGCGCGACGCGATTCTGCTGGCGACCCGCGAACACGACGCGGGCTGGGCCGACATCGACGCCACGCCGCTGGTCGACAGCCGGACGCACAAGATCCTCGATTTCGTGCAGGCGCCAGACGATGTGCGCCAGAGCGTCTGGCCGCGCAGCATCGCCCGGCTGGCCGACCAGCCGTATGCGGCGGCGCTGGTGGCGCAGCACGCCCTGCACGTGTATCGTGACAACCGGCCGGATGCGGCGTGGGCCGGTTTCTTCGCCAGAATCGAACGGTTGCGGAACGATCACCTGGCACCGACCGGGATGTCCGAATCCGACCTGGTTCGCGACTACTTCTTCGTGCGCATGGGCGATCTGGTCTCGTTGTTCTTCGCCAACCACTGGCCCGGACCGCGCGTCGAAGGCGCCTACACGGTGCGGGTGGCTCCTGAACGGGTGACGGTCGCCCCGGATCCATTCGGCGGTGCGGTCATCCCGTTCGTCATCAGCGGGCGGCAGCTGCCGCAACGCCCGTACGTCGATGCGGCCGATGCGGCCGCGGCGTTCGTGGCCGCGCCGGCGGTCACGATCGCCGGCACCGCCGGCGGTGCATGACCAGTATGGCGACCCGCATTCTTGTCGTTGAGGACGATCCGGATATCGCCGACCTCGTCCGGCGCTATCTCGAGAAGGCCGGCTATCTCGTCGACGTCTGGAATTCCGGGCGCGACGCGCTGGTCGCGATCGCCGCGAAGCCGCCGGATCTGATGGTGCTGGACCTGATGCTGCCGCACGTCGACGGCCTGGAGATCTGTCGCGCCGTACGCGCCAGTCCGGCCACCGCCGCCACGCCGATCATCATGCTGACGGCCCGCGGCGACGAAGCCGAGCGGATCGTCGGGCTCGAGATGGGCGCTGACGACTACATTGCCAAGCCGTTCAGTCCCAACGAGCTCGTCGCCCGGGTGCGGGCGTTGCTGCGCCGCGCCCACCGCGAGCCGCCGGGCGCGACGATGTCGGCGAGCGCGATCACCTACGGGAGCATCGTGCTGGATCCCGATCGTCACACCGTGTCGATCGATGGTTCGCCGGCGACGCTGACCGCCAAGGAGTTCCTGCTGCTGTCGTATCTGCTCGCCCACCGCGGCCGCGTGCTGTCGCGCGACACGCTGCTGACCGACGTCTGGGGCTATCGCTACACCGGTGGCACCCGGACGGTCGACGTCCACGTGCGCCGGCTCCGCGAAAAGCTGCCGCCGCTCGGCGACGCCCTCGTCACCATCAAGCAGTTCGGCTACAAGCTGCTCGAGCAGCCGCCGGCCCCTGCCCTGTGAGCCAGCGGCCATGACGTTTCGCCCCGGCTTCCAGCGCAAGCTGTTCCTCACCGCCCTGGCCGCGGCGGCCCTCGCGCTATTCGTCGCCGGTCTGCTCTTCACGCGGTCGATGCGCCGGCAGACGGAAGTGCGCATCGAGCAGACCCTCGCGGCCGAGGCACGCCTCGCCGGAGCCCTGCTCGACCAGATCGGCCGGAATCCGGACGGCGGGGCGGCGCTGGACCGGGAGGCCGATCGGATCGGCACGCTGATCGCGGCGCGCGTCACCTTCATCGCCCCGGACGGCCGCGTCCTCGGCGATTCGGCCGAGCCGGAGGAGGCGCTCGCCGGTCTCGAGAACCATGGCTTGCGGCCGGAAGTGGTGGATGCCGCCCGCGGCGGGCCCGGACGGGCGCGACGCTACAGCTCGACGGTCGGCGCCGACATGCTCTACGTGGCGATCACGGTGGATCACCCGCGGGTGGCCTACGTCCGTGTCGCCCTGCCGCTGACCGACATCGACGAACAGGTGCGATCGGTGATCACCGCCACGGCCGTCGCCCTGGGTGTGGCGCTGCTGGGCGCCGCCCTCATCGCCTATCTCCTGAGCGCCAGGATGTCGCAGCGCGTCCACGCGATTGCCGCCGTCGCCGACCGCTACCGCCGCGGCGATCTCAGCCCGTCGCGACTGCACCTGGGCGACGATGAACTGGGCGTCGTCGCCCGCGCTCTGGACGAGTCGGTGCGCGATCTCGGGCAGCGCCTGGACGAGCAGGCGCGCGACCGGTCGCGCATGGAGGCGATTCTGGGCGGCATGATCGAGGGCGTGCTCGTCGTCGATCCGGCGGGGCGGGTGCAGCTGGCCAACCAGGCGGCGCGACAGATGCTGCGGCTCGACGATCGCGCGATCGGCAGCCACTACGTCGAAATCATCCGGCACCCGGCGATCGCCGACCTCGTCAGCGCGGCGCTGAGCGGCCAGACACCCGAGTTCGTCCAGCTGTCGCCGCCCCGCGATGAACATCGGACGCTCGTCGCGCGCGCCGCGCCGGCCACGGCCGGCGGGACGCACGGCGCCGTCCTCGTGCTGCACGACGTCACCGACCTCAAGCGCGCCGACCAGATCCGCCGCGACTTCGTCGCCAACGTCTCGCACGAACTGCGGACCCCGCTCACGGCGATCCGCGGCTATGTCGAAGCGCTGTCGGAGCCCGACGTCGACCCGGACGACGCGCGGCGCTTCCTCGCGATCATCACGCGGCATGCGCTGCGCATGGAGCGCCTGGTCAAGGACCTGCTCCGCCTCGCCCGCCTCGACGCCCGTCAGGAGCCGCTCGACATCGCGCCGTGCGACGTGCGGGCGATCATCCAGGCGGTCGTCGCCGACCTGGCCCCGTCGTTCGACGAGCGGCGGCAGCAGGTCACGATTGCGGTGGCGCCCGACGCCGCCAGCGTCCGTGCCGATCCAGCCAAGCTGCACGATGTGTTGCGCAATCTGCTGGTCAACGCCAGCAGCTACTCGCCGGAAGCGACGGCGATCCAGGTGACGGCCACGGTCGCCGGCGACCGGACGGCCATCGCAATCGAGGATGGCGGGCCCGGCATTCCCGACGCGGATTTGAACCGCGTGTTCGAACGTTTCTATCGCGTCGACAAGTCGCGGGCGCGCGATCCGGGCGGCACCGGTCTGGGCCTGGCGATTGTCAAGCATCTGGTGGAATTGCACGGCGGCACGGTGCAGGCCGAGAACCGGCCGGCCGGCGGCGCCCGCTTCACGGTGAGCCTGCCGAGGTGAGTGCCCGACCGCTCCGCTACCGGGCGCCGAAGGCGGTCAGCAACAGGTAGGTGCCGCCGCCGAGCGTGAAGGCGGCCGGAATGGTCAGCACCCACGCCCAGACGATCTGGCCGGCGACGCCCCAGCGGACCGCCGACAGGCGCCGGGTTGCGCCAACCCCGACGATGGCACCGGTGATCGCGTGCGTGGTGCTCACCGGCACACCGGTCAACGTGGCGGTCATCAGCGCGACCGCCGCGCCGGTTTCCGCGGCGAATCCGCCGACCGGCTGCAGCTTCGTGATTTTTGCCCCCATCGTGTGGATGATGCGCCAGCCGCCGGCCAGCGTGCCGAGGCCGATCGCCGCGTGCGCCGCCAGCACCACCCAGAACGGAATGTCGAACGTCTCGATGTAGCCTGCCGCGAACAGGACGCCGGCGATGATCCCCATCGTCTTCTGCGCGTCGTTGGCGCCGTGATTCAGGCTGAAGAACGCGGCCGACACCAGCTGCAGGCGGCGGAACCAGCGGTCGACGCGCGACGGCGGCGTCCAGCGGAACACCCAGAAGATCGCCGTCATCGTGAACAGCCCGGTCAGGAGGCCGATGAGGGGCGAGAGGACGATGAAGATGAGCGTCAGCGTCCAGCCGCCGGGGATGATGGCGGCGAACCCGGCCTTGGCGACCGCGGCACCGGCGTAGCCGCCGATGAGGGCGTGCGACGAGCTGGTCGGCAGCCCGTAATACCAGGTGATGAGGTCCCAGATGATCGCGCCGGTCAACCCGCCGAAGATGACGGCAAACGTGACGATATTGAGGTCGATCATCCCGTTGCCGACCGTCTTGGCCACCGCCGTGCCAAACGTGAACGCCGCGATGAAATTGAAGAACGCCGCCCAGACCACGGCCTTGCCGGGCGACAGGACGCGGGTCGACACCACCGTCGCGATGGAGTTCGCGGCGTCGTGGAAACCGTTGATGTAGTCGAATATCAGCGCGACGGTGATCAGCCCGGCGACGATCCAGAACATGCCGGGCTATCCGTGCTTGACCATGACGCCCTCGAGCACGTTCGCGACGTCCTCACACCGATCGGTGGCGGCCTCGAGGAAGTCGAGCGTCTCCTTCCACTTCATCACCATGATCGGATCGCGTTCGTCGTCGAACAGGCGGCTGACCGCTTCCTGATGGATCCGGTCGGCCTCGTTCTCGAGCCGGTTGATCTCGACCGCGTGCGTGATGAGCCCCTTGTTGTCTTCGAGGGCATCGAGCGCCGGCCGGATCTCGGCGGTGGAGGCGGTGATGATCTGCGCCATCTCGCGGACGCCGAAGCGCACGCTGTCCAGGCGATAGAGGCGAATCAGTCCTGCCGCCGCATCGATCGCGTCCATCACGTCGTCCAGCGTGCGGGCGAGGGCGTGGATGTCTTCGCGGTCGAGCGGCGTCACGAAGGTGCGATTCAGGCGCTGAATCACTTCGTGCGTGATGGTGTCGCACTTGTGCTCGACCCGCTTGATCGCGTCGGCCTGCTCCCAGATCGGTCGATCGGGCGCCACCATGGCCTCGAGCAGGCGCGCGCCGTCGTGCAGTTCGATCGCGAGGGCCTGGAAATCGGTGAAGAACTTCTCTTCGCGAGGAATCAGACGAAACGCCACGATTCCTCCAGGGCAGCGGCAATGTGGTCCAAATCGAATGGATTGTAACAGATCCAGTTACACGGATGTTTCATGGTCGTTACACGCCGCGAGCCCGCCGCCCGCCCCGGAATCGGGGGCATCCCATCTGAGTTTTCATGCATTTAACAGGCCCGTCACAAGCCCGTTGGTACTCGCTCGCTACGCTGACCAGCGTTCCGTATCCGTATGTCGAAGGTTGAGGAGGCTATGCAGATCATCTCGTGGCTCCGCGCGCGCACCGGGCTCGCGCTGGCACTGGTACTGACCGGGCTCGTCGGCACCGCCGCCGCCCAGCAGACCGAATCCCGAATCGTCGGCAAGATCGTCGACCAGAGCGACGCCGCCCTGCCAGGCGTGACGGTCACCATCACGTCCAAGGCCACCGGCGCGGTCCGATCGGTCGTCACCGAAGGCGACGGCGGCTACGTCGTCACCAACCTGGCCCCGGGCACCTATGCGATCGCCGCCGAGCTGCAGGGCTTCCAGCCGCGCGAACGGGAAGTGACGCTGGGGGTCGGACAGATTGAGACCGTGACCCTGTCGCTGCTGGTCGGCGGCCTGGCCGAAACGGTGAGCGTCAGTGCCGTCGCCCCGGTGCTCGACGTGGCGTCCGCCCGTATCGGTGTGAACGTGACACCGGAGGAGGTGAAGAACCTGCCGGTCAACGGCCGCAACTTCGCCAACCTGATGACGCTGGCGACCGGCGCCACGAGCGACGGCAACGGCGGCTGGTCCAGCGTGCGCTTCAATGGCAAGTCGAACCAGCAGAACTACCTGAACTACGACGGCGTCGACGGCACCTATGTGTGGGATGCCAGCCCGGGGTATCTGAGCGCCACGGGGTCGCAGTTCCGCCTGCAGACCTCGATGGAATCGGTGTCCGAGTTCCGTGTCAATTCAGGCCTCGCGCCCGCCGAAAGCGGTCTCGGCGCCGGCGGCAACATCACGGTCGTCACGAAGAGCGGCACCAATCAGCCGACCGGTTCGGGCTTCTGGTACAAGCGCGATGACGCACTGGACTCGGCGAGCAAGTACGACGACAAGAAGCAACCGCTGACCCTCGATCAGTTCGGTGGGTCGTTCGGCGGCCCGCTGCGCTCGAACAAGACGTTCGTGTTCGTCAGCGTCGAAGGGCTGCGCCAGAACACCGGCCTGAGCTTCACGGAGGCGGTCCCCAGCGACGAGGCGCGCCGCCGCATCGTCGCCGGCGAGCCGGTCGGTTCCGGCGCCGGCCAGAGCGCGGCGCGCACCATGGCCGTGGCGTCGCTGCTGGGCGGCTTCCCGCGCGGCACCGTCGCGACCTCGAACCCGCTGGTGGCGCTGGCGACGCTCGAGACGGAAGCGGACCAGCGTGAGAACACCTTCTCGATCCGCCTCGACCAGCAGATCAACAACAACCACTCGCTCTACTTCCGCTATCTGTACAGCAACGGCGAAGTCGACACCCCGGACCGCACGGTGACGCCACGTCGCGTGCTCGCGAAGCAGACGCCGCAGAACTTCGTCGGCAACTATCAGTCGATTCTCGGCGGCAAACTGGTCAACGAGTTCAAGGTTGGCCTCAACCTGCCGAAGACGAGCGCCAACGCGTTCGGCTCCGCCGGCTACGACCCGCTCGGCGTCTCGCTGTCGGGGACGTTCACGTCGTCATCCATCGACGCACGCGGCAACACCGGTATCGCGCGCAGCGGTCTCCTGATCCGCGCGACGAGCGCGTCGTCGACGACCGGCTCGGCGTTCGACCCGATGTCGCTCTCGTTCAGCGATTCGCTGGTGTGGAACAAGGGGTCGCACACGGTGAAATTCGGCGGCGAGTACCGCCGGATCCAGTCGGACTTCCAGTTCCTCGGCAGTCAGGAGCTCACCTACAACAGCATCAACGACTTCATCGACAACCGCCCGAATCAGTTCGCGGTGACGCAGGATTCGCCGGTGTTCCGCCCACAGCAGTTCTACGGCATCGGTTTCGTGCAGGATTCGTGGCGCGCGTCGAACCGGCTGACGCTGGAACTGGGTGTCCGCTACGACTACTACTCGGTGGTCAAGGAAGCCGAAGGGCGCGCCCGGCCGTTCTTCATCGAGGAGAACGATTTCGGCGGCGACCCGAACAACTTCTACGACCCGGACTACAACAACATCTCGCCGCGGCTGTCTGCCGCCTACCAGATCGACGAGAGTACGGTCGTCCGCTCGGGTTTCGGCCTCTTCTACGGCCCCGGCCAGTTCGAGGATCGCATCCAGCCGATCGAGAACTACATCGCGCGCAGCCGCGTCCAGGCCTCGGACGTTGCCGCCAACACCCTGGCCTATCCGATCTCGCCGGAGGTGCTGCGCAATCTGCTCTCCCTCCGCGGCTACACGCACAAGTACCCGGCCGAGTACAACATGCAGTACGGCGTCAGCGTCCAGCGTGAGCTGCCCGGCGCCGTCAACCTGCAGGTCGGCTATACCGGCAGCCAGGGCAAGGACATGTTCCTGCGTGGTGTGGCCAACGTCCTCGACCCGGTGACCCGCGTTCGCCTGGTCCCGAACTACGGCCAGATCGACTTCAAGACGGGTGGCTGCGTGGACGACATCTCCCTCGGCGGGCGCTATGACCTGTCGGGCTGCGGCCGCGCCAATTACAACGCCTTCCAGATGAGCGCGACCCGTCGCTTCCAGGGCGGCTTCACCGGCGGCTTCCAGTATCAGTACTCGAAGAACAAGGGGACGACGCAGGGCTCGAACGAGGCTGCGACGTCGCAGAACACGTTCGACTTCGAGAGTGAATACGGCACCAACCCGCAGGACATCCCGCACACGTTCAACGGCTCGGTGGTCTACCAGATTCCCGGGCAGGGCCACCTGGCGGGCGGCTGGCGTGTCGGCACGATCGTCAACGCGCGCAGTGGCGTGCCGCTGAACGTCACCATCAACCGTCCGGACAACGCCACCGTGAGCGGCGTGACCGTGACCAACATTCCAGGTGGCAACAGCCGCGGCACGCAGCGCCCGGACCTCATCCCCGGGGTCGACCCGTACATCCAGGACGGCGGGGTCCGTTACTTGAATCCGGCGGCGTTCACGACGCCGCAACCGGGCACGTTCGGGAACCTGCCGCGCAACTTCCTGCGCGGTCCCGGCTTCTGGCAGGCCGACATCCTGGTTTCGAAGGACATCCGCTTCGGCGCGGCGCAAAGCATCCAGGTGCGGCTCGAGATGTTCAACATCCTGAACCGTCTGAACTACGAGAACCCGGCGGTGAACCTGCCGAACGGCACACCGGGTGTCCCGTTCACCGATGCGCAGGTCGGTACGTTTGGCTACATGCTGGGTCCGCTCAACCGCACGGTCGGCCTCGGCACGGCGCGCCAGTCGCAGGTCTCGATCCGCTATACCTTCTGAGCAACGGTACGCTGACAGCCGCAGCCGGACGGGGCGTTCGGCTGTCAGCGTCGGTCAGCGGCCGGAGGCGGGCCGGCGGTCGCAGACCCGGCCCGTTCTTTCGCGCTACACTGGCGCCATGCGCGACGTGCTGGCAGTCATCCTCGGCGGCGGCGTGGGCAGCCGGCTCTTTCCCCTCACCCATCTCCGGTCGAAGCCGGCAGTGCCGATTGGCGGCAAGTACCGGCTGATCGACATCCCCATCAGCAACTGCCTGCACGCCGACATCCGGCGCATCTTCGTCCTGACGCAGTTCAATTCGGCGTCACTCAACCGGCACGTCGGTCAGTCGTACCGCCTGGACACGTTCAGTCACGGCTTCGTCGAAATCCTCGCGGCCGAGCAGACGCCCGACAATGCCAACTGGTACCAGGGCACCGCCGACGCCGTCCGTCAGGCGGCGCGGCACCTCGTCCGCTTCGACGCGCAGTACTACCTGATCCTCGCCGGCGACCATCTCTATCGCATGGACTACTGCGCGCTCATCGACGAGCACATCGAGAGCCGCGCCGATATCACGATCGCCGCGCAGCCGGTCGACATCGACGATGCGAGCGCCATGGGCATCTTCCGCTTCGATCGCTCGGGACAGATCAGCGCGTTCGAGGAGAAGCCGGACCGCGCGCGGCTCGATGCCATCGGCCGCAGCATTCCGCCCGGCGCCAATCTCTCGGGTCACACCGACAGCAAACCGTTCGTGGCGTCGATGGGCGTCTACGTGTTCTCCCGCGAGGTGCTGCTCGAAATCCTCAACCAGGATCAGAGCAAGGACTTCGGCCGCGAGGTGATCCCGGCGGCGCTCGGCCGCCACAACGTCAAGGCGTATCTGTTCCGCGGCTACTGGGCGGACGTCGGCACCGTCCGGTCGTTCTACGACGCCAACGTCATGCTCACCCAGCCGGGTGCGCCCTTCCAGTTCTACGACGCCGACCGGCCGATCTACACCCACCCGCGATTCCTGCCGGGCGCCCGGCTCACCGACTGCACGGTACGCGACACGATCATCGCCGAAGGGTGCACGATCGAGCGGGCGACCATCGCGCAGTCGGTCGTCGGCATCCGCGCCAGCATCAAGGCCGGCTGCACGATCCGCCGGTCCGTCCTGCTCGGCGCCGACTACTACGCCGCCGACGGCGTCGCCCCCGCGATCCCCGGCCCCAGCCTCGGCATCGGCCGCGACGTCGTCCTCGATCGCGTTATCGTCGACAAGAACGCGCGCATCGGCGACGGCGTCCGACTCACCAACGAGCAGGGCCTGGACCACGCCGATGGCGACGGCTACTACATCCGGGACGGCATCGTCGTCGTGCCAAAGGATGCGACCGTGCAGGCCGGGACCGTCGTGTAGGACGTCACATCGACGCCGCCGAACGTTTACCCGTTCGTCATCCTGGTGTCTCCCGGTCGACGTACGCCCCCGATAGTGTCGTGGTCGGAGGAATCGTGACCACACCATCTCGTTCCGTTGCACTCGTTGTCGCAGCTGCACTGCTGGCGGGAAGCCCGCTCTCCGCCGGCCGCGACGACCGGCCTGGACGGCCGGCTCTCGATTACAAGGGGCGCCGCGCCAAGAACGTCATCTTCTTCGTCGGCGACGGCATGGGCGTGTCGACGATCACGGCGACGCGCGTCTACTCGGTCGGCGTCGCCGGCAATCTCGTCGTCGATCAGTTCCCGCACACCGCGTTGTCGCGCACCTACGGTGCCGACGCCATCACACCCGACAGCGCCCCGACGATGACCGCCATGATGAGCGGGGTCAACACCAACGCCGGCGTGCTCGGGCTCGACGAGACCACCGAACCGCTCGATTTCAACCACGACGGCGACGGCCGCGCGCCGTGGACCTTGCTGGAAGAGGCGAAGGCGTCGGGCATGAAGGTCGGCGTCATCTCGACCGCCCGCATCACCCACGCCACGCCGGCGGCCACCTACGCCCACATCAACAACCGCGACAACGAGAACGCCATCGCCCTGCAGGCCCTGCCGGGCGATCCGACGTTCAACGACCGGCTGGGAGACGGAATCGACCTGCTGATCGGTGGCGGGCGCCAGTTCTTCGTGCCGTCGACGGTGACCGACGAAGAGGGCGGCACCGGCAGCCGCAGCGATGGCCGTGACCTGCGCCGCGAGTTCCAGAGCGCGGGCTACTCGTATGTGTGGAACACGGCCGGCTTCAATGCGTTGAACCGGGCGAGCCTGCCGGTCCTGGGTCTGTTCGAGCGCGGCCACATGGAGTACGAGTACGACCGGCCGACCGACAGCGGCAGTGAGCCGAGCCTGACCGACATGACCGTCAAGGCCATCGAGCTGCTCGACGGCGCGAGCCGCAAGTCGCGCAAGAGCGGCGGCTACTTCCTGATGGTGGAGTCCGGGCGCATCGACCACGCGCACCACGAAGGCAACGCCTTCCGGGCGCTGACCGACACGGAAGAACTCGACGAGGCGATCGGCGCCGCGGCACACATGGTCGATCTGCGGGATACCCTGATCATCGTCTCCGCCGACCACAGCCACGTCTTCAACATCGCCGGCTATCCGCTGCGGCCGAAGTCCGAGCTGCCCTATCAGGTGACGTCGAACGACCCGGGCTTCGAGGCGCCGGCCGGCAACGGCATCCTCGACGTGGTCTACGACTTGACGTCGGGCGGCGCCGTGGCCGCGGCCGGCGATCGGAACGGCGTCCCCTACACGGTACTGGGCTACCTGAACGGACCAGGCTACCGTGGCGGGCCGCGTACGGATCCACGTACGGACGCCTTCCCGGGCCGCGGCGGCGTCGTCCCGAACGGCCCCAGCCATCCCGCGTATTTTCAGGAGTCGGCGGTACCGATGGGCTCGGAAACCCACGCCGGCGAGGAAGTGGCCATCTATGCGGTCGGACCGGGTGCCGCGCTCGTCCACGGCACCGTGAAGAACACCCACATCTACCAGGTGATGAAAGCCGCCCTGGGACTGGGAGAGTAGCGCAATGGGGCGTCCTTCGTTCCGCCATGGCGCGGCGGCCGTCGCGATCGGCATCGGCCTCGCCGTCACCATCCCCGTATCGCCGCTCGCGCAGGGACACCGCCGGGGCGGCTCGGAGGACGTCCCCATCTTCATCGTCCCGACACGCGCGCCGGCAGCCGCCAGGCCCGCATCGCCGCCCGACCTGCCGCGCGAGGCGCTTGCCCTGGTGTCCGCGACCCTGCAGCTGCAGACCACGCGGGGCGCTTCCGGTGCTGCGGTCGTGCAGACCGTGACGCGAACCGCCGACCGCGTCCATGTGGAGACCGGTGCGGGGCGTGAATTGTTGTACATGCGCAACCCGACCGATGTGCGCCGGGTATCGGCGATGCTGACCGACCACACGGCCAGGACCACCGTGGTGTACGACGAAAGCGACCTGCGGCGCGTACTGGGTATCCGCGGCTGGCTCGACGTCCTGACCCTGGGATTCGACCCGGGCAGGTTCGCGGAGCTCAGGCCGGTGAGCGGCACCCGGCGGGCGTTCGATCTCCCGTTCGAGCACCTCGAGGGGCCGGGGTCGGCTGATGGGGTGCTGGAGGCATGGTGGCACCAGGGGGAGTTGCTTCCACTGGAGGTGGTGCGCCGTCGCCCCGAGAGTGATGCACCGGTGGTGGTGACCGTCGTTCAGCGCAGTCTGGCAGTCGACCGGCAGCGGCTGGCGCTGCCGACGACGCGCTTCCCAGACTACCGCCAGCTCGACTTCGCCGACTGGCTCGAAGGCCTGCACGAACGCTGAGCTCCGCCTGCACGGCGCCCGGCGTCGACGACCGGCTCATGGGTTCCGTCAGACGGCAGGCGCCGAGCCACTTCGCCTGAGAAAGGCGCCGTCGCGGCTGCGTGCGAGGAAGCCGATCGTGACGAGCGTCTCAAGAGCGGATTGACATTCCTCCACCGGCAGGCCGAAGAGCCGGCGCGCCTGCGCCAGGGTCAGCTTCAAGTCCGGCATCTCGAGATACTCCATCCTGATCAGCGTGGGCGCATCGGACCGACGATTGGTGACCATGGCGGGCTCCTGGCAACGCGGGCATCTGACCCTGCCATGGTGCCGGCCACGCGTGACACCGTCGCTTCGGCCCGGTACCGACGCTGTAAATTCTTCTGCCGGACGCCGGCGTACGGGATCCGGACGCCACTGCGCCACCGTATCATCGGCGCATGACGAATTCAGCCGCGCTCCGCGTCACCTGGCCTGTCGTGACCGCACTGGCGACGGTGTGGTTGCCGCTCGCCGCCGCCGGTCCGGCGAAGACACTGATCGCGCACCGTGGCGCGTCGGGCCAGGCGCCCGAGCATTCGCGTGCCGCCTACGAACTTGCGATGGCGCAGGGCGCCGACTTCGTCGAGCAGGATCTCGCCGTCACGAAGGACGGGGTGCTCATCTGCCTGCACGACGACACGCTCGAGCGAACCTCCAACGTCGCCGAAGTCTTTCCGGATCGCTTCACCCGGGAGGCGATCATCCGGCAGCCGGGGCGGCATTGGCTGGCCAACGACTTCACGGTCGACGAGCTCCGCCGCCTCGACACCGGCCGCTGGTTCGGCACGCGGTTCGCCGGGCAACGTATCGTCACGTTCCAGGAAGCCATTGACCTCGTCAGGAGCAAGCCGGGCACCGGCCTGTATCCGGAGCTGAAGTCGCCGCCGCTCTACACCGGCCGCGGCGTCGACATGGTGGGACTGTTCGTCGCGCAGGTGAAGAAGAACGCCCTGGACGCGCCGGCGTCGCTGAAGACGACGCCGATGATCGTGCAGTCGTTCGACGAACCGACCGTGCGGCGTCTGGCGCAGGAACTGCCGTCCGTACCGCGGGTGCTGCTGCTCGGTCAATTCGAGTCCGGTGGCATGACCCAGGCACGACTGCGGGACATCCGGACGTTTGCCGACGGCATCGGCCCGGAGAAGCGGCTCATCGCCGCCCAGCCGGATGTCGTCGCCAACGCCCACGCTGCCGGCCTCACGGTCACGGCGTGGACGTTTGCCGCGAAGAGTCTGGAGGGCCATGCCAGCGTGCGATCCGAGATGGCGCACTTCCTCGACGATCTCGGCATCGATGCGCTGTTCACGAACGACCCGGACCAGTTTCCGCGCTAGGCCGCACGGCCCACCGGCCGGCCGCCGCATCAGCGGCGGCCGCAGGTGCAGACGTCCTTCCGATCGCCGGCCACGCCGCACCGGCGACACACGGTCGTCACATCGCGTTGCTACAGTCGTGACGGCCGCGGTTCTCCGCTCCGCTCGCATGAACCCCGACACCCGTCACCTCGTCGCCGAGCTCGCCCGTCTGTGCGACCAACTGCTGGCCATGGGCCGGCTCGCTGAGGGACGTCTGCAACTCGCCATGGGCGGCCTGGTCGACCGCAACGTCGAAGCGCTCAGGCTGGTCGTCACCAGTGACGATCGCATCGATCGTCACCAGATCGAGGTCGACCACCAGTGTTTCACCCTGCTGGCGCTCCAGCAACCCGTCGCGACCGATCTGCGGACCGTCGTCGCTGCCTTGAAGATTGCGACCGATCTCGAGCGGGTGGCCGATCTGGCGGTCAATATCGGGCAGGCGGGCCTTCGCTACCTGCGCCACCCTCCGGTCAAGCCGCTCATCGACCTGCCGAGAATGGCAACGCTGGCGTCAACGATGCTCAGCGAGGCCCTCGACGCCTTCATTGCACGGGACCTCCGTCTGGCGCACGGTGTGTTGCGACAAGACGACTGGCTGGACGCTCTGAAGGACCAGATCTTCCGCGAGGTGCTGACCTTCATGCTCAGTGAACCTCTGCGAATAGAGCCGGCCACCGATCTCATCCTGATGTCACGTCATCTCGAGCGCGTCGGTGACCATGCGACCAACATCGCCGAAGACGTCATCTTCATGGTCAGCGGACGCGACGTACGCCACGGTTCGCATCGGCTGCCGCCGGTGGACACCGGCGAACGCCGTCGCAGCACGCCGACGCCGCTGGTGTAGGTGCTTCACCCTGGCGCCGGCGCGGCGATGGTCGACCGAGGCGTGCTCGGACGACCGGCGGCATCGGCACGCGCGGCGCCGCGGCCCGCCACAGTTTTCCTGGTCGTCGTGACGAAGTCATCAGGTCTTGACGTCAGCCCTCTACGCTGACGGGGTTCACTAGCGGCCCCAGTCCCGGGTGCCGCCGACAACCCTCATCAAGGAGAACCTGTCCATGCACCGACCGGCCTGCGCCCTGCTCGCCCTTCTGGCAGCCGCCGCTGTCGTTTCCGCTCACGATGATCCGCCCGCCAACGATTTTCGGCTGACCGGCTGGGCAGAGATTCCCTCGACCTACCGTCACCCGGGCCCGGTATCCGGCCAGTTCACAACCGGCCCCGTCAACGGCGTGACCCCGCCGTACGAGGGCCAACCGATTCCAGGCTTCTCGGGCGTCATCCCCGGCAATCCCAAGAAGGGCACGTTCATCGGCTTGCCCGACAACGGCTTCGGCGCCCAGGGCAACAGCGCCGACTTCGTCATCGGCTTCTACGAGTTCGTGCCGGATTTCAAGACGAAGGGCGATGGTACGACCTCGCGCGGTCCGGTGACCGTCATGTCGTTCACGCCGTTCAGCGATCCGAACGGACTGCTCGACCTTTCGTATGTGGCCGGCGGTCCGGTCTACCTGCGTCAGAACTACTATCCGACCGGCGCCCAGATTCCGGTCGACCCGGCGATTCGCAACCGCCGCCTGCTGACCGGCGCCGACTTCGACGTCGAGTCGATCGCCCGCATGGATGACGGCAGCATCTGGATCGGCGAAGAGTTCGGGCCGTACCTGCTGCACTTCGGCGCCGACGGGCGACTGCTGAGCGCGCCGGTGCGGCATCCGGTGCTGCGCGCCCCGCAGAACCCGCAGAACGCGACGCAGGGTCCTGCCAACCTGCCGAGTTCGCGCGGCTTCGAGTCGATGACCCGCAACCGCGACGGCAGCCGCCTGTACGTCACCACCGAGGCATCGATCAACAGCGAAACGGACAAGCGCGTGCTCGAGATCTACGAGTTCGACACCCGCCGGGAACGCTACACCGGCCGGTCGTTCAGATATGCGAAGGACAGCTCGGACCCGATTACCGGCGGCTCGAACAACGCGACCAACGTCTTCGTGACCGGCGACATGACGCATCTCGCCGGCGATCGCTACGTGATGATCGAGCGGGACGACTTCCAGGGGCCGCCGACCGCAGCCAATCCGCCGTATCAGAAGAAGCTCTACCTGTTCGACCTCAGCGAGGTCGACGGGACGACCGGACTGCTGCGGAAACGGCTGCTGGTCGACCTGCTGGACATCGCCGACCCGCGGGACATTGGTGGTCCGCTGCTCGCGATCCCCGCCGACCGCTTCAACTTCCCTCTGCAGTCGGTGGAGTCGGTCACGCCGATCGATTCGCACACGCTGCTCGTCGGACTCGACAACAACTATCCTGGCGGCAACGGCCGGGTGCCCGGCACGCCGGACGGCACCGAGATCATCACACTACGCTCGGCGGCGGCGCTGAAGACCCTCCGTGTCGGAGGCACCGGTCACCGGCACGACGGCCGAGACTGATCGCGCACCCTCGATCGGCGGCAGGCGGCATCGAACGCCCAGTCCGCTCGTTGCCGTGGAACGCCTCGTTCGGCCGCTTCTGGTTCCCAAATCGGCGGTCGTCAACCAGAGCCCGGGGACGTCGACGCCGCGCGGTCCGCGCGATCGCGCGGCGCCCCGCCAACGTCAGCGCTCGATCACGGACTCTGTGTGGTCGCCCGAGGCGGTCCGCTACTGCGCCCGCCTCTGAAAGCGATCGCGGACGACGATGGCGACGGCGTTCATCGCCAGCAGCAGGACCAGGAGCACGAGGATGCCGGCCGCCGCATTCTCGGCAAACGCGGCCTGGGGACGTGACACCCAGTTGAAAATCTGGATCGGCAGCACGGTGAACGGCGACCAGAGGCCGTCGGGCAGGAACGGCACGTAGGTGAGCGCCCCAATCGTGATGAGCGGCGCCGTCTCGCCGATGGCGCGCGACAGCGCCAGAATCAGCCCGGTGAGCACCCCGGGCAGCGCCGCCGGCAGCACCTGGTGCTGGATGGTCTGCCACTTCGTGGCGCCGAGCGCGTAGGAGCCTTCCCGCAGCGACTTCGGCACGGCGCGCAGCGCCTCGCGCGTCGAGATGATCACCGTCGGCAGCACCAGCAGCGCCAGCGTACACGACCCGGCGAGCACGCTCCGTCCCATCCCGAAGATGCGGACGAACAGCCCGAGCCCGAGCAGGCCGTAGATGATCGACGGGACGCCGGCCAGGTTCGCGATGTTGATCTCGATGAGGCGCGACAGGCGTCCCTGCGCCTCGTACTCCTCGAGGTAGACGGCGGCGCCGACGCCGAGCGGCACGGCGATGAGCGCCGTGATGCCGATGACGTAGACGCTACCGGCCAGAGCCGGCAGGATGCCGGCCTCCGCCGCGCGCCGCGACGGGTAGCTGGTGAGGAACTGCCACGACAGACGGCCGATACCGTCTCGGGTGATGTCGAACAGCAGCGCGGCCAGCGCCGCCAGCGCCAGCAGCATGACCAGCAGGCCGAACAGCCCGAGCAGCCGGTCGCCCGAATGACGCAGGAACGGCGGGCGGACGGGGGTCGGTACCGCAGCCGGCGATGCGTCGGTCATGCGTACTCCTCCCGAAAGCGGTTTCGAAGCCAGGTGGATGCCAGGTTCAGCACGAACGTGCTGAGGAACAGCAGCATACCGACGGCGAAGATGGTTCGGTACTCGATCGTCCCGGCGGGCGTGTCACCGAGGCTCACCTGGACGATGTAGGCGGTCATCGTCTCGACCGGCACCCGCGGATCGAGCGTGAGCCGCGGCTGCTGGCCGGCGGCGATCGCCACGATCATCGTCTCGCCGATGGCGCGCGACACCGCCAGGATCGCGGCCGCCGAGATGCCGGAGAATGCCGCCGGCACGACGACGCGCAGGGCGGTCTGCATCTTGGTTGCGCCGAGTGCGTACGATCCTTCGCGCAGCCCGTTCGGCACGTTGTGCAGGGCGTCCTCGGACAGCGACGACACCAGCGGCAGGATCATCAGCCCCATCACCAGGCCGGGGCCGAGCGCGTTGAAGCCGGCCAGACCCGGCACCAGCGGTTGCAGCAGCGGCGTGACGAACTGCAGGGCGAAGTAGCCGTAGACGACGGTCGGGACGCCGGCCAGGATTTCGAGCACCGGGCGGACCGTCCGCCGGATCGCCATGCCGGCGTACTCGCTGAGGAAGATGGCGGTCAGCAGGCCGCCGGGCAGCGCCACCGCCATCGCGATGAGCGAGGTGAGCAGCGTGCCGCTGACCAGCGGCAGCACCCCGAAATGCTTGTCCGAGAACAGCGGCGTCCACTCGGTGCCGAACAGGAATTCAACGAACGACACCTCGCGGAGGAACTCGACCGTCTCGAACAGCAGCACACCGATGATCCCCACGGTGATGAGGATCGACCCCGCCGCGCACAGGAACAACATGCGCTCGATGACGAACTCGACGGCCCGGCGACCCGATCGGCTCATGGCGGTCTACTGCGCGAGACGCTGTTCGAGCGAGACGGAGCTGTGACTCTCGGTGCCCTGGTACATCGAGCCGACCTGCTTCGCCGTGAACCGGCCGCGGACCAGTTCGTATTCCCTGTCGCTCAGCGGGATGTAGCCGACTTCCCGGACCAGCGGTACGCCCTGCGTCAGGTAGAAGTCGACGAAGCTCCGCACCTCGGGCCGGTCCAGCGCCTTGACCTTGGGATAGACGAAGATCGGGCGGGACAGCGGCGCATAGCTGCCGTTCTTCACGGTCTCGGGCGACGGCAGGATGGGTCCGGCGCCGTTGGCCTCGTTGCCGTCGTCCACCGGCACCAGCTTCAGCTTGCCGGCGTTCTCTTCGTAGTAGGCGAAGCCGAAGTAGCCGAGGGCGAACTCGTCGCCGCTGATCCCCTGGACGATGACGTTGTCATCCTCGCTCGAGGTGTAGTCGCCGCGGCTCTCATCGGCCTTCCCCATGATCGCCTCGGTGAAGTAGTCGAAGGTGCCGGAGTCGACGCCCGGGCCGAACAGGTGGATCTCGCGGTCGGGCCAGCCGTCGCGAATCTGGTTCCACCGCATCACCTTGCCCTGTGCGGCCGGTTCCCACAGCTTCTTCAACTCGGCGACCGTCATCGACGCCGCCCAGCTGTTCTTCGGGTTGACGACCACCGCCAGGCCATCGTAGGCGACCGGCAGCTCGATGTAGTCGACACCGGTCGCCTGACAGGCGTCCTTCTCGCTCGCGGAAATCGGGCGGGAGGCATCGGCGAGATCGATCTCGTCGCGGCAGAACTTCTGGAAGCCGCCGCCGGTGCCGGAGATGCCGACCGTCACGCGGGCGCCGGGATTTGCCTTCTGGAACTCCTCGGCGACGGCTTCGGTGACCGGAAACACGGTGCTCGACCCGTCGATGCGGATCACGGTGTCGCCGGCCGGCCCGCCGGCCGCGCCCGGGGTCTGTCCGCCACCGCAGGCGGCCACCACCATCGTCCACACCAGCACGCCCGCCGTGCCCGGCAAACTCCGCGTCCATCCGGCGTGCGGCGCCCATCCGGCGCGCGTTCTGTGCGTCTGTGACATGCTTTCACACTAGCGATCTGAAATGTCCGGCATGCGTCACGGATGTTACATCCCTGTAAACTCTGCCAGCCGGCCGTACCCCGGCCGTTCCGGCCGCCACGAACGCCGCCCGGCCGGCTACTCGGCGAGCCCGGCCAGCAGCATCCCGAGCTCGAACACGAGAATCAGCACGACCATCAGCTCGAGCAGCTGGCCGCGTGCCATCGACGACTGCTCCACTGCGAACCGGTAGATGGCGTCGAGGGTCCGCAGCTTTCCTTCGACATTGCCCTTCCACGTCGCGAGCCCGAACCGCTCGGCGACCAGGCCGAAGAGGCGGGCGGCATAGACGTCGCCGGTGAACTTCAGGGCGTTGACCGTCCGGTCGGTCACCTCGGTGACGTCGACGAACAGGGCATGCACCTGCTGCGCCGCCTGGCGGTAGCGCGACCCGACCCACTGATCGAACCAGCGCGGCCGCTGCAGCGTCGCGTAGATCGCCGACAGCTCGCGATCGAGCCGCTCGTCATAGTAGCGGAACTGCAGCAGCTGGGAGTTGGCGTATTCGATGATGTCGAGCGCGGCGCTGGCGCCCGCCGGCGTGTCGTAGACGAACGCCGCGTTCCACGTCGGCACGACGAGGTCGTCGGCCAGGTACGACAGACGATGGCGCAGTACGGTCGCGCGCTCCTGCGGGCTCAGCGGCTGGCGTTCGCCACGCAGCATCGCGGCGATGTCGTCGCCATGCACCGCGAGCAGCGCCTCGGCGGTCGGTGTCTCGTCCAACGCGTGGACCAGGAAGACGACGTAGTCCTCCGACAGCGGCGTGAGGCGGCGGCCGGTCACCGCCGGATGCAGACGCTGCACGATGGTGCGACACACCTCGGACGCACGCTGCTCGAGTTCGGCGTTCTCGATCACGCCCTGGCCGACGGCGACCAGGTCGGCCCAGTCGCCGGCCAATGGCCGGGACAGGGCGATCGACAGTACGCCGTAGTCGTAGACCCGACAACGGACCGCGAAGCCGTCGATCGGCTCGGCGCCGACCGCCTCGCCACCGAACGACACCGGCGGTTTGTCGTACTGCACGTACACCGGCGTCGCCGGCTTCGGCGTCAGCCGGGCGGCGGTCGTCGGGCCGGCGATCAGCGCCGGCAGGGCTGCCAGATCCACGGACTCTCCGACGTCGAAGAGATAGAACACGACGAGCTGCCCGCTGCGGATCCGCACTGAAGGGCAGCATACCGCACTGCCGCGCCACGGCAGTGTTTACGCGCTCGTGCCACCGCGTACATGGTGCCGTCATCGCCCCGCCTCATAGTGGGTGTGGCGCGCGACGGTCCCACATCTGGGGTCGCCATCCACCGCGGCGCGCGTCGGAGGCTCGATGAAGCTCGATGCGCACGTCCACACGCACTACTCCGGGATGACCTCGATCTGGCCCTTGTCGCTCATCATGCGGGAGTCGTACAACACCCCGGAGCGCGTCTACCGGCTCGCCAAGGCACGCGGCATGGACCTCGTCGCCATCACCGACCACGACACCATCGAGGGTGCGCTCACGCTCGCGCACCTGCCGGACGTCATCGTCGGCTGTGAGGTATCGGCGTCGTTCCCGGGCATCGATGTCGACGTGCACCTCGGCGTGCTGGACATCACCGCCACGCAGTTCCGCGCCATCGATCGCCTGCGCGGGAACGTCGCCGACCTGCTCCCGTATCTCCGCGAACAGCAGATCTACACGGTGGTGAACCACGTCGCGTCGCAGGTCAACGGCCGCATGACCGCGGCCCACATCGCATCGCTCCTGCCGTGGGTCGACGCCTTCGAAGTCATCAATGGCTCGCGCCTCCCGGGCCAGAACCGGACGGCGCGGGCGCTCGCCGGCGCCACCGGCAAGCACGCGGTCGGCGGCAGCGATGCCCACACCGGCCGCGGCATCGGCCGCACCTACACCGTCGTCGACGGCGTGACGACACGTGAGGCGTTCATGGCCGGGTTGCGGTCCGGCCGGGCCCGGGCCGTCGGCCGGCACGGACACTACTTCACGATGGCGTCCGACATGCTGCGATTTGCGGCGCGGTTCTATGAGGAACGCGCGCTCGGTCTCGTCCGCGCGCCGCATCGCTGGCCGGCGCACGCCTTCGTCATCGGCGGCCTCATCGGCCTGCCACTCATCTGCCTGCCGCTCATCGGCGCCGTGATGCACTTCAGGGAGGAGGACCGATTCAACCGCTCGCTCCTGTTCGACCTGGTGGCTTCTCCCGCCCTTGCACGCCGCAAGGCCGCGGTTTTTGCAAAGGCGGTATGACCATGCGTGTGGCGGTCTTCACGGACAACGATTTTTCGAAGGTCAACGGCGTCACGACGACGTTGCGCGCGTTGCTGACCCACGCGCCCGCCGACATCCTGCCGCGTGTCTATACCTGCGAATCGCGCGAGGTGGACCGGCCGGAGTACTTCGCCGCCCCGGCATTCGGCGTCGGCATCCCGTTCTACCGCGAGATGCGCATGTATCTGCCGCCCGTGCGCCGGCTGCTTCGGCAGGTTCGGCAGGACCGCATCGACCTGCTGCATTTCACGACACCCGGCCCGGTCGGGTTGGCGGCGATGTACGTCGCGACCAAGCTGCGGCTGCCGATGGTCGGCAGCTTCCACACCGACCTGGCCGAGTACACGCGCCTGCTGAGCCGCTCACCGCGCCTGGGTGATTTGATGCAGCAGTACATGCGGTGGCCCTACGGCAGGTGCGTGCGCGTCCTCGCGCCGTCGGCGGCAACCCGGGCCATCCTGGTCCGCGGCCAGATCGACCCGTCGAAGATCGGCCTGTGGACGCGCGGCGTGTGCACCGAACAGTTCGCGCCCGCCAGGCGTTCGTCGGCGCTTCGGGCCCGCTGGGGCGCGTCGGACGGGCGGCCGGTACTGCTCTACGTGGGTCGGGTATCACGTGAGAAGGGGCTCGACCTGCTGCCGGCGCTCACCGAGCGGCTGCAGCGCTCGGGCGTCGCGCATCGCCTGGTCATCGTCGGCGGCGGCCCGATGCGAAACGAACTCAGCGACCGCTGTACTGGCGCCGTGTTCACCGGCACGCTGTCGCACGACGACGTCGCGGTGGCGATGGCATCGGCGGATCTCTTCGTCTTTCCGAGCCGGACCGACACCGCCGGCAACGTGGTGTTGGAAGCCCAGGCCTCCGGCCTGCCAGTGCTGGTCACCGACGCCGGCGGCCCGCAGGAGAACATGGTGGATGGCGAGACCGGCTTCGTCTGCCACGACCTGCGGTCGTTCACGCGGCGCGCCGCCAGCCTGCTCGCGTCGGCGAGCCGCCGCGGGCAGATGGCCGACCGGGCGCGACAGTATGCGCATGGTCGACAGTGGTCCGATGCCCTGGTGCCGCTCTTCCGTGCCTATCGCGATGCCGTCACCGCACCCGCGGCCGATTCGTCGGTGGGCCTCACCCAGGCTCCGGTGCTGGCATCGGAGCACCGCGCATGAGGAGAACTGGCACGGCACCAGGTCGGGCAACCGCCGGGAGTCCGGTCAGGCGGCACCACCTGACGGTCGGCGAGGCACTTGCGTCGCTCGCCGATGACCCACGGTGGTGGATCCGGGAGTGGAATTGGAAGGCTGCGGCGACCAGTTCGATCAGCCGTGGACTGCTCTTCTTCTGCGTGAACCTGACCGCCGGTTGGGCGGCCGCACGCGCCGCGTTGCTCACGGAATGCGTGCTGCGCGCCGTGACGTCCGGGTTCTACGGCGCGCTGACCGCCCGCTTCCGTCACGTGCGGCCAGCCTGGGCGGCGACGGCCACCGCCGGCCTCCTGCTGCCGCTCCTCAGTCACAGCGTCGAGCTGCTGGTCCATTGGCAACGCGGTACCGACGCGTTGGCCGCCAGCATCGTGGCATCCGTCGCATTCACCGTGCTCTCCACGGCGGTCAATCTGCATCTCATGCGGCATGGCGTCCTGATCGTCGGCGATGGATCGCAATCGCTGCGCGACGACCTGCGGACGTTGCCGTTGCTCGCCAGACGGTTCATCGGCGGCACCGCCGGACCGCACCCGACACCGCCGCAGGCCGCGACCCCCATCCCGTGAACAAGACCCTGCACCTGACCAACGCCTATCACAGCGCCTCCGGCGGCATCCGGACGTTCTATCGCGCGCTGCTCGACGGGGCGGCGCGCCGTCAGCGCGCCGTGCGCCTGGTGGTGCCGGGAGAACGGACGACGGTCGAGGATGTGAACCCGTGGGCGCGCATCTACCACGTCGAGGCGCCACCATCGGCATTCATCGACCGGCGCTACCGCCTGCTGCTGCCGCACCGCTATCTCTTCGGGCGCTCGGGTCCGCTCTGGCAGATCCTGCACGACGAGTCGCCCGATCTGATCGAGGTCTGTGACAAGTACGCGCTCATCTACCTGGGCGGCCTGATTCGCGGGCGATGGCTTCCGCACCGGCAGCGACCGGCGGTCGCCGCGCTCACCTGCGAGCGCATGGATGACAGCGTCGAGACGTTCGTCAGCCGCCACCCGCTCGCCCGGCGGTTCGCGCGGTGGTACATGCGGCACGTCTACCTGCCGCAGTTCGACGCGCATGTCGCGGTGTCCTCGTACGCCGCTGGCGAACTACCGGCCGGGCACCGTCCGATTGCGATTGCGCCGATGGGCCTGGACAGCTCGGTCTTCACGGTCCAGTCGCCGACGCCGGCCGGACGGCGCCGGGTGTTCGGCGACCTCGGGCGCGATCGACGGGCGATCCTGCTGCTCTACGTCGGCCGGCTCAGCGCCGAGAAGCAGTTGCCGCTGCTGCTCGACATGATGGCCGCCCTTCCGACCCGGCAGGATCGCGTGTTCCACCTGCTGGTCGCTGGCGACGGGCCGCTCCGGCCGTGGCTGACGGAACGCGCCGGCGCAGTGGCGCCGGGCCGGGTCCATCTGCTCGGCCACGTCACCGGGCGCGACGCGCTGGCCCGCGTCTACGCCAACGCCGATCTCCTGGTGCACCCGAACGCCCACGAACCGTACGGGCTGGTACCGCTGGAAGCGATGGCGAGCGGGTTGCCCGTCGTGCTGCCGCGGGCCGGCGGGGTGCTCGAGTATGCCACCGACGGCAATGCCTGGCTGACTGCCCCGCAGGCGGCGGCAATGGCCGATACGGTGCTCACCGCGCTGTCGCACCCGGATGAACGCCGACAACGGGCCGCCCGGGCCCGGGCGACGGCGATCGCGCTGGATTGGTCGCGTGTCATCGACCGCTACTTCGAACTCTACGATGGCATCGTCGCGCAGTCGGCAGCGACCCGGCCGGTCACGTTGCCGCGCTGGCGGCGCGCCCGCCGGCTGGCCACCGCACGCACCCGCACTCAGAGCGTATAGCGGTCCTCAATCGCCTGGCGCAGTGCGCCAAACGCCGTCGGCCGCGGCCGCGCCGGCTGCGACTCGATGTCGGCGGCGACATGCGCCAGTTCGTCGTCCTTGATCACGTCGCGGAACCACTGCGAGAAATCGCCGCGCCCGAGATGATAGCCCCAGGTTTCGTCGTCGACACCTTCGGCCAGCCGGAGGAACTCGGCGAGGTTCTGTGCCGACAGGTGCAGCCGCTCGCCCGGGCCGCTGAAGACGAACTGCGTCTCCGGCGACAGCGAACCTTCGATGTACTTCCGGCGATGGCGGCGGTGCTGGTCGGTCGGCGTCCGCACCTCGAAGGTCGTCCCGGCTGTCGTCGCGGCTGTCGTCGCGGCTGCTGGCGCCCGCAGCCGCCACATCCGGCCGGCGCCCGGGGCGAGCGGGTCGGGGCTGGCCGCGATGCCGCACCCGGCGAGCAGGTCGGTCAGCTCAGGCAGTACCTGGCCGATGGCGACGGCGATGTCGAGTTCGCGGAGCGCCAGCGGCGAGACGCGCGTCGGTTCGAGCGTCACCATGGCGAGGCTGGACCAGCCGTGCGGGATGAGGGTCGCAGCCCCGCGCCAGTCGGCCGGCAGGACGTGATGCGCCTCGTCGATGACCAGCCAGTGCGGACGACCGGTCCTCACCCGCAGTTCCTGGATTCGCGGCAGCAGCGAGGCAAAGTACTCCGGCCGTTCGGCCTTCGGCACACCGGTGAGCGACACGATCACGTTCTGATCGGGGCGCTGCAGCGCGCCGACGACCTCCTCGATCGGCGCGCCCGAATGGGCGGTGCCGATGCGAATGGCGCGCGTGAACGCCTCGTAGTCCCCTTCGGGGTCGACCAGGCAGAATTGATAGCGGTGGTCCGCCAGCTGCTCGAGCAGGGTGTTGGTGAGGGTCGACTTGCCGGCGCCGGACGGCCCGCTCACCAGCAGGTTCCGGCCATGGGGCTCGAGCGCCACCGGGCCAGCCTCGCTGCCGCCGATGGTGAGCCAATGCCGCATCGGCGACAACGCCGAATCGTCGGGATCGCCCAACAGCCGGTCGATCAGCTCCTGCACCGCGAAACCGCGCGCGCCTGCCGTCACCAGATCGGCGCGCGCCTTCAGCGATGGAATCGCGTTGGCCGTCGCGACCGACAACTCGCACATGTCGAGCAGGGCGTGATCGTTCTCCGCATCGCCGATGCCGACGACGTTGTGCGAGGACAGCGACAATTCCTCGAGCGCTGCGCACAGGCCGGTCGCCTTGTTGACGCCCGACGGCAGCACCATGACGGCGCCCTTGTTGAAGATGACCTGCAGTTCCAGCCCCAGGGTGCGGATGCACTCGAGCGCGACCTGCTGATGCGGCTCGACCGTCGCGATGATCGTCCGCCCCACCGACAGCGGCGACACCCCGCGGGCCTGCATGGCGTCGACCAGGCGCGCGTCGCTGGCCGGTCCGAGCACCCGCTCGCGCCGCGTCGCGGGGTCGTAGAGCAGGCCGCCGTTCTCGACGACGACCCGCTCGAAAAGCTCCAGGCGGGGGAAGGTGCGCTGCAGATCGGGCAGTTCCCGACCGGTCACGAGGATCGGGCGGCCGCCGGCGGCCCGAAATCGTTCCACGGCGGCCACCGTCGACTCGTCCGTAACCCCATCGTGGGCCAGTGTGCCGTCGTAGTCGGTCGCCAACACCAGATATCGCACGTCATCCCCAGCGCTGCAAAGCGTAGGCCGCCCGGTCGGCTCATGCATTGTACCGAAGGAGCACCGCGCGCGAGGTGGCGAGCGTGGCGGTGGTCGGGCGGTCGCTACCTGACCTGCACCGTCTCCAGGTAGCTCACCAGCCGCCGGATCTTCTCCTCCGGCGGCGTGGCATCGGCCGCCGACCGCGAGAACGCGTCGCCCCACACCGGCATGTCGCCGCCGCCGTGCCCCTTCGCCGGAGACCGCCCGTCGATGGTGCGGGCCACCCGATCGGCGGGATAGGTGCCGTGATTGCGCTTCGCGATCAGTGTCAGGTCGGCCGGCTTCTTGTTCAACAGGCTCGCCAGCGGACCATCACCATGTCCGCCCACACCGTGACAACTGGCGCAGTAGGTCGCGAACGTCGCCCTGCCGACTGCCGCCGACGGGTCCGGCTGCGCCACCACCGACGAGGACGACATCACGACGACAGCGACCGCCGACGCCAACGCCCGCCACACAATCTTGTTGCTCATCGAATCCTCTCCTGCTTGAACACGCCGTCGTGATCATAGGAAGTCCGCGTGACGAAGATGCGACGTCGGCGTCACGGCGCCGCGTCGATGCGGACGACCGCCGACGGCGATCGGCGGCGACGTGGCAGCCGCCGTCTTCGCCGGCGTTGTTACCGCGTATTTACTGTGCGCAATGCAGCGCGTCGGGTATGTACGTCGTGTGTCGACACTCCATGCGCTCACCGCCGAGTTGCGCGCGATCGAAGCCGCCATGGCGCGGTTCGATCGGGCGATCGAACCCTATCTGGCGGGACTGTCGCCATCGCAGATTCCCAGCGCGACGAACCTGCTGCACTATCTCGTGCTCCGGCGCCACGACCTGCGGCGGGCCCAGCCGCTGCTCGCGGCACACGGCTTGTCGTCGCTCGGACGAACGGAGTCGCACGTGCGAGCCGGCCTCGACGCGGTCCTCCGTGCCCTCCACGCGCTGTCTGACGCGGAGTGGGTGCCCGCCGGTGGCGGCGTTCGGCTGACGCTGGAAGACGGCGAGGCCCTGCTGACGCGCCACACCGACGAACTGCTCGGGCCACACCCTGAGGGACGCGCCGTTCGCATCATGGTGACCATGCCGAGCGAAGCGGCCAACGACTACGGCCTCGTCCGCGATCTGGTGGCAGCCGGTATGGATTGCATGCGGGTCAACTGCGCGCACGACGGGCCCGCCGAATGGACCCGGATGATCACCCACCTGCGCCGGGCGGTGGCCGAAACCGGCCGGCCGTGCAAGGTCTGCATGGACATCGCCGGGCCCAAGCTGCGGACCGGCGAACTCGTTCCCGGCCCCAGGGTCGCGAAGATCACCCCCCACCGCGATGCCTGGGGCACGGTGGAGGCGCCCGCCGTGATTGCGCTGGTGCCGGCCAGCGATGCCTCGGCCGCCGATGTGACCGCCGAAGCCATCCTGACGATTGACGCCCCATTCGGTGCCGACGTCATCGCCGGTACGGTCCTGGAACTGGTCGATGCGCGCGATCGACACCGCGTCCTGCACGTGTTCGCCCGCCGCGAGGACGTCGTCCTCGCCACGCTCGACCGGACCGCCTATGTGTCGCCCGCGTCGATCGTGCGCGTGCTGGACGGCGCCGACAGCGCCGAGCGTTCCATTGTCGCCGTGCCCAGCGGCGAGCCGGCGCTAACCCTGCACGCCGGCGATCGGCTGGTCCTGACGCCGGCGAGCGTGCCGGGTCGGCCGGCGATTCTCGACCAGTCCGGCCAGGTGGTCGTTCCGGCTCATATCGGCGTGACGCTGCCGCAGGTGTTCGACGACGTCAAGCGGGGCGAGGCGATCTGGTTCGACGACGGGAGGATCGGTGGACTCGTCCGCGACGTGGCGCCCGGCCGCATCGTCGTCGAGATTACGCAGGCCCGGCCCGCCGGCGAGCGGCTGCGCGCCGGCAAGGGGATCAACCTGCCCGACACGGACCTCAGGCTCGGCGCGCTCACCGACAAGGACATCGACGATCTGCCGTTCGTGGTTCAGCACGCCGACCTGCTGGGCTATTCGTTCGTTCGCAACGCCGATGACGTGCATCAGCTGCAGGCGCACCTGAAGACGCTCGGGGGCTCGCACCTCGGCATCGTCCTGAAGATCGAGACGCGGCGGGCCTTCGAGGAACTGCCACGACTGCTGCTGGCGTCGATGCACTACGGGCGGTTCGGCGTGATGATCGCGCGTGGCGATCTGGCGATCGAGTGCGGCTACGAACGCATGGCCGAGGTACAGGAGGAGATCCTGTGGATCGCCGAGGCGGCACATGCCCCGGTCATCTGGGCCACCCAGGTCCTCGAGACCCTGGCGAGGACCGGCGTCCCGTCCCGGGCGGAGGTCACGGATGCGGCGATGGCCGAACGTGCGGAGTGTGTGATGCTCAACAAGGGCCCGTTCGTCGGTCAGGCGGTGCGCACCCTGGACGGCATCCTGCGGCGCATGGCGGCCCATCAGTCCAAGAAACGGGCGATCCTGCGTCCACTGCAGGTCGCTCAGGCGGTGCTGAGCGAGGCGCTGGTCGTCGGCGACCGCTGAATTCCGTCACGCGGTCGTTACATCGCCAGCTTATACATGATGACCTGGCTCGCCTGAGGGTCGCCGCGACCGTGATCACCTGGCCGACCGCGCCGCATCCTCCGGGCCGCCGTGGCGGCTTCCGCCGCACGAACCGCTATGATGGGGCGACGCGGGTGACCGCCGGCGACCGGTGGGCCCGGGGTGACGGACCGGCCCGAAGTGTCCGGGCCTGAGCACTGCAGGCCCCAGCGCGCCGTCCGAAGACCATGTACACACCACGATGACTGGACACGCACGCGCCACCCCGGAGCCGGAGCCGGCTCCGGCTCCGGCTCCGGAGCTGACCGATCCCGCTCTCTACATCAGCCGCGACCTCAGCTGGCTGGAGTTCAATCAGCGCGTGCTGGATCAGGCGCTGGACGACTTCCACCCGCTGCTCGAGCGGGTGAAGTTCCTCGCCATCGTCGGCTCGAACATCGACGAGTTCTTCATGGTGCGGGTCGCCACGCACCTGAAGAAGCTGCGGGGGGGCCATGACGCCGTCTCGGTGGACGGTCGCAGCGTGACCCAGCAGCTCGAAGCCATCCGCGAACGCGCCTCGAGGATGTTCCGCGATCAGGCGGCGTGCTGGGAGGAGCGGCTGCGCCCGGCGCTCGCCGAGCGCGGCGTGCGTTTCCTCGAGCCCAAGGAGTACACCGCCGCAATCAAACGGCATCTGGCGGCCTACTTCCGCAGCGAGATCTTTCCGCTGCTGACGCCGCTTGCGTTCGATCCCGGCCACCCGTTTCCGCTCATCTCGAACCGCAGCAAGAACCTGGCTGTGGTGGTGCGCCATCAGCGCCGCACGAAGTTCGCCCGGGTCAAGATCCCGCCGACGCTGCCGCGCTTCATCCCGGTCTCGGTGCAGGATCCGCTGGGCGCGACCCACTCGTTCGCCTTTCTCGAGGATGTGATCCGCCTCAATCTCGGCGAGCTGTTCAGCGGCATCGACGTGGTCGGCGCACATCTGTTCCGCGTGCTGCGCGACACCGACATGGAGCTGCCCGACGATGGCGCCGACGACCTCCTGGAGTCGGTGCATCGCACCCTCAAGCAGCTGCGTCACGGCGCCCCCTCGTTGTTGCAGGTCGATTCGACGATGTCGCGCCGCGTCCTGAACATCCTCGCGGAGAACTTCGAGATCGAGGACAGCGTCATCATGCGGACCGGCAGCCGCCTCGACTTCTCGGACTGGATGTCGCTGCACCGCCTGCCGCTGCCGCTCCTGAAGGATGCGCCGTTCACGCCCCGGATGCTGTGGGGCCTGCCCAATCACGAGGCCGGCATCTTCGACGACATCCGCGAGCAGGACCGCCTGCTGCACCACCCGTTCGACTCGTTCTCGGCGGTGGAGGCCTTCGTCCAGCAGGCGGCGACCGACCCGCACGTCGTCGGCATCAAGATGACGCTCTACCGCATCGGCGCGAACTCGCCGCTCATCGACACGCTCATCGCCGCCGCCGACGCCGGCAAGCAGGTGGCGGTGCTGGT
>CADEDC010000059.1:29838-37072 GCA_902825985.1 uncultured Acidobacteriota bacterium | reverse complement strand
GATCGCGACCGTTGCCGGCACCGGCGAGCGCGGACCGACTCCAGACGATGCGCCGATCGCCGGGACCCCGCTCAACGGTCCGCGATCGATGGACGTCGGGTCCGACGGATCGGTGTATCTGGTTTTGCGCGAAGGTAACGCCGTCTTCCGCATCCACCCGGGTGCCCGGCGCGTCACCCGGATAGCCGGCACCGGCGGTACCGGCTACTCGGGCGATGGTGGTCCGGCGCTCACGGCGACCTTCAACGGACCGAAGGGCATCGCGGTGGCGCCGGATAACAGTCTGCTGGTGGTCGACACCGAGAACCACGTCATTCGCCGCGTCGACCTCGTGAGCGGCGGCATCACGACCATCCTGGGCGACGGGCAGCGAGGTGACGGGCCGGACGGTGATCCGGTGCACTGCCGGCTGGCGCGGCCGCACGGCGTCTGCGTACGCAACGGCGCCGTCATCGTCAGCGACAGCGAGAATCACCGGATCCGCGTGCTCGACTGAGCGGCGCGAATCCGGTGGGTGTGGGCGGAGGCGTCTACCGCGTGAACGCGATCGGCTGGCTCTGCGTGCTGCCGCCCGGTCCGATGGCGGTGACGGTCGCCGAGTACGTGCCAGCGTTCAGCGCGTTGATGAACGGCGTGCGGTCCACCGAGATGCCCGACGAACCGTCGGGCGTCGGCTTGCCGAGGTCGGAGGTCGCCACCGGCAGCGCGGTCGCCGGATTCGCCCCTTGCGCGTAGACGTTCAGCTGATAGGACGTCACGTTCAGGGCGTGATCGGCGGGTGCGGTGAAGACCACCGTCCACGAGCCGTTGGTCGGCACCACTCCGCCGGTCGACACGGTGATCGAGACCGGGGCCGAATCGGCCCGCATGCCCTCGACGTCCCAGGCGACCGCCGACAATGTGTGCGTCCCGGTGGCCGCACCGCTCCACATCGCCGAGAACGGCGATGACGTGTCGGTGCCGATCAAGGCCGTGCCTCGATAGAACTCGACGCGCGCCAGCCGCCCTTCAGGGTCGGCGGCGTTCGCCGTCAGCAGGATGTTCGACCCGGTCCCGAAGGCCTGGCCGTTGGTCGGCGACGTGAGGCTGACGACCGGCGCCAGGTTGGCGGTGGTCACCCGCACGGTGATGTCGACGGCACTCGATTCCGTCCGCAGTCCGGCCGCGTCAACCGCCACGGCGGTGATGCGGTAGCTGCCCGCCGGGACCGCCGACCACGGGACGCTGTACGGCGACGTGGTGTCCTGGCCGATCGACGAGCCGTTCACGTGGAACTCGACGCGGTCCAGGCGGCCTTCCGGATCGCTGGCGCTGGCCGACACGGTGATGGTGGCCGGCGGCGCGAACGTCTGGCCGGCGGTCGGCGACGTCAACCCTACCGTCGGCGGCGCGTTGGGTGCCGTCGCCGTGACGGTCACGGCGATCGTATTCGCCGAGACCGCTGACGCGCCGTCCTGGTCGTAGACGCGTGCCGTCACGGCATAGGTGCCGGCGGCAACCGCCCCCCAGGTGATCCCGAATGGTGCCGACGGGTCGCTGCCAATCACGCTGCCGTCGGCGAGGAAGTCGACCCGGCTCAGCCGACCTTCCGGGTCCGACGCCGTGGCGGCGAGCGCGAAGCTGCCGGGGGCGACCGCGGTGGCCCCGCTGGCCGGCGCGGTCAGGCTCACCGTCGGGACGCCATTCGGCGGCGGCGCCGGCGGGTCGACCGTGAGGTTGCGGATCGATGCCGAGGTTGCGACCGCGGGGTTGTGGCTGGTGACCGCCAGACCGACGTACACCACCGACGGCAAGCTGATGTCCAGCGACTCGATGAGCGTCCACGACTGGCCGTCGGCCGATCGATAGGACTCGATCCGCTGGCCTCGTCGCACCAGGCGCACCCAGCCGGGCGCGACACCGGATCCGGCCGGTGTCGCGGCCGACGATCCGCCGGCCGTCGGCCGCCGCTCGAAGCCATAGCCGGCACCGCCGGTGATCACGGTGTACGCGTACGGCGCCGAGGGTGACAGCGAGCCGCGAATCATCACGCCGGCCTTGGTGGCCGGGTCGACGGCGAGCAGCGAGTTCACCCGCGCCTTGATGTCGATGTCGCCGGTGATCTCGCGGTAGACGAAGTGGAACTGGTCGGCTGTGCCGCCGATGTTCGCACCGCCGGCGGTGATCGTGTACACCCCGTCGGATTCACGCGAACTGCCGGTGGGTGTCGGCTGGCCGATGTCGATGCCGATCTGGCCGTGCGGCAGCGCCGTGCTGCTGCCCATGGAGAAGCCGACGTTCGAGACGTCTGCCATCGTGTGCAGCGACGGGCTCTGCGCCGCGGTGGCGATGCCGACGTGCACGGCGTCGGTCAGGGCGACGGTGCCGGCGCCGACCCGCTGCCACGACCGGCCGTCCGTCGACACGTAGGCGGTGAGCACGTTGGCCTCGCGCTTCAGCGCGAGCCATACCGGCGCACTCCGCGCGCCGCTCGCGACGCGTACGATCGATCGCCCGCCGGCCTCGGCCCGGCGGTAGAAGCCGACCGTGCCGTCGGCGGCGAGATAGACGTAGCCGTGCGCGGCGCTCTTCGTCAGATCGGTGCGGAACATCAGTCCGACCGTCGACCCGGCCGCCGCCGGTGTGAGCGCATCGACGCGGGCGACAATGGTCGAGTCGCCGGTCAGCTTGCGATGGATGAAGGTGAATTGATCCGTGTAGTTGGCGATTCCGGTTCCGCCGGCGGAAACCGTGAAGACGCCATTGTCGTATGTAGCGGTTCCCGTCAGAGCCGGCCGTCCGACATCCTTCGTGATCCACGGCTTCGGTACCTGCGCGTCGACGCGAGCGGCACCCGCGAACAGGACGCCGAGCACCGAAAACAGCCATCCGATGATGCGGATGCGCTGTGAGCACACTGAAAGCATTCCGAACCTCGTACTTCACATCAAGGTCGCGAATGCTGAGGGGTATCCGTCACCTGAGCAAGGTTGCTGCCGTTTGCTTCACGACGCGCCACCTGCGCAGGACTGCACATCGCCCGGCGGCAACACACCGGCGGCGGCGGCGTGCAGATCTGTCACGCCGCGTCGCCGACGCCGGCACGCGTGCGCCGGGCCGGCGGTCGCGAACGGGTGACGGAGGCGCCATTGGCCACGACCCGATCGACGCGGTCGCCCGACCACCGTCACGTCGCCTGGCAGGCCGTCGCGCGGTTCACAGCCGCGCACACTCGGTCGCCGTGCGTCGCACGCGGCCGGCGCCGCCCGTCGGCCCGAGATCCGTGTGCACAGTTACGAAATCGCCAGTGCGTGCGGCGCGACGGCGAGCGACGGTCGCAGGCGGTACCTGAGTCGTCAACGACTTGCAGTTGGCGTCGTCTCGCTGGCCACCAGGATCGGAAGCTGCAGCCGTCGCGATCGAACCGCGGCGGGACGCGTGACGAGCGCGCGACGTGCGATGACCCCCGGCGCGACAGGAGACGAATCGTATGCGCGTACACCTCCCGGACCGATCGAGTCTCCTCGCGCTCGCGATCCTGATGCTGTGCAGCGTCCCGGTGCCGGGCGCTGCACAGATCGTGAATCCCAGCGCCGTCGAATTCAGTGCCTCGCCCGATCACGCGACGCTCGAGAGCGACGGCACCGCCCGTCTGACGTCCTACGAACTGCGCTTCTATCAACAGGGCGCCGCGGCGCCGTTCCAGGTCGCGTCGCTCGGGAAACCGACGCCGGCGGCGGACGGTACGATCCGCATCCCGTTCTCGACCGTCACCGTGCCGTCGGCCGGCATCGTCTACGAGGCGCGCGTCGCCGCCCTCGGCCCGGTGGGCAGCGCCACCAGCACGGTGTCGAACACCTTCACGTTCGCCGCGCCGTGCACCTACGCTGCGGTCGCGTCGGTGCAGGCGTTCACCGCCGTCGGTGGCAGCGGCACGGTCACCGTCACCGCGCCGGGCGGCTGCGCGTGGACCGCGGTGTCGGGCAACACCGCGTGGTTGACGGTGACGTTCGGGGCGACCGGCTCCGGCAACGGCCTCGTGTCGTTCGCCGCGGCGCGGAACACCAACCCGTCGGCGCGCTCGGCGGTGCTGACGGTCGCCGGCCGGGCCGTCACGGTGACGCAGGCGGCAGCGTCTGCGTGCACGACGGTGCTGACGCCGGCGACGCGGTCGATCGAGGACGCCGGCGGCACGTTCGCGCTCGCCGTCGCCACCGGCACCGGCTGCGCGTGGACGGCGGTGAGCCACGCCAGCTGGCTCACGATCGTCAGCGGCGCCAGCGGCAACGGCGCGGGCACCGTCACCGTCCGCGCCGCCGCCAATCCGGCGACCACGGCACGCCACGGCACGCTGACGATCGGCGGCGTCGTCGCCACCATCACGCAGACGGCCGACGCCCTCATTCCGAAGGCGCCGAACGGTTTCCACATCGTGACGCAGCAATGAACGCGCCGCCGGCGGCGGCGCGCGCCTGGCGACGCTACACCTTGCCGGTGAGGCGCTCGGCGCACTCAGGGCACATGCCGTGACTGAGCTGCTGGTCGAGCCGATCCTGGAAGTAGTCCTCGATGATCTGCCAGGCGCCGTCGTCGGCCCGCACCTTCTTGCACCAGGCGCACAGCGACAGCAGCTGTTCGACCGCCTGCGCGGTCTCGGTCAGCGGCGCCGGCACCGTCGCTGACAGCACGCCGGCGACCTTCGCCGGCGTGCGTTGCGCCGTCCACTCCAGGACGCGGCGCCGCGATCGCACCCAGCGCCAGTCGCCGCCATCGGTGCGGATGCGATACGGTGGCGACGCCGTGTCGGGATAGCCGCCCGCTTCCCATGTCTGGTGGGCGTCCAGCACCTTCGGCTGGTCGGACGGATGGATGCGCGCCAGCCAGTCGGGCATCGTGCGCGGCATCGTGTGCGGATGACCGCCGAACAGCTCGACGCAGCGGTCGTCCCAGGTGAGCAGTCCACGATCGCCATCGAGGTGCCAGTAACCGTCGACCGCGTACGGACTGCCGGCGCGCGCCGCCGGCGCGGCGACCGGCGCCGCCGCGTCGCCGCGGCGCGGCGGCAGCTCGGTGAACGTGGCGAGCGCGCCGTACGGCACGCCGGACGACGGATCGTGCAGCGGCTGCGAGTTGACGCTGATCCAGGTGAGCGTGCCATCCGGCTTGTGCACACCCATGACGACGTGACGCAGCGGCGCACCGGTGCGCAGCGTCACGATGGCGGGATGGGTGTCACCCGGGAACGGCGAGCCGTCATGGCGGACCACCCGCCACCGCGGGTCGACCGAGCTGCGCCCCTGCATCTGGGCGAAGCTGAGTCCCAGGATCCGTTCGGCCGACGGATTGCACGTCGTGATCCGCCCGCCGGTGTCATGGACGACGACGCCGTCGGCCATCGCCGTCACCAGCGTGCGATACCGGGTGTCGCTGTCGCGCAGCGCCTCGTTCAACGACCGGACGGTCGAGACATCGCGCAGGATGCCGGTCGCGCCGGCAAACGCCCCGTGCGCGTCCCACCGTTGCCGCACGTGTGCTTCGACGCCGACGATCGTCTGGCGTGCCGTCACGAGACGGAACTCGCCGCGCCGATCGCGCACGTCGACCAGCATGCCGTCGCGGCCGTCGACGAGCAGGCGCCGTGCGCCGTCCCGATCGTCGGGATGGACGTCGCGCAGGCAGTCGCCGGCGAGCCGCGCGTCGCGGCGGTAGCCGGTCAGCGTTTCGAACGACGCGGAGAGCGTCGCCCAGCGGCCGTCGGCCGCGATCCGGAAGAAGACGTCGGGCAGATCGTTCCAGTCGGCCGCCATCGTCGTAGACATCGCCTTGTGCCGTCGGGGGCGCACCATCGTAGCCGAATCCTGCGCCCGGCTTGCACGCAACCTGCACCGGCGCGGTGCACCGGAGCGCGGCGCGCCGCCGGGACGCGGCCGTCGCCGTCGCCGCCGCCGTCACCGCGGGCGCTGCCGCTCGATACGCTACACTCCTAGTCGGAGGGCGGCGATGGCACGAGGGCGGCACGGCGGGCGACGACGCTGGGTTCTCGCGGCGGCAGTCGGACTGGCGGCGTGGCCGGTGTTGCAGCCGGCAGCGCAGACGCCGGCGGGCCGGCCATTTCCGCCGTCGTCGCCACTGCGGCAGCCGGCCGCCGCGGCGCTGGTCGACCGCCTCGATCTCGAGCGCTACAAGGCCACCATCAAGGGGCTCACGCAGTTCGGCGATCGCCGTCAGGGGACGACGCGCAACCGGAACGCGGTCGACTGGATCGAGGCGCAGCTGAGGAGCTATGGCTGTCCGACCGAGCGGCTGCACTACACGTGGAACCCGCCGGCCCCGGCTCGGGCGCCGTCGCCGGCGCCGGCCGACCCGAGCGCCGTCACCCGATCGGTCGGCGGCGGTCGGCCGCGCGGCGTCCGCACCCCGACCGGCGTGAACAGCGATCCGTTGAGACAGCCGAACGCGGAGCTCCGGCGGTTGAACGAGGAGCCGACGACCCCCGGGGCGCGCGAGGAGGTCTACTGCACGAAGGTCGGGACGCGCTACCCGAACGAGATGTACATCGTCAGCGCCCACATGGACGGCCACGGCTGGGGCGAGGCCGCCAACGACAACGGTTCCGGCACGGCGCTCGTGATGGAGCTGGCGCGCCTCCTCAACCTGCCGGGCGTGACGACCGAGCGCACCATCCGCTTCGCGCTGTGGAACAACGAGGAGACCGGCTTGAACGGCGCCAGCGCCTACGTCGCGCAGCGGCGCGCCCGACAGGGGATCGAGGATCCGCCGGGGTCCGGGCGATACCCCGAGCCGACGTGGCTCGGCGTCATCCAGCACGACATGATGATGTTCGATCACGGCATGCCACGCGCGGACGGGACGATGAACCCCGAACAGCGGCCGGAAGCCGACGTGAACATCGAGTTCCAGTCGACCGCGGCGAAGGCGTTCGACGCCCAGCAGCTCGCGTGGTTCCTGCACGCCGCCAACGAGAAGTACGCGACCGACTATCCGGCGCAGGTCGGTCCGCACATGACCAACACCGACTCGACGCCGTTCATGGACCTCGTGCCGGCGATCAGCGTGCGCGAGAACGAACGCGGCGTGCAGGTCGGCTCCGGCTGGGACCCGCAGTGGCACCAGCCGACCGATCTGTTCGCGACCTACTCCGACAAGGACTTCCGTCTCGGTCTGAACGCGGCGCAGACGACGCTGGGCGCGGTGGCCGAACTGGCCGGCGCGACCGTCGCCCCGTGAGCGGGCG
>CADEDC010000059.1:0-29738 GCA_902825985.1 uncultured Acidobacteriota bacterium | reverse complement strand
CGGGCGCCGCGCCGCAGGCGATCGCCGCGCGTTGACACCACCGTAGGGGCGCGCTAACGTCGACCGACCGATGCCTCCGAGCCCGCCGCACCCGTCGATGACGGCCCACGAGATGGTCGAGCTGACCAGGAAGCACACGCTGTTCGAGTGGTCGGCGCAGCAGGCGGTGGATCCGATTCCGATCAGCCATGCCAAGGGCTGCTACTTCTACACGCCCGACGGCCGGCGGTTCCTGGACTTCAACAGTCAGCTGATGTGCGTGAACATCGGCCACGGCGACGAACGGGTCGTCGCGGCGATACACGCGCAGGCGACGACGCTGGCCTACGCCAGCCCCGCCATGGCGACCGAAGCACGCGCCCGGCTGGGCGCCAAGCTCGCCGAGATTGCGCCGGGCGACATCGACGTCTTCTTCTTCACCAACGGCGGCGCCGACGCGAACGAGAACGCGATCCGGCTGGCGCGCCTCTACACCGGCCGCCACAAGATTCTCGCGCGCTACCGTTCGTATCACGGCGCGACGGCCGGCGCCATGTCGCTGACCGGCGATCCGCGGCGCTGGGCCAACGAGCCGGGCCTGCCGGGGGTCGTGCACGTGCTCGACCCCTACCACGGTGTGCAGCGCGGCTGCGACGATACGCCGCGGGCGCTGGCGCTGCTCGAAGAAGTGATGCAGCTCGAAGGTCCGCAGACGATCGCGGCGTTCATCCTCGAACCGGTCACCGGCACCAACGGCGTCCTGATTCCGCCGCCCGGCTACCTCGAGGGAGTGCGGGCGCTGTGTGACACCTACGGCATCCTGATGATCGCCGATGAGGTGATGGCCGGCTTCGGGCGGACCGGTCGCTGGTTCTCCATCGATCACTGGAACGTCGTTCCCGACCTGCTGTCGATGGCCAAGGGGCTGACGAGCGCCTACGTTCCGCTCGGTGCGGTCGGCATGCGCCGCATGATCGCCGATCACTTCCGCGACCGGGCGTTCCCCGGCGGCCTCACCTACAACAGCCATCCGCTGGCGTGTGCCGCGGCGCTCGCCACCCTCGCCGTCTACGAGCAGGACGACCTGCTCGCGAACGCCCGCCGCATGGGCGAGGTCATGGCGGGCCTGCACCGCGAGATGCAGGAGCGCCATCGCTGCGTCGGTGCGGTGCGCAACCTCGGCCTCTTCGGCATCTTCGAACTCGTGCGCAGCCGCGAGACGATGGAACCGCTGGCCCCGTTCAACGGCACGTCGCCCGAAATGCAGGCACTCGGACGTGAACTGCGGCAGGGAGGGCTCTTCACCTTCGTCCGCTGGCACACGTTCTTCACCAATCCGCCGCTGTCGATCAGCGAAGCCGAGCTGCGCGAAGGGTTCGCCACCATCGACCGCGCCCTTTCGGTGGTCGATGGCATGCTGCCGTCGGTCTGACCGTTATCCCGGGGAACCCGTGTCATGAGCGCACCAACCGAACCCGCCGCCACCGCCGGCCTGGCGACCGTCCCGTTCTGGATCGGCGGCCGGCCGGCCACCCCGCACAGCCGGCGCCGCGGTCACGTCATGAATCCATCGACGGGCGCGGTTGCCCGTCTGGTGCCGCTGGCCGATGCGGTCGACGTCGACGCCGCAGTGCGCAGCGCCCGCGAAGCGCTGCCGGCGTGGCGCGCCACCAGTCCGTTGCGCCGTGCCCGCATCATCACGCGATTCCGCGAACTGCTCGATGCCAACCACAAGGCGCTCGCCGCCCTCATCGCCGAAGAGCACGGCAAGGTGTGGCTGGATGCCGTGGGCTCGGTCCAGCGCGGCATCGAGGTCGTCGAGTTCGCCAGCGGCGCGCCGCACCTGCTGAAGGGATCGTTCTCGGAATCGGTCGGCCGCGACGTCGACGCCTACTCGCTGCAGCAGCCGGTCGGCGTGTGCGCCGGCATCACGCCGTTCAATTTTCCGGCGATGGTGCCGTTGTGGATGTTGCCCGTCGCCCTGGTGTGCGGCAACACGTTCATCCTCAAACCGTCGGAGAAGGATCCGTCGGCGGCGGTTCGGATGGCGGAACTGCTGACCGAAGCCGGACTGCCGGACGGCGTGTTCAACGTCGTGCACGGCGACAAGGAGGCGGTCGACGCCATCCTGCAGCATCCGGGAATCGACGCCGTGTCGTTCGTCGGCTCGACGCCGGTGGCGCAGTACATCTATGCGACGGCCGCGGCCGCCGGCAAGCGCGTCCAGGCCCTCGGCGGCGCGAAGAACCATGCCGTGGTGATGCCCGACGCCGACCTGCCCTTTGCCGTCGACGCGATCATCGGCGCTGCCTACGGCTCGGCCGGTGAGCGCTGCATGGCGATTTCGGCGGTGGCCGCGGTCGGCGACGTCGCCGACGCCCTCGTCGCGCAGCTCGCCGCCCGCGCCCGCGCCCTCACGGTCGGGCCCAGCATGACGCCGGGCATCGACATGGGACCGGTCGTGACGGCCGAGCATCGGCAGAAGATCCTCGGCTACGTCGACGCCGGCATCGCCGAGGGCGCCGAGCTCGTCGTCGACGGGCGCCGCCTGGTCATCCCGGGACACGAAGCCGGCTTCTTCGTCGGTCCGACCCTGTTCGACCGCGTGACGCCGGCGATGACGATTCATCGCGAGGAGATATTCGGTCCGGTGCTCGTCGTCGTCCGCGTCGGCACGCTGGACGACGCCATCGCGCTGGTCAACGACAGCCGGTTCGGCAACGGCACCGCGCTGTTCACCCGCTCGGGCGCCGCGGCACGGCGCTTCGAACAGGAGGTGGAGGTCGGAATGGTGGGGGTCAACGTCCCGATCCCGGTGCCGATGGCCTTCTACGCATTCGGCGGCTGGAAGCAGTCGCTGTTCGGCGACCTGCACGTCCACGGCGTCGAAGGGATCAAGTTCTACACGCGAACCAAGGCGGTCACGCGACGCTGGACGGGCGACCCGACGGCCGATTCGTTCCTGATGCCGACGCTCGGCTAGGCAAGGTGACGAACCGCCTCGCACGGCCCCGGCGCTGCGCCCAGTCACCGTCCTGCTGTAAGATGCGCCCGAAGGATGTGATCATGAGCCGTCTGCTGTCCGGCTGGGTTGTGGCGTCAGGACTTACGCTGCTGGCGCTGGCGCCGTTGCACGCGCAATCGGTCGGCTCGCGGTCCGCGCCGAAGACCGCGCCGAAGACCGCCTGGGGCGACCCCAGTCTCGAAGGCACCTGGACCAACGAGACGATCACCCCGTTCGAACGTCCCACGGCGCTGGCCGGCAAGCCGTTCCTGACCGCGCAGGAAGCGCGCGAACTGGAGACCGCTGCGGCGACCCGGCGCGAGAAGGCAGACGGCTCGTCGGCGCCTGGTGACGTCGGCACCTACAACCAGGCATGGACCGACTCCGGCGAAAAGGTCGTCTCGACGCTGCAGAGCTCGCTGGTGGTCGATCCACCGGACGGCCGGGTTCCGGTCACACCCGAGACGATGGCGCTGCGCCAGGAATACGAAGACCGGAACGGTGAGGCGCCCGAGTTCATGAGCCCGTGGGATCGCTGCATCACGCGCGGCGTGCCGGGCGGGCTCTTCCCGGCCGGCTACAACAACGCCTATCAGATTCATCAGACCCCCGGCTACGTGCTCATCTACTACGAGATGATCCACGCGGCGCGCATCATCCCCACCGACGGCCGGCCGCACAAGCCGTCCCATTTGACGTTCTGGGATGGCGATCCGGTCGGCCACTGGGAAGGCAATACGCTGGTCGTCGACACCAGCAACTTCAACGGCAAGGGGTGGATTGCGACCAACGCCGCCGCCGGACGGATCCGTGGCGTGCTGCAGAGCGATCGGGCGCACGTCGTCGAACGGTTCACCCGGGTCAGCGACAGCACGATCCATTACGAAGTGACCATCGAAGACGCGAAGATGTACACGCGGCCGTGGACGGTGAAGATTCCGCTCGAGCGGGACGATGCCTACCAGTTCTACGAGTACGCCTGTCACGAGGGCAATCACGCCGTCGAGAACGTGCTGCGCGGCGCCCGCGCGCGCGACCGGCAGGGCAGCAGCCGCTGACGGCGCCAGGGTGACCGGGCGGCGGCGGCAGCCGCGCCGTACAATGCGAAGACGATGGTGTTCCTCGTCTTCGCGCCGCTCGCCTTCATCGTCCTGAGCTTGAGCGTGCGGTGGCCGTGGCGGCAGGTCGCCCTGGTCGCGCTCGCCATTGGCCTGGCCGCCGACGTCCTGCTCGATTTCGTGATCGCCCGCCGTCTGTGACCTGCCGCCGGCGCCTGTCGGCGTACTGGCCCGTCCTCAGAACATGTCCTCGAAGACGCGATAGTGGTCGCCGTTCATGCCGAGCGACCGGTAGACCGCCTGCGCGCGGCTGTTGCGGGTGTCGACGTACAGGCGCAGCCCGCGCGCTCCGACGCCGAGCGCCTCGTGGCGGGCGATCGCGTAGAGCTGACGGAAGACCCCCTGTTGGCGCACCGATCGGTCGACATGGACCGATTGAATCCACCACACCGTGCCGTTGCGCCAGTCGCTCCATTCGTAGGTGATCATCAACTGGCCGACCACGGCGCCGTCCAGTTCGGCGACCCAGTACGCAGCCGGAACCTTCCCGTCGAGGACGGCGAGGACCCCGGCCCGCAGCGTCTCGACGTCGAGATGCAGCCCTTCCGTTTCTTCTGCCATCGCCCGATTGCCGGCGACGAGGGGCTCCAGGTCGCCCTGATTCGCCCGGCGCACCTTCAGCACGACTGCTCCTTTTTTCTACCGGATTGCAGTTAGTCCGGCGATTTTTCCAGCACGACCGTCCACTTAGCCTACGCCGGCTCGCCCAAGTTGATCTAGACTCTCGCGGAGAAACCCTTGAGCGGTCTATTTCTTTGGAGGGGGCGTCAGATGCGGAATTCACACTGGAGCGCGCGATTCGTACCGGCCGTGGCGGTCGCGCTCGCCCTGTCGCCGACGTTGTTTGCGGCGGGTCAGGCGAAGCCACAGGCGCCAGCCGCCAAGCTGGCGAATCCGGCCGCCAAGAAGGCCGCGGTACCGCGGACACCCGACGGCAAGCCCGATCTGCAGGGCACCTGGGACTTCGCCCAGTTGACGCCGTTCGAGCGCCCGGACCAATTCGGGAACCAGTCGCAGATCGACCCCGAACAGGTCGAGGAGTACGCGCAGCAGCGGGCCGAACAGTCCAACAAGGACCGCCGTGACGGGTCGGCGGCCGCGGACGTCGAACGCGCCTACAACGATTTCTGGTGGGATTTCGGCCACCGGGTCGCGCGGCAGTCGTCGCTCGTCGTGGATCCACCCAGCGGTCGGTTGCCGGCGCTCACCCCGGCGGCACAGCAGCGCACCAAGAATCGTGTGAACCGCTACGAGAATCCCGAAGAGCGGCCGCTTGCCGAGCGCTGCATCCTCGGCTTCAACTCCGGCCCGCCGATGGTGCCGAGCGCCTACAACAACAACATGGTGCTCGTGCAGACGAAGGACACGGTGCTCATCTACAACGAGATGGTGCACAGTGCGCGCATCATCGACATGGTGGGCAAGACCCACCCGCCGGCGCACCTGCGCTTCCTCACCGGCCACTCGATCGGCCGCTGGGAAGGGGACACGCTGGTCGTCGAGACGACGAACTTCCAGAAGGACGGCCTGTTCCGCCAGAGCACCGTCAACATGAAGCTCGTCGAGCGGTTCACGCGGGAGGACGGCGATACGCTGCGCTATGAATTCACGCTGAACGACCCCGAGGTCTGGACCACGCCGTTCACCGTGTCGCTGCCGATGACCCGGTCGGACGAGATGGTGTACGAGTACGCCTGCCACGAGGCGAACTATGGCCTCGAGGGGGTCATGCGAGGCGCACGCTTCGAGGACAACAAGAAGTAAGCCGACGAGCGGGCCGGACGAGCGTCAGTTCGTCCGGCCACCGTCGCCCTAATCGCTCCCGACCGCCGGCCGCGTACGCTGCGGGACGACCAGTTCCGCCCGCCCACTCAACGGCAGCACCCCAGCCGCCTCCTGTTCCACCACGATGGTCAGTCGGCAATCCTTGATCACCAGCAGCTGATCCTTCTGGCGGCGGTTCAGCACGACGTCGACCAGCGTCGTGGTGTTCGGCCGCAGCAAGGTCGGCTCACCCGGTGCGCGGTCCGCCTTCGGGTCGAAGGCGACGAACTGGCTGGTGTTGTAATGGACGTCGGGCAGCGTGCTGGCGCCGTTCACTTCGAGCATCAATACGGCGTCGGCGTCGATCAGCTTCTGCCAGAACTCGTGCAGCTTCTTGCAGTTCATCATGAACACACGGTGTGACGGCCGGCCGGAGTGGCGCGTGACCTGGCCTTCGAAGTGCTCGTCGAAGTATTCGGTCAGTTCCTGGTGCGCCCGGAACGCCGGCCGGTCCGGCGGCGCCTGCGGATCGCGGGTGGCGACGTAGAAGTCGATGAAGTAATCCTCGACCACCTGGTCCACGTCGTCGCGGACGACGAAGAAGAACTGCTGGTAGGCGTCCTGGCGATCGACCGGCATCAACGTGTAGTTGTGTTCGCACACCTTCGTGAAGGTGCCGCTGATCTGCTCATAAGCGGCGAGATCGGACACGCTCCGCAAGGCCTGGAGCGCCAGGGTTCCGGGCCCATGGGGCTCGCGGAACCCCGCCTGTTGCGGGTTGATGATGTTGCCATGATTGAAGCCGGCGAACACCGCGAACGGGATGTCCCGATACTTCACCGGATCCCACCAGAGCAGGCTCGTGCCGCCTTCGCGAAAGTCGAGCGTGCAGGCGCTCGTGTTGAGCGACGTGCCTGGAATCCGCACCGTGCCGTCGGTGCCGGGCAAGGCGCGCTGCTTGAGCAGCCTGGCCTCGACGCCGCCATAGGCCTCACCGGCAGCCAGCACGAACGGGTAGCAGCGCTGGGACTCGGGGCGCGCCGGGTTGAAGTAGGTGGCGCTGTCGTGGAGATCCAGCCAGGACAGCTCCCACTGGAACGGGCTGGCCGGTTCGAGCCCCTGCAGCACCGCCTTCCCGGATTCGAGGAAGTCCTCCCGTCGCGCCATGCTGTTGAAGAATGTCGTCCGGAACTTGCCGAGGAACGACTGGCCCAGGGCCGCCAGGTCGGAGCCGAAGTTGGCCGGCGCGAAGCACAACAGCCGATGCACGGGGCAGTCGACGTTCGCCAGGCGTCGCCGCTTCGTCCGCTGCGCGTGAAGGGTGAGCCAGGCGCGCACCACCAGGGATCCGGTGCTGTGGCAGGCGACGTCGATCCGTTCGCCCTTCAGGCGGGTGCGATGGTCGTTGTCCAGCTTGTCGGCGAAGTCACGGAAGGTCGCGTCGTCGTCCATGCTGCTGTAGTCGAGGTAGAAGACGTGCTCCTTCTCATAAATCCCCTCGGCGACGAAGAAGTCGCCCAGTGCGGTGAAACTGGTGGAGCCGTCCGAGTAGCCATGGACGATGAGCAGCTTGTCTGCCACGTGCGCCTCCTCGCGCGTCCCGAGTCCGCCGCGCGTGTGTGTCGAAGTTGAACCCTGAGGATAGTCGTTCTCGGCGCGATCTCCGTCAAGCTAGAATCCGCTGCAGGGGAGGCATCATGATCGGCAGCTGCAATACGTTGGCGACCCGCCGGACGACCGGCTCGCGTGTCTGGATGGCGACCGCCATCGTCGCCGTGTACGTCGTCGCGATGCTGAGGGGCGCCGAGTCGTCGGCGGCCGCGATGGCCGGCCGCGCGAACGGGTTCCTGGACGTCCTGACGCCGGCGCAGCGGGCGCTGGCGGTCTTCCCGTTCGACAGCGACGAGCGGATTCGCTGGCACTTCATTCCGACGGAGGGCTTCCCGCGTCACGGCCTCACCATCAAGGACATGAGCGGGCCGCAGCGCAGCGCGGCGCACGACCTGCTGCGAACCGGGCTGAGCCAGCGTGGCTACCTGACGGCGACCGGCATCATGGAACTGGACAATGTCCTGAAGGTGCTGGAAGACGCCCAGCGGGCGGCCGGGCGCAGTTCCGGCCAGACGTTCGTCCGCGATCCCGAGCGTTACTTCTTCTCGATCTTCGGCACGCCATCGACGACCGGTACCTGGGGCTGGCGGGTCGAAGGGCACCATGTCTCGCTGCAGTTCACGGTGGTTCGGGGGACGCTCGTCGCGGCGTCGCCGACGTTCTTCGGCGCGAACCCGGCCGAAGTGCGTGACGGGCCGAAGCGCGGGCTCCGCATGCTGGCGTCCGCGGAGGATGCCGGACGTGCCCTCGTCGACGCGCTCGACCCGGCGCAACGCGCGCGCGCCGTCCTGTCAGCGGACGCCCCCAGCGACATCCTGACGATGGCGAACGTCGACATCACCCCGCTGGCGCCCGCGGGTATTGCCGCGACGGCGCTGACCGCGGCCCAGCGCGAGCTGCTGATGGCGCTGGTCGACGTCTATGCCGGCCATATGGCCCCCGACCTCGCGGCCGCCCGGCTCGCGCGTCTCAAGGACGCCGGCACCGACGCGATCACCTTCGCCTGGCTGGGACCGACGGCGAAAGGGCTGAAGCACTACTATCGCGTCCAGGGGCCGACGTTCCTCATCGAATACGACAACACGCAGAACGGCGGCAACCACATCCACTCGGTCTGGCGTGACTTCCAGGGCGATTTCGGGCGGGACCTGCTGCGCGAGCACTTGCGCGCGGATCACTAGTCCCCTGGAACCGTGATGACTCACATAATTCTCGGGCGCGGCATCCCGCCTCGCGGCGTTGCTCCTCCCTCAGATATGGCCAATATCCTCGGTCGTCGCGCCTTGCGATCCGGGCGCCGCGCGCCGGGACTTATGCAAGTCATCACGGTTCCAGGGGACTAGGCAAGGGTCCGACGCCGCCGGCTGCCGCCGACGAGGGTCGCCCCCCGCCGGCGCCGACGTGGCGGCGGTGAGCCGGGCGCGCGGCGTCGCCGCGTCGCCCGGGATGCGTCCGTCTAGTTGGTCTCCAGCCGCCGGGTGGGCGTGGCGCCGCCGACGAACGCCTGATGCACCGTGGCCTGATAGCGCTGGCCGAGGTCGGTATTGTTCGGCAACAGCTGGATCATCAGCAGGATATCGATGTTGGCCGTCGGGTCGATGCGGTAGATCGAGCCATAGGCGCCGGCCCAGCCGAAGCCGCCGACCGGCTCGAGATTGTTCGCGCCGGCGGCATCGGTCGTCTCGAATCCGAGACCGAAGCCCAGGCCGTTGGGCGAATGCAGGGTTCCGACCTGGTTGGTGCGCATCAGCGTCACCGAACGTGGCGACAGCAGGCGGACACCATTCAGCGTGCCGCCATTGCGAATCATCTCGAGGAAGCGCGAGTAGTCGCGCACGGTGGACAGCAGGCCGGCGCCGCCGGCGAAGCTGCGGCGCGGTCCCTCGACGTAGTGGCCCTGGCCGCGCGGGCCGTCGGGGGCGCGCGAGATCTGCCCGTCGGTGCTCATGTAGACTGCGGCGAGCCGGTCCTTCTTGTCCGCCGGCAGGTAGAACGTCGTGTCCTTCATGTCCAGCGGCTCGAGAATCCGGGTGCGCAGGAAGACGTCCAGCGTCTGACCGGACACCCGTTCGACGACGCAGCCGAGAATGTCGGTGTTGTAGCCGTACACCCATGCCTCGCCGGGCTGGGCCACGAACGGCAGCGACGCCAGCCGCTCCATCGTCTCGCACACCGGCTCGCTCTTGTCCGCCGTGTACCAGCCGAACCCGGCGGCCGGGCCGAGGCCCTTCGCTTCGTACTGCGAGGCGACGTCGGCCTGCACGCCGTACGAGATGCCGGCGGTGTGGGTCAGCAGGTCCTTGATCGTGATCTGGCGCTTGGCCGGAACGATGGAGACGCCGGACTCGCCGCGCACGGCGACCGTCGTCTTCGCGTAGGCCGGAAGGTAGCGGCTCACCGGGTCGGTCAGCCCCAGCCGACCTTCCTCGATCAGCATCAGGACGGCGGTGCTCGTGATGGCCTTCGACTGCGACGCGATGCGGAAGATCGTGTCGGTGGTCATCCGGCGATTGGCCTCCTTGTCAGCCCAGCCGACCGCCTTCTCGTAGACCGGCTGACCGTCGCGCAGCACGAGCGCCACGGCGCCCGCCACCCGGTTCTCGTCGACATAGCGCTGGAGCAGCGCGTCGACGCGCTGCAGCCGCTCCACCGAGAATCCGCTGCGCACGCCGTCGCGTGTCGCCGCTGTCGCCGCCGGCCGCGCGGACGGAACTGCCTGTGGCTTCGCAGCCGGAGCCGCAGATTGTGCGGCCAGCGTGGCTCCGCAGAGCGCGAGCGCCGGCACGACGAACAACACATTGCGCATCGATCAAACCTCCTGGTTCCCGGAGCATGCTATGTCGACCCGTGCAGCGGTGCAATGGCCTGTCGACCCGGCGACGGGCGATCGCGCGCAGGTACCTGAAAACCGGCAGACCCCGCCTGGCGCGGGGAACCGCCGGCGGTTGCGGTCCAGGTGCAGTTCTGGCCAGCGTTGCCGATTGGCCAGATCGACGCGAACTCATGATCGGATCCCTGCGCATCCGCGCCAGCGACACCACGATTCCCGCCGCCGCCGCCCGTCGTCAACTCCAGGCCGAAGCCGTCGCCGCCATCGCGCTCGCGACCAACCTCGCGGAGGGGGCGCTGCCGCGTTTTCTCGCCAGTCTCACCGAGGTCGCCGCCACGGTCGTCCAGGCGACCCGGGTGGGCGTCTGGCTGTTCGAGGACGAGGGGCGGCGACTGGTCGGCGTCGATGTGTACTGCAGTCGGGAACAGCGGCACGCGGCCGGCGACGTGCTGCTCGAGCCCGAGTTTCGCGAGCCGTTCGCGATGCTGCGGAACACCAAGTTCATCGACGCCCACGATGCCCTCAACGATCCGCGGACCGCCGGGTACGCGGCCGCCTACCTGCGCCCGCACGGCATCACGTCGAAGATGGACGCGGTGATTCGCGCCGGCGGCCGGGAACTGGGCGCCCTGTGCTTCGAGCAGATCGGCGAGAGCCGCCGCTGGGAGGACGACGAAATCGCCTTCGCCTGCCAGCTGGCGGATCAGGTGGCGCTCGCCCTGTCCGGCCGTGACCGTCGCCTCGCGGAAGAGAAGCTGCGCGAGAGCGAGACCAATTTTCGCCAGTTCTTCGAGTCGATGACCGACATGCTGGTCGTCGCGGCGCCCGGCGGCGAGATCCAGGCGGTGAATGGCGCAGCCGTGCACAAGCTCGGGTACGCGGCGGACGAGCTGGCGACGATGACGGTGTTCGACCTGCACCCACCCGAGGAACGCGGCGGCATCCAGGCGACGTTCGACGCGCTGCCGCGCGGCGGCCCGGACACCTGCCCGATGACGCTGGTCCGCCGCGACGGCACGCGGATGGCGGTCGAGACCCGCGTCTGGACCGGCCGCTGGAACGGCGCCGACTGCGTCTTCGGCATCAGCAAGGATGTCGGAGCCGAGCGGGAGGCACAACAGCGCTTCGAGCGGCTGTTTCGCAGCAACCCGACGCCGATGGCGCTGTCGACGCTGCAGGACGGCTGCTTTCGCGACGCCAACGATGCCTTCCTGGCGACGACCGGCTACGCGCGGGACGAGGTCATCGGCAGCACCGCGGCCCAGCTGTCGCTGTTCGTCGATCCGGAACAGCATGCCCGCATCGCCGAACTGCTGGCGCGCGACGGGCGCATCACGGATGTCGAGCTGGGCTTGCGCTGCCGTGACGGTTCGATGCGCCTGGGGCTGTTCTCCGGCGACGTGATCTCCAGCCAATCGCAGCCGTACTTCCTGACCGTGATGGTCGACGTCACCGAACGCCGTCGCGCCGAAGCGGCGCTGCAGGCCAACGAACGCCGCATGCGCGCCCTGCTCGCGAGCATGGACGATCTCGTGTTCGTCCTCGACAAGGACCTCATCTTTCGTGAGTATCACCAGCCGCAGACGCAGGCCCAGGCGGGCCCGGCGGGACCGTTCCTGGGGCGCCGCGTCGACGAAGTCGGCCTGCCTCCGACGGCCATCGTGGCGATCAAGGACGCGCTCACGCGCACCTTCCGGACCGGGCAGCCAGGCCGCGCCGAATACTGGCTCGATGCATCGCCGGGTCGATCCTGTTTCGATCTGCACGTGACGCCGTTTCTGGACCATGCCGGCGCGCTCTCCGGCGTGACCTGCGTCGTGCGCGACATCACCGAGCTGAAGGCGGTGGAGTTCGCGCTGCGGACGAAGAGCGATGAACTCGAGCGCTACTTCGCCTCCAGCCTCGACCTCCTGAGCATCTCCGACATGGACGGCCGTTTCATCCGGTTGAACCCGGAATGGACGCGCGTGCTCGGTTACGACGTCGGCCATCTCCAAGGGCGGGTCGTTCTCGACTTCGTCCACCCGGACGATTTCGCCGCGACGGTCGCGGCGATGCAGACGCTGGCGGCGAACCAGCCGGTCATGAGTTTCGAGAATCGCTGCCGTTGCCAGGACGGGTCGTACCGCTGGATCGAATGGCGATCCAGTCCGGTCGGCCGCCTGGTCTACGCGGTGGCGCGCGATGTCACCGATCGCCGCCGCGCGCAGCTCGAACTCGTCGAGACGAACCGCCGGCTGGAAGCGGCCAACACGCGCGCCAGCGAGATGGCGGCGCAGGCCGAGATGGCGAGCGCCGCCAAGAGCGAGTTCCTCGCGAACATGAGCCACGAGATCCGGACGCCGATGAACGGCGTCATCGGCGTGACCGGGCTGCTGCTCGACACGCCGCTCAGCGACGAGCAGCGGCGCTATGCCGAGGTCGTGCGCGCGAGCGGCGAGTCGCTGCTCGGACTCATCAACGACATCCTGGACTTCTCGAAGATCGAGGCGAAGAAGCTGGACCTCGAGACGCTCGATTTCGACCTGGTCGCGACGCTCGACGACTTCGCATCGACGATGGCCGTCCGTGCCGCCGGCAAGGGGCTGGAGTTTGCCTGCGCCGTCGATCCGGACGTGCCGGTCGAGTGGCGCGGCGATCCGGGCCGGTTGCGGCAGATCCTCACCAACCTGGTCGGCAACGCGATCAAGTTCACGCAGTCGGGCGAAGTCGCCGTCCGGGTGACGCTGGCCGGCGGTCCGGGTGACGGCCTGTTGCGTTTCGCCGTGACGGATACCGGCATTGGAGTCCCGGCAGGGAAGACGGCGCTCATCTTCGACAAGTTCAGCCAGGCGGATGCGTCGACGACCCGGCACTACGGCGGCACCGGCCTCGGCCTCGCGATCTGCCGGCAGCTCGCCGAACTGCTCGGGGGCGAGATTGGCGTCAACAGTACGGTCGGCGTCGGGTCCGAGTTCTGGTTCACGGCACGGCTCGAACGCCCGGCTCAGCCACGTCCCGCCGTCACGCGCCTGGCGGCGCTGCAGGACGTTCGCGTGCTGATCGTCGAGGACAACGCTTCCAGCCGGGAGATGATCGCGCGTCGCCTGTCGGCGTGGGGCATGCGGACGTTGACGGTCGCCGACGGCAGCGCCGGGCTCGACGAACTGCGCCGTGCCGTGGCTGCCGGCGACCCGTTCCGCATCGCGCTGGTCGATCGCCAGATGCCCGGTCTCGACGGCGAGGCGTTCTGCCGCGTCGTCACCCGGGATCGCACGCTGTCGCGCGTGCGCATGGTCGTGCTGACTGCGCTCGGTGCGCCGGTCGATGGCGAACCCTTCGAACGGCTTGGATTTGCCGGCCACATCACCAAGCCGTTCCGGCAGGCGGAACTGGAGGCCCTGCTGGTCCGCCTGACCACGGCCGACCGCGACGCGCCGGCCGCGTCACCGGCGCCGCGCCGGGGCACGGTTGTCGCCGCGGTTCCGCGCCGCAAGGCGAGAATCCTGGTGGCCGAGGACAACTCCATCAATCAGATGGTCGCCTTGAAGATGCTGGCGAAGCTCGGGCACAGCGCCGAGGCCGTCGGCAACGGACAGGAAGCGCTCAAGGCGCTGGCCTCCATCCCCTTCGACCTGGTGCTGATGGACTGCCAGATGCCCGAGATGGACGGCTTCGAGGCGACGCGGGCGATCCGCGCCTGGCGCCGCCCGTCCGATGACGGCGCCGGCGAGGCGAAGGTCGATCCAGCGGTCGTTCGCTCGATCCCCATCATCGCGATGACGGCCAATGCGATGAAGGGGGACCGCGAACTGTGCCTCGCCGCCGGGATGAACGACTATCTCGCCAAGCCGGTCAAGGCCGGCGACCTGGCCGACGTCATCGAGAAGTGGCTCGCTCGCACGGACCGCGACCCGGCGTCGGCCGCAGCGGCGACTGCATCACGAACCCGGGAGGGGACGCCGGAGCCGTGACGATTCCCGCTTCACGACCCGCCTGTGATGTCAGAATGTCTGGCGTCGACAAGGGAGGGCAGAGATGGGGAAGCAGTCGCGGAACCGCGACCGTCGGCCGAAGTCTGGCGCGATACCGGGATTCGTGAAGCTGATTGCGGCGCTCGCGGTCGTCGCGCTGCTGCTCTACGGTGTCACCGAGATGTCGGGCGTCCCGTACGACGAGGACGACATCGGCGTCGTCGATTTCTCGGGACTCACGTCCAGCCAGAAGAGGGAAGCACTGCAGGCCGCCAACCGGTCGCGGTGCACGTGCGGGTGCGGCATGAACACGGCGCAGTGTGTCGCGACCGACAGCACCTGCCCGATCCGCGAAGACAACATCAAGAAGATTCGGGGGATGGTTCGGGAGGCGGCTCAGAAGAGCTGAGCGGGCTGACGACCGCCAGCGCGCGATGCCGCCGCCGAGCGGGTGACCATCATGTGCCGCCGGGGCAGCGCCGGTCGGCGTCCCTGCCAACCACCGCCGGCACACCGACAATCGACGCCGCCCGCGTGCCGCCGCCGGCATTGCACGGCGGCTCGGGTTCGGTCAGGATGGACCTCGGCATTTCGAGACGCCGGTGCAGAAACACGGCCGCCATTTTCTGACAGCGCTCGCTCGCCGCCTGCCGATCGCGGCGGCGGCTGGACTCGACGAAGATCGCGCACGGGCGATCCGGGCGCGCCAGATCCAGGCGCTCCTGCGGATGACGCCGGCCGCGATGCTGGCCAACGTCGGCAATGCGCTGCTGGTGTGCGCGGCGTTCTGGACGACGGCGCCGCGCGGCTGGCTGCTGGGGTGGGCCGGCCTCGTGCTGCTGGTCGCCTGGCGCGGCGGTCTCGGGTGGTGGCGGGCGCACGTACGCCGGTCGGCCGACGGCGTCTCACCGCGTGGGATCAAGCGCGCCGAGCTTCACGCCACACTGCTGGCGATGCTGTGGGCGGTTGCCCCGATTGCGCTGTTCGCCGACGCCGACCCCCAGCAGCAGCTGCTGCTCGCGACGCTGACGACCGGCATGGTCTGCGCCGGCGGCTTCGTCCTTTCCAGCGTGCCGACCGCCGGCACGGCCTACGTTCTGGTCCTCGGCCTCGGCAGCGCCGTCGCGATCACGCGGGTCGGTGGTCCCGTGGCCGGTGTCGTCGGCGCCCTGCTGGTCATCTACTGCGCCACCATCATCTGGGCCGTGTGGAGCACCGCCGACACCTTTGCCGCCCGCCTGCTCGCGGAAGCCGAGGCGGCGCGGCAGCACGAGGTCATCGGCCTGCTGCTGCGTGACTTCGAGGAGAGCGCCAGCGACGTGCTGTGGGAAGCCGACCGTCTCGGGCGGCTTCGCACCGTCTCCACCCGGCTCACCGAGATGCTCGGGATGTCGGAGAAGGCGCTGCTGTCGGCGCCGTTTGCCGACGTGCTCGGAGCGGCCGCCGGCGATCCCTTCACGCCGCCGCCTCACCTGCAGGCGCTGCGCGACCGTCTGCACGATGCCCAGCCGTTCCGTGATGTCGTCGTCGCCGGACACCGCGACGGCGAGAGCCGCTGGTGGGCGCTGAGTGCCAAGCCCCACTACGACCGGTCCGGTCAGCACGTCGGCTGGCGCGGCGTGGTCAGCGACATCACCGACGCCTATGCCGCCGACCAGCGCCTCAAGTGGCTGGCGCACAACGACTCGTTGACCGGGCTCGGCAACCGGCACCAGTTCCGCTCCCGGTTGGCCGACCTGTTGACCAGGCCCGAGGCACCCGGCGAATGCGTCGCCGTGATCTATGCCGATCTCGATCACTTCAAGTCGATCAACGACACGCTCGGCCATGGCGTCGGCGACGCCGTCTTGAAGGTCGTGGGCGCCCGGATGCTGGCGACCGTCCGGCAGACCGACATGGTGGCGCGGCTCGGGGGCGACGAGTTCGCCGTCCTGGTGCCCGGCGTCACGCGCGTCGAGGAGGTGGAGCAGCTCTGCCGGCGCCTGCTCGCCGCGGTGACCGAGCCGTGTGACGTCGCCGGGCTGCGCCATCGCGTCCGCTGCAGCATGGGAGTCGCGCTGGCGCCGCAGGACGGCGACGACGTCGATGCGCTCCTCAGTCACGCCGACCTCGCGCTCTACGCCGCAAAATCGGCCGGGCGAAACGAGGTCCGTTTCTTCACCCCCGACATGGCGTCGAACACGCGCCGCCGCGTCGCCGTCGAGGAAGGCCTGCGCGACGCCGTCGCGCGCGACCAGTTCCGTCTGGTCTTCCAGCCGAAGATCGCCGTGCGCAGCCGCCACGTCCTCGGTTTCGAAGCCCTGCTGCGCTGGCGGCATCCACTGCTGGGAGACGTGGCGCCGTCGGAGTTCATTCCGATCGCCGAGGACTCGGGGCAGATGGCATCGATCGGCCAATGGGTCCTCGACACGGCGTGCCGTGAAGCCGCGGCGTGGCCGGCGCCCCTGGCCGTCGCCGTCAACGTGTCGCCGGTGCAGGCGATCTCGGGCGACCTCGTCGGCCATGTCCGCGGCGCTCTTGTCGGTGCCGGACTCGACGCGTCGCGGCTCGAGCTCGAAATCACCGAGTCGGCGCTGCTCAGCGAAACCGCGTCGAGCGCCCTCGTGATGCACCAGCTGCGCGCGAGCGGCTGCCGCATTGCGCTCGATGATTTCGGCACCGGCTACTCGGCCCTCTCCTACCTCCGGCAGTTTCCCTTCAACGCCCTCAAGATCGATCGCAGCCTGATCTCGGAGCTGGCGGCCCGCACCGATGCGCAGGCCATCGTCCGGATGATCGTCGGCCTCGCCCAGACGCTCGAACTGGAGACGGTGGCGGAGGGTGTGGACGACGCGAGTCAGATCGAGATGCTGGAGCGCTACGGCTGCAATTCGGCGCAGGGTTACCTCATCAGCCAGCCGATTCCGGCGGCCGACATTCCCGCCTTCCTGGCCGCCGCCGGCGGTCGGCCGATTCCCGAAGCCCTGTCGATCCTCAACGGGTCGGTCTGGAGTCGCCGCCTCGGCCGACCTGCCGGCGGCGCTTGACACGGGGGAGCCGCTCCGGCGGAATTCCGGCGACCGTCGACCCCCACGCCGGCGCGAGCGCCGCTTGGAACCGCGCATCGGTGGCAGGGGAGTTGCCTCGTCCGGGGTGGAACCGACCGGTTCCTTCAAGGAGTCACGTCATGGCAACAGTCGCTGGAGCCGTTCGTCGTGAATGCGAGAGCCTCGGCGAACGCGCCACCGAGGTGTGGCGCCGGGCGTCGCAGACGGTGCAGGAGGTCGAAGCCCTGAGAAGCGCCGCCAAGGACGCCCTCGACGAGGGCAAGGACGCCGTCGCCCGCGGCGCCGCATCGCTGGGTAGGAAGGCGCGCGATCTGAAGCACGTGCCGCAAGACGTCGCCTATCACGTGCGGCAGGCGCCGCTGCGGGCGACCGGTCTGGCGGTGGCCCTTGGCCTGGTGGCCGGCTGCCTGTTTGGCTGTCTCGTGACCAGACGGAACCGACCAGCGTGATCAGGTTCCCGGCGATGAGGCCGCCGATCAAATCGTGCGCGGTGGCGGTCATCGCGAACCGCATCCCGCCCGGTCGGACGACGTGCGGCCGCACGTCGGCGGCCGGATCAGTTGGCGACGGTTGACTTCGTGTAGCGGGCGCGGGACGATCGACGTCATGCCCGGTTTGCTGCTGCTTGCGGCGTTCGTGCTGCTGGCCCCGCAGGCAGCGGTGGCGCCGAACCCCGGTGTGCTGCGCATCACGATCGTCGTGCACGACGCCGACGACAGGCCGACGCCGGCGGCGCGACACGCGCTGCTGATCAGCGACAACCCGGCGACGTCGACGCCCCGCCGGGTTGTGACCGGCGTCGACGGCACCGCGGAGTTGCGGCTGCCGCCGGGCAACTACACCGTCGAGTCCGAGCAGCCCTACCCACATGCCGGCAATGCTTACGAGTGGGTCGAGACGCTCGACGTGCGCAGCGGTGCTGCGGTGACGCTCGCCCTCAGCGACCGCAACGCCGAGCGGGTGCCACTGACTGATGCGGTGGCCGCGGCAGCGGCCCCGCGGTCGGCCGCGCTCGCGGAGCGCCTTCCCGCCTGGCAGGGCAGCGTCGTGGCGCTCTGGACGCCGCGGCTGCGCGCCTCGGGCTTCGTCATCGATGCCGCCGGGTTGGTTGCGACGAGCCACCACGCGGTCGGCGCTACCGGCACGGTCGACGTCCAGGTGTCGCCGACGGTCACGGTCGAAGGGCGCGTCGTCGCTGTCGACGCGACCCACGACGTCGCCGTGGTGTGGGTCGACCCGTCCGTCGTGTCGGGGATGCCGCCGGCGCCGCTGGTATGCGGTCAGCCGCAGCCGCGGCCGGCCGGTGATGCCGACGTTGTCGCCCTCGGTGTACCGCTGCGGCAGCAGCAGGACCGCCTCATTCGCGGACGCGTGAGCCGCGTCACCGACCACGCGATCGACATCGACATCCGGCTGCCGCCGGGCGCCGCCGGCGGTCCGCTGCTCACGCCCGATGGCACGCTCATCGGGATCACGGCGGTCGATGATTCGGCGGCTGCCAGCCGGCGCGAGGCTCGTGCGATTCCGATAGCCGATGCCTGCGACGTCGTCAGCGTCGCCCGCATGAAGTTGCAGGGCGCGATGCCACCGAGCGCGGCGCGCCGCCCGCTGGAGCCGGCGACACCATTTCCGGCCGCGGCGCTGCAGGACGCGCTCACGCGCCGTGCGGGGAATCTGGCGCCGTACCGGATGTCGGCCTCGGAGTTCGACGTTGCGTTCATCACGCCGCTCATGGTGTACGCGTCGCAGCAGCCGGACCGGCGCACGACCAGTCGGGACACGCGTTCGGCGGCAGTGGACCAGATGCGGATCCCGAGCTGGTCGGATTTCGCCGGCTGGGCCGACTACGTCGCCAACCTGCCGCCGGTGCTGCTCATCCGCGTGACGCCCAGGCTGTCGGAGGGGTTCTGGACGACCGTGGCGCGAGGCGCGGCGATGACCCAGGGGGTCAACCTGCCGGCGATGAAGCGCTTCAGATCGACGCCGTCGGGGATGCGCGCCTTCTGCGGCGACCGCGAGGTGCCGCCGATTCACGCCTTCGTGCTCGAGTCGAAGCTGGTCGAAACCGAAACCGTGGTCGAGCGGCTCTATGCGTTCGACCCGGGTGCGTTCAATCCGGAGTGCCGGAGCGTGACCCTGCGACTGTACGGCGACGACGATCCCGAACGCGGGGACGCGAAGACCGTCGAGCCGGCAGTGGTTCGGCAGATCTGGGACGACTTCGCGCCGCACCGCGAGCCCTAGACTCCGCCCGGCGGGGCGGTCCGGGCGACCGACCGCGTCGGCTCACGGCGACTCGAAGTATTCCGCGACCCTCGCCCGCACCTGCGCATCGGTGAGCTTGTCCGTGGTTTGCACGGCCACGACCGGTTTCGGCCGCGCCGTCACACGTTCCAGCCGCGCGGCGAGCTGCGCCTTCGCCTCCCCGGGTCCGAGAATCAGCAACGACTCGACATCTCCGAGCTGGGCGGCCACGGCGTCGAAGTACCGATCCAGCGCGTTGTCGTACCGTGCTTCGCGCCGCTTCTCGCTTCCGCCGCGCTGTGAGCTGGCACCGGCCGGATGCCCGCTGCCGCCGGAGAAACGGGTATGGCGCGGCACGTCGGCTTCGACCGTTGTCGCGGCGTCCTGGCCCGGCACCACGATGATCGCCTTCTGGTGGTCAATCCAGACGCCCTTCTGGGTGGTCATCACGCCTCCTTGGGTCCTGCGCGACCAGCGGCCTTGCGGCACCCATATGCCGGCCGCCAGCGTTGACATGGGCCTGACAACTCACGGAGGTGCAAAGGCAGCGCCAGAGCGATCGACGCGGGACGCGCGGAACCGCGGGCGCAGACAGGTGACGCGCTACCGTCGTTCCGGAGCCGCAGCGGGTTTCCCCCAGCTGATGCCGCGAAGGCGCCCACATCTGGAGGATTTCGATGGCGGTGGATGACGGCGTTCGATGCGATTGGTCGTTGTGCGAACGGCGGCGTTCGCTGCGATTGGTCGTTGTGGGAACGACGAGCGGGATGGTGGCGCGACGCGGGACGTGGTCGGGGCGACTGGATTCGAACCAGCGACTTCTCGCTCCCAAAGCGAGCGCTCTACCAGGCTGAGCTACGCCCCGACTGAGAACCGCGCGCTGCGCGACGGGTCATTGTAGCCCACCGGCCCGACTTCGACCCAGGCGGCTGACCAGCGAGACGCCGATCTTGGCGTCGATGGCAGCGTGCGTATCGGCGCACCCCGCCGCCGGTGCGGGCTGGCCCGCGGCGTGGCACGCGGCTTGGGATGTGGCCGGGGCGTCCCGGCCGTGATGGCGTGCGGCGATGCCGTCACGCCCCCTTCTTGTGATCCCAGTCAACCCGCAGGCCGGCGGCGGGATCGAGCTGGGTGATGCGGTCCGACAGGGCATCGAGGTGGGTCCCGATTGGCAATCGCACCGAGTAGGTGACGTCCTCGGGTCCGAGGTGCTGCAGTTCGGCGCGCGCGTGATGTCGTGACAAGAGGTGTTCGAGCGGCGCTCGGACCGCCGCCATGGACCTGGTCTTGACCGTCAGCTCGAAGAGCGTGAAGGTCGGCCGTTCGAGCGACTCGATCAGGTAGAGGACAAAGAGCAGGAAGACCGTTGCGGTTGCTGCGACCACGTAGAGCCCGACGCCCGCGGCGAGGCCGACCCCGAGTGAGCACAACATCACGCCCGCGTCCTTCGGATCCGAGATCTTCGCGCGGTAGCGGATGAGACTGGCGGCGCCGACGATGCCGAACGCCCGCGCCATGCTGGCGCCGACGACGAGCATGACGAGGGCGCCGACCACCGCCAGGATGACCTGGGTCTGGATCACCGCCGGCACTCGCGGCGGGGTGCCGCGCCGTCTGGGCCGGAACGCCAGCGCGGCGCCGAGGCAGCCGGCGACCGGAAGGGCGAGCAGGGGCTGCAGATCGGCCAACGTCGGCATTCGGGTTCGCCTCTGAAAGCAAGAGACGCGCTAACCGGGCCACGCCGCCGACCGGCCGGCGGCGTCTGCGTCTGCCCGACACCGCCGCCGAGCGTGACGGAAAGCCGTCAGTCGTGCCGGGGCGGCCGCGGTCAGCCGGCCACCGACGCCGGATCCGCGTTCCCCCCGCAGATGATCACGCCGACGCGCTCGTCGCCCGACGGCCGATAGCCGCCGCAGGCGAGTGCCGACAGGGCCGCGGCGCCGCCCGGTTCGGCGACGAGGCGCAGCCGGTCCCACAGGAGCGCCTGCGTCTGCCGGATGGCCTCGTCCGGCACCAGGACGACGTCGCTGACGTACTGCTGCGCGAGCGGGAACATGAGCTGGCCGACCTGCCGGGGCGCGAGCGAGTCGGCCGCAATGCCGCCCGCCGGGGCATCGACCGGCGTCCCGGCGGCGCGTGCCCACGCGAGGGTCGGCGCCGATGCGGGTTCGACGCCGACCAGGCGGACGCGCCCGCGATACCAGGCGGCGAGTCCGCCGATCAGGCCGCCGCCACCGACCGCGACCAGCAGCGTATCGACGCCCGGCGACGGCGCCTCGAGCCCGGAACCGAACTGTCGATCGATCTCGACGCCCAGTGTCCCGGTGCCCGTCAACGTGTCCAGGCTGTCGTAGGCGTGGACCGACAGGGCGCCGGTGCGCGCGATGAACGCCTCGCAGGCTTCGAGGGCATCGGCGTACTGCTGACCGGCCATGACGAGATTCGCCCGATATTCGCGGATGCGGGCCAGCTTGGCCGGCGCCGCGACCGACGGCACGAAGACCGTGGCCCGGAGGCCCAGCCGCATCGCCGCATATGCGACGGCGGCGCCGTGGTTGCCCCCGGACGCGGCAGCGACCCCGACGGCCGGGACGGTGCGGCGCAGCAGGCTGGCGAAGGCGCCACGTACCTTGAACGAGCCGGCATGCTGGAGCAACTCGAGCTTCAGGCTGAGCGGCCTGCTGGTGAGCCCGAGGTCGTCGGCGGCCAGGGTGAGCAGCGGGGTGCACCGAACATGGGGGGCAAGCAGGCTCGCGGTCGAGGCGATCTCGGAGGGCAGCGGCTCCATCGGGTGCAGGCAGTCTACCGCCGCAGCCGCCGCCGCGGAACGGCTAACCGCCCCGCCCCGCCCCTTTCCCGTCCCGCGACCGGGGTCGGCGGACCGCCGGCAACCTCATGATTTCCCGGTGGTCCGGCGGATGTCCGTACTGCTAATATCTTGCACCGCCAAATGTGGTGGCTTGAATGTCCTCAGGGGTGGAATGCGCGCGGCGCCGCGTCGCGCGCTGAGAAAGGAGCACGCAGTATGTTCGGATCCAGGCTCCAGACGGGTGTGGGGTTCGTCGTCGTCGGCGCGTTGTTCGCTCTGCCAGGCACATCCTCGGCCCAGTCGGCGGCGAAGCCGACGTTCACGAAGGATATCGCCCCGATCTTCCAGTCCAAGTGCGTGAACTGTCACGAGCCGGGGTCGATTGCCCCGATGTCTCTGCGCACGTATGAAGAAACGCGTCCCTGGGCGCGTTCGATCAAGCAGCGGGTGTCGCAACGGCAGATGCCGCCGTGGCACATCAACCCCAGTGTCGGCGTGCAGAAGTTCAAGAACGACATGTCGCTCTCGCAGGAGCAGATCGACACCGTCGTGGCGTGGGTGGACGCTGGCGCGCCGCAGGGCGATCCGAAGGACATGCCGGCCTTGAAGCCGGTCACCACCGAGCTGTTCTGGATTGGCGAGCGTGACGGTTATGGGCCGCCCGATATCGTCGTGAAGTCGCCCGACTACACGATGCCGGCCGTCAGCCAGGACCAGTGGTGGAGGCCGATTTCGGACATCCCGGTGACCGAGCCGCGCTGGATCAAGATGGTCGAGATTCGTCCGTCGAACCTCAAGGGCCGCAAGATCCTGCACCATTCGGTGGCCTATCTGGTCCAGAACCCGAAGGATCCGGATCCGGAGTTCGTGAACACCGGTCTCGCAGTCGGGGGCAACAACCGGACCCCGACGGCCGATCAACTCGCCGCCTCGCGTCCCTTCATCATGGAGTGGGCGATCGGCAAGTCCTATGACCGCTACATGGACGGCACGGGCAAGCTGCTGAAGCCCGGCGAGAAGATTGCGTGGGACGAGCACATTCACGCGATCGGCGAAGAGGTCACCGCGGGTTCGGAACTCGGCATCTGGCTGTATCCGAAAGGGCAGGAGCCGAAGAAGCGCAGCCACCTGGTGGGCTTCTCGGGTCTGAAGAACGGCGCCGAAGGGCTCGACATTCCGCCGAACTCGATCGCCCACACGGAAGGCTACACGGTGCTGAAGGAGAACACGGTCATCACCAACTTCCAGCCGCACTTCCACCTGCGCGGCAAGGCGATGATGGTCGAAGCGATCATGCCGGACGGCCGAACTGAGGTCGTCAGCTACGTCGACAACTTCAACTTCAACTGGATGACGAACTACATCTACGCCGAGGATGCGGCTCCGGCCTATCCGAAGGGCACCATCATCCACGTGAATGCGTTCTACGACAACACGTCGAACAACAAGAACAACCCGGATCCGAACCAGTGGGTCGGCTTCGGCGACCGTACGGTCGATGAGATGGCGCATGCCTGGATGAACGTGTTCTATCTGACGGATCAGGAATACCAGGATTACATCGCCAAGCATGGCGGCAAGCCGGGCGTGCACAACCCGCCGGCCCAGCGCACCCAACAGCAGCAGCAACAGCAGTAGGATTCGGAGACGCCTTTCGCGGGGAGGATCGGATTCCCTCCCCGCGGAATTCGCCCATCCACTTGCCCGGTTCCCTGCCCGTCCGGTCCGGCGGGGGCCGAGGGACCATTCTCATGAAGCAGAAGACGGTGTGCGGCCTCAGCGCCGTACTTGCGCTGGTCGCTGGCGGCCTCGTCCTGTCAGCACAAACCTTCGGTGGTCCGATCATGTCCGCGCCTCAGAGGGAATTCGGCGGCAGCGTGACACCGGCATTCGAAGGCTGGTTCGACAATCCTGACGGGTCGCACAACTTCCTGATCGGCTACTACAACCGCAACACACAGCAGGAGGTCGACATCCCCATCGGCCCGAACAATCGGTTCGACGCCAGAGACGACATGGGGCAGCCGACGCACTTCCTCACGCGTCGTCGCTACGGGTACTTCATCGTGACCGTACCCAAGGAATTCACGAAGACGCAGAAGATCAGTTGGACGTTGACGGTCAGCGGGATCACGACGACGATTCCGTTCCAGCTGCACACCGACTACAACATCTCGCCGCTGAAGGCTTCCGAAGAGAGCGTCGACAAGAGCTTCAACACGCCGCCGCGAATCCGCTTCGCCGAGCCGCCGGCGTCGACGACCAATTTCGGACCGGTCGCCACCGGACTGAAGCCGCTCGTCGAGCGCAAGGCGACGGTCGGCCAGCCCATGCCGCTCGACATCTTCGTCGATGACGATGGGTCCTACGCGAGCAATACTGCCGCTCCGCCGCGTGAGGGCGAAGAGCCGGTCCGGCTCGAAGTCGCGAAATACCGCGGCCCCGGTACGGTCACCGTGAAGGGTGAACCCAAGCTGACGACGCTCAAGGGTGGCAAGGTGAACGAACCCTACTCCGGAAAGGTCACGAGCACCGTTCAGTTCAGCGCGCCTGGCGACTACCTGTTGCACGTGCACGCCCTCGACTATTCGGGCAAGGGCGGCGCCGGCACCGGCTGCTGCTGGGGCACGGCGATCCTGAAAGTCAGCGTCGCCGCGGCGCCCGGCGCCACCGGCGGCCAGTAGCCAACCGGACCGACGCATCCGATCGGCCTGCCGGTCGTCGCCGCCGCCGACTCCTGGAAGTCGCGTCGGCGGCCGGCAGGCCGTTTTTTTCTGCGCCGCCGCAATTTCCCCTGCGGCCAGCCGGCGCTCTTCCCCGGCGGCCAGCCCGCGCTTTGCTCCCTGCGGCCAGCCGGCCGTTCTTTTCTTTCTCCGGCGCAGTCCGGCCCAATCCGGCACAGCCGGACGACCGGCACCGCTGGCCCGCCTTCCGCCGGGCACAAAAAAAGCTGCGCCGTCCGGTCGAGGTCTGATAGATTTTCCGATTACGACAAGGTTGTTGCTCGGCCGTGTCCAGGGGTGGTGGCTGTCGTCCCGATTCGTGGCGCAGCCCGTGCGAAAGGAGCCGGGAATGTCTCGATTGACGCTCCATGCTGGCGTGGGGGTTCTCGCCGTCGGAGCACTGCTCGTTCTGCCGTCAGTGGCACGCGCCGCCGAGGCCCGCAAGGTGACGTTCGCCAAGGACGTCGCGCCGATTCTCCAGTCCAAGTGCATCAGTTGCCACGAGCCGGGGTCGATTGCCCCGATGTCGCTGCGCACCTATGAAGAGACCCGCCCGTGGGCGCGGTCCATCAAGCAGCGCGTCTCGACGCGCCAGATGCCGCCGTGGCACATCAACAAGAGCGTCGGCGTCCAGCAGTTCAAGAACGACATGTCGCTCAGCGACGAGCAGATCGACACGATCGTCGCATGGGTCGACCAGGGGGCGCTGCAGGGCAACGCCGCCGACATGCCGGTGTTCAGGCCGATCGAAACCAAGCTGTTCTGGCAGGGTGAACGCGACGGCTACGGCGAGCCCGATCTCGTCGTCAAGTCTCCCGAGTACACGATGCCGGCGGTCAGCCAGGATCAGTGGTGGCGGCCGATGGTCGACATCCCGGGGCTCACCGAACCGCGCTGGGTGCGGATGGTGGAAATCCGCCCGTCGAACATCCAGGGGCGCAAGATTCTCCATCATTCGATCGCCCACGTCGTCATGGACCCGAACGACCCGGACGCCGAAGCGGTGAACCGCGGCATCGCCAGCGGCCGTCCCGACCGGCAGGACGCCGACGATCCGTCGGCCATCATCAACGCGCGCCCGTCGCTGATGGAGTGGGCGATCGGCAAGGGCTACGATCGCTACGCCGACGGCACCGGCAAACTGATCAAGCCGGGCCAGAAGATCTCCTGGGACCAGCATGTGCACGCCGTCGGCGAGGCGATCACCGCCGGCTCCGAACTCGGGATCTGGCTGTACAAGAAAGGTGAAGAACCGAAGAAGCGCACGCACCTCGTCGGCTTCACCGGTCTGAAGGACGGCACCATCGGACTCGACATCCCGCCGAATGCCATCTCGCACACCGAGGGCTTCACGGTGTTGAAGGAGAACACGGTCATCACCAACTTCCAGCCGCACTTCCACCTGCGCGGCAAGGCGATGATGGTCGAGGCGATCCTGCCCGACGGCACCAATCAGGTGATCAGCTACGTCGACAACTTCAACTTCAACTGGATGACGAACTACATCTACGCGGAGGACGCCACGCCCGCCTTCCCGAAGGGGACGATCATCCACGTCACCGCCTTCTACGACAACACGAAGGCCAACAAGAACAATCCGGATCCGGATCAGTGGGTTGGCTACGGCGACCGCACGGTCGACGAGATGGCGCACGCCTGGATGAACGTCTACTACCTGACCGACGCCGAGTACCAGGACTGGCTGTCGAAGCACGGCGGCAAGCCCGGCGTGCCGAAGCCGGCGCAGCGGACGCAGCAACAGCAGCAGTAGGTCGCCTCACACCCAGTCCACGGGAGCGCCTACGTGCGCGTTCCCGTGGACCGCACCGAACTTCATCATCGCCCGGCTGACCGCCCCGCGGGCACGCCCGCTGTCGCCAGCCAGGGGGCCATCGCATGACACAGAAGAGACTTCTCCTCGGTGCCGCACTGGTGCTCGGGATCGGAAGTGCCATCGTCGCCGCGCAGACCCAGACCCCGGCGACGCCGGTCGTGCCGTCGGCGCCGACACGTCAGTTCGGCGCCAGCATCAATCCAGCCTTCGAGGGCTGGTTCGACAACCCTGACGGCACCCACAGCTTTCTGATTGGCTACTACAACCGGAATACCAGCGCCGAAATCGACATCCCGATCGGCCCGAACAACAAGTTCGAGGGGCCCAATCCGGACATGGGGCAGCCCACGCACTTCCTGACCCGCCGCCATTTCGGCGTTTTCATCGTGACGGTGCCAAAGGACTTCCCGAAGACGGAGAAGATCCGGTGGACGCTCACCGCCAATGGCACGACGACGACGGTGCCGTTCTACATGCACACGGACTACAACCTGACGCCGCTCAAGTCCCAGGAAGAGAGTCCGAACCGGGAGTTCAACACGCCGCCCGCGCTCAAGTTCACCGAAGCCGGGCCGGCGGTCCGCGGCCCCCTGACCAACGGCCTCAAGCCGACGCTGACCCGGACCGCGACGGTCGGCACGCCGATGCCGATCGACATCTGGGCCGACGACGACGCGCTGTTCAGCAGTGGCGGCAACGGACCGATGAGCGAGAGCCGGCCGATCATCGTGCTCGACGTGACGAAGTATCGCGGCCCCGGAACGATGACGGTGTCGCAGAATCCCGTGAAGTTCACGGCGCTGAAGGGCGGCAAGCCGCTGCAGCCCTATTCTGGCAAGGGCACGACCACCGTCAGCTTCAGCGAACCGGGCGACTACCTGCTGCACATCAACGGCGGCGACTACTCGGGCAATGGCGGCGGCGGGTCCGGCTGCTGCTGGACAACCGCAATCATGAAGGTCAGCGTCGCGGGCGCGACCCGGACCGGAGGGCAGTGATCGTTCGATCGCGCCAGTCGACTGCCGGCGCCGTGGAACGGTTCTCACGCTGAACGCCGCGCGGCTGTCACGCACCGCGGCCGTTCGCCGTCGCTGCGCAGCCTATCTGGCTCGCTCAGGCAGCCCCGCGTGACGACCGCTTCGGGTGTCTGGCTGTGGACGGGCGGGCTGCCGACGGCGGCGACGGCAAGGGCGAGGACCACGGTCCGCGTCGTGACACGCCGGCGGATGGCGCACACACGCATGACGCACCGCATCACTTCGGAGACAGTCCTTCGGTCAGCTCGATGTAGGTGCCCCACGGGTCGGTGAGGAAGGCGACTTTCAGCTCGGAATTCGGCACCTGGCGGACGGGCGCGTCGATCTTGATGCCGCGCGACTCGAGGCCGGCGACAAACGCGTCGAGGTCCGTGACGTCGAAGCCGATGTGGTCGATTGTCCGCCCCTTCGTCGGCTCCTGCGGCTTGGCGGTCTGCGGGAACGTCAGGTTGACGGCCGGCAGATCGGCAGACTCGAAGACCCGCGGCCGCGACAGGCAGGCAATGCAGTTGCGGCGTCCTGGGTTCGCGCCGAAGGCGTTCACATACCAGCGTTTGATTCCCGGTACGTCATTCGGGAAGAAGTGGATGTGGTTCATGTAGATCGGCTCGGGAATCGACGGTTCGCCGTAGACCTCCACCCGCAGGGCATCCGGACCGAGCAGGTAGACCTCGTTCGGATTCTCCGTCGGCTCGATGCCGATATTGGCTGCCTTCCAGCGGGCCAGTGCCGCCGGGAAGTCCTTCACCACGAAACCGAAATGGTTGACGATGCTGCCGGCGGAAGGCAGAGGATTGTCCGCTCTCCGCAGCATGATGAACACGCCGGGAAACTGAATCAGCTCGATCGGCCCATTCTTCACCAGCGTGCCGCCAAGTTGATCGATCCAGAAGCGCTTCTGCGCGTCGACGTCGCGCACGTTGAGGTGCACGTGACCCATGCGGAGGCCGAGCTGGTTCGGTTCGACGAGCTGCGCGGAGGCGGAGTGGGTGCACAGCAGCGCCGCGGCTATGCCGAGGAGCCACCGGCTCCGGGACGCAGTGGTGGGAAACATGCCGCTATTCTAGGCCAGGTAGGGCGGGTGGGGCCGGGATCGATCACCTGGCTGTTGCACGAGCCCACCCGGCTTCCAGGCCCACCTGGCACACCACGCCCAGCGGGCCCCTAGCGCTTACGGGCCAGCGCGCGGTAGTACTCTTCGATCGCGGTTCGGAAGCCGGCCGGCACTTCATCAGAACCGGAGAGCGCGAGTTCTTCCTTGTTGTTCGATTCGGCCTTCTTGCGCAGCCCGAACTCGAAGCGCTTCAGCTTGTCGAGCGCCGCAGCCTGCAGCGCCAGCAGGTTTGCCGGATCGACGAAATTCTGATCGCTGTCGAGCCCTTTCAGGTCGCGAATGACCTGATCGAGTTCCTTGGCGTCGAGGCCAGCCTGACCGAGGCGATTGCGCAGTTCCTGCGCATCGTTCTGCCACTGTCGTAGTTCGTTGCGGAACTGGCGTACATCGTCGGGGCTGAAGCGGCCGCCGTTCCAGAAGCGGGCGTCGCCGTAGGCGCTGCCGCCGCCGTTGCGGTTGCCGAAGTCGCCGCCGGCCATCGAGCCGTTGCCCGGCTGTTGGCCACCCTGCTGGCCACCCGCCTGCTGACCGCCCTGGCCTTGCTGGCCCCGCTGACCGGATTTGCCCTGCCCTTGTTGCCCCTGCTGTCCCTCCTGCCCCTACTGTCCTTCCTGCCCGTTGTGCCGCTGCCGCCCTTGCTGCCCCTCGCTGCGTGCCTGTCTTCCCTCGTC
>CADEDC010000058.1 GCA_902825985.1 uncultured Acidobacteriota bacterium | reverse complement strand
AGAATCGAAATGTCGAAGGTGCCGCCACCGAAGTCGTAGACGGCGATCGTCTCGTCCTTCTTCTTGTCGAGCCCGTACGCGAGCGCCGCCGCGGTCGGCTCGTTGACGATCCGCATGACCTCGAGGCCGGCAATCTGGCCGGCGTCCTTGGTCGCCTGGCGCTGCGCATCGTTGAAATAGGCAGGGACGGTGATGACCGCCTTCGTGACCGACTGGCCGAGATACTCCTCGGCCGCCTGCTTCAGCTTCTGCAGCACCATCGCGGAGATTTCCGGCGGCGTCATATCCTGGGTCCCGGTGTTGATCCGGACGTCGCCGTTCCCGCCGCGGACGACGCGGTAGGGAACCATCTTCATTTCCTCGGACACCTCGTCGAACCGGCGTCCCATGAAGCGCTTGATCGAGAACACCGTGTTCTCGGGATTCGTGACGGCTTGCCGCTTCGCCACCTGGCCGACGAGCCGTTCGCCGCTCTTGGCGAAGCCGACCACCGACGGGGTCAGGCGGCTGCCTTCGGGATTGGTGATGACGACCGGCTCGCCCCCCTCCATCACAGCGACGACGGAGTTGGTGGTGCCCAGGTCGATACCGATGATTTTGCTCATGTGAACCTCGGAATGCCGGCGCTGCACTGCCCGGCCAGAAGATGACAGGCCTGATGCCACCCTGATTATGAAATCTGAGTCGATTCATGTCAATGTCCAAAACGGGCAGGACGGCCGCCGGGTCGATCCCGGCTCGGCCGTCGGCCGGGCCGCGCGGGACGAGGGCACCCCTTCGCGCGGCCGGGGAGTGGGTGGCGGGCGGCGGCTTCAGGTACACTTCTCGAGCAACCATGCGCCTCGTTGTACGCATTGCCCGCAGCGCCGGACTGGTCCTGCTGTTCGCCACGGTGGCCATGGCGGGCATCCTGAGCGGCGTCCTGTTCGCCTACGCCGGCGATCTGCCGGAAATTTCAGCGCTCGACAACTACCGTCCGAACACGATCAGCCGGGTGCACGCCGCCAACGGTCAGGTGATCGGCGAATTCGCGGTCGAGCGCCGGGTCGTCATCGGCTACGACGACATCTCGCCGAAGTTCCGCGAAGCGATCATCGCGGCCGAGGATGCCGGTTTCGACACGCACTTCGGCCTCAGCATCTCGGCGATTGCCGGGCGGCTCATTCGCGACGTGCTGGACGCCATGAAGGACGCGATGGCCCGCCGCGCCTCGCGCCCGGCCGGCGCGAGCACGCTGACGCAGCAGCTGGCCCGCAACCTGTTCGCCGAACAGATCGGTTTCCGCATCGGTGACACCAGCCTCGAGCGCAAGATCAAGGAAGCGATCGTCGCGCTGCAGATCGAGAAGCGCTACACCAAGCGCGAAATCCTGACGCTCTATGCCAACCAGGTGCTGTTCGGCCACGGGACGTATGGCGTCGAAGCCGCCGCCCGCCTGTATTTCGCCAAGTCGGCCAAGGACCTGACTCTGGAAGAGGCCGCGATGCTCGCCGGGATCGTCCAGTCGCCGGCCCGCCAGAGCCCGTTCGTGAACGTCGAAGCCGCGACACGCCGCCGCAACTACGTGCTCGGCCGCATGGCTGACGAGGGCTACATTACGGTCGACGAGTCGCGCGCCGGCCAGAAGAAGTCGATCGAGGTCCGCGGCCGACTCCAGCCGCCGGGGTCGATCGCCCCGTACTTCGTCGAAGAAATCCGCAAGCGCCTCGAGCAGCAGTACGGCGCCGCCGCGCTCTACGAAAGCGGGCTGTCGGTCACCACCACGCTGGACGTCGCCTTGCAGCTGGCCGCGAACAAGGCGATGAACCACGGCTTGCGGCGTATCGACAAGCGGCGCGGCTTCCGCAAGGTGACCCGCAATGTCATCGCCACCGGCGGTGACGTCGACCGCTTCAACGATCCGCGCTGGTCGCGGCCGATCGCGGTCGGCGACTACGTGCCGGCGGTCGTCACGGTCGTCGGCAAGCCGGGTCCGGTGAATGGCGCGCGGCTGCGGATCGGCAGCTACCACGCCGACCTGGCGAGGGACGGCTTCGCCTGGACGCGACGGACGAACGCCGCCGACTTCCTGAAGCCCGGCGACCTCGTCGAGGTCGAAGTGCAGTCCGTCGACGAGGGAACGGCGACCCTGGGTGTGACACTCGAGCAGACGCCGATCGTCGAAGGCGCGCTGGTCGCCATCGAGAACCGGACCGGGCAGGTGAAGGCGCTGGTCGGCGGCTGGAGTTTCGACCGCAGCAAGTTCAATCGCGCCGTGCAGGCGTTCCGGCAGCTCGGATCGACCTTCAAGCCGGTCGTCTACACAACCGCGATCGATCGCGGCTTCACGCCGGCGTCACTCATCGTCGACGCGCCGGTCGCCTACGATGCCGGAAGCGGGCAGATCTACAGCCCGCAGAACTACGACCACAAGTTCGAAGGGGCGATCACGCTGCGCCGGGCGCTCGAGGATTCACGCAACATCCCCGCGGTCAAGATGATGGACAACATCGGACCGGCCAACGTCGTCGCCTACGCGAAGAAGTTCGGTTTCAGCGGCGCCTTCCAGCCCTATCTGTCCCTGGCACTCGGGGCCGGCGAAGGCACGCTGATCGAAGTGACGAGCGCCTATACGGTGTTCCCGAATGGCGGCGTCCGCATGAAGCCGATCGACGTGCTGAGCGTGATGGACCGCGAGGGCAACCTGCTCGAAGAGAACCGGACGCAGTCGACCGATGTGATTCGTGCCGACACCGCCTTCGTCATGACCAATCTGCTGCGTGGCGTCGTGCTCCGTGGCACCGGCGCGTCGGCGGCCAGCCTCAACTGGCCGATGGGCGGCAAGACCGGCACGGTGGACGACAACACCGACGCCTGGTTCATCGGCTTCGATCCGGACATCACCGTCGGCGTGTGGACCGGGCTCGATGAGAAGAAGCCGATCGGCCGCACCGAGACCGGCGCGCAGGCGGCGCTGCCGATCTGGATCGAATTCATGAAGGACTACATCGCCGGACGCGCCGACAAGGGCGACCCGCCGCAGTTCGAGGTGCCCGGCAACATCGTCTTCGTCCCGGTCAACGGTGCGACCGGCGTGCCGATCCCTGGCGATGCCAACGGCGCCTTGAACGAAGCGTTCATCTCGGGCACGCAGCCGGGCGGCGCCAGCGCCACCTTCGCCACGGAGTTGCAGCAGCCGCCGGGCTAGAACATCGTGTAGGACATCATCCGGCCGCACAGGATGACGACCGCCCACGCGAGCAGCGACACCAGGCCCGCGAAGCGGGCGGCGGCCGGCGGCGTCGGACGATCGTCCCAGTCCACGCGATCGCGTTCGGTCAGCAGGTGATAGACCAGCGCGTTGAGCCCGGCGACCGCCAGCATCAGCACCTTCACGCGGAACCAGCCGTTGCCGGCGGCGTTCGTCGCGAACCCCGCGAACAGCATCCCGCCGGTGGTGAACGCCGACAGGAAGCCGAGCGTCGCCCACGGCATCAGCTTCCGGTAGACGGCCGACACGCGCGACCGCGTGAGCGCCACGCCGAGCAGACGCAGGTCGAACCACCAGAACATCCCGACCGAGAACGCCAGGCTGAGGATGTGCAGGCCCACTACGATGGGGAACCCCCAGAGCGATTCGCGGACGAGGACGCCGGCCCAGCTTTGTTCGAGGCGCAGCAACGTCGGTTCGATGGCCGTCAGATTCACTGCGCCCTTCCCTACTCGAGCAGGATGAACGCGGCGCCCGAGAGGCCGACCGCCAACCACAGGGTGGTCGTCACCACGCCCCACGTCCGCAATGGGAGCAGCGACCCGGCATCGGCCTTCGCCGCGAAGCGGCCGACAGCCAGTTGCGCGAGCGCGGCGGCAGCCAGGAAGATCATCTTCATCGCGAAAATCCAGTTGTCGAATGCTGACTGCGCGCGCGGTGACACGAGCATGGCGCCGGTCGTCAGGCTGACGAGCAAGCCGAGCCACAGGCCGCTGCCGACGACTCGCGTCACTTCACGGGACGGGCGATCGGCAAACGCCAGCCCCACCATGTGGAGTGCCGAGACCAGCGCGGCGCCGACGACCATCGCGAAACCGATCAGGTGGACGCCGCTCAGCAGTCCGAGTACGAGCGCGGAGCTGTTGACCCACGACGCGAGCGACGACTGTTCGAGCGTTCGAGCGAGACCGGTCAGCATGGGTTGCGGCACGGCCAGTATACGTGGCCGGTCAAACCGCCGGCGTCGGCCGCTGGCCGCCCGCGGCCGACTAGTCTAGCCGCGGCGCCCACGCCGGAGCAGCGCCGTGGCCTCGGGCACCCGCAGGACGACGGTCAGCCCCAGGTAGACGAGACCATAGGCGCCCAACACGACGGCAGCCGTCACGACGGGATGCCACACCGGGACGATCAGGCGGATCGCCCACGCGACGCCGGCGCCGGTGGTGGCGGCACCGAGCACCCGGAAGAGGAAACCAGCGGGCAGGCCGGTGCGGCCGATCCTGGCGTTCATGGCCCGCCGCAACAGCAGCATCTCGAGCAGGCCGGCCAGTCCGGAGGCGATCGTCAGACCGGCGGCCCCCCACAGTGCCGGTAGGCCGAGCGCCCGCGGCACCGGAATCGCGCCGACATAGCCGGCAACCACCGTGAGGGTGACGCGGACGACCGCGTAACGAAATGGCGTCCGGGCGTCGCGCAGCGCATAGCAGGTCGATGAGTAGAGGCGCCCCATCGTCGAGGCGATGACGCCGACGGCCGACCCGGCCAGGATGCCCCAGACGTAGCGTGCATCTGCCGCCGTGAAGCGCCCGGTCTGCAGCACGGCCGCGGCAATCACGTCACCCAGTGCGACGAAGGCGATGGCGGACGGCACGGCGAGATAGGCCACCTGGCGGAGCGCGGTCGCCAGGCGCTGGCGCACCCCATCGGCGGCCGCACCCGACATCGCCGGCAGCTCCGCCGCGGCGATCGACATGCCGAAGAGGCTGATCGGCAGCATGTAGATCAGCTGCGCGTTGAAGAGAGCGGTGACGGCGCCGGTCGGCAGCAAGCTGCCGAGCAGCGTGTCGATGTAGGCGCTCACCTGCACCACGCCGCGCGTGAAGAATACCGGCACGAAATTGAGCAGCACGGTGCGCACGTGCGCCGATGTCGTGTCGAGACGGAATTGCGGGCGCGCCAGGCGCGCCACCGCCGGCACCTGCACGGCGAACTGCAGCACGCTGCCGGCGACCGAGCCCCACGCCAGGTACTCGGCGAGGTGCGGCAGCCCCGCCCGTGCCCCGAACAGCAGCAGCGTGGCAATCATCGCCGCGTTCCACATCACCGGCGCGGCGTACGACAGCAGGAATCGCTGGTGACTGTTGAGAATCCCGAGGCACCACGCCGAGAGGACGAGGATCCCGGCCCCCGGGAACAGGATCCTGACGAGCCGGATCGTCAGCGCGCGCTTGTCACCCTCGAAGCCGGGAGCGAGCAGATCGACGAGCGCCGGCGTCATCAGCACGCCGGCGGCGACGAGGCCGCTGACGAGCAGCGCGAGGAGCGCGCCGACCGCACCGGCGACACGGTCCGCTTCGGCCGGCTTCCCCGTCGACAGCAGACCGGCATACACCGGGATGAACGAGCCGGACAGCGCCCCTTCCCCGAACAGGTTCTGCAGCAGGTTCGGGATGCGGAACGCCGCGGTGAAGGCGTCGGCGGCGTCGGACTGCAGGCCGAAGTAGTGGGCGAAGACCCGGATGCGGACGAGGCCCGCCACCCGGCTGAGCAGAATGCCCGCGGCGACGAGGCCTGCCTTCCCCATCAATCGCCCGTCACGCGCCGACCGCCGTCATCCGGCACGCCTCACGCCTCGTCATCATCGGGCGCCGCCTCACCCAATGTGCCGCCGGCCCGCTTCATCAGGTACGACTTGATGAACCCATCCAGATCGCCCTCGAGCACGCGCGTCGGATCGCCGACCGACTCCCGCGTCCGGTGGTCCTTCACCATCTGGTACGGATGCAGGACGTAGCTGCGAATCTGGCTGCCGAATGCGATGTCCTTCTTCGTCCCGCTGATCGACTCGAGGTTCTTCTGCTGTTCCTTCATCTTGATGTCGTAGAGCCGTGCCTTGAGCACCCGCATCGCGGAATCGCGGTTGCGATGTTGCGATCGCTCGTTCTGACACGAGACGACGAGGCCGGTCGGCAGGTGGGTGAGCCGGACCGCCGAGTCGGTGACGTTGACGTGCTGGCCGCCGGCACCGCTCGATCGATAGGTATCGATGCGCAGATCCTTGTCTTCGATGACGACGTCGACGTCCTCGGGCAGTTCGGGCCAGACGTAGAGCGAGGCGAACGACGTGTGGCGGCGCGCCGCCTGATCGAACGGCGAGATGCGCACCAGACGGTGGACGCCGGCCTCGGCCGACAGCAGTCCGTAGGCGTACTCGCCGTTGACGGTGAACGTGACGCTCTTGAGCCCGGCCTCCTCGGCCGGCTGGTAGTCGATGATCTCGCGCTTGAAACCGCGCCGTTCGGCCCAGCGCAGGTACATGCGCAGCAGCATCTCGGCCCAGTCCTGCGATTCGGTGCCGCCGGCGCCCGGATGGATCGTCACGATGGCGTTCTTGCGATCGTGCTCGCCGCCCAGCATCTTCTTGATCTCACCGGCCTGGACTTCCTGATCGAGGGCGTCCAGGGCGGCGGCGAACTCGCCGTCGACCGGCTCGCCGGCATCCGCCCATTCGAGCAGCACGGCGAGGTCGTCGGTCCGCTTGCGCAGCGACGCGACGAGATCGCGGTCCTGTTCGAGCCGGCGGCGGCGCTGCAGCACCTTCTGTGCTTCGGCCTGATCCTTCCAGAACTCCGGTGCGGCGGTGCGCGCCTCGAGGCGGGCTAGTTCTTCGTCAGGGTGTGCGGCGTCAAAGATAGCTCCGCAGATCGGCAGCCCGGCGGCTGAGATCCTCGTAGCGTCGTTTCACCTCGTCAACGATGGCCATGCCCACTCCTCGCGTCGGATCCAGAGAGAAAATCGTCGGATTTCGTGGACCTATTGTACACGCCGCCGCGCCATCAGCAGGAGCAGGCCGGTCGCGGCCACCGACGCGTAGGCGATGCCGTCGCCGATGCGGGCATAGAGCGTCAGGTCCTGGATCAGGCGCGCCTGCCCGACCAGCACCGCCGGTTCGAAAATGTCGGTCTGCGCCTGCACGCGCCCGTAGGGATCGACGATGCCGCTGATGCCGGTATTGGCCGATCGCACCAGATAGCGGCCGTTCTCGATGGCCCGCATCGCCGCCTGGGCGAAGTGCTGGTAGGGCGCCGACGAGCGGCCGAACCAGGCGTCGTTGGTGATCGTCGTGAGCAGCTGGCTGCCGCCCACCACGCTCGCTCGCACGAGATCCGGATACACGACCTCGTAGCAGATGGCGGTGCTCACCGGATGCGGACCGAGCGGCAGCAGGACGCCGGCCTCGCCGGCCGAGAAATCCGACACCGCTTCGACCAGCGGCGCGGCAAAGAACAGCAGCGTCTTCAGCGGCACGTACTCGCCGAACGGCACCAGGTGCATCTTGCGGTAGACGCCGCCGGTGGCGCCGTCCGGCCGAATCAGGAAGGCGGAATTGAAGTAGTGCGGCGGCTGGCCGCGTTCGAGCTGGTCGCTGCCGAGCAGAATCGAGACGCCGGCGGCCCGGGCGATGGCGCGGATCTGCTCGGCCCGCGGCCGGTCTTCCTCGAAGAGGAACGGCGTCGACGATTCGGGCCACACCACCACCTGCGCGCCGCGGCCGATCGCGTCGCCGGTGAGCCGCAGGTAGTCGTCGAAAATCGCGCCGGCCCGCACCGGGTCCCACTTCTCCGCCTGATCGACGTTGCCCTGCACGATGCCGAACGTCATCGGCGTGCCCAGACGCGTCAGCGTGCCGGTGGCGACCCGCTGGCTGCCCCAGATGCCGATGCCGAGGACCAGCAGGAAGGCGACGATGGCGGGCGTGTACTGCGTCACCGGCCCGATGGACCCGCGGCTGCGTGCCGGACCGAAGGCCAGCACGCCGGCCGCGGTGACGAAGCCAATGAGGGCGGACAGGCCGAACACACCCAGCGCACTGGCCAGCTGTGCGATCGGGATCACGGTGACCTGGCTGTAACCGAGCAGAACCCAGGGAAAGCCGGTGATGACGTAGCTGCGCCCGAACTCGGTGGCCACCCAGACGAGCGGAGTGGCCAGCAGGCCGGCCGGACCGGCTCGCCGGATCACGTGGCGCATGATGGCGGCAAACAGCGCCGGGTAGAGGGCCAGGTAGGCGATGAGCAGCCCGTTGACCAGCACCGCCGTCCACATCGCCAGGCCGCCGTAGGTGTGCATGACCAGCGACACCCAGTACAACGTGCCGATGAAATAGACGACGCCCGTGGTGAGACCGAGGAAGAAGGCGCGCCCGACCGTGCCGCCGCCGAGCGCCACGAGCAACGGCGCGAGCGCGACCCAGGCGATGATCGGGATGCCGAAGGACGGAAAGCTGCACGCGAGCAGCACGCCGGAGGCAGCCGCGAGCCCGTAATCGAAATGGCGGGTCATGACTTCCGGAGAGCTGCGCAGCTAGCGCGCGGTCACGCCGGGCACGCTCAGCGGGTCACCCAGGGGGTGACGCGTTCTTCCTTCTTGAGCCGGGCCGCGACGCCATCGGCGTCCTTCTTGTTCCTGTAGCCGCCGACGCGGACGCGGAAGACGTTGGCGTTGTTCGACAACACGAACGCCGAATAGCCGCGACCGTTCAGCCGCTTGGCGATGGTTTCGGCTTCGCTGCGCGTCTTGGTCGCCGCCACCTGCACGACCCAGCCGCGCTGCGTGTCGTCGGGCGTCGGGACGGCGGCGGGCGGCGCCGACTCGCCGCCGGGCGCCGGGGACGCCGGGGCCGCCGCCGGGTCCTTGCGCACCGGCGATCGGTTGGCCGCCGCCTCGGGCCGGGCGGCCGGCGGCACCGCCTTGACCGCAGCGCCAGTCCCCGCGGCCTTTGCCGCGGCAGCCTTCGCGTCGGCCGCCTTGGCCGCGGCGGCGACACTGGCAGCGTTCGCGGCAGCCGCGGGCGGCGGAGCGGCAGCCGGTGTCTCGGGCATCCGCGCGGCGCCAGTCGCCGCACCCGCTGGCACCGCCGGCGTGGCATCTGCCACCAGGGAGGCGTCACCGGTGGTCCCGCCTTCGGCGGGAGCCGGAGGCGGCGCCTTGGTGGGGTCCTCGTTCTGCTGCACGGTCGGCGGCTTCTCCGGATTGATGGCGCCCTGCAGCTGCTGATCGGCCGATTCGGTCGTCACCTGGGCCGTGTCGGGCTGTCCGCCACGGACGCCGCGCCCGACCAGTACTCCGCACAGGAAGATGACGACCGACACGACCGTGGCGGCCATGAAGACGAAGACCAGCTGTTTGCCGTTCAGCTGTATCTCATGGAATCCGTCGTCTTGAGCGTGTTGTACCAAGCGCCAGGATTGTACCACGCGAGGTCAGCGGTCCGGACGGGTCAGTCGTTCCAGTACCTGTCTGGCTTCGACAGAGGCCGGGTCGAGTTCCAGGGCGCGGGCGGCTGCGCTCTTCGCCGACTCGTCGTCCTTCGCCTCGGCGTAGGCGGCGGCGAGCGCCGCGTGGGCCGCGGCGGTCTCGGCGCTCCAGATGGCGACCTTGTACGAGCCGATGGCTTCACTCAACCGGCCCGCCCGCTGATGGACACGGCCGAGCAACAGGTTCGCCTCGGCGTCGTAGGGGGAGAGGAACAGCGCGCGGTTCAACTCGGCCGCCGCGTCGCGGTCCATCTCGCGCTCGTACAGCCGCTGGCCGCGCTGGACGTAGAACGTCGCGAGCGCCCGCTGATCGCGCCCGACGCCCTGCGGATCGTCGACACGGCGCAGCGCCGGCAGCGCGACATCGGCCTTCACCCGCTCGAGCCCGTTTGGCACCGCCTCGCCGGCCGGTCGCTTGTCCCACTCGGCAAAGGTCGACGACAAACGCCTCGCGAGTTCCCTCTCGCGCGCCGACTCGGTTGCATTGCCGCCGGCGGCGAGCGCCGCCGCGAGCACGTAGTGCGCTTCCCCGTCGGCCGGGTTCCGGCGCACCGCTTCGCGCAACCAGTACGTCGCGGCACCGGCCTCGCGCACCTGCCAGTAGGCGTAGCCGAGGTTGAAGAAGAGATCGGAGTCCGTCGCATCGAGGGCGGCGGCCCGATCGAAGAAGAACGTCGGCGGCCCGGGCGGGGGCCAGCCGCCGCGCCGCAACTGGATCACGCCGAGGTTGTTGAACACCGCCGCCGTCGGCTGGTCGTCCGATAGCTCTTTGAAGAGGTCGAATGCCTCGTCAAGGCGCTGCAACTCGAGCAGCGACAGCCCGCGGCGGAAGCGGCTGCGCGTCGCCAGCGGCGACGTCGGCACGGTGGCCGCCACCGCGGTCAGCGCCGCCTGATGGTCGCCCTGTTCCGTGTAGGCCTCCCACAGCGCCAGCCGGGCACGATCGAAGGACGGTTGCATGTCGAGCGCCGCCCGCAGATAGGAGATGGCGATCGCGGGATTCTCGGCAACGATGCCCTTGATGTAGCTCTCGAGCACCGCCACCGGCGGGTGCTGGCGGGCGACCTCCTCGGCGGTTCGCGACGAAGTCGGCGCCAGCTGGCCCGCCACCCGCTGGAACGTGTCGAACAGGTCGGCCAGTGGACCGCGGGCGCCCACCCGCTTCCGCAGGCGCGCCGCGTCGATCACGACCTCGCGCGCGTCTGCGACGAGGTCGTCGCCGTCCATCCGAATCGTGCCAAGAACGACCGACGTCGCGCCGACCAGCTGTGCCAGGCGCAGCACGGTGGCGTCGGTGAGCGCGGCCGCCGGCGGCACCTGCAGGCGATCGAACGCTTCCTGCCGTTCCTCGCGGGTGATCGCCTGGGTGCCCATGGCATTCAAATCGTCGGCAAGGAGCACGGCGGCGGCTTCGCTCAACCAGACGATCTTGCCGTCGTGGGCCACGTTCTCGAACGGCATCACCAGCACGCGTTCGGCCACCGGCTGGGCGGCGAGCGGCGGCGCCAGCGCGAGGGCGGCGCCGCACGCGAGCACGGCGGCGGCGAGACGCAGGAGGCGGGTTTCACGGTGCGCCAGTCCAGACGTCATGATCGATCGGTTCCCTCCTGATTCGTCCCGGCACTGGTGATCGCTGCGCCGGGGGCGGCGGTGACGACACAGGCCGGCTCGCCGGCGCCGCGGCATGACACCACCGTCGCCTGCGTCTCGAGGTCGAACAGCGCCCACAGCCGCGTGCACGCGGCAGCGTAGAAACCGCAGAGGTGAAACGGCACCGGCTCCCGTACGTTGCAGAAAACGGACGACCGGACATCGATCTCGGCGATGCCCTGCCGCACCGACGCAATCGTCCGGCTGCCGGCGTAGCTGCTGCGCACGAGGCCATCCATCAGCCGCACGAGCAGGCGCGTGCGGATCCAGACCGGCATCGCCCGGATGAACGAGCGGCGGAAGGCCGGCATCGATTCGACCGTCCATTCGGCCGCATACTGGCCGGCGCGCCGGGTGATGACATGGTAGGCCTCGCCCTCCTGCCGCAGGAAGCTCAGGACGGCGTAGGTCGGAGCGAGGCCGATGGTCCCCTCGCGCAGCCCGCCTTCGGTCAGCCAATGCTCGTAGAACCCGAGCCGCGCCGGCATGGTTTCCGCGATGCTCTGGTGCAGGCTCGCCACGAGGACACGGCCGATGCCGTCTTCGCGCATGGGTCAGAGTGCGGGTAAGATCACCGGACCGTGCCCAGCGCAGCGATCCTGAACGGCGGACGGTCGGTCCGCTTCGGCGGATGCGACAAGGGTGCCCTGGTCGTCGGCGCAGCGACGATTCGCGAGCGACAGCTGGCGGTGCTGGCGGCGATTTCCGACGACATCCTGATTGTCGGCGGCACCGAGCCGGCGCCGCGGGACTCGCGAGCCCGCTGGATCCCCGACCGTCATCCGGGCCGGGGCCCGCTCGCCGGTCTCGAAGCCGCGCTGCTGCACGCCCGTCACCCGCTCGTCGTCGTCGTGGCCTGCGACATGCCGGCCATCTCGGCGGCGTTGCTCGCCCGCCTCCATTCGCTGGCCGACGGCTGGGATGCGGTCGTGCCACGCACCGGCCGGGGCTATCATCCCTTGTGCGCGGTCTATCGGGTCACGCCGTGCCTGCCTGTGGTGACGTCCCACCTGGCGGCCGGCGACCTCGCGGTGCGTGACCTGTTTCCGGCGCTCCGCGTGCGCGAGGTCACCGAGGCGGAACTGGCCGTCACCGGAGACCCGCGTCAGCTGCTGACCAACGTCAACACGCCGGCCGAACACGAAGCGCTCGCAACCCGTCTGGCCCACGAACCGTTATCGTAACCGATTCACACGCATGATTCTGACCGTTCAGCGACTCGTCCACACGGCCATCACCGATGCGATGCGCCGGCAGTACCCGGGCGTCGACATTCCGCCCTTCGTCGTCGAGGTGCCGCCCAACCGCGCGCTGGGTGACCTCGCGGTCACCGTCGCGTTCCAGCTCGCCCGGCCGCTGCGCAAGGCACCGAAAGTCATCGCGCAGGAGGTGGCGGATGCGCTCGGCGCCATCCCGGGGATCGCCCGCCTCGTCGTCGCGCCAAACGGCTATCTGAATCTCTATCTCGATCGGCCGGCCTTCATCCGGCCGCGGATGCGCGGCGAGGTGGCCGGCCTGCCCGCCACCCCCGAGAAGACCGTCGTCGAACACACGGCCATCAACCCCAACAAGGCGGCCCACATCGGCCACCTGCGCAATGCCGCGCTTGGCGATACGCTCGCCCGGGTCCTGCGCTTCCGTGGCGGTCCCGTCGAGGTCCAGAACTACATCGACGACACCGGCGTGCAGGTCGCCGACGTCATCGTCGGGTTCCGCGAGCTCGAGCGCAAGAGCATCGACGATGTCCGCCGCATCGCCGAGACCACCCGGTTCGACTACTACTGCTGGGATCTCTACTCGCGCGTCACCGAGTGGTACGCCGAAGACAGTGCCCGCCTCGAGGTGCGCGCCGCAGCGCTGCATGAACTCGAGCACGGCGGCACGCCGGTGTCGGAGCTGGGCGCGCTCATCGTCGATCGCATCGTTCGCGCGCACCTGCGCACGATGGCGCGGCTGAACGTCTCGTACGATCTGCTCACCTACGAAGGCGACATCCTCCGGCTGAAGTTCTGGGCACATGCGTTCGACATCCTGAAGGCGCAAGGCGCCGTATTCCTGCAGACCGAAGGCAAGCTGGCCGGCTGCTGGGTCATGCGCATCGAAGCCGCCGGGACGCCGGCTGTCGAGGCCGAGGGCGGCGACGACGGCGGTCCCGACAATCGTGAGAAGGTCATCGTCCGGTCGAACGGGGTGGTCACCTACGTCGGCAAGGACATCGCCAATCAGTTCTGGAAGTTCGGGCTGCTCGGTCGCGACTTCCGCTACAAGCGGTTCATGACGCAGCACACGGGACAGACCCTGTGGGCGACGACGTCGGCGGACAGCGATCCGGCGGCACCGCCGTTCGGGCGGGCGTCGCGAATCTTCAACGTGATCGACTCCCGGCAGATGTACCTGCAGGCGCTGCTCAGTCAGGCGCTGCGGACGCTCGGGCATCCACGCGAGGCCGAGAACTCGGTGCACTTCTCCTACGAGATGGTGGCGCTGTCGCATGCCACGGCGCGCGAGCTCGGCTACCCGCCGGACGACGACGAGAACCGGAAGCCGTTCGTCGAGGTATCCGGCCGCAAGGGGCTCGGGGTGAAGGTCGACGACATGCTCGACCTGCTGGCCGCGAAGGCAGCGAAAGAGGTCGCGGCCCGCAACCCCGAATTCACGGCCGACGAGTGCGGCCGGGTCGCCGCGCAGATCGCCGTGGCGGCGATTCGATACTTCATGCTGAAGTTCTCGCGCGGCAAGCTGATCGTGTTCGACATCGAAGAAGCCCTCAGCTTCGAGGGCGAAACCGGGCCGTATCTGCAGTACGCGGCGGTGCGGGCGCACAACATCCTGCAGAAGCTCAAGGAGCGCGAAGGCATCTCGGAAGCGGATGTGCTCGCCGCCCTGGACGGGTTGGCGTGCGACGAGCTGTCGGGCGCCGGCGACGGGACGCACGATTTGTGGGCGCTCACGCTCGAGGCGTCACGCCTCGATGAGGTGGTCGAAACCGTGATCCGCAGCCTCGAGTTCGCGGCACTGGCCAAGTACGCGTTCGGACTCGCGCAGCTGTTCAGCGCGTTCTACCACAAGTATCCCATCGTGAACGAGGAGGACCGCGACCGGAAGCTCTGGCGTGCGGCCGGCGTCGCGTATTTCCGTGCCCAGTTGACGCGCGCCCTCGCCCTGATGGGGATTGAAGTTCCGGCGCGGATGTAGCAGCATGACTTCGCTGCCCTTGCGCCGCGGGTGACGCACACCTATGGCTGAGGCAGCGAGGGCCCTCCTGGTCGGCCGGCTGGCCCCCTTCGCAAGCCGAAACGAGGCGTTGCCATGGCGGTCGTCGGTATCACTACGTGTCGCAAGCTCGAAGACTATCGGCAGGCGGTCCTGCACGTGGGCGGCGAGGTCCGCATGATCGACCCGTCGATGTCGGTGGCCGATGCCCTGAACGGCGTCGACGGCTTGATGCTCACCGGCGGTGGTGATCTCGAGCCCTCACACTACGGCGAAGCGCCATCGCCGCTGCTGACGGACGTGGAGCCGGAACGCGACCGCTTCGAGCTCGCCCTCGTCGCCGAAGCCCGCAAGCGCGACCTGCCGTTGCTCGCCATCTGCCGGGGGATCCAGGTGCTCAACGTCGCCTGCGGCGGTTCACTCATCCAGGACATCCCGTCCGAGCAGACCGGGCCGCAGGAGCACAACCTGAAGGTGCCACCCAACCAGCCGTTTTCGCGCGCCCACGAGATCTGGGTCGAGAAGGACTCCCTGCTCGCCACGCTCATGAAGGAACGGCTGAACGACGCCGACACGGTCGACGTCAACAGCCGCCATCACCAGGCGGTGAAACGGGTCGCTGCCGGATTCAAGGTGTCGGCGACGGCGCCGGACGGCGTGATCGAAGCGATCGAGGATCCGGCGGCCGCGTTCTGTCTCGGCGTCCAGTGGCACCCGGAGAATTTCTGGCGCACCGGCGAATTCCGGCCGCTGTTCGAGGGGTTCCTCAACGCCGCGCAGACGACGCGGGCGCGCTGACACGCGGCAACGCGGTCAGCCGGTCAGCACCACGACCGTCTCGACGTGTGCCGTGTTCGGAAAGAGGTCGAACCCGTCGACCCGCTCGATGCGGTACCCGGCCTCGACGAGCAGCCGGACGTCGCGCGACAGGGTCGCGACATCGCACGACACGTAGATGAGACGGGCCGCGCGCAGCGCGATGAGCGCGCGCAACGCGTCCGGCGACACGCCGGTCCGCGGCGGGTCGAGGATGATGCAGTCGGCGGCGACCGGCTCTCCCGTGAGATAGCGCTCGACGGAACGATGCGCGACCGTCACCTGCCCGACCCCGGCGTGCCCGTCGCCGGCGGCCGACGTCCCCAGCATCGTTGCGTTCACTTCCAGATCGCCGGCGGCGAACCGATCGCCTTCGACCGCGGTCACCGGCGCCCGGCGGGTGGCGGCGACGGCCACCGCAAACAGCCCGACGCCGGCATAGAGGTCGGTCACGGACTGGCCGTCGGCCACGGTACCGGCGACGTGCGCCACCAGCCGGCCGAGCAGGTAGCGATTGCCCTGGAAGAACGCCTGCACGTGCCGCCGCATGTGCACCGTGATGCCGGCCAGCTTCAGCGTCTCGAACACGTACGGATCGCCGGCGACCAGGGTCGATTCGGGAACGTGCCCCGGTCTCACCGGGGCGCTCAGCACGACGCCGGTCACCCCGGGAATCGCGGCGATCGGAGCGAGTTCCGACGCCGGCAGCGGCTCGACGGCCAGCAGGTGCAGGGCCCGCTGCGTCGCGTCGGCATTCTCGGACACCTCGAGTTCGCGGACCGCGTCGGCACCGACCTCGCGCAGTTGCCCGGCGACCTGCTCGAGGACGTCGCACGTCGAGTCGAGCAGCTGGCGGGTGGCTCGCACGTCGCACAGCTGGTGCGTGCCCTCGCGGAAGAAGCCCAGGCGTCCCCTCGAGGCGTGCAGGCGGGCGCGCATCCGGTAGCCGTCGGACCGCGAGCCGGTCACGGCGACGGGGGCGGGCGGCGTCACGCGGCCGATGCGGGCGAGGCCGTCGGTGATGATGTCAGCCTTGATCGTGAGCTGGCGCGGATAGTCGATGTGTGCGAATGCCGAGCCGCCGCACGCCGTGTCGGTGAACGGCGGACGCCGATCGGGCGATGCGGTCTCGACCTGCACGGTGGTCGCAAACGCCGTCCCCTTCGCGACGCGGGTCACCTGCGCGACGACGCGCTCGCCGGGGATGGCGTCGGCAACGAACACGATCTGTCCGTCGTGCCTGGCGATCATCCGGCCGCCAGCGGCCGGCTTCTCGACGTCCAGTGTGATGTGCTGCCCAACCGTGATGGCCACGCGCGAGGTTCTCCGACCGGCCACCGCATGGTCGCCGCGTCCGGTTCATTGTATCGGCACGCGCCGCCGCGCTCGCGCGGCCAAGGCTGGGCGCCTACTCGACGCGCGCGACGTGGTGCGCCAACACGACCGACGTCTCGGCTGCCGCCTCGTCGAAGTAGGTGACGAACCGCCGTGGCTCTGGTGCGGCGTAGTGAGCGAGATTGCGAGCCCAGCGGAAACCAATCGGCTGATACCGGAGCTCTGCGGTGACCTCGAGCACGCCAGATCCGGTGACCGGCACGTCGTAGCGGATCCGATCGCCGTCACCGGTGAAGGTGCTGTCGGTCGCGGCGTCACCGCGCACCGCGATGTCCTCGGCCGCGGTGGCTTTGTCGAAGCCGCGCGGAAGCAGTCGATTGTCCTTCAGGAAGCGCACGGCGGTAAGCAGACCGGTAGTCGGCCGGCCGGCAATGTCGCCCATGACGGACTCGTAGATCTGCACGTCGTCGGCCGATCGTATGGTGTCGTGATGAGGCTCGACCCCCGCGGCATCTTCGTCGTTGTCGTTCCCCTGGATGGCGCCAGTCGCCAGCGGAGCCCCGGACTCGAACACGACGCGTCCGCCGGCATCGCGAACCGTCAAGTGGATCCAGGTTCGCCGGGCTGGATAGCCCGTCGGCAGCTTGTGGCCCGTCAGATTCGCCACCTGTACGTCGATATGCAACGCTGCCGCGACACGTTCGGCGCGCGCGATACGCAGCGCGGCGGTGTCGGCCTGCAACTGACGGATCGTGGCCCGAGCAGTCGCCTCGAGCTCCTGCGGCAAGGCTTGAACGTTCAGAGCCACTCGATGACGGTTGAGCAACCGCAACATGAAGAAGTTGCCACCAACGAAGGTGTGCCGTGCGAGGCCGACGCGCGGGGCGCCAAATACCGACGTCACGGGTGTGGGGGTGTCCACCGTGGGCATGTGGCACTGTTGACAGGTTTTCTCCTCCCGGAACGCGCTGTGCCGCCACTCCTGATACGGCATCTGTTCCGGCAGGCGGCCGATCACCTGGCCGTTCTCTCCGAGTGCCTCGGTGATCAGCGTGTGGCACGTCGCACAGAGTTCGGAACCGCGCAGGTGGGTCGCCGCCATCGGCGTGAAGCCGGTGGCCGACCGCATCACGGTCGTATGCCCGGCGGTGATCTCGAACGGACCGAGGATCTGACGGACACCGCCAACGGGTGCGCCAAGGACGAACCCGCCGGTGTAACTCGCGGGGGTACCCAGCCGCTCGCCGGAGATCTGATGGCACAACGTGCACGAGACACCGTCGGCGGCGAGCGCATCGGCGTCGGTCGCCGGCGCCCGGCCGGTGTCGATGTGCGAGAGATGCGAAAACACCTCTCCGCTGCCGCCTGACCCCACAGCCGCGGCGCGCGCCATCGGCATGTGGCACACGGAGCACTCATCCTCGATCGCGGCGCCATGGGTCGGGTGATCGAGGACCTCGCGGCGGACCGATCCCATCCAGTAGGGATCGCGCCCGGAGTTGGCCATCATGGACGAGCGCCACGACACACCGATCGAGACGTCCTCTCCGCTCGCAGTCGACAAACCGTTGTGACAGGCAAGGCACTCACTCGACGTCTTGAAGAGGTCGCCGCCAGTGCCAGCCTCGCGCGAGGCTGGCGGGGGCGCCTGGATCGCGCTCGCGGCCTGTCGTCCAGCTGGCGACGCTTGTCCCAAGAGCACCGCACCGGCCATCGCGATGCCGCAGACGACGGCGGCGAGCTGAAAGCACCGCTGCATACGCACGCTATTTCCAGCCATCGAAGAGGCCGCCATCGAGCCAGTCCCAGAGAAAGTACGACACGAACTCCGACTTGCGTTCGTCGCGTTCGTTGAGTGGGAACTTGAGACCGCCGCTGATCATGATGTGCTGGCGGCGGCTCAGCGTGACCTGGAGTTGCGGCACGATGTCCCACGCCGTAGGCTCGCTGTGACCAAACTCGTGGGCGCCGAGGAGCTCGACCATCGGCGTCCATGCACGTCCCCAGCGTCCCTCCATGACGCTCTTCCCCGCCGCCGCCCGGACGAACAGCTCACGCCCGGCCTTCGCGGTGTCGGTCGGCAGTTCCGCCCCGACGTGCATCTGGACGAAACCGTCGGACGGCAACATCTGGCCGGCGACGACGAACGGCTCGACGATCGTCACTCCGCGACCGAAGCCGCGAAGCTCGGAGCCCGTGGGCAGCAGCACTTCCGTGCCGGCGCTCACGATGCGACCGCGTGTGCGGTTGCCGTGCAGGACGCGCTTGAAGGCCAGCGTCACGTCACCCAGCCCGGGAGTCCAGCTGCCGCTGCCCTTCTGCACGTTGATGGGGACGCTGATTTCATACTGCGCCCGCGAACCCAGCCTGCGCTCGTACAGCAGCGAGTCGCCCACCGCCGCCCGGGCGCCATGATCGACGGTCGTCGTCAGCAGGAACTCGTTCTCGGGGAACGCCTTCTCGGTGAAGAGCGGCCGTGGCAGATTGAGGTCGCCGAGCGGCCAGCCGCGCGCCTCGCAGAACCCACGCAGGTAGCCAACCACCGCCTCGATCTCCCGATCGGAAAGCAGATCCTTGAAGGCCGGCATCCGCTGGCTGAAGCCGCGTACCGTGCCGCCTTCGTGGATGATGGCGAGCCAATCGGAGTCAGGCTCTGGAGTCGAGAAATCGCACTCGGTAAAATTTGGCAGATCGTTGTCGAATCCGAGTAGCGCCTGATCGCCGCCTCGGCCGTCGGCACCGTGACACGTGATACACCCGGCCCGATAGATGTCCGCGCCGCTCCTCGCATGTGACGGCACCGGCATCGGCTGTGCCTGCGCCGTCGCGGCGCTGGCCATGAGCACACTCAAACAGAAGGACGCACACCGCAGCGCTATCGGGATCGGCTGAGTCACAACGATTAGGGAGCGTAGCATCGACCCACCAGACGGATGTGTAAGTAGTTGGTGTGGCGTGCGTGTCTTTACGAGAAGTTCACGATGCCACGCCGGCAGCGCGTCGCCACTGAGCGCGCCGGATCGCGAGGGTCTCTGACGGGCTCAGCGCCATGGCCCCGCAGGAATCCGGCGGGACGCGGCCGCTGGGACACTCGAGACCAGCACGCCCTAGCTGCCCCGCCTACGCGAAGCTCACCACTGGCAGGCCGTGGCGCTCGCGAACCAGGTGGTCGATGAGACGCTGGTGCGCGCGCACGTAGGCCTCCGGTGCCATGCGCACGCGATAGCCGGCGAGTTCGGCGTCTGCCTCGCCGGCCAGCGCCGCGCGTTCGCCATCGGACAGGGCGGCCAGGGCGGCGTCGAGCAGCGCGCGATCGATGTCCGCCAACCGTTGGATCAAGGCGCGCCGCGGCTCGCCGCGCAGGCCGCGAGCCTGGGTCCGCGAGCGGTCGAGTTCGTCGGCAACGCGGTCGAGCAGACCGTCCATGTCGGCGCCGAGCCGCCCCAGCGCGCGGGCGCTCGACAGCTTCAACAGGACGCGTTCGAGGTGCGCCGGCAGCGATGGAGAGTGACGGTCGCCGGTCGCCGCATCCTCGAGGGCGCCGCCCGGTGCGGCGGGCGGCGCGGCGTCGCCGAAACGCGGCGTCGATTCACCGGCGCCGCGCGCCGCGATGCCGACCGCACGTCGCCACTCGTCGAACACCTCGAGCACGTCGGTATCGCAGAACTCGACCCGCACCGGCCGCCGCCTCGCCCCCTGACGATAGTAACGCTCGAAGTAGCGATCGATGCCTCGCAAGGCGACCTTCAGCGGCACCCCGTCGCGTTCCCAACGGCACACGACGTCGAAGGAGGGCCCGACGATACGGATCAGGTGACCGTCGTTCTTCTGGCAGATGTGGTGTTCGATGGCGCGGACGTACTCGGCCGGGCTCACGGCTGCATCAATCCCACAGGACTTCACCGGCGACCAGTCGCTGGATCGTATCGTTCACCTGGACGAGCAAGGCGCCGGTCTCGTCGATCCCGGCAGTGATCCCGCTCCGCGGGCCGGCGGCGTCCTGCCAGCGGACGCGGACGCCCCGGCTGCCCGGCGCGCAGCGCCGCCAGTCGTCGAGAATAGCATCGTCGCGTCCGGCGCTGAGGTCGGCATAGCGCGCGGCGATTGCCGCCAGAACGTGCGCGCAGACCATCCCGCGGTCGATGCAACGCCCGAGTTCGCTCTCGAGCGATGTCGCGCGCGCGCTGACATCCGCCGGATAGGCCGCAGGGTTGACATTGATGCCGAACCCGAGCACCACCTGCAGGCTGTCGTACGCCGCGTCACCGGCGCCCGCGGCGATCCCTTCCGCGAGGATGCCGGCGAGTTTTCGGCGGCCGACCAGCAGGTCGTTGGGCCACTTGAGCTCCGGGGCCAGTCCGGTCGCCGCCCGCACGCCGTCGACCAGTGCGACACCGGCCGTCAGCGTCAGCAGGGCCGTCGCTCGCGCCGGGTCGGCGGCCCGGCCTGGATTCAGGAGCAGCGAGACGTAGAGGCCGGACCCCGGCGGCGAGAACCAGCGGCGGCCGCGCCGGCCGCGTCCGGCGGTCTGCGTGTCGGCGATGACCACCACCCCTTCGGCCATGTCGAGGGCCGCCAGCGACGCGGCGACATCGTTCGTGGACCCGGTGCTGTCGTAGAACAGCACGTGGTGGCCGATCCGCCCCATCCGCGGTCGCAGTTCGTCGAACGCCGCCGCAAACTCGGCGGGCAGCGGATCAGACGGACGGATCGGCTCCCGCATCTCAGCGCGGCTCGATCTCGAAGCTGATATCGACCGCCGCGGCGGAATGGGTCAGCGCCCCCGCCGACACGTACTCGGCCCCGGTGGCCGCCAGCTCTGGCATCCTCGGCAGCGTCACGCCGCCGGAGATTTCCACCCGTGCGATCCCGCGTGTGCGCCGCACTGCTTCGCGGATGTCGGCGAGCGTCATGTTGTCCACGAGGATCGTGTCGGCGCCGCCGGCCAGCGCCGCGTCGACGTCCGCCAGCTGCTGCGCCTCGACCTCCACCGTCAGCCCGGGCGCGTGGGCGCGGACCAGGGCAATCGCCGGGCCGACGCCACCGGCCAGGCGGACGTGGTTGTCCTTGATGAGAATGGCGTCGTAGAGACCGGCACGATGGTTGGTGCCACCGCCGGCCCGCACCGCGTATTTCTCCAGCACGCGCAACGTCGGCGTGGTCTTGCGGGTGTCGAGGATCGTGATCCGGCCGCCGGCCGCGTCGACGAACCGACGGGTGTGCGTGGCGATGCCGGACAGCCGCTGCAGGAAGTTGAGCGCGGTCCGCTCGCCCACGAGTAGCGTCCGTGCCAGGCCGGTGACCTCGCCGATCACGTCGCCGGCCTGGCAGCTCTCCCCATCATGGCGGGCAAAGGCGACGACCGTCGCCGGATCCAGCTGCCGGAAGACCTCGCCAGCCACCGCCTCGCCGGCCAGGACGCACGGCTGCTTCGCGAGGAAGATGCCGTGCGCCAGCTGCGCCGCTGGCACCGTGGCGTCCGTCGTCACGTCGCCACTGCCGACATCTTCGGCGAGGGCGCGGCGAACCAGGTCGGTATAGGCCGTCGGGTCGAGCGGCCGCAAGCGGTCAGGCGATGGGTGCACTGTCATATCCGGCCACGACGAACGATCGCGGCTCGCCGGCGGCCAGCTCGAAGAGCTGGACGCGCAACGCCGACTTGAGGTCGGCTTCGACGATCGGCATCAGATCGGCCGCCGCCGCCTCGGTGGTGATCGTCACCTTGGTGATCGACACCTTCAGCGGCTGCTTGGCTTCCGATCGCTGCTTGCGGACCTCGAAGAGCACGTCGGTCGCCCAGGCGAAGGCCGCCTGGTCGCGCGCCGCGGTGGCGGCGGTGTTGTCGGCGAGCAGCGACTCGAGTTCGGCGGCGGTCGGCCACGCGGCCCTGTGCACCGAGCCGCGCTGCCACCACGACCACACCTCTTCGGTCACGAACGGCAGGAACGGCGCCAGCAGCCGCAACATCACCGACAGCGCGGCAATGAGCGCCGAGTTCGCCGAGGCGGCGCCCGCCGGATTCTGGTCGCCGTAGCGGCGGCCCTTCACGAGCTCGAGGTAGTCGTCACAGAACCGCCAGAAGAAGCTCTCGGTCCGTTGCAGCGCGCGGGCATAGTCGTAGGCCTCGAAGGCCGCCGTCGCCTCGCCGATCAGCGCGGCGAGGGCGCGCAGCATCGCGCGATCGACCGGCGCACTGATCGGCCCGCGCGGTTCCACCGTGCCGAGGGCGAAGCGCGACGCATTCAGCAGCTTCATGGCGAGGCGGCGCCCCACCTTCATCTGATTCGTGTCGAAGGCCGTATCGGTGCCGGGCCGGCCGCTGGCCGCCCAGTAGCGGGCGCCGTCGGCGCCATGCTCGACGAGCAGCGCCATCGGCGTCACGACGTTGCCCTTCGACTTCGACATCTTCTTGCGGTCCGGGTCGAGCACCCAGCCGGAGATGGCGGCATGCCGCCACGGCAGCGAGTCATGTTCGAGCTGGGCCCGCAAGACGGTCGAGAACAGCCACGTCCGGATGATGTCGTGCGCCTGCGGACGCAGATCCATCGGGAACGTCGTCGCGAACAGTGCCGGCCTGTCGGGCCAGCCGCAGGCGATCTGGGGCGACAGGGAGGAGGTCGCCCAGGTATCCATCACGTCCGGATCGCCGGCAAACCCGCCCGGCACGCCCCGCTGTTCGGCGCGATAGCCGACCGGCACGTCGGTGGATGGATCCATCGGCAGCTGGTCTTCGGTCGGCGTGATCGGACGGTCGTACTGGATCGCGCCGTCGGCGGCGATCGGATACCAGACCGGGAACGGGACACCGAAGAAGCGCTGACGGCTGACGCACCAGTCGCCGTTCAACCCGTTGGTCCAGTTGTCGAAGCGCGCCTGCATGTACGGCGGATGCCACTGCAGCTCGGCGCCCCGCCTGAGCAGGGCGTCGCGGAACTCGACCGTCCTGAAGAACCACTGCCGGCTCGTGACGATTTCGAGCGGACGGTCGCCCTTCTCGAAGAACTTCACGGCGTGGGTGATCGGCCGGGCGTCGCCGATCATCTCGCCGGACGCCTGCAGCAGCTCGACGATCTTCGTCCGCGCCCGGGACACCGACAGACCGACGAGCGGTGCGTAGGCCGCCGTCGCGCGCGCCACATCGACCGACTCCCAGCCGCGGGCGCCCCACGGGACGTCGCGCAGGGTGCCATCCGGCTTGACGATCGCCCGGACCGGCAAGCCCAGTTCGCGCCACCACGTGACGTCGGTGACGTCGCCGAACGTGCAGATCATCGCGATGCCGCTGCCCTTGGCCGGATCGGCCAGCGGATGCGCCAGCACCGGCACGCGGACGCCGAACAGCGGCGTGACGACGTCGGTACCGAACACCGGCTTGTAGCGTTCGTCATCCGGATGCGCGACGAGCGCGACGCACGCCGCGACGAGTTCGGGGCGCGTCGTCTCGATGTCGATCGGCGGGCCGTCGGGACGGGCGAACCGCAGGCGGTGGTACGCGCCCGGCTGCTCGCGGTCCTCGAGCTCGGCCTGCGCCACCGCCGTCCGGAAGTCGATGTCCCACAGCGTCGGCGCTTCCACTTGATAGGCCAGGCCGCGCTGCAGCAGGCGGAGGAACGCGATCTGCGACACCCGCTGCGCCTGCCTGCCGATCGTCGCGTAGGTCATCGACCAGTCGACCGACAGGCCGAGATGCTTCCACAGGTCCTCGAACGCCTTCTCGTCCTCGGTGGTGAGACGGGTGCACAGCTCGATGAAGTTCGGTCGCGATACCGAGATCGGCGCCGGTTTCCTGGCCCCCGCGGCGGTCGCTTCGGGAACCTGGAAGTGCGGATCGTACGGCAACGACGGATCGCAGCGGACGCCATAGTAGTTCTGCACGCGCCGCTCGGTCGGCAGGCCGTTGTCGTCCCAGCCCATCGGATAGAAGACTGCCATGCCGCGCATCCGCTGGAAGCGGGCGATGAGGTCGGTGTGGGTGTACGAGAACACGTGGCCGACGTGCAGCGATCCGCTCACCGTCGGCGGTGGCGTGTCGATCGCGTAGACCTCGTGACGCGGCCGCGACCCGTCGAAGCGGTACACCCCGTCCGCTTCCCAGCGCGGGATCCACTTGGCCTCGAGTCCTTCGAGCGCGGGCTTGTCGGGAAGCTGGAGCTGCGCCGGGTTCAGGCCGGTGAGCGGTGTCGGCGGCGTGGACATCCCGTGATCGTAGTCACGATCACGAGGTGTCGCAAGGGCCGAGCTCAGACGCGCTTCTTGATCTGGCTGATTTCGTCGCGCACGAGCCGCTCGGCAACCGTCGCGACGACCTCCGACAGGGGGACGCCGAGCCGGGCGGTGAGCCTCTCGATGACGCGATCGACGATCTGTTCGATCTGGGCGTCGCTGGTCGCCGGCACGGTGGTGACCGGACTCGGGCCGGCGACGGCCGGGGCGCCGCTCCAGGGCGAGGCCGCCGGTGCGGCGGCGGGTTCGACGGCGGCAGGCGGTTCGACGGCGGCAGGCCCGGTCGCCAGCCCGGCGAACGCTTCGCTGAGCGTCGGTGCCGCGGCCGCCGCCTCGCTGGACTCGACTGGCGCGGGTGTCGAAGTCCGCGGCGTCAACGCGAGCGTGGCGAAGGCCTGATCCAGACGGTCGAAGTAGGCATCGACATCGGCAGGATTCTGCCGCGCCGGCGCCGTCGGTTCGACCAACGCCGCGGGCGCGGCGGTATCGATGACCGCGGCCGCCGCCGTCGGCTCCTTCACCGGAAACATCAGCGGCGCCGGCACCCCGGCGGGCGGCGCCGCCACCATCGCGCCGGCCGGTGCCGACGGCGCCTTGAACGGGCCGCTCGACGCGACGGCCGCGAGCACCGGGACGGGGGCGACACTGCGCGGTCGCGCCAGCAGCTCCTTCACCCGTGACACGACGACGTCGGGTTCGAACGGCTTCGCGAGCACGCCGTCACAGCCCACCTCGGAGGCACGCGCTTCGTCGATCGGTTCGAAGGCGCCGGTCAGCAGCAGGACCGGGATGTGCGCCAGGCGCGGGGACATCCGGATGTGCTGCGCGACTTCGTAACCGGAGCGTCCGGGCATCGCGACATCGGCCAGCACGATGTCCGGCGGCTGTCGGTCGATGGCCGCCACCGCCTGATTGCCGTCTCCGACCGTCACGACTTCGACGTCCTCGTCCGCGAATGTCAGCTTGATGACCCGCTGAATCGTGACGCTGTCGTCGGCGAGCAGAAGATGATGTGCCACCTTGGTGTTATCGGCCTGAACCCTTCCGGGAGTATACCGCCCTCAGCCCTGCCGGCCACTGCTTTCCGGCTCGAGCGCGCGAACGTGCAATCGGATGAAGTCGACGATCGCCTGCATCGAGGTGCCGGGAGGAAAGACGCCCTGAATCCCCAGCGCCTTCAGGTTCGGCACGTCGACGTCGGGGATGATGCCGCCCATCACTACCAGCACGTCGTCCATCTGCCGGTCGTGCAGCAGCTGCATGAGCCGCGGGGCGATGTGATTGTGCGCACCGGACAGGATGGAGAGCCCGATGACGTCGGCATCCTCCTGCAGTGCGGCCGAGACAATCTGCTCGGGTGTCTGCCGCAGGCCGGTATAGATGACCTCCATGCCGGCATCGCGCAGGGCCCGGGCAATCACCTTCGCGCCGCGGTCGTGTCCGTCGAGGCCGGGCTTCGCGATCACGACACGGATGGTTCGGGCGACAGGCTGTTGATCGTTGGTCATGAGTGGCTGATCGGAACGGGTCAATCCGAATCCGGCGGCGGAACTCGCACGTCACACGACCGGCGTTTCCTCGTACTCGCCCCACACGTCGCGGAGCGTATCGCAGATCTCACCGAGTGTCGCGTAGGCGCGGACGGCGTCGAGCAGCGGCGGCATCAGGTTCGCCGTCGTTCCCGCGGCGGCGCGCAGGGCCGCCAGGGTCCGGTCCACCTGCGCCGCGCTGCGCACCGCTTTGACGCGCGCCAGCCGCTCCAGCTGCCGGGTCGTCGCCGACTCGTCGATATAGAGCGTCGCGATCGGCGTCTCCTGGGGCTGCGTGAAATCGTTGACGCCGACGATGACGGCGTCGCGCCGTTCGACCGCTTGCTGGAACCGGTAGGAGCTTTCGGCGATCTCGCGCTGGGGAAACCCGGCTTCGATTGCCGCGACCATCCCGCCCATCCGGTCGATCCGCTCGAAGTAGGCGAGGGCGCCCTCTTCCATGTCCTTCGTCAGCCGCTCGACGAAGAACGACCCGCCGAACGGATCGACGACGTGGGCAACCCCGGACTCGTGCGCGATGATCTGCTGCGTCCGCAGGGCGAGCGTCGCCGCCTGTTCGGTCGGCAGCGCGAACGCCTCATCGAGTGAGTTGGTGTGCAGGGAATTCGTGCCGCCGAGGACCCCGGCCAGCGCCTGAATGGCCGTCCGGACGACGTTGTTGTAGGGCTGCTGGGCGGTGAGCGACACGCCGGCGGTCTGGGTGTGGAACCGCAGCTTCCACGACCGCTCCTCGCGGGCGCCGAAGCGATCGCGCATTGCCGTCGCCCAGAGCTTCCGGGCGGCGCGATACTTCGCGATCTCTTCGAAGAAGTCGTTGTGGGCGTTGAAGAAGAACGAGATCCGCGGGACGAACTCATCGACCGCCAGCCCGGCATCGATGCCCCACTGGACGTATTCGATCCCGTCGCGCAGTGTGAACGCCAGCTCCTGCAGCGCCGTCGCCCCGGCCTCCCGGATGTGGTAGCCGCTGACCGAAATCGTGTTCCAGCGCGGCACCTGCGCCGCACAGAACGCGAAGGTGTCGGTCACCAGCCGCATCGACGGGCGGGGCGGGTAGATGTACTCCTTCTGCGCGATGAATTCCTTGAGAATGTCGTTCTGGATCGTCCCGGAGAGCCGCGACCAGTCGGCCCGCTGCCTCTCGGCGACGACCAGATACATCGCGAAGATGACGGCCGCCGGCGAGTTGATCGTCATCGACGTCGTCACGTCGGCGAGGGCGATGCCGTCGAACAGCTGTTCCATGTCGGCGAGCGTCGCGACGCTGACGCCGCACTTCCCCACTTCGCCGAGCGACAGGGGGTGGTCGGGATCCCGGCCCATCAAGGTCGGCAGGTCGAAGGCAACGCTGAGTCCGGTGCCGCCGGCGGCGAGCAGCCGCTGGTAACGCCCGTTGGTTTCCTCGGGCGTTCCGAAGCCGGCGAACTGACGCATCGTCCACAACTTGCCGCCGTAGCCGGAGGCATGGATGCCGCGCGTATAGGGAAACTGCCCAGGTTCGCCGATATCCGCCGCTGGATCGATTCCTGCCAGATCCGCGTCGGTGTAGAGCCGCTCGACCGGACGTCCGGACACCGTCGTGAAGCTGCGCGTCGCGGCACCGGCAGGTTTGTCCGTCGCGGCAGGGGTCATGGGGACATTATAGGTCCGGCGCATGCAGGGCGCCCCGCCGGCTGAACCGTCGTCCGGCGGTCGAACCGGGCCGGCTCAACGCCGAAACGAGAGGCATACGATGGCGACGACCGACCGCTCGATGTTCGAGGCCATGCTGCAGGAGTTCGACGGCGCCGCCCGCATCCTCAATCTCGAGCCGGGCATCTGGCGCATCCTGACCGCACCAAAGCGCCAGATCGTCGTCTCGTGCCCGGTCCTGATGGACGACGGAGAGATCCAGGTCTTCACCGGCTACCGGGTGCAGTACAACATCTCGCTGGGACCGGCCAAGGGCGGCATCCGCTATCACCCCGGCGTGTCGCTCGATGAAGTGACGACCCTCGCCGCCTGGATGACGTGGAAGTGCGCCGTCGCCCACATCCCATTCGGTGGCGGCAAGGGCGGCATCCTCTGCGACCCGACGACGATGTCCCGCCGCGAGGTCGAGGCGCTCACCCGCCGCTATGTCGCGGAGATCATCGACGCCATCGGTCCGGAGAAGGACGTGCCGGCGCCCGACGTCAACACGGATGCGCAGGTGATGGCGTGGGTGATGGACACCTACAGCATGCACGTGGGTCACACCGAGACGGCAGTGGTCACCGGCAAGCCGCTCGAGCTCGGCGGTTCGCTGGGCCGGCGCGAAGCGACCGGCCGCGGCGTGATGCTGACGACCCGCGAGTCGGCGCGGCATCTCGGCTTCGACCTGCGCGGCGCCCGGATTGCGATTCAGGGCTTCGGCAACGTCGGCTCGGTGTCGGCGGCGCTGCTGGCCGACCTCGGCGCGAAGATCGTGGCGATCACCGACTGGCAGGGCGGCATCTACGACGCCGACGGCATCGACATCCCGCGACTGCTCGAGCACGTCGCGGTCCACAAGACGGTCCACGGCTTCACGCGCGGCGACCGGCTGACGAACGAACAGCTCTTCGGCCTCGCGGTGGACGTCCTGATCCCGGCGGCGCTCGAGAACCAGATCACGCTCGCCAACGCGCCTGACATCAAGGCCCGGCTGGTCGTCGAAGGCGCCAACGGTCCGACGACGCCGGAGGCGCATCGCCACCTGCACGACCGCGGCGTCTTCGTCGTGCCCGACATCCTGGCGAACAGCGGCGGCGTCACGGCGTCCTACTTCGAGTGGGTCCAGGACCGGCACGGCTACTTCTGGACGGAGAAGGAGGTGAACGAGCGGCTGGAACAGAAGCTCTGCGAGGCCTTCGACGACGTGCTGGCGACGGCGCTGCGGCACGGCGTCGACATGCGGACCGCCGCCTACATCGTCGCGATCAGCCGGGTCGCCGCGGTCACCCGCATGCGCGGCATGTACGCCTAGGGCGCTCGCGGCGGGCGGCGCCGCCCGCCGCAGCCGGCGGCGTCGGTCGCTGCGCCGCGCCGGGCGCCTAGCCCTTGAACCGCCGCCAGTCGATGCCGTACTTCCGCACGCGGTAGTTGAAGATCCGCTCCGTCGTCGCGAGCAGGCGGGCGGCCTTGGCGCGGTTGCCCTTGGCGCTCTTCAGGGCGTCGAGCAGCGCGTCCTTCTCGAATGCCTCGATCGAGTCGCGCAGCGGCGTCGATTGCCCGGTCCCCGACGCCTCGGCCGTCTGCAGGGTCGGCGGCAGGTGATGCGCGTGCAGCACCTGACCGTCACAGACGACGACGGCGCGCTCGATGGCGTTCGACAGTTCGCGGACGTTGCCCGGCCAGTGGTAGCTGGCCAGCATGTCGATCGCCGGGGTCGCAATCCGCTTCACCTTCTTGCCGTGCTCGCGGGAGAACTTGTCGATGAAGTAGTCGGCCAGCAGCGTGATGTCCGGTTTCCGTTCGCGGAGCGCCGGGACGAAGATGGCGAAGACGTTGAGCCGGTAATAGAGATCCTCGCGGAACTCGCCGACGCCGATTGCCATCTCGAGGTCTTTGTTGGTCGCGGCGATGAGGCGGATGTTCGCGCGAATCGTCGTCGTGCCGCCGAGCCGCTCGAACTCGCGCTCCTGCAGCACGCGCAGCAGCTTCACCTGGGTGCTCAGGTTCAGCTCGCCGATCTCGTCGAGGAACAGCGTGCCGCCATCCGCCAGCTCGAAGCGCCCCTTCTTCGACGCGTGCGCACCGGTGAACGCCCCCTTCTCGTAGCCGAAGAGCTCGGATTCGATGAGATCCTGCGGCAGGGCGGCGCAGCTGACCTTGATGAACGGTTTCTTCGCGCGCGTCGAGTTGTAGTGGATGGCGTGCGCGATCAGCTCCTTGCCGGTACCCGACTCGCCGCGCAGCATCACGGTGGTGTTGGTGCGTGCCACCTGGGACACCTGCTCGTAGACCTGGCGCATCGGGCCGCTGGTGCCGACGAGATTCGAGAAGTCGTAGCGCTCCTGGAGTTCCTGCCGCAGGTGCGTGTTCTCCTCGACCAGCTGCTGCCGTTCCGCCTGGATCAGGCGATGGACCTTGATCGCCTGCGCGATCATCGAGCCGACGACGCCGAGGAATTTGCCGGTGCGGTTGTAGTCGCGATCGGCCTTGAATCGCAGGTCGACGCTGACGGCGCCGACGGTCTTGCCCTCCAGCGTGATCGGCGCCGAGATGAACGACAGTTCCTGATCGCCCAGTTCCGGACGATCCGACATCCGGTTGAGGAACTGCGGCTCGCGGCTGACTCGCGGCACGACAATCGGCTTGCCGGTCTGCACCACCTGGCCCGTGATGCCCTCGCCGACCCGGTAGCGGACGCGCTTGCCCGGCGTCACGGCGCCGGCCGACGCCTCGAGTTCCACGTCCCCGGTATCGTCGTTCAGCAGCACGACGGTGCTGCGGATGGCGCCGTGGTGACGCCCGAGGATCTCGAGGACGCGCTGCAACGCTTCGTTCAGATCGAGTGTGTTCGACAGCGCCTGGCTGGCTTCCAGGAGTGTCGAGAGCTTGCGGACCTCGCCGGCATGCGCTGCATCCGGTTCGGCCCAGTTCGATGCCGTACTCGATGACATATCACCCCGCCCGAAGCTGGACCACCACCACCGGTGGAATCCTGTGCAAGCGGAGATCCCGGCGCCGATCGCACCGCCCGGCGGTCGGCGCCCGTATTCATTGGCGTTTCTCGCGCGCTTCGCCGACGCCGGCGTTACATCAATGTGGGGAGGCGATCGCTACTCGACAAAATTGTGGTCGGCGCGGTTGTCGCGCACCTCATCGATGACCGTCTCGCCGGCGCGAATGGCACGCGCGGTCTCGAACATCCCGTCGCCGCTGCGCCACGCCTGCCGTCGCCCGTCGGCGAGAGAGTCGAGATCGACCGCCTCCACCTGCTCGATCACATGCTCGAACTCGTGCGATACCCATATCGCCGGATCGGCCATCCCCTGCAGCGTCACGATCGCCACGATCAAGTTGGTCTGCGGCCGTTGGATCACCGAGTAGGCGCGGTAGCTGCGGCGTTCGAAGTAGGTCGGCTCGACCCGCACCCTGACGTGCACCCACGGGTTGTCGGCAAGGCGCTGGCACTGCTCGCGAAACGTCGGTGAGCGGCGCAGCATGACGCGGACGCGCGGCAGCAAGTCGGACTCGACGCGGATGTTGGGTGGCAGCCGCGTCGACGCCGCCGTACAGGGCGCCTCGGTCGCCGCGCTCGGGATCTCCGGGGCGGCCGACAGGAATGGCCGCTCCGCCACGGCCGGCGCGGCCCACAGCGACACGACGCACGCAAGCACACCTCCGGCGTACACGCCTCTGACCTTCACGATGCCACCCGCCTGTCTGAATGAGGGACGATGAGGACGCGATCGGCTCACCCTCTGTCCAGCCAATCGACCGCTCACCGCCGTTCCAGAGCAAGAACGGTTCCGACCCGCAGGTTGTGCGCGGGAGTGTGAAAGCACGCGCGCTTCGGTGGGATCGGCCGCTCACCGACTCTATCGGTTGGGAGCCGAAGCAACAGGAGTGTCCGACCGGCCGCGGCGGCGGCCGACAAAGCGGTGGGCTACGGGACGACGCGGAACGAAACTGTCTCGAGCACCTCGGCCGAGCCGCCCGCCGCACGCCACTGCACGCTGTACTCACCCGCGGCCAGGCCGGCGAGCGGCAGGTCGCTGACCGCCACTCCCGTGGCGTCCCGATGCGTCACGGGCAGGCGCCGCATCGTCTGGCCCATGCGGTTCAGCAACGTCGCAGTGACCGTGACCTCGCCCGCCGCCGCTGGTGCACCGGCGGAGAACACCGGCACGCGCATCAACAGCCGCTCGACCCGGCCGAACGCGCGCGCGGCAACCGGAGCGGCGGCTGGATCGGACTCGAGCGCCGCGAACTCGCGCGCCGTCCGGGTGCGGAACACGCGCGGCGTCCCGAGGCTGACCGCACTCGACAGTGGGGCAACGACGAGTTCGCGGACGTCGGTGTCGAGCACGCGGGCCGCCGCGTCCTCGATGGACATCTGCAGCCGTACCCGGCCCGGCGGCACGTCGAAGCTGGCTTCGGCGTTGCCGATGCCGGGCGAGGCAGCCGGCACGGTCCCTTCGAACAGGCGCGTCCCATCCGCCGCCTGCGCCGTCAGCACGAGCCGCGACGGCGGCAGCACACGCGTCCGGTCGCCGGCGCGGGCCGGCGCCGGCTCCCACACCACGGACAGCCGCGTTCGCCCGTCGGACGCCCGGGTCTGGCCCACCCACGCCTGAATCAGCCGGCTGGCGCGGACCGGCGGCAACACGGGCCGCGGCGGTGGCGGCGGTGCGTTCGCCCGGTCGATGCGTGCGATCTCCTCACGTGACACCGCCCAGTATCCCGGACGGGTGCGCACCCGGATGCCGGCCTGCCCCGTGCGCACGTCGAGGAGATGAAACTGTCCGTCGTCGTCGCCGCGCAGCGTCAACAGGTAGTAGCCGCCGAGGTCGGCGAGCCAGGCGCCAAGGCCCGTCCGGTCTCCGACCCGCAGGACGTGGCCGTCCGTCTGCCGAGCCACGTCGTCGAGGCCGGTGGCGGCGACGCCGCCGGGTGCCGGCAGGCCGGCAGCCCCCGCACGCGGGTCGAGCCACGAAATGGCGACGTTGCCACGGCTCGCCAGCCGCACCAGCGCCTCGGGCGTCGGCGTCAGCCGGTCGCCGTCCCGTCCGGTCCGGGGTTGCGAGAGGGCCAGCCCCTCGCTGACGACGAGCACGGCCTTGCGTGATCGACCGAGCCGCGCCAGCCGCGTCACGATGGCCTGGACGGCTGCCACGGCGATGCGCGTCCGTGCCCGGTCGATGCGGGCCGGTTCGGCGGCGATGAGTTCCCGCTCGAAGGCGTTGCGGGCGGTGTAGTCTCCCCGCCGTCCCTGGAACGCGTCGACGGCGGCCAACGCGGCGGCGTTTCCGCGATGGAAGACGAGCGAGACCAGCGGATCCAGCGGCTTGACCGTCAGCACGAGATCCTGGGGACCCACCTGGTCGCGCAGCAGACCGGTGATGGCGGCCCGCACGCTTGCGCTGCTCTCGGGGGCGACGTGATATTCGTCCAGAAAGATCGCGACGATGCGGGCGCCCGGCCGCCGCGCGGCCGCCGCCTCGTCGTCTTCGGACAGCCCACCCTCGTCCGCCGGCGCGCCGGCTGGCGCGTCGCCACGGCCGGCCGGCGGCGCTTCAGGAATCCAGGTGGCGTCGACCACCTGAACGCGGGCGCCGCGGTCGGTCACCTGGAAATCGGCGGCGGTCAGCGTCGGCACCGGCCGCCCGCGAGCATCGACGGCGGTCACCGCCAGCGGGACGTGGGTTGGCGCCGCAGCCGTCTCCCGTGGCAGTGCCAGCCACAGCCCCAGGATTCCCACCAGCACGGCACGCATGGCTACCCGCTCCCGCCCTTTCCCCCGGCTGCCGCTGCGTCTCCGGACCACCTCACCCGGCGATCCGGAACCCGATCAGCTCCTGCACGTCGCCGCCCGATCCGGTGGCGGTGATCTCCAGCAGGTACTCCCCGACCGCATAGCCGGCCAGCGGCAGCTCGATGAGGCCGGTGGTCGAATCCGTCGGCGTCACCACCACGTCGTTCATCGCCGCGCCGGTGCGGTTCAGCACGCGGGCCTTGACGACCGGTGCCGTGACGCCGGGTCCGTAGGCCGGCACCTTGACGATCACGCGGTCGGTGCGGCTGAATTCCCGCAGCGCGGTGGGCACGGCGTTCGGGTCGGTCTTCGCCGCCTGCGCGTCGCGGACCGTGCGCGCGCGATAGACCTGTGGCGTCCCGATGATTGTCTGGGGCGCCGTCAGATCCGGGATCGTCAACTCGCGGACTTCCGAGTCGAGCGTGTCGGCATCGCTCCCTTCAACCGCGATCCGCAGCTGAATCTTGCCGGGCGGTGCCTCGAACGACAGTCGGGACGACGGCGGCGCCGGTGCGCCGCCGGCCGGCAGGCTGTCGGGCACCTTGCCCCTGAACACCGGACCGCCGTTCTCCGCCAGCGCGGTCAACGCGACACGGGCCGGTCGATCGCCGGGCCGGACCACATCGCCCGCCCGGGGTGGCATCGGCTCCCAGACGAACGTCACCTTCGTCTTGCCGTTCGCCCCACGCTCGGTGCCGAGCCACGTCCGCACGATTCGCGACCCGGGCGGTGCGGCGATGTTCGCGAGCGCCGTCGTCACCGGCTTGGCCACCTCGGGTCGCGGAGGGGCGAGCGCCATCTTGATCTCGGACTCCTTCAACGCCCAGTAGCCCTTGCGCGAACGGACCTGGATGCCCGGCCGCTTGACGCGGACCTTGATCTCGTGGAACTTGCCGTCGGAGGCGCGGACGGTGGACGTGTAGCCGAGCAGGTAGTAGGCGCTCGAGTCCTTGATGATCTGCCGCATGCCGGCGAGGAGGTCGTTGCGATTGACGATGGCGCGGCCGTCGCTCTCCTCGGAGAGCTGGCGCAGCGTGTTCATCGTCGACGACAGATAGTTGCGGTCGGTACTGTTGACGATGTTCTCGTCGATGCCGAACTCGTTGACGGCGAGACCGCGCGGATCGATGGCGTAGATCGCCACGTTGTGGCGGTTCGCCGCCGCGAACACGTCGCGCAGGTTGTTCTGCAGATCCGAGTCGGCGAAGAAGGCGGCGCGCGACTCGTTGGGATCGTTCTGACCGGCGAGGGGATCGTTGGCGTTCGGGTTGCCGCTGCCCGGGATGGCCGCCATCTGGTTGCGCATCTGCGGCGGCACCATGTTGGTGTAGCCCTCGCTGACGAGCAGCAGCGCCTTGCGCCCCTCCTTCAGCGTGCCCATGTGCACGATCATCCCCTCGATCGCCGACAGCGACACCTGGTTGCGGATGCGCTCGACGGTTTCCGTCGGGTAGTAGGCGTACTTCTCCTCGATCGGGTTGCGCGGCGTGTAGTCGTACTTGCGGCCCAGGAACTGCTGCAGCGCGCCGCTGATGGTCGCGTGGTTGCGCGTGAAGCGCATCGTCGTGACCGGCGACAGCGGGTACATCAGGCCGACCATGTCGGACGGGCCGAGCTGCGTCTCGATGAAGCGCGACAGCTGGGTACGGGCCGACATGCTGGTCGTCGCCCGGACGTGGTAGTCGTCCAGGAAGATGCCGAAGAGCCGGACGTCGTCGCGTGCCGCCTCGAGCTCTTCGTCGAGGTCGCTGCGAATCGGGCGCGGCGGACCGTCGGCGCCCTGGATGAGGCCGCCGTTCAGCTCGACCAGCTTGAAGCTCTCGATGGTCTGCGGGGCGCCATCCTCGACGATCTCGAAGTCCGACGCCTTCAGGTCGGACACCGCGTTTCCGGCCTTGTCGGTCACGATGACGTCGACCCGGACATAGTCGATGCCGCCGCGAAACACCGGCGCGTCCGCCGGTGGCGTCGTCTGCTGCCCCGGTTGCCCGGGGGCATCGGCGGCGGTCTGCCCCTGCGCGGGTGGCTGGGCCGGCCTCGCCTGGCCGCCCGGCGTCGCGCCGCTGCCCGAGCCCTGCGGTTGTTGCGCGTCGCCGCGGAACGTGACGACCGCGGTGAGCAGGATGCCGAGAGCGATGGAGCGAAGCACTCGTGCCATTTCCCTATCTTAGACCCAGCCCGCGGGCGTTCGGACCCCAGGATCGCCCGCCATTCCGCCCGTCCGGCATCAGCGCCGGGGCGGCTCCAGCCGGGTGTAACATGCGGCCCGTGAGCACCCAATCACCCGACGCCGCCGAGCACGCCCCTGCTGCACTGACGACCCTGACGCCCGACGAACAGCTGTTCCGCGACAGCGTGTACGAGTTCGCCGACCGCGAAGTCCGGCCGCTCGTCCGCGAGATGGACGAACAGGCGACGCTCGCGCCGGGGCTGCTGCCCAAGCTCTTCGAGCTCGGCGCGATGGGGATCGAGATTCCGGAATCGTTCGGCGGCGCTGGCGCCACCTTCTTCCATTCGGTGCTCGCGGTCGAGGCGCTGTCGCGCGTCGACCCGTCGGTCGGGGTGCTCGTCGACGTCCAGAACACCCTGGTCATCAACGCGCTGCTGCGCTGGGGCAGCCCGGAGATGCAGCAACGGACGCTGCCGCGGCTGGCGGCCTCGGCGGTCGGCGCCTATGCGCTGTCGGAGGCGGGCTCCGGCAGCGATGCCTTTGCGCTGCTCACCCGGGCGACGGAGCGTGACGGCGGCTGGGTGCTCAACGGCCGCAAGATGTGGATCACCAACGGCAACGAAGCCGAGGTCTTCATCGTCTTCGCCACGGTCAATCCCGCGGCCGGCTATCGCGGCATCACGGCGTTTCTCGTCGAGCGCGGCTTCCCGGGCTTCTCGGTCGGGAAGAAGGAGGACAAACTCGGCATCCGTGCGAGCAGCACGTGCGAACTGCTGTTCGAGGAGTGTCACGTCCCGGCAGCCAATGTCATCGGCGACGTCGGCAAGGGGTACAAGACGGCGATCGAGACGCTGAACGAAGGCCGCATCGGCATCGGCGCGCAGATGATCGGCCTGGCCCAGGGAGCGTTGGATCACGCCGTCGCCTACACGAAGGAGCGAAAGCAGTTCGGCAGGCCGATCGCCGAGTTCCAGGCCGTGCAACATCAGCTCGCCCGCGCCGCGACCGAACTCCATGCCGCGCGCCTGATGGTCTACGAGGCCGCGCGGCTGCGCGACCGCCGACGTCCCTTCCTCACCGAGGCGGCGATGTGCAAGATCTTCTCGAGCGAGGTCGCCGAGCGGGTCGCGTCGCTCGCCGTGAATCTCTTCGGTGGCTACGGCTTCGTCAAGGACTACCCGGTGGAGAAGCTGTTCCGTGACGCCAAGATCGGCCAGATTTACGAAGGCACGTCGAATCTGCAACTGCAGACGATTGCCAAGCAGATACTTGGGAACTGACGATCACGGGTTCGGGAACTGACGCCGACGG
>CADEDC010000057.1:5758-37792 GCA_902825985.1 uncultured Acidobacteriota bacterium | reverse complement strand
GCGATGGCGAGTGCGACGAGACCGGCTCGACCAATCCAGCTCCTGTGCAAAGGCACCTCTCGGCGGGGATTCTTGCACAGGAGAGCGGTTCGTTGCGCAGCCGCGTTGAGCGAAAACAGCATGCTATGCCAGCGCTTCGCCCCATCCTCGGTCGCGGGGTGGCGCGCGTCACTCGTCTCGACGTCCTGTTACAAACCGAGCTAGCGATCTTGACGGTTCCGGGCCCAACGTGTAGCACCTTCCGATATGCGGGCTCTCGAGTGGATGCTGGCGGTGCTTGTCAGCATCGTCTCCACGTTGAGTGCGTTGGCCCAGCGGGTGCTGGCCGCTCCGAAAGAGCCGGCGCGGATGGCCCTCGTCGTTGTTGACGCTCATCGACGCGGCGCCGCTGGTGCCGTGCCGATGCTCGAAACCGTGACGCCGGAATTGCGAATCGAGCGCGCCGAGGTGATCACCGCGCCCGCCGCTGGCTATCGCCTCACGCTGCGAAACCTGTCGGACACTGCCATCGCCAGCGTCCACGCGCAGTCGTACAGTGTACAGGGGCCTGGCCGCCGGCCATGAAGCCGGCTGCGCCAGTCACCGCCCCGCTGATGAAGCGGCGTCGATCGAGCTCGTTGGTCTCGTCGGAGCGTTCGTTGGCCATCGCTGCCGATCCCCCTCCTGTCCGGCGATGATTCTGCCACAGCGGCGCCGTCAGCGAATGGACAGTCCCTGGCGTGGACCACGGGACCGTGCGGGCGCTGGCAGCCCACTTCGCGGATCCGGCTCCGTTTCTCGCGTGGTTCGCCGCCTGGCAGCGCGAACCGCGATCCGATGCTGACATGGCGGCCATGCGCGCGGCGATTCCGGTGCGGACTCCACACAATCATCGAGTGGAGCATCCGGAGCGCGTACCGCGGCGACGTGGCGCCGTTTCATCGCCTCGCCGACGCGCTGGTCGATCCCTATGTAGAGCGCGCAGGTTACCACTAGTTGAGGTGGCTCAGGGCTCGCTGGTCCGCCAGTGCGGCGGCACCTTGCAGCTCGCCCACGCGCGTGGATCGATGACGACCCGCACGAAATAAAGTGTGCACGCCGCGTTCGGTCGGCCCACAGCCGTGCGACAATCCGCGCCGTTTCGTTCGAGAGCGCTACCACTCGTCTGGTTCCATCGCCGTTGCTTCGGTTGGCTGAGGATCACGTCGGGTGGGTGCGACCTATCGCCACCTGCGTGGGCCTTCAGCTCGAGGGAGGCACACATGCGTCGTTGGCGTCTCGCGTTGGCTTGTCTCTTCGCCGTCCTGCTGCCTGCCGTCGCTCGCGCGCAAGCGAGCATCTCCGGAACAGTTGTCGATGCCTCGGGTGGCGTGCTGCCAGGCGTCACCATCGAAGTGACCAGTCCGGCGCTCATCGAGAAGGTCCGCACCGCAGCGTCGGATGGCGCCGGCGCGTATCGGATTACCGCCCTTCGACCGGGCACCTACACCGTGACGTTCATCATGGCGGGGTTCAACACGAACAAACGCGAGGGCATCATCCTGCAGGGGACGTTCGACGCCAAGGTCGATGCCGAGATGAAGGTCGGCGCGCTCGCGGAAACCGTGACGGTGTCGGGTGCGGCGCCGATCGTTGACGTCCAGAACACGATCACCCAGACGGTGCTCACCAAGGAACAGATCGAGGTGCTGCCCGGTTCCCGGACGGTGCAGGGACGCGCTGCGCTCATTCCCGGCGTCGTCATACCGGGCGGCAACACCGGCGCGGTCGCGCACGGTTCCGACTCGCAGGACAGCCACACGATGGTGGACGGCTTCAAGTCGGGCATGCACCTGGTCGGCCGTGGGACCGGGCGGCTCGGCGTCGGCAGCGTCACGCAGACACAGGAAGCGGCGATCGAGGAGCTGGTGTACAGCACCGACTCGCAAGGCGCCGAGTATGCGTTGAGCGGCGTCCGCATGAATCTGATTCCGAAGGAAGGCAGCAACAAGCTGGCGGGCGAGACCATCGCCTACGGAAGCAAGCGGGCGTTCGAGTTCAACAACCTCGGCGATCTGCAGCAGGCGCCGATCGGCCTGCGCTACGTTCCGCAGCAGTTCTTCTTCGACTTCAACCCGGTCATCGGTGGTCCGATCAAGCAGAACAAGCTGTGGTACTTCGGGTCGGTGTCGGGCAACAAGTCCAACAGCCAGGTGCTCGACACCTACTTCAAACCCGATCATCCGGCGACGCCAGAGCCGTGTCGCAATCGGCCGGCCGACGACCTGTGCCCGGGCGACACGGGCGGCGTCCTGAACTGGTCGCAGACGGTTCGCATCACGCATCAGGCGGCCGAGCGCCACAAGCTGCGCTACAGCTTCGACAACACCCGGTTCCTGGGGATCCGGGGCAACTACAGCACCGGCGGCGTCATCACGTCGCCCGAGGCGTCGTGGCGGCTGCCGCTCTATCCGGCGTGGCTCGCGCAGATCAAGTACACGGCGCCGTTGACCAACCGCCTCCTGCTCGAAGGCGGCATCTCGTACGAACGAGGTGACTTCCGGGTGCTGTTCCAGCCCGAGAACGCGGCGACCGACATTGCCAGGCTCGACATCGGGCGCGGGTTCCTCGATGAAAACCACAATCTCAATTACAGCAACACGGAGAAGAAAAAGAGCGTCAGGGTGTCGCTGTCGTACGTGACCGGTTCGCACTCGATCAAGACGGGATTCGAGGATCGCTGGGCGACGGCGCTGCAGTCGAATCCGTACAACGCCGACATCCTGCGGCGTCGCACGGTCAACGGCGTGCCGTTGGACGTGTCGGTCACCAACGGTCCGTCGCAGAACCTCATGGAGATCAACTTCGACGGCGGCGCCTACGTGCAGGATCAGTGGCGCCTCAAGCGATTGACGCTCAACCTCGGCGTGCGGGTCGATCACTTCCGTGCCGGCGTGCCGGCGCAGATCAATCCGGCGGGGTTCTTCACCCCGGAGCTGCGGATGACCGGACCGATCGAGAACACGCCGAACTGGCTCGATTGGGCGACGCGCACCGGCTTTGCGTGGGACATCTTCGGGAACGGCAAGACCGCCGTGAAGGCCTTCGCCGGCAAGTTCGTCGCCGGGCATGCCTTGTCGCGGACGTCGCAGTTCAACCCGATCTTCAGCCAGACGGACATTCGACCGTGGACCGATCTCAACGGCGACGGCACCGTGGTATCGCTCGTCAACGGGCGTGCGGTACCGCAGTTCGAGGAGATCGGCCGGCCGACCAACGCGGCGTTCGGCACGCTGTCGGGCACCGACCGGATGGACCCGGACCTCAAGCGGGACAAGAACTGGACGTATGAACTCACGGCCGATCACGAGTTGTTCCCGCGCGTGCGGATCGGCGGCGGCTACTACCGCCGGCGCTATTTCGACCTCGCGTTCACCGACAACCTGGCGACGTCACCGACCGCAACGGCCGGTACGCCGGGGAGCGACTGGATTCCCTTCACGTTCGTCGGCCCGCGGCATCCGCAACTGGTCGACGGCGGCGGCGAAGTGATCACGCTCTACAACCTCGACCCCGCCAAGCTCGGGCAACGACAAGGGTGGCTCACCAACTCCGGCGAGTTCCGCACCTATGACGGCTACGAGGTGAGCGCCAACATCCAGCTGCCGCGGCAGGCGTTTGCGATGACGAGCTTCACCACGAACAAGACGCGCACCAACTCCTGCACCAACGGGCAGGAGAACCCCAACGACCTCCGGTTCTGCGATCAGGAGACGCCCTTCCGTCACATCTTCAAGGTGTCGGGCGGCGTGCCGCTCAAGTACAACGTCATGATCAGCGTCAACTTCCAGATCTTCGACGCACCGGGCGCCGGGCTGGTCGTGGTGGCGCCGTACTTCGCCGCCAACATGCCGGTCAACACCGCCGCGGCTGGCCGGACGGTGACCGGCGGACAGGCGACGCCCGGCACGATCAACGTCAACCTGCTGCCGCCGAACACCATCTACCAGCAGTACTTCAAGATGATGGACGTCCGGTTCTCGAAGCGGATGACGATGGGCGGCTATCGGATGACGGCGCTGGCCGAGTTCGACAACCTGTTCAACATCCGCAGCATCAACCAGGTGAATCAGGCGTTCGCCGGCACGGGCGCCACGTGGCTCCGTCCCACCTCGATTCAGCGCGGGCGCAACGTGCGTTTCGGGATCCAGTTCAGGTTCTGATCGTCATGTCACCGACGCCGAGGCCGCCGCCTTCGTCGAACAGGCTGCGGCCAACCGCGCCGTCTCAGAAGTCGGACAAGCTCGGCGTCGTCGTCAGCATCGACGATGCGCCAGCGGCCGGGCGGGTGGGCGGCTACAACGCCTTCTGGTACGAGTTCGGGTCGCAGGTGGGCCGGACAAGCGGACGTCTCTCATCGTTGATCCGCCGGGCGGTCGGCCGCCGCCGCTCACGCCTGCCGCGCAGGCGCGGGCCAGCGATCGCCGCGCACGCCTGCGGCGTCTGGCGGAAGCGCCCGAGGACCGCGATGCGTCCGAGCGCTGTCTCCTCGGCTACAACTCCGGACCGCCGATGATTGGCGTCGGCTACAACCAGCACGTGGAGATCGTGCAGACGAAAGACCACGTGGTGCTGCACAACGAGATGGTGCACGCCGCGCCGGTCGTTCCGCTCGACGATCGCCCACGACTTCCCAGCGGCCTGCAGAGGTGGCTGGGCGAATCACGCGGCCGGTGGGACGGTGACACGCTCGCCGACGAGCGGCGGCGCTGACACTACAGGGCCCGCCCGCCGCGCAGTCGCATCCTGCGCCGTCGCATCGTCGTCTCAGCGCCCGCTTTCCGTGCGAACGAAACGCGTATCAGTTCGCGATCGACGACCCGGAGAGCTTCGTGCGACCGTGGTCCGGGGAGAGCGTGATGGTGCGCTCGAACGGTCGCATGTTCGAGTACGCCTGCCACGAAGCGAATCACTCCATGGAGAACACGCTTCGCGCTGGCCGATTCGCCGAGAGGAACGCGGCCCGACATTCGACCAGAATTGTCACGCCACGCGGCGGCGGAGCGCGGCAAAGCCCCCTTGCACGGCGACGCGACGAGCGCACGCTTGACACCGCATCGGCTGAGCCATAATCTTCGCGCGTTGGGGGGATCTGCGCTGCGTCGGGGCGCGTCCGATAGCCATCCTTACGCCAACCGGCGGACCCCACGAATTACGGCTGTCGTCTCGGTGTGGGGCTTGGTGGAACCGGCGAGCGGTTCGACCGCCAATGCGCAGAGACGGCCGATGCAGGCCGCGCCGAGCATGTCACCAGCCTGGCGCAAACGCAGAAGGCCGTCGTCGTCAGGAGAGCCGGACGTAAGGCGGTGGACTCCATGCTTCACCCACTGTTCGCCCGTAACAGATTAATGCTTGTCTTGCTACTTGTCGCCGCCCTCCTCACTTTCGAGGCGCTGCAGGGCGTGGCGCAGCCGCAATCGGCCGACCTCGGCTTGCCCGCCGCACGCCCGGTGTCTTACTCGGAGGCCAGGCCTGCCCTCGAAGGACTGCGCAAAGATCTACTCCCGGCCGATCTGAGGGCGAAGACGCCAGTTGAAATGGAAACCCTCTGGCCGGCGTGGGTCTCTCGTCGGGATCGAGAAGTTCGTGACCGTCTCGCTCGTGGCGATGAGGATTCGGTGCTGAACCTGCTACTCTTCGGCTCGTCCTTTACCAAGCTCCCGCGTGTGACGAGCCGCGAACTCGAAGCCCTTGAGGGTCGTCTGAGCTACGACGGGCTTATCAGTGAACGCATCACTAGTCTCATCTCGACTCTCGGTACTGCAGATCTCAACGAGCGACTTCAGTTTGCTCGCGACGTGCTCACCCGCCAGGGGATCGATCCCGGAGCCGAGGCCGGAGCTGTTCTGGCCCGTCGCTTCCTGCTGGACGGATTGTCGCGCATGGCCGATGAGTTCAACGACATCGATCGGTCGCGGCGCGACGCGCAGCTCTCGAATGACCCCCGCGCTCAGCGAGTGGAGGAACTCACTCGCTATCAACGCCGCGGCTTGTCGTCAGACACGTCGATCCTGTCCAGCTTTGGGATCGAGCAGGCTCTCGAATCGATCGCCGCACGCGGACTGCTCGGGCCAGCGAGCGTCCGGCGCGTCGCGATCATAGGACCGGGGCTCGATTTCGTGGATAAGCGGGACGGTTACGATTTCTACCCGTTGCAGACGATTCAGCCGTTCGCTGTGCAGGACGCGCTGATTCGGCATCGACTAGCGAAGCCTGGCGACTTTCGTGTGACGACGCTTGACCTGAGCCCGAGAATCAACCAACACCTGCAATCGGCTCGTGAGCGTGCCAGGGACGGCCGCGCCTACACGCTGCAGCTACCTCGAGACCAAGGCCTGCCGTGGACGGCCGGGCTGACCGCCTACTGGCGGCAGCTCGGGGAATTCGTTGGAATCGCGGCCACACCGATCGCAGCTCCAGAGGCGGGGGGGCCCGAGATGCGAGCCGTGCGCATTCGCCCCGAGATGGTGACCGCGATTGAGCCCCGGGATCTGAACATCATCTTCCAACGTTTCAATCGGCTTGCCGACGACCAACGCTTCGACCTCGTTGTGGCGACCGATATGCTCCTCTACTACAACGTGTTTGAGCAGTCACTGGCGCTTGCGAATGTAGCGAGCATGCTCAGGCCACGAGGATTGTTCCTTTCCAACACGGGGCTCGTCGAGCTTCCGGGAATTGAGGTGAACGGCGTCGGCTATACCGACGTCCTCTATCAGACCCTCCCGGAGGTTGGTGACCGCCTCTACGCGTACCAGCGGCAAGGCTCGCCCGCACGGCCGCCCGCAATCCAATGAGTGCCGCCTGGTTCGAGCGTAACGCGGCGACGAGACGCCGGAATCGATGACTCGGCTCCGACGTCGCACCGCAGCCCAGTGACTACGGTCGTTCCACTTCAGAAGGACAGGCGTCCCCCGAACTGCACCTGGAAGGAAATCGGGACCGTCGTCGTCGAGCCGATACCGCCGAGATACCCGATCGGTTTGTTGTACGTGGCCGGGGCGAACGCGTTGCCGCCGAAGCTGTTTCCGAAGTTCGCCCGGTTGAGCATGTTGTAGAACTCCGCGAACAGCGAGATGCGCCGGTCTTGGGTCAGGGTGATGTGCTTTGAGACGCGCGCACTAGCATTGATCAGCGCCTTGCCGCGGGCGTTGTACGGGCCAACGGGATTGACGCCATCGTCGCTCAGAATCCGGAGACTGCCATTCCCGTTCGGATTGGGGGCGCGATACTGCGTGTACGGTCGGGCGGACGCCGCCGTGAACGACGGGGCGACGTCGAGGCCGAACGGCAACGGTACGACGCCGGCCACGGTGACGCGGTGCCGTTCGTCGACGCTCGTCGGCCCCCATTCATAGGGCTGATCGATGTCGCACCCCAGCGCGGTGCACGTCGTGGGGGCGATGCGGTCGCCTTGCGTCGTGAAGTCCATCGAGCCGAGCGTTCCCCTCGCCCACGCGAGCGTGTAGTTCACCTGCAATGCAGTCTGGGCAAAGCGCCGCTCGAAATGGAGGTCGAGGCCATCGTAGACGCCCCTATTTCTCGAGGTCAGTACCGTCGTCGGCCCGAGGAGCGTTGGGTCGTTGAAGACGCGCCGCAGGTCGGCGGCCAGGGCGCGCACCCGCGGGGTCACCGGATTGTTGTCGTCGTCGATGAGCGGGTTGATCTGCTCCGCTTGCCATCCGTTGTAGAGCCTCACGTGCAGATAGTCGGCCGACAGTACGGTGGTCGGCGAGAACAGATGCGAGAAGCCGAACGACGAGTTCTGCGACATCGCGTCCTCGAAGTCCGGACGGAACCAGGCGCCGCCAGAATTCTGGCCGGGCAGGAACTGCGTCGGCGCTGCGGGTGGCCCCTGCGGCAGCGGGCTGACGCCGTACACGTAGTTGGCCAGCTGTCCGGATCCGACCGTCGAGTTCGCCAGCGTGGACGTCACGAGGACGTTGTCCTGCGACTGCAGATTGATGCCGTACACCGACGTGATGATGCCCGTGGCATAGAACAGGCCGAAGCTGCCGCGCACGACATTCTTGCCATCACCGTTGACGTCCCAGGCGGCGCCGACGCGCGGCGCGACGTTATTCAGATCGGTCTTGGGCAGCTCGCCGTAGGGATGATCGATCGCCTGCAGGATCTTGTAGGTGCGATTCTTGTCCCAGCAGCAGTTGTTGCTCATTGCGTTGATGTCGTACCGGAGACCGAGGTTCAGGGTCAGCCGGGACGATACCTTCCAGTCATCCTGGGCGAAGGCGGCCAGGAAGTAGGCCTTGTTCGACCAGCCATCCACCTGCTCCAGGCTGGTCTGGGCGACCGTTCGCACGATGCCTGGGGTGCGGAACCCCTGCGGGTATCGTCCGTTGGTGTTGTTCACGATGACCGACGGGTCGTCGAAGAACGCGTGGCTGCCGGGACTGCCGAACTGCAGGTTGGCGTAGAACGTCGGCAGCCTGGCGTAGTCGATGCCGGTCTTGATCGAGTGCCTGCCAATCTGCTTCGAGAAGTTGTTCATGACCTCGATCTTCTTCTCGAAGTTCACCCACGACGGATGCGCGAAGGTGTACGCACCGGGGAACGCGGTGGTCACCGTCGGAAAGCTGAGCATCAACGGCACGCAGGCCGCGGGATCCAGGCACGGTCGGCCGGACCGGTCGTCGTGCAGGTAGTAGGCATACTGCGCGCGGAATTCATTGACCGCCGTGTTGCTCGCCACCCACGTCCAGCCGCCGGACGCGGACCACAGATTCTGATCGTTGCGGTGGTTGTACGCGACCCCGTCCCAGAGCGCGGTACCGCCGCCCACCTGCGGGTTGTCCACGTAGCCGTACTGGGACATGAACCGGGCGAACACGTTATGGTTCTGCCGCACTTGCGTGTTCACTTTCGCTTGGAACAGCAGGTCGCGAAACGGCTGCGGAACGGCTGCGGTGTCGGCAATCGGCAGGTTCAGCGCGTTCTTCAGAATCCGCAATTCGTTGGTGACGTTCGCAGCCCGGGGCAGCTGGAAGTCCTGGTGAATGCGCTCCGCCGAGGAGAAGAACCACGCCTTGTTGCGCACGATTGGGCCGCCGAACGAGCCGCCGAACTGGAAGCGCTTGAACGGCTGCTCGCCGAAGCCGCCGTTCTCCACCTTCGAGAAGTAGTCGGTGGCAATCAGTGATTCGTTGCGGCCGAACACGTAGCTGGTGCCTTTGAAGAGGTTCGTCCCGGACTTGCTGGCGAGCACGACCACGGTCGAGCCGCGCCCGTACTCGGCCTGGAACCCGGCCCCCAGCGCGCGGAACTCCTCGATGCCATCCAGGCTCAGTTGCACCAGCGTTCCGCCATCCTGGTCTTCCTTGTTGTCGACTCCGTCCACATACATGTTGTAGCTGCGGCCGGTATTGCCCGCGAAGGACACGTAGCCGGCGGCATGGCCGTGGGAACCCGCCGCCGCCACCTCGCGTACGCCCGGCAGCAGCGTCATCATGCCGGCCAGGCTGCGGTTGACCATGGGGAGCTGTGCCACCTCGGTCTGGCGGATCGTCGACGATGCCATCGACTGCGTCGTTTCGATGAGCGGAATGGAGCCCTGAACGGTGAGTGTTTCAGAGATTGCCGCGAGTCCCAGCTTGAAGTCGGCCGTGAGGGTGGAACTCGCAACAAGCTCGAGCCGGCGAGTCGCCGAGGCGAAGCCCGCCAATTCGGTCGTGAGTTCATACGTGCCGCGCTCCAGCGCCGGCACGCTGTAGAGGCCTTCGGCGTTGCTGACCGTCGACCGGGTGGCCCCGGTACTCAGATTCTTGATGTTGATCGTGACGCCCGGCACGACCGCGTCACCTTGGTCGATGACCCGGCCGTTGATAATCCCTGTCGCCTGAGCGAACAGTGAATTGGCGGAAGACAGCAACAGCAACGAAATCAGCAACGTCCGCTGCAGCACAGAACCCCCTCATCATTCGCGACCTCGGCCTGCGGCAGCCGCTGGGCGCGGTTGCCGGCCGATCGACACAACGAGACAGATGTCAGCTACGGCTTGGAGACTGAAGGCCGGTGCGAAACTAATGGTGACCGCCCGGCAGGTCAACAGGATTCGCGCCGGTCATGTTCGACCGAAACGGGACCGCACCGGCGTCTCTTCTTGGCGTCCGCCTCAACGACCGGCGACGAGGGCCCGGCCAGCCCGATACAGCGCCACCCGCTCCCCAATCTGCCTCGCCAGATCCGGCGATCCCGCTGCCAAGGCGGCTGCGGTGTCGGCGGTGGCGATGGCATCCGCGAATCGGTCGGCGGCGGCGTAGGCAGCGGCGAGGACGTCGAGCACCTGCGGGTCGCGGTAGCCGGTCAACTGCGCGGCGCGGATGGCGTGTTGGATCGCCTCTTCAGGGTTGCGGACGCCGTCACCTTCGGTCGCCTGGAGCCAAGCCAACGAGCCGAGCGCGGGCGTCCATTCGGGCCGAATGCGCAGCGCCTCGCGAAACGCGGCGGCCGCCGCGGCGGGGCGAGCGGCGGCGATGAGACCGTGCCCGAGGTTGTAGCGGGCCTCCGCATAATGCGGGTTCAGTGTTGCCGCCCGCTGCAGCGACGTCAGCGCATCGTCAATCCGGCCCACCTGGATCAGCGCCAGTCCCAGGTTGTTGTGGGCCTCGGCGTTCTGCGGCTCGAGTTCGAGGGCCCGCCGAATAGCGACGAGCGCCTCCGCGGACCGGCCGGTCCGCATCAGCGCGTAGCCGAGTTTGTTGTGACCGTCGAAGCGCGACGCGTCGCGCTCGACCAGCGCACGATACTGGCCGATCGCCTCGTCGACGCGGCCCGCGAGGAGCAGATCATCGGCGCGTGCCAGCGTCGTCGCACCCGCCGTCACCAAGTGCGACGCCACGAACACCACCGCCCAGAGCGCCGTGTACGCGACGTGTCTCGCCCGCGGCGTAAATGTGGTGAACAGCCTGCCCGGGTCGAACCATCTCAATCGGTCCGATTGTGCGACCCGGTCGATGGTCGGTACCAGCAGATTCAGAATCGGGACCTGCAGCAGCTTGTCGTAGAACGTCGGCACGCCGAGACGATCGAGGACCACGTAGAGCGCGACGACACTGGCACCGTACAGCGCGCCGAAGATGAGCCGGCCGAGTTCGCTCCGGGGCGACGTCGATGGGTCGGTGAACAGCAAGTGCATGCCCAGGAAGACGGCAATCGGAATGGTCGGCGACTCGAAGATGTGCAGCCCGGTCACGGCGTAGTCGAAACCGATCAAGAGGTATGTGGTCACCACGGCCGCCAGCGTCATCCGCGACACGCCGAACAACACCTGCCCTGGCAGGCTGACCAGGAAGATCACGACGTACATCTGCGGCGGGAACAGCTGCGTCGTCGCGATGTCCTGTCCCCAGGTCAGGTGGGTGTTCTGCGTGAGGATCAGGACGATCGATACGAGGCTGAGTGGCAGTGACGACGGGTTGAAGATGTGGACGCGGCGTCCGTCCCGTTGCCAGCGGATGAACTCTCGAGCGCAGAAACCGACCGCCACCATCAGGAACTGCAGGTAGAACCAATCGGCCTTGAACCACAGAAAGAGGTTGGTGCTGAAGATGATGGGAAATGGTCCGAACCCGAGCGTGTAGCTGTCACGCCGTGACCAACTAAGAAGCGCGTCGAGACCGTAGGCGAAGGCCAACTGCGCGGCGATGAGCGGCGCGGCATCGGACACCCCCTGCCAGTATGCGGCCCAGTACGTGTAGATCGTCAGGTGAGCGCACGCCTGGATGTAGTGCTGCGGGCGCAGGCTGATCTCCAGTACGAGCGCCCGGCGACGTCGCGCGACGCCGGCCAGGAGCACGGCGCCCCACAGCGCGAGAAATGCCGCCGCGGCCCAGCACGACCATCGGGCGATCGGCGCCGCCGGGAATCCAGGCAATGCCGTTGTCGCCGCGACGAGCGCCGCGAACGCCGTTGGGAACGCCATCGCCGCGGCCGGCGAGACGCGGATCGGGCGCGGCGGCACAACGGCCGCAACTGACTTCGTGGGCCGGCGTCGTTTCGCTGACGTCGCGTTAACCTGCGGTGGCATCGTGGATGATGGCCCTCTCGGGAGCGGGGATTATATCGGACGTGGCCTACCGTCCCTGCCCAGTCCCGGCGAGTTGTCGTGCGCGCTCCAGTTCTCGCCGCGCCTCGGCCTCGTCGCCGCGAGACTGCAGCACCTGTCCGAGGTTCTGGTGGATCTCTGCAGAGTCAGGAAGCAGGCGTGCCGCCTCACGCAGATGGACCAGCGCTTCGTCGGCGCGCCCGGTGGCGGCCAGCACCTGTCCAAGGTTGTTGTGTGCCGGGGCGAAATCCGGCCGCGATCGGAGTACCTGGCGATACGACGCGATCGCCTCTTCGAGGCGGCCGGACACGCCGAGCACGAATGCCAGGTTGAAGTGAGCGGTGACGCCGCCGGGATCGAGTCTCGCGGCGGTTCGGAAGTGCTCGATGGCTTCCGGATTCCTGTTCTGCGCCGCCCGGACGCCGCCAAGGTTGATGTGCGCCGACACGTAGTCTGGTTGCACGTTGAGCGCCCGCTGGTAGTAGGTAACGGCGTCGGTCAATTGGCCGCGATCCTTTAGCACGCCCGCCAGGCCATAGAGAAACTTTGCGTTGCGCGGGTTTCTCTGCACGAGCTGCTCATAGTGGCTTTGCTTCAGCAGGTCGCGGTCCGCGTTCGTCTTGAATCGCAGTTGTAGCAGCAGATGCGCCATCTCGTCCGATGACCGGTTGCCCGCGGTGACGCGCTCGGCCGGATGCCGAACCTGGCGGGGGTTCGCAGACGAATTGTCGAACGTCCACTCCATCGTCACCGACGCGCCGCGCGGCAGCGCCACGGGGACGGCGAAGCGGTAGACGTCCTGCCACTTGAAGTCCCACCGATCGATCTTCAGCAAGACGCGGCGGCTGCCGTCAGGCAGCGTCGCCCAGCCCTCCACTCGCTTGCCGAGAAAATGGGCGTGCGGATAGGCGGCGAGCACTTCCGCATCGACCGGCAGGGTCATTGTGTCTGTGACGGAGAATGCGGCGGCCTCCGGGGGAATGTTCAGCTGGTCGTCGGCGTCGAGCTGCATCGCGTAGGCGGGGGATCCCGCTCCGGCTACTTCGGCGAAGTGAAAACCGATGACCGGATCGATCACCTCGGCCTTGCCGGACGGCACCATGTGGAGTTGCAGCACCATGTCCGTGCCTGGATTCAGCGGCCAGCGCAGGTCGGCGGGCTCCGGATTCGCCACCACGCCGGGCGTCCACCCCAGGATGCTGCCATCGGGCATGTGCGCGTCGCCCATGTCCATGCCGTCAAAGCCGAGCTCCGGATCGAGGGTGTCACGGCGGCGCGATGCACCCGTCTCGTCCATGGCGATCAACGCGTGATGGACGAAACGGGCGCTGCCGGGACGGACCTCGATCGTCTGGACGTACCGACGCTCGGTGATTGGAATCGGGATGACGAAGTTGCGCCAGACGTCTGACCCAGTGGCTGGCAGCGTGTACGAACGGGGCAGGCGTACGACAAGGTCCGGCTCGCCGAGCTGCCACGAATTGGAGAAGTGCGGTGCCTCGGGCATGTCGGCGGGGTCGCCTTCCGGCATGCCGGCGTCGACCCACTGAACGATGGTGTGGATTTGTGCGTCGGTCAGATGCCGGTCGCCGGTGAAGGCCACGCCGATCGGTTCCGGCAGCCATGGCGGCATGAACCGAGCTTGCACGGCGGCGCGGACCAGGTGTCCCCGCTGGCGGACGCTCGCGAAATCGCTGAGCGCGAACGGCGCTGACCCACCCTCATGATGGCACGCCGCACAGCGCCCCGCGATGATCGGCGCGACATCCCGGCTGAACGTTGGTGTGGTGACGACCCGACCGACGTCCGATGACGAAGAGCCGTCGCATGCCACCGATACCAGGGCGCTACACCCGAGCGCCGCGGCAACGGTGCGCCAGGCCCCCGAACAGACGGAGCGCAGCCGGGCCACGATGTCAGCGGCTCCTGCTTCCCCGGTCTGTCGTGGTCGGCACCTCGAACACCCAGACACTTGCGCTGCGGTTCGCCGGATTCTTGATCTCCGGCATCATGCGCATGAACAGCCTGGCGTGGTTGCCACCGTTGGCCGCCACGACCGCGACATACTGCCGCCCGCCGACCGCGTATGTGATCGCATTCGAATTGGGTACGTCACTCAGTCGCGTCCGCCACAACTCCTTGCCGGTCGCATCGTCGAAGGCCGAGAAGACCCGATCGACGTAGCCCGCGAAGACGACCCCTCCGGCTGTCGCCAACGCTCCGGTCGTGCTCGTCGCGCGGCGCCGATGCACCCAGACGGACTTCTTGGTCTCGAGGTTGATCGCCTCGAGTCGGCCGTAGTTGCCGTCGGTGTTCGGCGGCGGGCGAAGGCTCAGGCGGACGCCCGTCGAGAGTAGCCCCCGCTCACCGGCGGCGACAGGGGCAAGGTCCTGACACGACTCCACCAACGGGACGAACATCAGTTTCGTCGTCGGGTTGTAGGCGTTGGGAATCCAGTTCTTCCCACCTTCGGAGTGGGGGCACAGGAACTTCGCCTGGCCATCGCCGGGGGTGATGTGCTCCCGGTCGATGACCTTGGCGCCGGTACCCGGCTCCACCGACTTCACGAGCGTCTGATAGCCGAGATCCATCGACGTCAGATACTGCCCGGTCTTCGCGTCGAGCACGTCGAAGATGCCGATCTTGCCGGCCGTCACGACGACATGCCTCATCGCACCGTTCACCTGCATGTCGAGGATCTGCCGTTCGAACGAAAAGTCGAGGTCCCACTGATCGTTGGGGAGGTGGGCGTAGTACCACACGAGCTCGCCGGTATCGACGTTCAGCGCCAGGGTGCAGTTGGTGTACAGCGCGTCGTTCGAGACGCGCGGATCGCCGATCCAATCGCGCAGCGGCGCCGTATCGTAGGTGGCCGACGGCCCGAAGAACGCCAGATTCGTGACCGGGTCGTAGCTCCCCGGATTCCACACCGACGCGCCGCTTCGCTTCTCGGTGGGAAGGCCATTCCAACTGTCGCCCGCAGGCGTACCCGCCTTCGGAATTGTGTCGAAGCGCCACGCCTCCTTCCCGCTCTGCGTATCCAACGCAACGATGTAGTTGCCGCCGGCCGCGCCGCCGGCCGTGCCGACGATGACCTTGCCCTTGGCCACCAGAGGGCCACCAATCATGCGCATGCCAGGTGGTACGCCACCGCGCACGAGGCTCGTGTCCCACTTCACGGCACCGGACCTCACGTCGAGCGCGACCATGTGGATGTCCGACGTCGCCATGAAGATGCGGTCGCCGTAGATGGCGATTGTCTTCTTGAAACTGGGCGCGACGCCCTTTGGCAGCCGGCGCGTATACTGCCACAGCAGGTCGCCATTCGCGGCGTCGAGCGCCTGCAGCACGTCGCCGTAGCCGTACACGAACATCACACCGTCGTGGACGATGGGCGTCGACTCGTTTGGGCCGTTCGGCAGCGCCCAGGCCCAGGCGACCTGCAGCTGATGGACGTTCCGCTTGTTGATCTGGGTGAGCGGACTGAAGCCCATCACGTCCGGCGTGCGCCGCCAGGTCAGCCAGTCGTGGTCCGCCGGACGTCGCAACATGGCCTCGGTGACCGGCGTGATGCGATCCAGAGGATTGGGCGTCGGATTCGGCGGCGGCGGCAGCGAGACGCCGTTCGCCAGGCCGCCCACGAACCCGTTGGTGGGCGTCGGCATCACCATCGCGTGCAGGAGCGCCTGGTCCGACGGCAGCGGTTTGTCGCTGATGGCGACGGCGTTACGCTGGAGGATGTAGGCGAGCAGATTGGTGGTCTGGTCGGCGGAGAGGGATCCCGGTGCCCCCGGAGGCATGGACGTCGTGATGACGTCGAAGACCTCGTCCGCGGGATGGTTCCCCCACTTCTGGAGGAATTCCTCGCCGGTCAACGGGGGACCGAATTCGCCGTTGTCGAGACTCGACCCGTGGCAGGCTGTGCACTGCTGATCGTACAACTGTCGGCCAGCCGTCGCTTGGCTTGCCAGAAACGTCGGACTCATGGCGGCTTGTTGCGCGTCGATCGATGGCGTCGACTGTTGCAGCCACAGAAGCGCCACCAGGAACGCGAGTGTGACGAACACGCGCCGTGCCGCGCGCGCAGGCCCGCTCGACTCGTCCGCCTTCCGCATCCCGACATTCGCGCCCATCGGTCGTCTCCTCGAGGAAGTGGCCATGGGCGCAATTCTACGCCGGCTCCGCGGACCGGTAGGACCGGCTTGGCCGTCGCGGGCTGTCACCCGATGGGAGGGGTGGCAACGCGCCGGGCACCTTCGCTATCGCGCTGTGACGATTGAATGTGGGCCAAGATCTCCTCACGCGTCGGGGAATTGGCTGGCCCGGCTGGGCCCCCTGGCAGGACCCGCTGAAGGTCGCCGTCACATTCCGGCGCCGCATCGGCGGCCGACTGGGTCATGATGCTGACGTGCTCGAAGTCAGGAACCTCAGGAAGTCGTTCGGCGACCGTGCCGCCGTCAACGACGTGTCCTTCAGACTCGAAGCCGGCCAGCTTCTGGGCCTGCTGGGCCCGAACGGCGCTGGCAAGACGACGACCGTGTCGATCATTTCCGGGCTCGTCAGGCCCGATAGCGGAAGCGTGCTCGTCGACGGCCGGCCGCTCTCGGGCGATACCGATTCGTCGAAGCGGCGCATCGGTCTTGTGCCTCAGGATCTGGCGCTGTACGAGGAGCTGTCTGCGCGCTCGAACCTCCGCTTCTTCGGCGCGCTGTACGACCTGTCTGGCGCAGCTCTTGACGCCGCGATTCGCTCGGCACTGACGCTCGTGGGTCTTGCCGACCGCGAACGCGACCTCGTCCGGACCTTCAGCGGCGGCATGAAACGCCGGCTGAATCTGGCCGCGGGCCTGCTGCACGATCCGGACATCCTGCTCCTCGACGAGCCGACCGTCGGCGTCGATCCGCAGAGCCGCAATGCGATCTTCGACAACCTCGAGCTCCTGAAACGCCGCGGCAAGGGGCTGCTCTATACGACGCACTACATGGAAGAGGCCGAGCGGCTCGCAGATCGCATCGTCGTGATCGATCGCGGTGCGGTGATCGCCGACGAGACGCTGGCCGGTCTCCACGCGCTCATGCCGGAGTCCGAAGGCGCGGCCACCGGCGGGGAGTCGGCCCGCTCTGCCGGTGCCCGGATCACGCTCGAAGCCGTCTTCCTACGGTTGACCGGAAGGAGCCTGCGGGACTGATGGCCATGACTCCCATTCTTGCGATGGTCCGCAAGGACCTCCAGCTGTTCTTCAGCGACCGGCGCGCCGTCGTCATGGGCTTCGTCGCGCCGATTGCGATCGCGTCGTTCTTCGGCTCGATCTTCTCTGGCAACACGACGAGTGAGCGCGCGAAGATCCCGGTCGCCATCGTCGATCAGGATCGCAGCGCCATCTCGACCGCGATCATCTCAGGTGCGCAGGCCGACGCCAACTTCACCGTGACGACGCCGACGGCGGCCGAGGCGCGCGACGGCGTACAGAAGGGAACCGTCACCGTTGCCGTCGTCGTGCCCGCCGGATTCGGCGAGGCGTCCGGCCGCGCCTTCTTCGTGGGTCAGGACAAGCCGAGCCTGACGATGTGGTACGACCCATCGCGCGGCGCGGAGCTCGGGCTGGTGCGCGGCATCCTGACCGAGCACGTGATGCAAGCCGTGAGTCGCGAGATGTTCTCCGGCGAATCGGGCAGGAAACTGGTGGACGACACGATCCGCGACCTCGGTCAGACGGGGACGCCGTCCGAGCAGACCGCGCCGCTGCGCGACATGTTGAATTCCGTTCAGCGCTTCTACGCGCAGAACGGTACGACCGGAACCGGATCGCCCCAGGGCTTCACCATGCCGTACAGCGTGCGCGAGGAGGCCATCACATCGGGCCAGGACGTCGTGTACAACGGCTACGCCCATTCGTTCGCCGGCATGGGCATCCAGTTCCTCCTGTTTGCCGCGATCGACCTCGGCGTCGGGATCCTGCTGGAGCGCCAGCGCGGGTTGTGGAAGCGGCTGCGCAGCGCACCCGTGTCTCGCGCGGCGCTGCTTGGCGGCAAGGCCGCAAGCGGGACGGTGATCGCGCTGATGTCGCTGCTGGTGTCGTTCGGCTTCGCGATGGTGGTGTTCGGCGTTCGGATCGAAGGCAGCGTGATCGGATTTCTCGCCGTGGCGGTGTCGTGCGCCATCATGGCGGCGACGTTCGGTCTGTTGATTGCCTCGATTGGCAAGACGCCGAACGCCACGCGTGGCGTCGCGATCCTTGCGGTGCTGATGATGGTGATGCTGGGAGGCGCGTGGGTGCCGACGTTCGTCTTTCCTGCGTGGCTCCAGCGGCTCACCGTCGTCGTGCCGGCGCGGTGGGCGGTTGACGGGCTGGACGCGATGACCTGGCGCGGCCTCGGGCTCAGCCAGGCGGTCATGCCCGTGGTGGTGCTTCTGAGTTTCGCGGCGCTGTTCGGCGCCGTCACTCTCGCCCGCTTCAACTGGGAGGAGGCGTAGCGTCCGCCGCGCCAGCGGCTTGGCCCTGACACCGAGGTAGGGAGGGGTGGTGCACAGGACGGAAGGCCCGACCGAAAGCAGGCAACGTCACCGCCGGCTGCTGCGGCCGTCGGCGCCAGGGCCCGTGCCTTGCGCGCAAGCGCCCGGGTGCGGAAGACAGGTCGGTGCCGCCGTCGACGCCGGGCAGAGTCAGGGTAGACTCTCAGGTCGATCCCGATGTCGCGTGCCCCGCGAAAGGCCGCGACCCCATAGCACTGGAGGATACGATGACCTGGACTCGTCGCGATTTCGTGAAGGCGTCAGCCGTGGGCGTTGCCGTGGGTGTGCTGCCCCGCGAGCTGGCGGCGCAGCAGGCGGCGCCGGCCCCGCCACCGACGACGCCGCTGTTCACCCCGCTGCGCCGCAACGTCGGCATCTTCCACCAGCGCGGCGGCACCATCGGCTGGCTGGTGAACAAGGATGGCGTGCTGGTGGTCGACAGCCAGTTCGCCGACACCGCGCCGAATCTCCTGAGCGGGCTGAAGGAACGGACGCCGCGTCAAATCGACGTGCTCGTCAACAGCCACCACCATCCCGATCACACCGGCGGCAACACCGTGCTGAAGGCATCGGCGAAGAAGATCGTCGCCCACGAACGCGCCAAGGAGAACCAGCGGGTGGCCGCCGAGCGCTCGAAGGCCCAGGTGACGCTGCCCGATGAAGTCTTCAAGGACACCTGGAGCGTCACGATTGGCGACGAGACGATTCGCGCCAGGCACTGGGGGCCGGCCCACACGGGGGGCGACGTCGCCATCCACTTCGAGCAGGCGAACATCGTCCATCTCGGCGATCTGCTCAACAATCGCGGCTACCCCAACGTCGACGCCCCGTCGGGCGCATCAGTGCATGGCTGGATCACGGTGCTCGAGAAGATGGCACCCGCCTACCCGGCTGACGCCCTGTACGTCTACGGGCATGCCGAGTCCGGCTTTCCGTTCATCGGTACGCGTCCCGACCTGCTGTATCAGCGCGACTACTTCACGGCGGTCGTCGAGGCGGCGCGGCGGGCGCAGAAGGAAGGCCAGACGAAGGAAGCCCTCGCCAAGGTCGATGTGCTGCCTGGCTTCGAGCATTTCGGCGGCACGAAGACGCGCCTCGGACTCGCCCTGGGCATCGCCCTCGACGAACTCACCAAGCGCGGCTAGACATCACCGGGCCGGTCTCGTCTCGTTCGGGATCGGCCCGCCCGCCCCTGCACCGCAGGTCGGCGCACGGGCGCCGCCCGGGCCGCCGCCCGCCATGCTACCGCGTGCCGGGGCCGTCGGCCTCGGCGGCACTGACGGACACCGCCTGCAGACAGCCGGGGCACAGGCAGTCCGCATAGGCGGCACGCAGGCGGCTCCGCGCCTCGTCGGTCAACGTCACCGAGCCGCACCAGCAGGCACCCGGCCGACAGGAGAAGCCGGCGCCGCACGCGGCGCAGCATCGGTTGCCGACGGGCGGCGCATTCGCCGCGCTGATCTCGGTCATCGCCTGCCCACTATACAATCCCCCGCCGCCGGCCGGGCCGATGCCCTCGCGCGCCGGACGCGCCGAGGATCCGGCCGGTCGCTAGACCACGCCGGTGGTCGGCGCCCGCGGTTCGTCGAGCTGCGCGAGCAGCGTCGACAGGGCGACCGGCTTGGTGCAGTGACAATCGAATCCGGCGCGTTCGGCTTGCCGGATGTCGCCTGGCTGCCCGAAGCCGGTGACGGCGATGAGCCGCGCGTCGGGATGCGTGGACCGCAGGCAACGGGCCAGCTCGTAGCCGCTCATCCCCGGCAGCCCGATGTCGAGCACGGCGGCTTCCGGCCGGAACGTCTCGGCCAGTTCCAACGCCGCCGCGCCGTCGGCGGCGACCGCGACGCGGTGCCCCGCCTGTTCGAGCGCCTGCCGCAGCATCTCGGCGGCGTCGCTGTTGTCGTCGACAACGAGGACGCGGCGCCTCCCGCGCATCGCGGCCGGACGCACCTCGGGCGCGACGTGCGCTTCAGCCCCGCCTCGCGCGATCGGCAGGCGGACGATGAAGCGGCTGCCCTGTCCGGACGCTGGCGTCTCGAGTTCGAGCGTCCCGTGATGGAGGGCAGTGAAACTGCGCGCCAGCGACAGACCGAGGCCAAGACCGCCGTCCCGTCGATCGAGCGGTCGCGGCCCCTGAGCGAAGGCGTCGAACAGCATCGGCCTCAGCGACTCCGGGATGCCGGGGCCGTTGTCCTCGCAGGCGACCACCACCATGTCGTCGATCACCTCGGCACGCAGCGAGATCTGCCCGCCGGGCGGCGTGTAGCGAGCGGCGTTGGTCAGCAGGTTGCCGAACACCTGGACCAGGCGGTCCTCATCGCCGGCGAGCGGCAAGCCGTCAGCCGCCACGTCGACCGTCAGTTTGTGCCGGCCTCGATCGAGCAGCGGCTGCGCCATGTCGACGGCACGATCGATCACGGACCGCAACTGGAACCGGCTCCAGCGCAGCTCGACCTTCCCGCGCGCCAGCCGTGAGAGGTCGAGCAGATCGTCCACCAGCCGCATCAGATGGCGGATCTGCCGGTTTAGCACGTCGCGCTCGCGTTGACAGACGTCCGGCGCGGTGCGCTGCATCAACTCGAGCGCCGTCAGGGCCGGCGCCAGCGGATTGCGCAGCTCGTGCCCGAGCACCGCCAGGAACTGATCCTTCGTGCGATTGGCGTCCTCCGCGTCCTGACGCGCCAGGCCGGCGCGCTGCACCTCGGCGTCGCGCTCGCGCTGCCGCTGCTCGAGCAGCGCCGCTGCCGTCTTCAGCGCGTCCTGCAGCTGGCGGGTTTCGCTGACGTGCGCCGGCGGCACCGCCAGCGTGCGCCCCTGGGCCACCGCCTCCGCCACCCGCACCGACGCACTGATATCGTCCGACAGACGCTGTGACACCAGCAGCAGCGCCGTCAGGCTGCCCAGCATGAGCAGCAGGCCGCCGCCGGCCAGTGCCACCGTCGATCGACGCACCGGCGCGTCGAGCACGTCGCGCGGCACCACCACCGCGGCGGTCCAGCCGAAGGTGCCGCGTGTCAACGCCGCATACACGTCCGAACCGTCGATCGACGTCTCGGGATAAATCCCCGGCACACCGCTGAGAACGGCGGCGCCGAAGGTGGCCGTCGAGGGACGCCCCTCGAAGCGCTCGCCATCGCGGGTCCGGGCGGCGACGTTGGCGCGCGGGTCGAGGATGGTGCGGGTCCATTCGTCGCTGGCCGGCAGGCTCGACGCGATCAGCCGGCGCAGGTCGCTCGTCTTGAGCACCGCCGTGAGCACGTACTTCGGAGCGCCATCGCGCTCCACCGGGACGCGGATGGCGAAGCCGAATCCCGATTCGCCGAGCGGCAATCGGCCGAGCGACCCGACCATCGGCTGCCGGCGGCTGACCGTCTCGTGCAAGCTGTCGGGTTCGGTGACCGCGGGCAGCGCCGTGCCCCATGGCAGCCGGGTATTCACCAGCTGCCGTCCGTCCGGCGACAACAGGATGACGGTGAACCACGTGTTCCGCGCCAGCTGCACGCGCCGGCTCTCCAGGTAGAACTGCTCGAGATCGCCGGCATCGAGGGCCGGCGCCGACGCCAGCGCCTGCAGCACCAGGATGTCGTTCTCGAAGGCGCGATCCAGGGCGGCGGCATCGACGCGCGCCGCATCGAGCAGACGACGCTCGACGACGGCGCGGCTCTCCGAGAACGACTGCGCGATTAGCAGCGCGGTCAGCCCGGCGCCCGGCAGCATCGCGCCGAGCACGAGCAACAGGAGGTAGGCGCGAAGGCGGATCAGTGTTGGACGCATCGGCCGAGCGGATTGCAAACTTCTGAGTGTAGCGGCATTGCCGCGCGGCCGACAGCTCGGGCGTGCGTCAACCGCTGCATCGGCGACTACGGCTGTGCTGCCACCGTGCCGATGGAAACGTGACGCGCCCGACGCGCCACGACCGGGCGGTCGGCGGCCGCCGCTCGCGGGCGTGTCGACCGGGCCGCCCTTCGAGGCGGCGCTGGTCGACGGCCGGCGTGATCAGTTCCAGCGGCCGATTGCGCCTTCTCCAGCAACGGGCATGACGCCCGGGGCAGCGATGCATGTGACACACGCACGCGCATTGGAGGATCGATGATCAGGCGACAGTTGTTCGGGACACTCGCAGCACTTGGCATCGTCATCGGGTCGGCCGCGCCGGCGGCGGCGCAGTCCGGACCGGCGGCGACCGACGGCTTCGTCGTCGGTCACACCGACGCCGGACCGATCCTCGGCCTCGGCGGCCTGGGTGGCGCCGACTTCGCCATCGGCGGCCGCTACGAAGTCGGGTTCAAGCAGCTGCCGGATTTGGGCAACGGCGTCCTCGGCATCCAGGGGGCCGTCGACTACTACAACGTCGACTACAACTTCCTGAACGGCGACTCGTTCACCTACATCCCGATCAGCGTCGTCGCCAACTACCACTTCAATCTGAAGAACCGGAAGTTCGACCCGTTCCTCGGTCTGGGACTCGGCTATCTCTACGCCCGCTACGATTGCGGCGCGCTCTGCGGCAGCGCGAGTACCGGCGGTGTCTACCTGGTCGGACGGCTCGGCATGCGCTACTTCATGCGGCCGAGGATGGCGTTCTACGCCGACGTCGGCGCCGGTGCCGCGTCGCTCGATGTCGGACTGGTGTTCAAGCTGAAGTGACGACGTGGTGTCAGGCCTGACCACCGGGTCGCAGGCGCGCACTCAGCCAGGACCGGGCGGTCTCCCAGTCACGACGGACGGTCGGCTCCGACCAGCCGACGATCTCGGCGATTTCCTTGTCGGTGTGGCCACCGAAGAATCGGAGTTCGACGACACGGCAGGCCCGCGGGTCGACCGCTTCCAGCTCGGAGAGGGCTGCATCGAGGTCGAGGACGTCGACCGGCCGGGGTCGGCTGCCGACCGGCAGATCGTCGTCCAGCGTGACCCGTTCGACTTCGCGGCCGCGCTTCTGCGAACGCTTCTTGCGCGCGTAGTCGACCAGCACGCGCCGCATGGTCCGGGCGGCGAGGCCGAGGAAGTGACTGCGGTTCTGGATGCGGCCGGGACCACGCACCAGGCGCATGAAGGCTTCGTTGACCAGCGCGGTCGGCTGCAGCGTGTGCTCGCGGTCTTCGCGCCGCATCTCCCGCGCGGCGATGGTGTGCAGTTCGCGGTAGAGGACCTCCATCACGCGCTTCAGGGCGTCGGTGTCGCCGCCGCGAGCGCGCTCCAGGAGGACGCTGACATCGGAATTATCGTCGGTCACTCGGCGCCACCTGTGAGATCCAACAGCGTGGCCGACTGTATCACACGGCCGGTGGCCGGCCGGTGGCCGGACCGGCGGCCGGAGCGGCGCGGGACACGGTGAGTAGAAGAACCAGGAGAGCCGGTGCAAGAATATAGGCGCCATGTCGCCGCCCACGCCGAAGACCATCGGCCGCTATGCCGTTGTCGACCGCCTCGGTCACGGCGGGATGGGCGTCGTCTATCGCGGCTGGGACCCCGAGCTCCGCCGGATGGTGGCCATCAAGGTCATTTCCGGCTCGCGGGAAGTGCCGGTCGAGGACCAGGTGTTCGAGCGGTTCGCGCGCGAGGCGCGCTCGGCCGCCTCGCTCGCCCATCCCAACATCGTCACGATTCACGATTTCGGCCGCGATGCCGGCGGCCGGCCGTATCTCGTGATGGAGCTGGTGGACGGCGAGTCGATGGCGCAGACGATTCAGGCGACCAGGGCGATCGACATCCCGCGCTGCGTCGCGCTCGTCACCGAGCTGTGCGAAGGGCTGGGCTACGCCCACGCACATGGGGTGGTGCACCGCGACATCAAGCCGGCGAACCTGATGATCACGGCGGCCGGTGTGCTGAAGATTCTCGACTTCGGCCTCGCCCGGCTGACCGACGACCTCGCCGACCCGGCGTTGACGCAGTCCGGCGCCGTGATGGGCACGCCCCAGTACATGTCGCCCGAGCAGGTGTCGGGACTGCCAGCCGACGCCCGCAGCGACATCTTCTCTGCCGGTGCCGTGATGTACGAGCTGTTCACGGGACAGAGCGCGTTCGGTGGACAGAGCGCGGCGGTCGTGCGGCTGCTGATCCTGCACGACACGCCGCGGCCGATGGGCGAGGTCGTGCCGGGCTTCCCCGACACGCTCGCGGCGATCGTGGCGAAGGCGATGGACAAGGACCGATCGCGGCGGTATCAGGACATGGAGGCGCTGGCGGCGGACCTGCGCGAGTGGGAACGCGACCGCGCAGCGCCGGGCGATCCGGACGACCTGCGGTCGCCAGGTCGCGCCCAGGCCGACGCCGCCGACGACTCGTCGCCGGGACTGGATGCCTTTCTCGGGGAATGGGAGGACGCGGTCGGCCGGGTACTGGCGGCGACCCCGCCGCCGGATGCGGCGGCCGCCCCTGCGAGCCCGCGCGAACGGAGCCAAGTGGCGGCGGCGCCCGTGCCGGCGCGGCCCGGACGACGCCGGCCACCCGTTCGCCGCGTCGTGGTGATCGGCGCGGCAATCGCCGCGACGCTCGGCGCGGCCGGGATGTACGTGGTGAGCTATCCGGACGCCCTGGCGCGCGTCGGTGTCGTGGCGCCTCGCCAGCCGGCTGCGACCGGCCAGACGCCGGACGCCGCCCCGCCACCGCCGGTGAGCGCCCCGGCCAACATGGAGCCGCCGCCGCTGGCGCCGCCCGCCGGTCCGGCGGATGCCGCATCGGGCCCGAATGCCACCACGTCGGGCCGGGCGGCGGCCGCGGCGCCAACCGGCGCGACCGCCGATCGCGCCGCGAATCCGCGGCCTGCGGCAGCGGCGACGCCGCCGCTGCGCACGCCCGACAGCGCGGCGCAGCGCCAGGTGGCCGCCCGCTGCACCGACATCCTCCAGCGCGTCGGCATCGGTGAAGAGCTGACGGCGAGCGACCGCGAGTTCTTGACGCAGCAGTGCCGTAACAGGAGCAGGTGACATGTCGATTCCCGGGAACGTTCAGCCGAAGCACATCTCCATCGTCGTCCTCCTCCTCAGCCTGATCGCCTGTGCGGAAACGACGCCCCGTCCGGTGGTGACCGCGACGGCGGTGGACCCGGTCGATTTGAAGGGGGCGGCCGGCCAGGTCGCGGCCGATCTGGGCCGACAGCTGGGCCCGGCCCGCGATCGGACCATCTCGATCGATCCGCTGCTCGATCGCACCACCGGGCAACAGACGGCTGCGTCGCTGCGCGCGCAGGGCGAACTGGTCACGGCACTCACGTCGTCGATGACCGGCACGACGATCCAGCCGTTGCAGGAGCTGACCGCCGAACCCAGGGGGCTGGTGGCCACCGGCTCCGTCGGCGTGGCCACACCGCCCGATCAGTACGTGCTGAGCGTCGCCCTCACCGACCGCGCGAACGGACTGGTCGTCGCCCAGTCGGTCGCCCGCTTCCGTGAAAGCGCGCTGGACCGCTCGCCGACGGCCTTCTACAGCGAGAGCCCGTCGCTCGTCCGCGATCGGTCGGTTGACGGCTACCTGAAGACCGCCGAGACGCCGAAAGGCAGTCTCGCCGACCCGCTGTACGTCGAGCAGCTGCCGACCGCGGCGCTCATGGCGTCGGCACTGGCCGAATACAACGCCGGTCGCTGGGAGTCGGCGCTGGCCGGCTATACGGCGGCCGCGGCACGTGCCGATGGCCAGACGCTGCGCACCTTCAACGGGCTGTACTTGACCAACGTCCACCTGAAGCGGATGGCGGAGGCGGAGTCGGCGTTCAGCAAGATCGTGGCGCTCGGCCTGACCACCAACAACCTGGCGGTGAAGCTGCTCTTCCGGCCGGGGACGACCGACTTCCTCGCCGATCCGACGTTCAGCGACGCGTATCCGATGTGGCTGCGCCAGATTGCCCGCGGCGCCAACACCGCCAAGGTGTGCCTCAGCATCGTCGGCCACACCAGCGCCAGCGGCACCGACGCCATCAACGACCCGCTGTCGCTGTCGCGTGCGCAGGCGGTGCGTGGTCTGCTCCTGAAAGAGGTGTCCGGCCTGGAACGACGTCTCCGCGTGAACGGGGTGGGCTCGAGAAAGAACATCGTCGGCACCGGTGCCGACGATGCCAGCGACGCCGTCGACCGGCGGGTCGAATTCGAGGTCCAGGAGTGCGCCTCGTAGCCGCCGCCCGGCCGGGCCGGCGGCGCCAACCGTGAGCGGCGATCGTGTCAGAAGGGCGTGTCGGGCCGCCGGTGGCCGCCCGAGTGCGCCGTGGGGAAATAAAGTCGGCGCGCGCGTCGGCCGAGTTGTCCGCTCCCTGCCCGACGATGCGCCGATGTGCCCGTCGCCGCCGCATGTCGCCCGCCTATCCGGCGGCACCCAGCGACCGACACGAAGACTGGTCTTCCGACACCAAAGGAGGAACCAGGCCCGTCGGCCAGCTCTGGGAGGAGCATCCATGCACGTTCGCGCGGCAACCCGCACATCCGAGGAATACCTGTCCCGGCAGGCGAAGTTCGAGTCGAACGCCCGCACCTATCCACGCAAACTGCCGCTGGCGATCAAGCGGGCTCACGGGATCCACCTGGTCGACGTGAACGGCACCTCCTATCTCGACTGTCTCGCCGGCGCCGGCACCCTCGCGCTGGGCCACAACCACCCGGTGGTCGTCGCCGCCGTCCAGCGCCACCTCGCCGAGGGGGCGCCGCTGCACACGCTCGATTTCACGACGCCGGCCAAGGACGAGTTCGTCGAGGCGCTGTTCGCGACGCTGCCCGAACCGCTGCGGTCCCGCGGCCGGATCCAATTCTGCGGTCCGTCGGGTTCCGACGCCATCGAAGCCGCCCTGAAGCTGACGAAGATCGCCACCGGCCGGCGCAGCATCCTGGCGTTCTCCGGCGGCTACCATGGCCAGACACATGGCAGCCTGGCGATGATGGGGAACCTCGGACCGAAGGCGAACCTGCCGGGCCTGATGGCCGACGTCCACTTCCTGCCGTTTCCGCATGGCACGCGCTGCCCGCTCGGCTGCGACCGCTGCGACGGGGAGCACAGCGCCGGCTACGTCGAGCGGCTGCTTCGCGATCCCGAGAGCGGCATCGCACCACCGGCCGCCATGGTCATGGAAGTCGTCCAGGGCGAAGGCGGCAGCATTCCGGCACCCGACAACTGGCTGCGGCGCATGCGCCGTCTGACGGAAGAGCTCGGCATCCCGCTCGTCATCGACGAGGTGCAGACCGGCTGGGGTCGCACCGGCACGCTCTACGCATTCGAGCGCGCCGGAGTCGTCCCCGACGTCCTCGTGCTGTCGAAGGCGATTGGCGGCAGTCTGCCGCTCGCGGTGATCGTCTATCGCGAGGAACTGGACAAGTGGCCGCCGGGCGCGCACACTGGCACATTCCGCGGCAATCAGCTGGCGATGGTGGCGGGGCGCGAGACGCTGCGCTACATCCTCGATCAGGATCTGCCGGCACACGCCGCGGCCATGGGACGGCTGCTGATGGAACGCCTCACCGGCCTGCAGACGCGTCACCCGTTCGTCGGCGAGGTCCGCGGGCGAGGCCTGATGGTCGGCGTCGAGATCATCGACCCGGCGACGACGGGACCTGACGGTCACGCCGCCTACGACGGAGCGCGGGCCCGCGCACTGCAGCAGGCGTGCTTCGAACGCGGGGTGATCGTGGAAACCGGCGGCCGGCACGGGGCGGTGCTCCGCTTCCTGCCGCCGCTCGTCGTCACGCAGCATGACGTCGAGCAGATCGCCGGCATCGTCGGCGAGGCGTGCGCGGCCACCGCCGGCGTCGCGACGGCCACGCATGTTTGACGCCGACTTCCTCACCAGGACCCCGGCGGCGCGCCACGCCTACCGCGCAGCGATTGACGCCGCGGCGGCGACCCTGCTGCGGGCACTGCCGGCCGGCCCCTGCTCGGGGCGCAGTGCCGCGGCGCTGCACCCCGGGCTCGCCACCGAGCTCGCGCCCCGGCACGGTCACGGCCTTGCTGCCGCCCTCCGGCGAGCCGAGACCATCGTGGCCGAGTCGGTGTTCGTCGGCCATCCCGACGTCGCGGCGCACCTGCACTGTCCACCGCTGCTGTCGGCGCTCGCCGCCGAAGTCGTCTTGACGGCGCTCAACCAGTCCATGGACTCGTTCGATCAGGCGCCGGCGGCGACGGTCATCGAACAGCAGATCATCGACTGGCTGTGCGCGGTCGCCGGCCTGCCGGCGGGCGCCGGCGGCTCGTTCACCGCTGGTGGCACGCAGTCCAACTACATGGGCCTGCTGCTGGCCCGCGATGCCTGGCTGGCGCGCCAGGGGTGGTCGGTCCGCGACAACGGCCTGCCGCCGGATCATCGGAACCTGGCCATCGTCTGCTCGGAGCTCGCGCACTTCACGATCGAGAAGTCGGCGATACAACTCGGCCTGGGCACCGGCGCCATCGTCACGGTCCCGGTCGACCCGCAGTTCCGCATGGACGTCCGTGCCCTCGAACAGACCGTCGCGCAACTGCGCAGCGACGGGCGGCGGGTCATGGCGATCGTCGCGACGGCCGGCACGACCGACTTCGGCTCGATCGATCCGCTGCCGGCGGTGGGCCACGTCGCCGGCCGTGCCGGCGCCTGGTTCCACGTCGACGCGGCTTACGGCGGCGCGCTGCTCGTCTCGCGGCTGCGATCGCTCGCCCTGTCCGGCCTCGACCTGGCCGATTCCATCTCGCTCGACGGTCACAAGCTGTTGTGGCAGTCGATCAGCTGCGGGATGTTCCTGGTCCGCGACGCTGAGACGTTCGACCTGATCAACACCCGCGCCGACTATCTCAATCCCGAGTCGCACGAGGCCGACGGCGTGCCAGACCTCGTGAACCGGTCGGTGCTGACCACCCGGCGCTTCGATGCCTTCAAGCTGTGGCTGACGCTGCAGACACACGGCGTCGATGGCCTGTCGGCGATGATCGACCGTGTCCTCGATCTGACGCGCCAGACGGCGGCGCTGCTCGGCGCGTCAACCGACTTCGAGCTGCTCACGCCGACGCCTGCCCTGTCGTGCGTCGTCTTCCGCTATCGCGGTGGTGACGACGAGGCGGAGGCGGACGCCCTGAACGAGCGGATTCGGCGCGAGCTCTTCACGCGCGGCGAGGCGGTCGTCGGCGGCACCCGCCTGCACGGGCGCGCCTGCCTCAAGCTGACGTTGCTCAATCCGACGGTCGAATTCGCCGACATCGAGCAGCTGGTCGCCCGTCTGGCACGCACCGGGGCCGCGCTGCGCGCGCCCGCCGGTGCGCTGTCGGTGCAGCCGTAACCCGGTCGGCCGCCGGCCCGCATCAGGACCTCGCCGCGGCGGCGCTGCCGCAGTCCGCGGCCGGCTACGGCACGCGATCCCTGAACCACTGCCAGAAGTGGCGCTCGTCGGCGGTGGTCGCCGGCGCGCCGGTCGCCAGAGCCCGCGCCGCCTCGAGGTCGCCGCTGCGGGCCAGGGCGTAGGCGCGCAGCGCCGGGACGTTCGCGGCGCGCATGCCGCGCTGCCCCGCCACCTCCAGCCAGCGGGCCGCGCCGGCGTAGTCGCGACCTGACAGCGCGCGCAGGGCGCGTGCGTACTCGATGGCCCCCGGCTCGGCCGCCGCCGCGCCGGTCGGCGGTCCGGCGGCCTCGGCAATGCGCTGCTTCACCTCGTCGCTGCCAAGGATCCAGAGCGGCAGCGTGCGCAGCGTGGTGGTCGTCAGCACCGCGTCGAGGTCATCGATGTGCGCGAGCGGACGACCGCCGTCCCAGTAGACACGGTTGATCGCGGCCTGGGTGCCGAAGTACGCCGCCGTCCGCTCGATCAGCGGCTGCGGCCAGAAAGACCGGATCCAGGGTGAGGCGAGGAAGGCGGCCCTGGCCCGTTCGGGATCGACGACCTGGCGATACATCCGCGTCGCCGCCGCCGCGGGTGCGTCATCGGGATCGGACAACGACGGCCGCCCGCTCACCGGGTGCAGCCGCTGCGGGAAGTCGTCGGTCAGCGGCGGCGCGTCGGTCGTCAGCGTCCGCAGATACCGGGCATCGCCCAGGAAGGTGGCACCAATCTGCTCCGGCCGCTCGAACCCGACCTCGCGCAAGCGCGCCTCGAGCCCCGGCGTCTGCCACGGCGCCGCCCACGCCGCCACCGTGCGCGGGCCCGTCGCGCCACGCGACCCGACCAGCATGAAGTCGAACGGTGTGGCATTCCAGAGCGAGCAGTCGCTGAACACGTCGCAGAATGCCCGGATGATCGTGTTCACGTCGGTGCCCGGCCGCGGCCTGGCGACCGGCACCCAGTAGGTGGCCAGGCCGCCGTCGGCGAGCCGATCGTGCACGAGCTGGAAGTACTCGCGCGTGTAGATGTTCACCGTTCCCGGCGTCCGCGGCGGCGGCGGCTCACCGGTGATCAGGTCGAACCGCTCCGCCGTCGTCTGCAGGAAGAAGCGGCCGTCCTCGAGATGCAGCCGGACTCGCGGGTCGTCCAGCGGGCGCGCCGCCGCCGGATAGATGGCATCGCTCATCGCGACCACGTCTTTCGAGATCTCGGCGACGTCAATCGACTCGACGGACGGGATGTGCGTGACCGCACCGACCGTGACACCGACGCCGTAGCACACCACGAGCACACGCTTCAGCGGTCCGGCGTGCAGCAGCATCGGATAGTAGACGAAGGCGCGCATGTAGCGCTGCCCGGCGATCGCAGTGCCGGACATCGAAAACCCGTTGGTGACCAGCCGGCTGTACACCGGCTGGCCGAGCCACTGCTGCTGCATGACGAAGATCGTTTCGGACGGCCCTTCACGGGTCGCGACGATCGTCGAACCGTCGTCGCCGTAGGCGGCGGCCGCCCGCCGAAAGTAGCGGCTGTCCATCGCACCGAACGGGAACGCGGCGACGGCCAGCCCGAGCGCCAGCGGCGCCGCAAGGCGAAGCCGCGAGCGCCCTCGCCAGATGCCGACGGCCACCCGATCGGCGGCGGCCGCCCACGCGGTCAGCAGCGCCACGGCACCGTAGCCGAGGGCGAGCACGAACAGCGACCGCTCCATGCCGGCATGGGGCAGCAATCCATAGGCGGCGGCCGGCGGACCGGCAATCGCGCCGAGCGTGTTGGCCAGGGTCAGCCACCCCGCGGACCGGGCGACGCCCGACATGCGGCGGTGAAGCGCATCGCCGAGCAGGGTGAACAGCGCACCCGACAGGCACGACACCGGCAGGGTCAGGGCGGACGCCAGCCACAGGACGTGCCGCCAGTCACCCACCTGTGTTCCGGCCGTCACGGTCTGGAACGCGACGTACGAACCGACGACTGACAGCCCTGCCAGGCAGGCAACCGTCGGCAGCGCTCCCGCCGCGTCCTGACGACGACGGGCGCCGCGCGCCACCACCAATCCGCCAATTCCGATACCGGACAGCACGACGGCGAGCATCAGGCTGGTGGCCAGGGTCGTCGCCAGGACGTACATCGAGAGGAAGCGGAACCACACCACTTCGAGCGCCAGCAGCAGCGCGCCCGACA
>CADEDC010000057.1:0-5658 GCA_902825985.1 uncultured Acidobacteriota bacterium | reverse complement strand
GATGAGGACCACCTCGCAGATCACGACCCCCACGACGGCGCCCAGCGTGTTCCAGCCATAGAGCCGCCCGAGCGCCACGGCAAACGGCTCGCCGCGGCCGCACAGCGCGACGACAAGGAGCGGAAGCGTCGCGCCCATCGCGGTGGCCGGCACGACGAGGACCGCGAACGCCAGGACGAAACGAGCCAGGTCGACGAGGCTACCCGCCCCCTCGAGCGCCCCGGCCAGCGGTACCAGCACCACCGTAAGGTGCGGCAACGCAACGGTGACGAGCACGCCGGTGACGGCGACGATGACTTCGAGCAGGGCGTAGACGCGGAGCGGCGAGCCGACGAACGGCCCGTAGACCGCCGCTCCCGCATTGCCGGCCGCGAGGCCAGCCATGAATCCCGACAGCACGACGGTGACCGCCGCCACGCTGCTGCCGAACACGAGTCCGCAACGGTAGACCCAGACGATCTGGAAGATCAGCCCGGCCGCTCCGGACAGAAAGAAGGCGGCAGGCAGGACAGCCGAGGGGAGCATTCACGCAGATGATATAACTCTCGTCGCACCGGCACGGATGGCGTCGCCGGGCGGAGGGATGTGGCGATGAACGTGAGAAGAACGGCCGCTGTGATGGCGATAGCGATGCTGCTGCCGCTGCCGGCATCGACACAATCCGCGGGACAGGACCGAGGTGGCGCACCGGCCGCGCGGCCCACCGCGCCGGCGCCAGCGCCGCCACCCGGCGCGGCCGGCATCTTCAAGTCGAACGTCGATCTGCAGGCGGTAATGAAGAAGGCGATCGACGGTTCGAGCGACATGGCGACGTCGGCGGTGGCATTGACCGACCAGTATCGCGTCAACATCGTGCATCGCCCCAAGCCGAACGGCGCCATCGCGCATCCGGGCAACACCGAGCTGCACTACATCATGGAGGGGTCCGGCACCGTCGTCACCGGCGGGACGATCGTCCGTGCCCCCGGTGCCCAGGCGAGCGCCGCACGGATTGAAGGCGGTGAAAGCCGCCGGGTGACCAAGGGCGACATCATCATCATCCCCGCCGGCTCGCCGCACATGTACAGCGACGTGAACGGCACCATCACCTACCTCGAGGTCCGCTTCGTGGCGCCGAAATAGGCGGCCGCGGAACCCCGCGCCCCCCGGCCGGCGCGGTGTCCCTCGGACATGGCGCGCGTCGCGCGCCGCCAGACTCAGCGCCAGCGGCCGTCCACCCAGTACCAGCCACGCCGGCTCTGGACCCATCGTCCCGACACCCATGCCGCCCGCGGACGCGGCGGCACCACCCAGCGTCCCGGTACCCAGTCATAGCGGGCACCGCTCCATCGCTGATGGCCGCCGACCCAGACCACGTTCGGGCCGGGTGCGACCGTGCGGACCTGGACGAGCGGCGCCGGTGGAGCCACGCGTAGATAGAGCCGCCCGCGCGGCGCCGCGCACGCCGGGGCGGCACACAACAGACAGCCACACAACAGAGCAGCAAAACCGGGCACGAATCGTGTCGAACGCATCGTAATCCTCTCCGGCGCTGGCATCGCGTCGTACCACCTTCGACCGCCGCCGGAGACGGATGGTTTAATCGTCGGCCTCCGCCGCGGGGACGCCGCCTGCGCGGCGGCGATCCGGATCGACGCGTTTCCCGTCCGGCACTGGCCAGGCTGAGCCTTGGTGGTGTCCGCCAGCCGGTGCACGGTCGTCAGGGCAACGTCCGATCCGGTCGAGCTGCCCGTCGAGCTCGAGGGATCGTGAACGACCGAGGGCGATTCAGCACTAGATTTGCTAGCTGACGAGGCGATGCGGCTCAATCAGCGATGTGTGACGTTCGGTTGTGCTAAATCCCAGTGACCACGCGCCCACGCATGGATCGTGCGCTCGACTGGCTCGCCGGCGGCGGCGAGATGGGCCGTCGTCTCCGCGAGTTCGACTGGGGCACGACGCCGCTCGGGCCGCCCCTGCGCTGGCCCCAGAGCCTGCGGACTGCGGCGAGCATGATGCTGAGCTCGCGCTACCCGATGTTCATCGCCTGGGGTCCACAGCTCACCTTCCTCTATAACGACGGCTACACACCGATCTTCGGACGAAAGCATCCCGCTGCCCTCGGGCGGCCATTCGCCGAGATCTGGTCGGAGATCTGGGGCGAGCTCCGGCCGCTGGTCCATCAGGCGCTGGGTGGCGAACCGACCTGGTCGGAGGATCTGCTGCTCTTCATGCACCGCAGCGGGTACCTGGAGGAAACCTACTACACGTTCTCGTACAGTCCGATTCGCGACGAAACCGGTGGTGTCGGCGGCATGCTCTGCGTCTGCACCGAAACGACCGGGCGCGTGATCGGCGACCGCCGCCTCGCCCTGCTGCGCGCCATAGGCACAGGCACCATCGATGCGCGGCGGTGGCAGGACGCGGCCCGCCTGAGTGCGGCGGCCCTCCAGCACAATCCCTACGATCTGCCGTTCGCGCTGATCTATCTCACGGACCCGGAATCGCAGCAGTTGCGGCTCGCCGGTGCCTCGGGCATCGAACCCGGCCAGCCGGCCGCCCCGCTGATCGCCGGCGCCGATGGTCCATGGCGGCTTCAGGCGGCGCTGCGCGAGCGCGCCGGCGTCGTGGTCGACCCGATCCCGGCGTGCCTGGACCGGGCACTGCCGGGCGGCGCCTGGGAGGAGCCGCCGGCCAACGTCGCCCTCGTGCCGATTCCCGCCCGCGGTGATACCACGCGATCGGGCGTCCTGGTCGTCGGGCTCAACCCCTTCCGCCCCGTCGACGCCGACTACGAATCGTTCCTGACGTTGACCGCCAGCCAGATCGCCGCGAGCCTGAGCACCGCCGAGGCCTATGAGACGGAGCGACAACGAGCCGAGGCGCTCACCCAGATCGATCGCGCCAAGACGGCGTTCTTCTCGAACATCAGCCATGAGTTCCGCACGCCGCTGACGCTGATGCTCGGGCCGGTCGAGGAGCTGCTGTCGCGCCGCGGCGACGGACCGCTGACGCCAGAGGTGGCCGGGCAGCTCGAGATCGTCCATCGCAACAGCGTCCGCCTGCTGCGGCTCGTCAACACGCTGCTGGAGTTCTCGCGGATCGAAGCCGGTCGCGCCCAGGCCGTCTATCAGCCGACCGACCTGGCGGCGCTGACCTGCGATCTGGCGGCCAGCTTCAGCGGACCGATCGAACGGGCCGGCATGCGGTTCCTCGTCGAGTGTGCGCGGTTGCCCGAGCCGGCGTACGTCGACCGGACGATGTGGGAACGCATCGTGCTCAACCTGCTGTCCAATGCGTTCAAGTTCACGCTCGCAGGCGAGATCCGGGTGCAGGTGCAGCCCGTCGCCGGCAGCGGGTCGCCGCGCGTCGAACTGCGCGTCCAGGATACCGGCACCGGCATCGCCGCCGCCGATCTGCCGCATCTCTTCGAACGCTTCCACCGGATCGACAACCCGCACGGCCGGACGCACGAAGGCAGCGGCATCGGGCTGGCGCTGGTACGGGACCTCGTGGCGCTGCATGGCGGCACCGTGACAGCCGAGAGCCAGCTCGGGAAGGGGACGACGGTGATCGTGACCCTGCCGTTCGGCAGCTCGCACCTGCCGCCGGAGCAGATCCGCATGCCAGAGGCGAAGGCGGCGCCGGGTGTCTCCCCCGACGGCACCGCACCTGCCCGCACCGCCAGTCCGCTGGTCGCGGAGGCGATGCTGTGGCTGCCCGACGATCTCGCGGCGATCGACGTCGAGCGCGACGCCAGCGTCCCAGCGGATGGCGCCGCGGTTCGCCGCCCGCGCATCATCGTCGCCGACGACAACGCCGACATGCGGCGCTACATCGCGCAGCTGCTGGCCGACCGGTTCCGGGTGGACGCCGTGGCGGACGGTCAAGCGGCCTTGGAGCAGGCTCGCGCGGCCGACCCGGACGGCGCGCCCGAGCTCATCCTCACCGATGTGATGATGCCGCGGCTCGACGGCTCCGGCCTGCTCCGCGCACTGCGCGACGACCCGGCGCTGCGCGACACGCCGGTGATCATGCTGTCGGCCCGCGCCGGCGAAGAGGCGCGGCTCGAGGGCGTCCAGAACGGCGCCGACGACTATCTGACGAAGCCGTTCAGCGCCCGCGAACTGCGGGCTCGCATCGACGCCCAGCTCCGCCTCGCCGGCGTGCGCCGCCAGGCGGCGCAGGCGCTGCGCGCCAGCGAGGACCGCTTCCGCCAGATGGCGAACACGGCGCCGGCGATGCTGTGGATCACCGAGTCCAACGGCGCCTGCACCTTCCTGTCGCGTGGCTGGTTCGAGTTCACCGGACAGACGGAGGCCGAAGGTCTTGGTTTCGGCTGGCTGGCTGCCGTGCATCCCGACGACCGCGAGCGCACCGCGCGCGTCTTCCTCGAGGCCAATGCCGGGCAGCGCCCGTTCACCCTCGACCATCGCGTGCGGCGCGCCGACGGCGTCTATCGCTGGGCCATCGACGCCGCGCGGCCGCGGTTCGACGACAGCGGCGCGTTCCGTGGCTACATCGGATCCGTCATCGACGTCCACGAACGCAAGCTGGCCGAGGATGCGCTGCGCGAGAGCGAACAGCGGTGGCGCCAGCTCGCGAGTTCGCTGCCACAGCTCGTCTGGACGTGTACGGCGGACGGCCAGTGCGACTTCCTGAGTCAGCAGTGGGTGGAGTACACCGGCATCCCGGAAGTGGCGCAATTGGGCTATGGCTGGCTCGAGCAGGTGCATCCCGACGACCGGCAGCGGCTCCAGACGGCCTGGGAGCAGGCCGTCGGCGACGGCACCGACTTCCAGTGCGAGTTCCGCATCCGGCGGCACGACGGCGCCTACCGGCACTTCCATACGCGCGGCATCGCGGTGGCCGGCAGCGATGGCCGGGTGGCGAAGTGGGTCGGCTCGAACACCGACATCACGGATCGCACGCAGGCGGAGGAGGTGCTGCGCGATGCCGACCGGCGCAAGGATGAATTCCTCGCCACGCTCGCGCACGAGTTGCGCAATCCCCTGGCCCCGCTGGCCAACAGCCTGCACATCCTGCGGCAGGAGGGCGAGGCCGGCGGCGTCGGCCGACTGCACGAAGTGATGGAGCGACAGGTCACCCACATGACCCGGCTGGTCGACGACCTGATGGAGGTGTCGCGCGTGACGCGCGGTATCATCGGGTTGCGCAAACGCCGCGTCGAGTTCGGCGGCGTGGTGCGCAATGCCATCGAATCCAGCCGCCCGGTCATCGAGGCAGCCCATCACCAGCTCACGGTGACGCTGCCCACCCAGCCGCTCTTCCTCGACGCCGACCCCGATCGGCTGACGCAGATCATCGCCAACCTGCTCAACAACGCCGCGAAATATACCGATGACGGCGGGTCGATCTCGCTGACCGTCCGGCCGGAGGCCGGCCACGCGGTCGTGGCGGTGCGCGACAACGGCATGGGCATTCCGGCCGACATGCTGGCCAAGGTCTTCGAGATGTTCACGCAGGTGGAGCGCACCTATCGCCGCGCCCAGGGCGGCCTCGGCATCGGTCTGACGCTGGTGCGCACCCTGGTCGAGATGCATGGCGGCACCGTCGGCGTCACGAGCGACGGGCCGAACCACGGCAGCGAGTTCGTCGTGCGGCTGCCGATGAGCGACGACCACCAGGCGTCACCGTCGCCGCACGCTGCCGACGCGC
>CADEDC010000056.1 GCA_902825985.1 uncultured Acidobacteriota bacterium | reverse complement strand
GCGCGACCGCGCCGTCACCCTGCCCGGCCTGCCGGCCGACTTCGTCCCGCCGGGCGGCAGCGTCGCCGACGAAGCGGTGATCGCGCCGGCGCCGCGTGTCCGCGGCCGCGCCGAGCCGACGCCGCCGGTCATCGCCCTCGAATACGGCGTCGCGCCCGGCGAAGCGGCCGCGCTCGTCATCCGTCACCCGTCCGGCGCCCTGACGTTCCACGCCGCCACCACCACGACCGACCGTGGCAGGCGGAGCGGCGGCCGCCTGCGCTTCGAGGCCACCGTGCGTCCGGCCGGCGCGAGCCGCGGTCTCATCGATGCGGCGGTGAAGGCGATCATCGTGAAGATCGCGCCCAGCGCCGCGGACCGGCTCGTCTCGCGGGTGCTGCCGAAGACCATCGAGGCGATCGAGCGGCGGTGCTGGACGCAGCACAACCTGCACGAGGGGTGGCACCGGGTCACGCAGGACACGCTCGCCGGTACGGCGCTCGCGAGCGGCGCGCCGGTCACCGGTGCGCGGTCGCTGCTGTTCATCCACGGCACGTTTTCGGATGCCGCCGCGGCGTTCCGCGACCTCGCGACGTCGCCGTTCTTCGAACGCATCAGGGCGACCTACGGCGATCGCCTCTTCGCCTTCAACCACTTCTCGCTGAGCCGGACGCCGCGCGACAACGCCCGGATGCTGCTCGAAGGGTTGCCGGCCGCCGGCGTCACCTTCGACGTCATCACGCACTCGCGTGGCGGCCTGGTGCTGCGCGAACTGGTCGAGCGGCCGTCGCAATTCGACGCCGCGCTCGCCCGCCGCTTCACGCTCGGTCATGCCGTGCTGGTGGCGTCACCGAACGACGGGACACCGCTCGGCACGCCGAAGCGCTGGGACGACACGCTGGGCGTCATCGCCAACTTGACGGAGATGCTTCCCGACAACGGCTTCACGACGGCGGCCGCGCTCGTCTCGAACGGCATCGCCTGGCTCGCGACACACCTCGCCGTCGACGTCCCCGGCCTGTCGGCCATGGACGGGAACGGCGATCCAATCGCGACGCTGCAGGCCGCCGCCGGCGCCCTCACGGCGTCGCGCTATTCGGCCCTGGTCGCCAACCACCATCCGGAGGCCTCGCTGGCCCGGCGCCTCACGGACGCCGGCATCGATCAGTTCTTCGGCTCGGCGAACGACCTCGTCGTCCCGACGGAAGGCGGCTGGCGCATCGGCCGCGACGACCGGGCGCTCATCCCGGGCACACGGATCGGCTGCTTCGGTCCCGGTGGCAATCTCGACCAGGGTGACATCACCCACTGCTCGTTCTTCTCGCGGCCCGAGACGGTCGAGTTCCTGATCCGCGCACTCGACGGCGCGCCGCAGCCGCTGCGGCGGATCGACCCGTCGACGCCGCTGCCCGACCATCGGCTGCTGCGCGGCGCCGCCGGCGGGCCGGCGGTTCCCGGCCGGCGATCCGGCGGCCGTCCGGTGCGCACGACGGTCGTGCCGCGGGTGACGGTGGTCAACGGCGATCTCACCTACGTCGCCGCGCCGCTGCTGCTCGGCCACTATCGCTCGTCGCGCCTGACCGGCACCGAACGGGTGATGAACGACCTGCTGGGCGACGAGATGAACACGTCGCTGTGCGCCGGTCTCTACCCCGAGCAGATCGGATCGCATCACATCTTCCTCAACAACCATCCCGACTACGCGCGCGGCACCCTCCCCCGCCCCGCCGCCGTAATCGTCGTCGGACTGGGCGAGGAAGGACGCCTCAAGGGTCCGCAGCTGGTGCAGACGGTGAAGCAGGCGGCGCTGGCCTGGGCGCGGTCGCTGCACGCCGACGCGCGGCGAACGGCGACGGAGTCGCCGTCGCGCCGGCCGCGGTCGCGGGCCGCGAAGACGGCGACCTGCACGCTGGCCGCCACGCTCGTCGGCAGCGGCGGGGCGCAGATCGGACCGGGCGAGGCAGCGCGCCTGATCGTCAAGGGGATCGGCGACGCCAACGCCGCGATGGACGACGTCGGCGCCGACTGGCCGCGGTTCGCCGGGCTGACGCTGATCGAGCTGTACCTCGACCGCGCCGCCGAGGCGTGGCGCGCGCTCCATCTGCAGCTCGAGGCGCGCGACGGGCTGTTCACGCTGGCGCCGACCGTCGTCACCGAGAGCGGTGGCCTGGCCCGCCCGGTCGACGCGGGATACCGCGGCGCCGACTACGACTTCGTCTCGGTGCAGACGTCCCGCGACGAGCGCGGCCAGCCGCAGATCGCCTACACCCTCGACACGACGCGGGCGCGCAGCGAAGTACGGGCGCAGCGCACGCAGAGCCGCCTGCTGCGTCATCTGATCGAACGCGCGTCGAACGATCGGGACGGCGGCATCGACATCCGCCACACGTTGTTCAACCTGCTCGTGCCGATCGAACTCGAGGCATACCTGGTCGGCACCGGACAGATGGTCATCGAACTCGACCCGCAGACCGCGGCCATCCCGTGGGAGCTGCTCGACACCCGCCTGGACGGCGACCGCGACGAGATGCCGTGGGGCGTCCGGGTCGCGCTGCTGCGCAAGCTGAAGGTGCAGACCTTCCGCGAACGGGTGACCGACCCGGATGCCGATGCCCGTGCCCTCGTCATCGGCGAGCCGGAGTGCGCGCCGGAGTTTCCACGTCTCGCCGGGGCTCGCGAAGAGGCTCGCGCCGTCGCTTCCTGCCTGCGCGCCCGGCTGCCGGCCGACGCGGTGGAACTGCTGTCCAGCGAGGCGGACGGGCCGGGACCCAGCGCACGATCGGTACTCGACGCGCTGTTCAGCCGGCCGTGGCGCATCCTGCACGTATCGGGGCATGGCGTGCCGCCGACCCGCCAGTCGGGTGGCGGCGTCGTGCTGTCCGACGGCACGTTCCTCGGCGCCGACGAGATCGCCAGCCTGCGCACGACGCCCGAACTGGTGTTCGTCAACTGCTGCTACCTCGCGTCGGGTGACGACCGTGAGCTGTTGCACACGTCCGGCGTCGGCCGCTTCGACCGCTCCCGATTTGCGGCGAGCGTCGCCCGGGCGCTCATCGACATCGGCGTCCGCTGCGTGATTGCCGCCGGCTGGGCGGTGGATGACGACGTGGCGCGCGTGTTCGCGGAGACGTTCTACGCGCGGCTGCTCGAGAACGTTCCCTTCATCGAAGCGGTCGGAGACGCCCGTCGGGCGGCGTGGGAGCGAACGCCATCGGGCAACACCTGGGCGGCGTACCAGTGCTATGGCGATCCTGACTGGCGGCTGCATCCGGGGCTCGGCGCCGGCGGCCGCGGCCCGGCGCGTCGGGCGCTCGGCGACAGCGTCGCCACCCTGCCGCAGCTGCAGCTGGCGCTGGACCACATCATCGTCGGCATGCGCAACGGCGGCGCCGACCCGGGCGGCCGGCGCCGGCAGGCGCGGCATGCCGAGTTTCTCGAACTCGAACGGCTGTGTGCCGAAAAGTGGACGGACCAGACGCCCGGCGGCGTCGCCGAGACGTTCGGTGCCGCCGCGGTCGAAGTGGGCGAGCTCGAGCGCGGCATCGCGTGGTACAGGAAGGCGGTCGGCGCGGCCGACGGCCAGGCATCGCTCAAGGCGGCGGAGAAGCTCGCCAACGTCCTCGCCCGATCCGCCTGGGAACAGGTGGAGGCGGCGGTCCGCGACCGCGACGACACCGCGCGACGTTCGCACGACGCGGCGCCCGGGCGTGCGAAACGCGACGCGCGCCGGGCCGCGGCAGCGGCAAGGCGGACGCTGGGCCGCGGGCTGCGTACGGCTCCTGCCGCGATCGCCGAGTCGCTCGCCCTGCTCCGAAAGCTCACGGCGATCCAGGTGACGGTCGAGCGGCTGAATCTGGTCGGCGGCTCGCACAAACGTGCCGCGCTGATCGCGGTCATCGGACGCCGGCGGTCGAGCCGCCGTGACATGGTCAAGATGAAGGAGGCCTACGACAAGGCGCGCGCGACGGCGCTCGGCACCGGCGGCGACGTCGCCTACGGTGCGCTCAACTGTCTGCTCGCCGAACTGATGGCCTCGATCGAACGTCCGGGCCGGCAGGCGCTGACGCGCAGCCTCGTCGACGCCGTCCGGGCGGCCGCCGAAAGGGCCGATGCCGACTTCTGGACTTCGGTCGCCGCCATCGAGCTGCGCCAGTACCAGGCCGTCGCCGGGCGGCGGCTGGCGTCAGAGGCGGACGCGTTGACGCGCCAGTTCGCCGCCCTGCACGGCCGCGTCAGCGCGCCCCACGTGTGGGCGTCCGTCTACGACTCGGCGCTGCTGCTGCTCCACAGCTACGAGCAGGCCGTCGAGCGGCGCCGGGCCCGGGCGACGTCCGCCGGCGCCGCCGGTGCACGCGAGGCCGAGGCAGCACGCACCCTGGTGGCGCAGCTGCGCTCGTACGCGAGACCGGCGGTCGACACGGCGCCGGCCGCCCGGACGCGCCAGACCTAGCGCGGGCGCCGCCGCCGCGAGCCGGCCGCCGGCGCCGCTGCGGTCGCGGCGACACACCGCGGGCGGGACGCACCCGCCGCCCAGAAGCCGGTGTGCTGCTGGCGTGCCGTCGCCTGCGCGCGGGCCAGTCCCGGATCCGAGGAGTACTGCGTGAAGTGGCAGGCCAGGCCGCGCGCGACCAGTTCGACGCTGCTGTCGAGCGTGCCGACGACGACGCGCGCGACGAGCCGCTGATAGCGATCGACGTCGGTGCCGCGCAGCTGCACCCGCCGGTCGAACAGCAGCACGCGCGCCGCATTGCGCGCCTCGGTGGCGAACGGCTCGTTGCGCTCGGGGGCATCGATGCCGTCGAGCCGCACCGTGACCGTCGTGCCATCGTCGAGCCGCGCATGCACGGTATCGCCATCGACCACCGACGTGACGCGCGCGGCGACGCTCCTGCCGACATACGCCCGCAACGCCGGCGCCGGCCGCCGCGACTGCGCCGCACCGTCGGCCACGCACAGCAGGGCGATCGCGACGCCGGCGGCGCGGCGGGCCGCCGCTCGGCGGCGGCTACGCGCCGAAGGCCCGGACCGCTTCATCATCACCTTCGAGACGATAGCCGATTCCCTTGACCGCGACGAGCCGGTCGCGCAGCGACGCCAGTTTCCCGCGCAGCCGCGAGACGTGCACGTCGACCGTCCGGTCGTTGCCGTCGAAGTCGGCTCCCCACACGTCGGCCAGGATCTGCCCGCGCGTGACGACGCGGTGCGGCTGCTGCAGCAGGTAGCGCAGCACCAGGGTCTCGCGGCTGGTCAGGGCGACCGGCACGCCGTGCTCGGTGACCGCCAGGCGCTCGAGGTCGAACACGAGGTCGCCGAGACGCAGGACGCGGCGCTCGACCGCCACCGGCGGCAGCGCGCGATGCAGCAGCGCATGTACCTCGCCCATGAGCGCCATCAGCCGTTGCTGCGTCGGCTCGCGCGGTGCAACCCCGCCGCCGGCGCCCCGCGCGAAGAGCGGCAGCTCCAGCGTCCGCGCCACCCCTTCGATGGCGACCACCTGGCGGGCCTGGACGACGGTGATGGTGTGGAGCTCAATCGGGACGAGCAGCCGGCCGCGGCGGATGTGCAGCGTGACGGTGAGTCCACGCCTGGCGCGGAGAATCTGACGGAGGACGTGGCGATCGTCGCGGCGGACGATGCCGAGGCAGAGGCCGGGGTCGTCGTGGAACGCCGAGGCGCGATGGCCGGTGAGGGAGTCGACCGACGGACTGAGATAGTCGAACCGGCGCGGCGGGACGAGCCGGTAGCGGAAGTAGACGTCGGGCGTCGATTCGACCAGCGCGCGAAACCAGTCGGGGGAGGCATCGCTCATGCACCGGAGAATAGGAGCGCGGCATGACAGGGCAGGTCCTACGTACCGGCTTCGCCCCGCGCCGCCGGCGCTCGGACCGGCAACGGTAGAATGAGCCCGCGGCTCGAGGGGGACCGTCCAATGGTGTTTCCGATCAGCGACGACAATACCGGTCGAGTCCGGACGCCCTACATCACGTGGACGCTCATTCTGCTCAACGTCCTGGTGTTCGTCTTCCTGCAGGGAGTCGGGACCAACGAACGGTTCACCTACGCGTTCTCGACCGTGCCGGAAGAAATCCGCACCGGCGTGGACGTGTCTGGCCCGGTCGCCGTCGAGCTGGGCAACGACGCGGCGTCGATCCCGCTGCAGCCGACACCGGGCAGCGTCTACCTGACGCTGCTGGTATCGATGTTCATGCACGGCAGCGTGATGCATCTGCTCGGCAACATGCTGTTCCTGTGGATCTTCGGCGACAACGTCGAAGACGACCTGTCGCACTGGCCGTATCTCGGCTTCTACGTCACCACCGGACTGCTGGCGTCGCTCGCCCACGTGACCAGCACGTTCGTGCTCGGTGACAATCCGTTCATCCCGAGTCTTGGGGCGTCGGGCGCCATCTCCGGCGTGATGGGCGGCTACCTCGTGCTGCACCCGCATCGCCGCGTCAGGGCGATCGTGCTGAACATGCTGACCGACGTCCCCGGCTACGTCGCGGTCGGGATGTGGTTCGCCCTGCAGCTGGTCAACGCGTTCGGCGTCATCGGCCGGGGTCCGCAATCAGGCGGCGGCGTCGCGTTCATGGCTCACATCGGCGGCTTCATCGCCGGCGTCGCCCTCGTCAGGGTGTTCGGCGTGCGAACGCCGGCGCCGCGACGACGCCGCGCGTTCTGACCGGCCGGCTGCCGCGCCGCGTCGCGCGCGAATGGATGCCGGGCCGGCGTGACTGGCTGCAGGGCCGCTTCGACGTCGGGCCGTCCGGGCTGGCGACGGCGGCCGTGCGCTATAGAATGCCGGGAGCATGTCCCCGGATCTCAAGGCGCTCGAAGGCCGCTACCAGATTCTCGAACAGCTCGGGTTCGGCGGATCGGGGGCCGTCTATCGCGCCATCGACACCCGCCTGGCTCGCGACGTCGCCATCAAGGTGCTGACGGCACAGTCCGAAGACGCATCGGCCCGTTTCATGCGGGAGGCTCAGGCGGTGGCGCGCTTGAACCACCCGAACATCATCGCCATCTACGACGTGGACCGCGCCGCGGATCAGCTCTTCATCGTCCAGGAGCTGCTGCAGGGCGACGCGCTCGACGACCTCCAGAAGCGCGGCATCGAGATTCCGCTGCCGGCGGCGCTCGACCTGCTGCTGCAGCTGGTGTCGGCGCTCGACGCGGCGCATGCGCGCGGCATCATCCACCGCGACTTCAAGCCGGCCAACATCATCATCCTCGCCGACGGGACGGCAAAGCTGCTCGATTTCGGCGTCGCCAAGGTGACCGACAAGCCGAGCCTCACGCAGGTCGGATTCGTCGGCACTCCGGCCTACGCCGCTCCGGAGCAGCTGGCCGGCGACAACGTCGACCTGCGCGCCGACATGTTCTCCTTCGGCGTCGTCGCCTACGAGGTGCTGACCGGGAAGCGGCTGTTCGACGGGACGAGCCTGCCGAACATCGTGCAGCAGGTGCTGTTCAGCCCGATTCCGCGGCTTCGTCTCAGCGTCCCGGATGCACCGGACGAACTCGACGCGGTTGTCGCGCAATGTCTCGAGCGTGACGCCGCGGCCCGGCCGCAGTCGATGGCGGCGATCTCGGCGTTGCTGCGTGCGGCCCGCAGACAGGTGGCGGAGATCCCCCCGGTGGAGAGCTGGCTGCATCCGCCGGCGGTACCGCCGACGCCGGCGGCGCCCGACCCCGGCGGCATGGACGTCGGCATGGGGACCGTGATTGGCCCGGTGTTGGCGCCCGCCGCTCCGCCGGCCACCTCGGTGCACGACACCGTCACGGTGCCGCGCCGGCCGGCGACCCGGCCGCTCGCGCCCGGTGCGTTGCCTGACGGCGCCCGGGTGGGCAAGTTCACCGTGCACGAGCTGGTGGCGCCCGGGCAGACCGGGCATCTCTACAAGGCGTTCGACCCGGTCCGCTCGCGGCTGATCGGGCTCAAGGTCATCCACGACGCGACCGGAGCGTCGGTGGATCGGCTGCTGCGCGCCAGCCGCATCTGGCTCGACCTGCACCACCCGAACCTCCAGCGCATCCTCGAGGTCGACCCGGGCGACGTCTCGGCGGCGGCCTACGTCGCCACCGAGTTGATCGAGGGGGTCGACCTGCACACCCTGCTGGCGCGGCGTCAGCTCGACCTCGCGCAGCAGATCGACATCGCGCTGCAGCTGTGCGACGCACTCGACTACCTGCACGATCGCGGCATCGTGCACCGCGAGGTGACGCCGCGCAATATCGTCGTCACCGAGTCGCCGCTGCGCGTGACGCTGCTCGACTCCGGGCTCGCGCGCCCTTCGGCGATCGACGGCCCGAACCTGACAGTGACCGGCGTGGTGATCGGCGACTTCCAGTACATGGCACCGGAGCAGACCGCGGGACGACACGACCAGCGCTCGGACATCTACAGCGTCGGCGTCGTGCTCTACGAGATGGTGCTCGGCCGGCGCTTCCGGTCCGAGGCGGGTCGCGGCACGGCCGGGACGTCCGACACGCTGGCCGGATTGCGGGAGGAGCTCTCGCAGTCGGGCGTCGTGCCGGCCCGGCTCTGCACGGCATTGGTGACGGCGCTGCAGCCCAATCCGGTGCAGCGCTACAGCAGTGCGCGCGAGATGGCCGACGCGCTGCGCCCGCTGGTGCCGCAGAAGCTGCCGGCACTCGAACTGTCGGCGGTCGTGGTCACGGTCCACGGTATTCGCACCCATGCCCGGTGGCAGCGCGCGTTCTCCGAGACCGCGTCCCGCAACGGCCTCCATTGCCGGCTCGACCGCTGGAACTTCGGCAACTTCTCGCTGCTGCAGTTCCTGACGCCGTGGTCACGTCAGGCGAAGGTCGGCTGGTTCCGCGAGGTGTATCACGACGAGTTCCACGATCTGGCGAGCGCCCCGTTGTCCAGCGAGCGGCCGTCGGTGGTGGCGCACAGCTTCGGCACCTACATTCTCGGCAACGCGCTGCTGCGCTATCCGTATCTGCGCTTCAACAAGGTGCTGCTCTGCGGATCGATTCTGCCGGACAACTTCCCCTGGGACGTGCTCATCGACCGCGGCCAGGTGCAGGCGGTGCGCAACGAGTTCGGCGCCCGCGACGGCTGGACCCGGGCGGCGCAATGGTTCGTCCCGGGCACCGGGCCGTCAGGACAGAGCGGCTTTCGCCTGCAGCACGAACGGCTGGAGCAGGAACGCTTCGACTACTCGCACAGCGAGTACTTCGAGAAGGGGCACATGTCCGACAACTGGATGCCGTTCCTCAAGCGCCGGCTCAGTCACATCACGCCACAGGAGCGCGACGTCCGGACACCGGTGGGCACCCACCCGGTCGGCCTCTACGCCGTCTACGCACTGCTGTTCCTCGCCCTCGCGGCGACTGTCGGTCTCGCCGTCGCGCTGGCCGCTGGCGGCGGCGTGCCGTGACGGCGGTCGCCGGCGCCACCGAACCGTCGGCACCGGGCCGGCGAACCGCCCACTGGCGCGCGGCGCCGGTCACTCGTCGACGACGTAGCTGAAGACCTTGAACCGGCCGTCCTGTTCGATCACGGATCCGAAGAGGGGCACGTCGTGCCGCGCCCCGGCGCCGTCGACGACCGTCGCGATCGAGTCTCGGTGCACGACGAACGTCTGGTAGGGGGTGGTCGCGCCGCGGAACCGGATCGCGACCAGGTCGTAGCGCCTGCCGCCATGCTCGGCCAGAATCCTGGCGAGGCCGACGTCGCTCTTCTGATGAAGATCCTGCCAGACGTACGAACGCGGCAGGTTGCGCTCGGGCCTGGCCGCCGGCAGCTCGGGCCAGACGTGGTCGCCGAACTCGGACTCGTTCAGCGCCAGCTGGCGCAACGCCGCTTCGTCATGGCGCGCCAGCGCGTCGAGAACCGCGCCGGCCAGGGCGGCCGGCGACTGCTGCGTGTACGCCAGTGGCGGGTGTGCGGGCTGACAGGCGACCGTGGCCAGGACGGTCGCGAGCAGCCAGTGACTCCATCTCACGCGAACGATTCTACCGCTGCGGATACGACGTCCAGCCGGTCGTCCAGTCGTCCTCGGGGAGCGGCGGCACCGCCCCGATGAAGGTGACGGTCTCGAAGAAGCCGTCGTTCGGCGGCTGAATCGGCGCCATCTGGCCGCCGGCCAGCGTCGCGATCGACACCGGCTGGAAGTTCGGCGCTTCGTGCCTCGAACAGTCCGGCGACAGCCCGGCGTCGACGTTCACGCGGACGCTCGGGAAGCGGCCGCTGGCGACGAACGGCTGGGCGCTGGCATGCAACGGCGTCGTGGCGCCCCAGATCACGCCGGCACCGATCTGGGTGGTGCCGTTGTTGACCTGTTCGATGGTTGCCGTGCCGTCGAGCTGCATGCCGAGGGTCTTGGCGGTGATCAGGAAGTTGCGGAAGGTCACCGCGGTGCCGCGGCGGAACAATACGCCGCGGATGCTCTCGGCGCCTTCGTTGCGGTCCGGGTCGCCGCAGATGGTCATGTTGTAGATCTGCGGGTTGGCGCGCGGCAGCAGGTTGTTGTTGAACTCGTTGTTGTCGGCCTCGATGCCCCAGTCGGCGTCGTCGCTGCGCTGGTGGACCGCCAGGAACTGGGCGCGGCCGCTCCACCCGAACGTCCAGTCGAAGCTGTCATCGCCGGCGTTCGAGGCGATGGCGTGCTTGATGTCGGCGGTGCCGCCGAACCACTCGAACGCGTCGTCGCGATTCATGTGCACCTGGATGTACTCGTAGGCGCCGCCGCGGCCGACGCCCTGGAACGCGATGCCGTTGAGCTCGTTGTCGGGGCTGAACTCGGTGCCGGCGAACTCGACGCGGACGTAGCGCATCGTGCCACTGTTGTCGTTCGGGTCGTCACCGCCGTAGATGCCGGTCTGCGCTTCGCCGACGCCTTCGCCGCCCGGGATGTTCAGCGGCGCCCGGCCGTTGATGATGAGGCCGCCCCAGTCGCCGCGCGACCGCTGACCGACCGGCTGGTCGCTGGTGAACACGATCGGCTGCTCGCGGGTGCCGAGCGCATTCAGGCGTCCGCCCCGCAACACGATGAGGGTGCCGACGCTGCCGGCTTCGCCGGCGATGAGCGTCCCGGCCTGGATGTTGAGCGTCGCCCCTTCGTCGACGAAGACGGCACCGCGCAACACGTAGACGAAGTTGCTGGTCCAGTCCATCGTTCCGGTAATCGTCCCGGTGACGACCACGACCGGCCGGCCGATGCCGGGCACGTTGGTCGGATCGCCGAGCTGTCCCTGTATCGGCTGGGCGTACGGTCCAGCCGCAATGATTGCGGCGAGTGCGGCGGCGAAGACAAGACGCAGACTCTGATTCATGATGCCTCGTGTGCGTGTCATGACATGCATCGACTAGAAGACGTTGAGGCCGACGGACAGGCTAACGACGCGACCCAGCACGTAGGAGCGCTCGCGTTCCTGCGTGTCGCCGACGCCCTGGGTGTAGTTGTAGCGGCTGTCCGCCAGGTTATCGATGCCGAAGCGGACGTTCATCCGCCCGACCCGCTGTGACAGGACGAGGTCGACCTGCGGGCGGCCCTGCTCGACGATGTCGGGAGCGCCGTTCGAGCCGACATCCGAGATGCGGTCGCCGTAGCGGTTGATCAGCAGCCGGACGTTGAAGCCCGCCTTCGAGTAGTCGGTGGTGATGTTGAAGACGTTGCGCGACTGCCCGGCGAGGGCCCGCTCGAGCGATGTCTGCACCGTCCGCTGGTCGGCATTCAGCGTGATCTTCGAGTCGACGAACGTGTAGTTGGCGTTGACGAAGAACCCGTCGAAGATGCGCTGCACGGCCTCCAGTTCGAAGCCGAAGTTGCGGGCGTTGTCGGCATTCTGGAAGGTGACGATCGGCTGGGCGCCGGCAATCACGACGCGCTCGATCGGCCGCTCGAAGTACTTGTAGAAACCGCTCAAGGCAAAGACGTTGCGACCACCGGGGAACAGCTCCCAGCGGACATCGGCGTTGTGAATGAGCGCGCGGGTGAGCTCCGGGTTCCCGCGTGTCGCCCGGGCACCGACGACGTCGGTGAACTCGAAGGTCGCCAGCTCACGGAACTCCGGGCGGTTGACCGTGGTGCTGTATCCGACGCGCAGGTTGGCCTTGGCGTTCAGGCTCTGCACCAGGTTGATCGACGGGAAGATGTCGGTGTTCTTGTTCTCCGACGTCGTCCGGCTCAGGAACAGGCCGAACGGGTCGAAGGACGTCACCTGCTGCTCGAACCGCTCGATCCGCGCGCCGGCAATGAGGCGGGTGCGGGCGCTGATCGTCATGTCCATCATGCCGAAGCCGGCAGTGGTCGTCTGCTGGCCGTCGTAGGCATCCACCGGACGGGTTTCCTCGTTGAACCGGAACGCCGAGCCGATGTTGCTGGACGAGAAGATCTCCTCCGGCGACAGCGTCAGATTCGCCGGTACCGCGCCGCCGGAGCCGGCGGTGTTCGGGATGTAGCGGAAGCGGCGCGACGAGAAGCCGCGGTCGCGGTCGATGACGTTGATGCCAAACTTGTACTGGGTCGGTCGATCGCCGGAGGTGCTGAATACGCTCCAGTTCGCGGCGACGTCGAGGGTCTTGTCCTCGAGATCGTTGAACATCCTGAAGCCGCTCTGCGATTCGTCGGCGAGCACCGGCGTGCCGGTGTAGGTGAAGCCACCGCCAGCCACCGGGACGAGGTTGGCCTGATACAGCGTCTCGCGCAGGTCCGGCTCGTTGCGCGTCGCCCGGGCGTAGGTGGCGCGCCAGTCGAAGCGGCTGTTCGAGAGGCCGCGGAGGAAGTGTTCACCTGTCAGTCCGTTGAGCAGCATGCCCTCTTCGATGAACTGCAGGCGGTTGTTGAAGTAGTAGAAGTTGTTCTCGGTGTTCGGCCCTTCGAAGATGCGGCCTTCGTCGCGGCCGCTGTGCGTGTAGAAGTTCTCCAGTGAGACGCGGTGATTGGTCGACAGCTGGTACGAGAGGTTGCCGACGGCGCCGAGCTGGGCCCGCTGCGTGCCGTACTGAATGTCGTAGTCGCTGACGGCTTCGAGCTGGTTCCCCTCGTCCACCCGGTAGAAGGCACGATCCTCGCGGACGAACTGCTCGCGATAGGACTGGGAGAAGCTGGCGACGACCCCGAGCTTGCCGAACCGGTTGCCGCCGACCAGGCCCCAGTTCTGACCGGGCGCACCGCTCGTGGTTGCCGGCCGCCAGAGGTTCCCGAGCTGACGGCCGAAGTCGGTAATCTCGGACGGGCTGAAGCCGACGGTCGGCGTGAAGACGCCGCGGCGGACGATCTTGGAGTCGGGAAACGACGATGGCAGCGCCCGGGACCCGCCGTCGTAGCCGAGCCAGTCACGGCTGCCGAGCGGGCTGAGCGGGATGTTCTTGCCGGTCGCGATCGTGTAGGCGCTGACGCCATACGAGAAGTCGGCGACCGGCCGGTTCGGCAGCTTGATCGGCGTGACCTGCACGAGGCCGCCGGCGAATTCGGCCGACTTGTCCGGCGAGTACGATTTGGCGACCTGCACGCTGTCGAGCAGCCCCGAGGGGAACATGTCGAGCGGCACCACCTTCTTGTCCGGCTCGGTCGTCGGCAGCGTCGCGCCGGACAGCTGCGTGTTGCTGTAACGCTCGCCGAGTCCGCGAACGAACACGTACTGGTTGTCGACCACCGAGATTCCGGTGACACGCTGCATGGCTGCCGCGGCGTCGCCGTCGTTGTTGTCGCGCATTTCCTGCGCGCCCATGTTGTCGGTGATCACCTGGGCGTTGAGGCGCTGCTGCAGCTGCGCCTCGGCGGTCGACGTCTGCACGTCGATGGCGGCGGCCGTCACGGTCACGACCTCCGCGAAGCGGTTCATCTCCAGGCCGATGTCGGCGGTGATCGTCCGCTCGCCACCGGTCGTCACCTTGACCATCCGGGTCTGGTAGCTCTCCATCGCCACCTTGATCTCGTACTCGCCCGGTGGCACCTCGAGGACATATCGCCCGTCGACGTCGGTGTAGACCACCTGTCCCGTGCTCACGACCTCCACGGGGAGGCCGGGCAGCGCAATCGAGTTGGCCTCGTCGCGGACGGTGCCGACGATGCGGACGATGGCGGCGGCCGCGCGAACTCTTGCCGCGGGCGGCGGCGCCTGGCCCGGCTGGGCGCCCAGCGCCGGGGCCGCCAGAGCCAGGCTGACGGCGCACACGAGCGCCCTGACGTGCGGTGCGGATGACATTGCGTTTCCTCTGGTGAGAACGGCGGCCCGCAGGCCACACGCGTTCGTGTTGGTTCTCGTACTGGACAGGTCGAGTCTAGGCAGGCGTCGTGATGATCCCGCGACGGCGGTGTTAACAGTCTGTAACTACGCCTCAGGCAGCGCTGTCGGCCGACGGCGGGGCGGGGGCATCGTGCGGCGCCGGTTCGACGAAGCGGTAGCCGAGGCCGGTGACGGTCTCGATCTGCGCGCCGGCCGGCCCGAGCTTGCGGCGCAGGCGGCGGATGTAGACGTCGAGCGAACGCGTCTCGTATCCCCAGAGTTCGGCGATGAGGATCTCCCGTGACACGATGCGATTGAGATGCGCCAGCAGGAGCGCGAGCAGCTCCGCCTCGCGTCGCGACAGGTCGACCGCGGCGCCGTCCACCTGCACCTGCGTCCCCGGGAACGACGCGTGCAGCCGCGGGCCGGCGTGGCGCACCGGCAGCCAGGTGAAGCGCGCCATGGTGCGACCGAGCGCGTTGTGGAGCCGGTGCTCGAGCGCCTCCATGCCGCCGCCGGCGGTCCAGCGGGTGCCGGCCACATCGCGGGTGGCGCTGCGCGCGCGCAGCACGACGAGCGCCGGCGCCGCCGAGCGCGGCTGCAGCACGCGATAGACGTCGAAGCCGTCCGGTGCGGTCGCGCTCGGGTCGAGCACGATGACGTCCGATGCCGTGCCGCCGTTCAGCGACCGCCTGGCGTATTCGGCGGCAGTCACGAACTCGATGTGCAGGTCGGGTGGCCCGTCGAGCTCCTTGTGCAGTCGCGTCTCGAGCGCGGCATCCCGGCAGACGACGAGCACGCGCGGGGCAGAGCGGCGGGACATCGGCTCACGGTATCCGCACGCCGCGAAGAAGCGATGACGACGGCGTAACGCTCTCGTAAACGTCCGCGCCCGCGTCAGGGCAGTCCGAGCAACCGCGCCGGGTTCCGGCGCGACATCAGGTCGATGTCAGCCGCCGGGATGCCCTTGTCCATCAGCCCCTTGTACAACGCCAGCAGTCCGTCCGTGTGCAGCGGGTTCTGCGGCTGACCGAGATCGCTGGACAGGACGAACGACGCGGCGCCGATCGTCCGGATGGCGTCGGCTTCCCTCTCCAGCTGCGCGTCGGTCATCGGCGAGTAGACCAGCTCGAGCAGCGCGCCGAGCTTCGCCGCCTCCTGCATCTGGGCGAGCGTCATCGCCCCTCCCGGACTGGTCATGGCGTGGGTGACGAGCACGTGCTTCACGCCCTGCCGCCTGGCTTCGGCGATGATCTGCAGCGACTCGGCCGGCGCCGAATGACCGGTCTCGAGCACGAGGTCGTGCTTCGCCGCCAGCGCGATCACCTGCAGCACCTCGGGCAGCAGCCGGCCGTCGCGCGTCACCGGCGCAAATCGCCGGTTCTCTCCGGTCAGCCGTACCTGCGACTCGGAGTCGAACGTCGGCAGCCAGATGACCTTGCCGTAGCCGCCCGTGATCCGGGTCATCCACTCGACCGCCGCCGGGTTGACGCCGCCGACCGTCAGGTCGAGCGAGATGCCGCCGAACACCTCGATGCCGGGCACCGCCTTGCGGACGATGTAGGCCAGCGACGCGGTCGGCTCGTAGTGGTTCTTGATGACGATGGCCCGCATGCCGGCGGCCCTGGCGGCGCTGGCCAGCTCGATGACATCGATCTTCCGCGGCGTGCCGTCGGGAGCGCCGTGGGCGTGGAAGTCGATCGCACCGGTCAGCGTCTGGCCGCCGGCGAGCGACGCGCAGAACAGCGAAGCCGCAGCGACCGCGATGAATCCGACCGCGGGCGGGACGCGACACGGCAATGGCAGGCAGTTCGTCATCGGCTTTCCCCTCAACGGCGTCCCCGTCAGCGGCGTCCCCCTCAGCGCGGCAACTCGCGGCCCAGTATACGCGTCGTGTCGCGGTAGAGGCGCTCGATGTCGTCCACCAGCCGGCCGTGCATGAAGTGCCGGGCGGCGTGACGGCGGCCGGCCGCCCCCATCGCCGCGCGCCGTGACGGATTCGCCGACAGCGCCAGCAGGGCGGCGGCGAGCCGCGCCACGTCGCCGGGCGGTACGAGCAGCCCGGTGACGCCGTCCTCGACGATGTCGGGGACGCCGCCGACGGCGGTCGACACGACGGCGACCCCGGCGGCCATCGCCTCGATGAGCGCGACCGGTGTGCCCTCGTTCAGGGACGACAACGCACACACGTCCATGGCCTCGTAGAGCGTCGTCAACGGCCCGTTCCACCAGCCGATCGCATGGACGTGGGCGGCGACGCCGAGGGCGCCCGCCAGGTCGAGCAGCGGCGCGCGCATCTGGCCGTCGCCGGCGATCACCAGGTGGAGATCCGGCTGCTGCCGGCGAGCCGCGGCGAATGCGCGCAGCAGCGTCCCGGCATCCTTGATCGGCACGAGCCGGCCGACGAATCCGACGACCACCGCGTCGGCGGGGATGTTTAGTCGGCGACGAAGACAGCCGCCGCCAGGCGGGAGGTCGAGCAGCGGCTGCAGGTCGAGCCCCAACGGGACGACCACCACCTTCGCCGCCGCCGCGATCCGGTAGCGGCCGACGATGTCGTCACGCTGGCGCGGCGAGATGGTGACGATGCGGTCGGTGACGCGCGCCAGCGTCCGCTCGATGGCGAGCACGCCGCGCGTCACCAGCGGTGAGAAATAGCCCTCGAAGACGTGGCCGTGGAAGGTATGGATGATGACGCATCGGCGGCGGCCGGGCGTCAGCAGGTTGTAGACGATGGCGGCGGCGCGGCCGACCATGCCGGCCTTGCTGGTGTGCGTGTGCACGACGTCCGGGCGCTCACGGAACAGCAGCCGCGTCACCCGCCAGAACGCCCGCAGATCGTCCATCACCCGCAGGCTGCGGCCCAGATAGGGCAGCTTCACGCGGCGGATCGGCTGCGCATCGGCGAGCGGTTCCATCGAGGCCTCGGTCGCACTGACCGCCCCGTGGACGAGCAATGTCCGATGGCCGCGCGACCGAAGTCCGGCGTCGAGCAGAATCACGTGGCGTGATGGCCCGCCTGTATTCAACCGGGCGATCACCCGGATGACTTTCAGACGGTCCGCGCCTGCCATGCTGCCGTATTCTAAGGCTGACCTTGAGATTCATCCGCATGGCCTCGGGCGCCGAGAAGTTGCACGGCGGCCGCCGCCAGTCTGGCCACGCCGACGGCGCTGCACCCGCCCTCCTGCCGTCGCCGCGCGCCTGGCGCGCGGCCTGGGCGCTGATCGCCGCCCATCGCTGGCGCCTGGCCGCCGGCTTCGTCCTGATGCTGCTCAATCGCCTCTGCGGCCTCGTCGCGCCGTTCACCGCGAAGCGCTTCCTCGACGACGTCGTCGGCGCCGGACGCTGGGATCTGCTGCCGCTGCTCGCTACTCTGATCGGTCTCGCCGCGGTGGCCGCCGCCGTCACGTCGTTCGCGTTGGGTCGACTGCTCGGCGTGGCCGCGGCGCACGCGGTCGCCGAGGCACGCGAGCTGAACTTCGCCCGGGTGATCCGCTGGCCCGTCAATCGCCTCGACCGCATGACGACCGGCGCGCTGCTGTCGCGCATCTGGCACGACGCCGACGCGGTGCGGCCGTTCGTCGGCCGCGACGTCGTGCAGCTCGCGGCCTCGGTCGTGATCGCGCTGCTCGCACTGGCGGCGCTGCTGTCGATCGACCCCTGGCTGACCGTGATCGTGGCGACGGTCCTCGGCCTGTTCGGCGTCGGCATCGCGGCGGCCTCGGGACGCCTGCGTCCGATCTTCCGCGAGCGTGGCCGTCTGATGGCCGAGATGACCGGCCGCCTCGGCGAGAGCCTCGGCGGCGTTCGCATCGTCAAGGCCTACGCAGCGGAGCCGCGTGAGGATCGGGCCTTCAGCGATCGGGCGGAGCGGCTGTTCGACAACGTCCGCCGGGCGATGATCGGAACCGCCGCCGTGAACGCCTTCTTCACGGCCATGCTCGGCATCGCCGCCCTCGTCGTCATGGTGACTGGGGGCGCCGCCGTGCAACGCAAGGCGATGAGCGCCGGCGACGTGGCGATGTACGTGTCGTTCCTGGCGCTGCTGACGCTGCCGGTGGCGCAGCTGTCGGCACTCGCCGGCCCGCTCGCCGAGGCGTTCGCCGGGGTCGAGCGGATGGAGGAACTCCGGCAGGTGCGCATCGAAGCCGACGACGACGCCGCGGCGGGCGCCGCTGCCGTCGGGTCGCCGCCGCTCACCATGCGCGGCGATGTCGCGTTTCAGGACGTGAGCTTCGAGTACACGCCAGGAGTTCCGGTCCTGCACCACATCTCGTTCGACGCCGCGGCCGGCACGACGACGGCACTCGTGGGATCGAGCGGCGCCGGCAAGACCACGCTGGTCGGCCTGCTGATGGCCCTGCATCGCCCAACCGCCGGTCGGGTGCTGGTGGACGGCCACGACCTTGCCGGTCTCGCGCGCGAGTCGTACCGCCGGAACCTGGGGGTGGTGCTGCAGGACGATGTCCTGTTCGACGGCACGATCGCCGAGAACATCGCGTTCTCGATGCCGGACGCCTCACCCGCGTCGATCCGCGGCGCCGGCACCTCGGCCGGCTGTGACGAGTTCGTCGCCGGCTTCGCCGACGGCTACGACACGCTGATCGGCGAGCGTGGCATCCGGCTTTCGGGCGGCCAACGGCAGCGGGTGGCGATTGCGCGCGCCCTGCTGGCGAATCCGGCCATCCTGATCCTGGACGAAGCGACGTCGAGCCTGGACAGCGGCACGGAAGCGCTGATCCAGGACGCGCTGCAGCGGCTGCGCCGCGGCCGAACGACCGTCGTCATCGCGCATCGGCTGTCGACGATCATGAGCGCCGACCAGATCGTCGTGCTCGAGCGCGGCGCGGTGGTCGAGCGCGGCTCGCATGCGGCGCTGCTCGATCGGCACGGGCGCTACCGGCAGCTGTACGACCGCCAGTATCGCGCCGTCGGTCTGCCACCTGCCGGGATCCGAGCGGGCGCATGAGACGCGCGCCGCAGTTCCCACCCGTCATCAGCGGCGGCCGCACGTGGTCGGCGGATGAACTCGAACGGCTGGCCGTCGCCTGGCGCGCCGAGATCGATGAAGCGGTGGGCGGCGAACAGGTCCCGGTCGCCGTCGCCCTGCCGTCCTCGGCGGAATCGGTCGCCCTGTTTGCCGCCGCGGCGTCGCGGCCGGCCTGGCTGATCGTGCTGCCGGCCGACACCGGCGCCTGGACGCCGGACCTGGCGCTGCCCCTCACGTCGGCGGCGGTGCCGCAGGGGTTGACGGTGCTGTTTCCGCCGGGCATCCGCGAGGCCGTCGCCGCCACCGGCGCCCGTCCCGGCGCGCTCACGGCGGCGGCAATTGCGGACGCCCGGCGGCTGGGATGCCGGACGCTCGTGCTCGGCGCACCGGCGGCGTTGTCATCGGGGCGAGGCGGGCTTCCGTTGCCGATGCTCAGAAGCCCGGGCGTGGTGCTCTTCACCTCCGGGTCGACCGGCATGCCGAAGCCGGTGTACCGGACGATGGAAGCCCTGGTCGCGGGCGTGGAGGCGCGGCTCGACGCACTCGAACTGCGCGACGGTGACGGCATCGTCGCCGGTGTCTCCCTGGCACACGGCCACGGGCTCACGCGGCTGCTCTCGGCGATGATGCTCGGCGGTGCGTTCGGTCTTCTCGACCCGGTCGACCATCGGATGGCGCTGTCGATTCTCGCGCGGCCGCAGTTCGCGCTGTGGTCGGCCACCGCGCACTTCGCCGACGTGCTGGGCCGCTGCCGGCTGACCGGCCCGGCGATCGCGCCGCGCATCTGCCTGCTGTCCAGCCCGGTATCGCGCCAGGTGTTCGACGCGTTCCGGACCCGCTTCGGCGTTCCCCTCCGACAGAACTACTCGTCGAGCGAGACCGGCGTCATCGCCGTCGACTCCGGTCCGGCAGACGACGTGCAGCCGGACACCGTGGGGCGCGTCCTGCCCGGCGTCGCGCTGCGCATCGGCGATGCCGCCGATGACGCGGCATCCGCGGTCGACGGCGGCCGCATCTGGATCCAAAGCCCGTGGCTGATGGCCGGATATGGATTTCCGCCGTCCGTCACCCGGTCCGATCGGGACGGCTGGTGGCCGACGCGCGACCTCGGGGTCGTGCAGGCGGACGGCCGGCTGCGGCTCACGGGGCGAATCGACGACTGCATCCGGACGCGCGAAGGCCGGCTCGTGAACCTCACGTGGGTGGCCGGGCGCCTGCGCGAAATCGACGGCGTGGGCGACGTGGCCGTCGTGCCGATGGCCGGCGCCGCCGGCGCCTCGTTCGGTGCCGTGCTCACCTGCGCGGCCGAGGCGTCGCTCGCCCAGGTCAAGGATCGGGCGGCGGTGTCGCTGCCCTCGTGGGCGTGGCCGCGCGCGATCGTGCAGGTGGCGATGCTGCCGCGGTTGACCGGCGGCAAGATCAATCGTCTCGCCTGCATCGCGGCTCTCGAAGGCGTCGCCCCATGAACACGGAGACCCTGACGGTGGTCGCCGCCATCGTGTCGCGCATCGTCGGTCAGGCGCGCACTCCGGCGCAACCGGCCCGCGACACGCGGCTGAGTCAGGGCTACCTGCTCGACTCGGTCGAGCTGCTCGAGGTCGTGATCGCCAGCGAGCAGGCGTTCGGCATCACGTTCGACGAGCAGGTCGACTTCCGGCCCGGCACGTTCGAGACGCTTGGCAGCCTGGTCGATCTCGTCGAGCGCAAGCGCGCCGAGCAGGGGCGATCGGCGTGACCGGGCGAGCGGGCGCCGCCGGCCTCGGGCCGGTCACGGCCGACCAACGCGATCCGGAACTCTCACCGGACATGTTCGCCGGGCCGGCGAAGCTGCGCCGGCTGACGTCGATGTTGCGGGCGCTGCCGATTGGCGTCACGGAGAACGTCCTCGCCGGTCTGGCGATCGTTGACGGCGCGGCGCGCGGCCGCTATCGCCGGGCGGCAGCGTGGGCCGCCGCACAAGGGGCGACCGGGTGGGCCGGCCATCGGCTGGCGCTCGCGGTGCTGGCGAATCACGGGCGGTTCGTCGCCGAGGAGGCGCTGCTTGGCATGGACTCCACGGCGGCGCTGGCGCGCGACGTCGTGCTGCACGGCGCCGACCGGCTGATCGCGCAGCCCGACGGGGCCCTGCTGCTCGGCTTCCACCTCGGTCCGCCGAAGACCTGGCTGCGGCTGCGTGCGCTTGGCTATCCGGTGCGCTTCGCCGGCCGGCTGCAGGCCAGCGTCGGCGACCCGCGCTGGCAGGCGGCGATCGAGGCGGGGACGGTCATCCGGCTGCCGGACGGCGACGCGCCATCGCGCCTCGCCGGGCTGCTCCAGATGCGCCGCCTGCTCCGGCAGGGAGCGCTCGTCTATGTGACCGCGGACGGTCCGTTCGGCCGCGAAGCGTTTCGCGTCGATCTACCCGGTCATCCGCTGATCGTGCGGCATGGCTGGCTGGCGCTGCGTCGCGCGACCGGCGCGCCGACGCTCCCGGTGTTGACCTGGCGTGACCGGGGACGGCGCATCATCGAGATCCACCCGCCGCTGCCGGCGCCGCTTGCCGACGCGGCGGCCGACGCCGCCGCCTGCCGGGCGCAGTTGACGCCGCTGCTGGCCGGCTACGTGCGGACACACCCGGCCCAGTGCCGCTGGGTCGCCATGCCGCGGTGGTCGACGACCGCCGGTAGGCGACCGGAATCAGCGATCGATCAAGGCGCGGCCGGCGCGCCCGACGAGCAGGTTGCAGGCGGCTGACACGATTACGACGACCAGCAGCAGCGCCAGCGTCTGCGCCAGGTCGAACCGCGCCGCCGACGCGCGCAGCAGGGCGCCGACGCCGCTCAGCGCGATCACCATTTCGCCGACGACCATCCCCTTCACGGCGCGGGTCACCCCGAGCGACAGGCCGATCAACACCATCGGCCGCGCCGCCGGCAACGCCACCCGCCACAGGATCTGGCGGTCGGTCGCGCCGAACGCCCGCGCCATGTCGATGAGCCGGCGATCCATCTGCTTCACCGCCGCGCTCGTCGTCGTCACGATGATGAAGAAGGCATAGGCGAAGACCACCGCCACCTGGCTGGCGCGCGAGACACCGAACAGCGCGAACAGGAACGGCACGTAGATGAGCGTCGGTGCCGACATCACCGCGTCGAGGTAGACGTCGCTCAAATGCTCGGCGGTGCGCGACCGGCCGAGGACGAGCCCGAGCGTGAGGCCGGCGGCGGCGGCGCACGAAAAGCCGACGGCCAGGCTCGCCAGGCTGGTCGCCAGCGCCGGCAGCAGCACGTCACCGCGCAACAGCTCGATCAGCGTGCCGACCACGACCGAGAACGGCGGCAGCGCGACCGACAGGCGCGCGGTCAGCTCCCAGACGACAGCGCCTGCGGCGAGCGCGGTCAGCGACGTGCGCCAGTCGGCCGGCGCCGCCGCCCCTAGCGGCTGGTCAGCGCCTTGAGACGATTCCACAGATGCTCCTTGAGCGCCACGAATCGCCGGTCGCTGCCGATGTCGTCGGGACGCGGCCGTGGCAGCCCGGTCTCGATGGTTTCGATGACGCGGGCCGGACGGGGACCGAGCAGCACGACGCGATCGCCGAGCCGTGCCGCCTCGTCGACGCTGTGGGTGACGAGCAGTACGGTCTTGCGCGTCTCGTGATGCAGGCGCAGGACATCCTCCTGCAGTCCGCGGCGCGTCAGGGAGTCCAGGGATCCGAACGGCTCATCGAGCAGCAGGATCTCCGGCTCGACGGCCAGTGCCCGCGCCAGTCCAACGCGCTGCTGCATGCCGCCGGAGAGCTGGTGGGGATAGTGGCGGGCGAATCCGTTCAGACCGACGCGGTCGATCAGCCGGTTGGCCACCGCGGTGCGCTCGGCCCGTGCCACGCCGCGCAGTTCGAGGCCGAACGCGATGTTGTCGGTGACGGTGGCCCACGGCAGCAGCGCGAAGTCCTGGAAGACCAGCGCGCGGTCGGTGCCCGGTCCGCTGACCGGCCGGCCATGCACCCGCACCTCGCCGGAGTCCCAACCCTCGAGCCCGGCGAGGATACGCAGGAGCGTCGTCTTGCCGCAGCCGCTCGGTCCGAGCACGGCGACGAACTCGTGCGGCCGGACCTCGAGGTCCACGCCATCCAGCACCGGCACCGGTGGCTGCCTGCCGTCACCGCGGTGCGTCTTCCGGCAGCCGACGATGCTAATCACGATCGACCGCGACGTGGGAAAGCCGCCGCTCGAGCGCGCGGCCGGCCACCGTCAGCGTCGCGGCCTCGGCCATGACCACCAGCATGACGGCATAGACCGACGGTGCGTCGAAGCGTCCCTGGAAGTCGAGCAGCAGTCCGCCGATGCCGACCGCGACGAGCAGCAGTTCGACGACCACCATCCCTTCGACGGCGCGGGCCAGCCCGAGGCGCGCGGCGACCAGGAGACTTGGCAACGCCGCCGGCAGCCGCACGGTGCGCCATTGCTGTGCGGGCGTCGCGCCGAACGCGCGGGCGGCGTCGAGCAGACGTGGATCGACCTGGCGAACCGCGGCGCGGGCGCACTGGACGATCACCGGTACGGCGAAGCTCGCGACCACTGCCGCGCGGGCGGCGAATCCGGCGCCGCCGACGATCAGGAGGATGGGCACCAGGGCTGTCGTCGGCACGACGAGCAGCAGGTTCAGGTACGGATCGGCCCAGCGCGCCGGGTTCGGCCAGCGGCCGAGCGCCAGACCCAGTGGGATGCCAAGCGCGGTCGCGGCCGCAAACCCGGCGATGAGGGTCTGATTGCTCGCCCACAAGGCCCGCCACAGCGCGCCGCCGGTCAGCAGGGCGGCGAGCGCCCGCATCGTCTCGAGGAACGACGGCAGCAGCAGGCTGGTGGAGGCGCGACCGGCCACCTCCCAGGCAACGGCGATGACCAGGCCGCCGGCGAGCCGCAGGACGGCGGCGCGCGGCCCGGCGCCGGCGCTCACGGCCCCTCGCGCCCGGCGAGCCGCGTCGTGTGCACGCGATGCCCCGAGGCGGCGCCTTCGCCGCCCTCTTCGAGATCGCCCGGCTCGAGGCCGGCAAGCGCGTCGTCGAGGATCGAGAAGTCGACAATCTGCGGCAGCGAGAGACCGGCGGGCAGGCTGCCGGCGCGGACGAAGAAGTCGAGCGTCGCGGCGACGCTGGTGTGCGTGATGCCGCCGTCGCGGGTCCAGGCGGGCGCCTGCACCTCGCCGGCGACGACGTCGTTGTCGAGCGGGCCGAAGGTCGGCCAGCCTGCCGCTTCCGCGATCAGGCAGTCCGGGTCGTCGAGCGCCTGCCGATTGGCGAGAATCCGCTGGCGCACGTAGTCGACGAGGACCGGCCGGTGCGCGCGGGCGAAGCGGCGGGTGGTGAAGACGCCCTCGAAATCGAGGTCCGGATAGGTCTTGCGGAAGCCGTCGAGCACGACGAACTGTCCGGGGAAGTCGCGCTGCAGGCGGGCGACATCGGCGCGCTGCAGGATGGCGGCATCGGTGGCGTGCGCGCGCAGGGCCGCCAGCCGATCGCCCGAGTGCGGCATGGTGAGGATGCGCGGTGTCGCGTCTGGGCACTGGGCGAGGAAGTGCTCGCCGAGCGCTGCCGGCAGCGAGCCGCGGCTCGACAGCGCAAGCGTCCGTCCGTCGAGGTCGGCGCAGCGGCCGATGTCCGGCACGGTGACGAGGACGTAGCCGTTCTCCGAGTGCTCCATCAGCAGCACGAGATCGGCGCCGCGGGCGTCGGCCGCCCAGAAGGCGCGGACGCCGCCGCTCGCGACGTCGGCGTCGCCGGCCGCCAGCGCCGCGACCGCGAGTTCAGGTTGCGCGAAGAACGTCGGCGTGACGGACCGGCCGTGGTGCGACAGCGCGCGGTGCGCCATCAGCGACGGCAGGTCGCCGACGTCGACGCTGGACGTGTAGGCGGCTCGGAGATGAATCGCGCCTGACTCGAAAGCAGCCGGGCGACAGGCGACTCCCGCCGCCAGCAGACCGGCGGCGAGGACGCGCATGATACGACACAGAACCGAACCGTGATTGCTTGGGGGAGCAGACACGGTGCCGGTACATTACGGCAACCGGTCAGCCGGCGCAATCACGAGTTCGGCACATTTCATCCGCACGATGCCCGCACCAACGCCGCCGCACGCGGCGCCACGAAACTTCAGCGAAGTGCGTAGGCGACGAGCGTGTCGCTGGCGACGATCGCCACGTACTGCCTGCCGCCGCGCGTCGCATAGGTCATCGGGTTCGCGTTGCCCCGTTTGGCGAGCCGGGCGACCCAGAGTTCCCGGCCGCTCTTCGCGTCGAGCGCGCGGAACCGGTTGTCGTCGGTCGCCCCGATGAACAGCAGGCCGCTGGCGGTCGAGATCGCACCGGCCAGCAGCGGACGGCCGGTCAGCTGCTTCGCCGCCGGCAGTCCGTCGGTGACACCGAGCGGTACCTGCCAGGCGATGTCACCGGTGGCGGTGTTCACCGCGGTGAGCCGGCCCCATGGCGGCTTCTGGCACGGCCAGTTCTGCTCGCCGATCCGCGCATCGAACGTGCTGCGCCCGGGCGTCGTCTTGTCGTACGGCAGCGGCGCACCATCCTTCGCCCGTTCGATCGAGCCGAGCGCCCCAACGTCCTGCGTCGAGACGAACAGCAGGCCCGACGCGGGGTCGTACGACGTCCCGCCCCAGTTCGCGCCACCGACGCCACCCGGGAACAGCACCGTCGACGTCAGCGGAGCGCCGGCGGCGCGGTAGTTGAACGGCGTGAACGGACCCTGGTTCGACACGCCACCGACCTTCGCGACCAGTTCGGCGCATGCCTGCGCGTGCTCGGGCGTCGTGTCGGCGGCGGTGACGAGATCGCCGGGCGCGAACGCCACCCGCGCGAGCGCCGGCGGCTTCACCGGGATCGGCTGTGTCGCGAACGTCGCTTCGCCGGGGACGTCGCTCTTCGGCACCGGCTTCTCCTCGACGCCGAAGATCGGCTGGCCGGTCTCGCGGTTCAGGATGTACAGGTAGCCGGACTTCGTCGTCACGCCGAGCGCCGGAATCGATCGACCGCTCCGCGTGATGGTGAACAGCGACGGCGGCGCCGGCGGATCGTGATCCCAGATGTCGTGATGGATGGTCTGGAAGTGCCACTTGTAGGCGCCGTTCTGGATGTCGACGGCAACCACCGAGTTGCCGTAGAGATTGGCGCCCTTCCGATCGCCGCCGTACCAGCCGGGAATCGGCGACGCCAGCGGCACGAACAGCAGTCCGCGCTGCTCGTCGAACGAGAAGTAGAACGGCCACGCGTTCGCGCCGAGCCGGTCCTTCCAGCTCTCCCCGTCCCAGGTGTCGTGGCCCGGCTGACCGGGCTGCGCGACGGAGCTGAACTCCCACAGTTTGGCGCCGGTGCGCGCGTCGTAGCCGCGCGGGTTGCCGATGCCGCCGATGGTCCGCGGCGGCGTGTTGGCGCCGACGACGATGACGTTGCGGAAGACGCCGGGAACGGAGTTGTAGGGCACTCCGATTTCGACCTCGCCGTTCGCGCCGAAGTCACGGACCGGCGTGCCGGTCCTGGCATCGAGCGCGATCAGGCGGCTGCCTGCCATCGCGAACAGGCGCGGCGCCAGCGTGCCGTCGCCCGGCCAGTAGCCGACGCCGCGGCGCGACAGCGTGCCGGCGCCGGCAATCGGCGTGCTCCAGATCTCGGTGCCGGTGTCGGGATTGAGCGCCACGACCCGGTTGGTGGCCGGCAGGTACATGACGCCGGCAACGACGATCGGCGTCACCTGGGAGTTGGCGGCAGCGGCGGCGTTCACCGATGGTGGCGCGCCGGCGCCGGCCGCCGGGGGCGGCGTGGTCGAAATCAGCGAGAAGGTCCAGGCCTGGGTCAGCGACGCGACGTTGCGCGGCGTGATCTGGGTGAGCGACGAGAAGCCGGTGCCGGCGGCATCGCCCCGATACATGGGCCAGTCAGCGCCGGCGGGTGCCGGCGCGCCGGTCTGCTGGGCGACGCCGGTCAGGTGGCTGAACGCGACGACGGCGACGGTTGTGCTGGCGAGAAACGCGAGCGTGAACGGGCGCATGGGTCCGCCTTTCGGTGGCGGACAGTATATGCGCCGGCCCCCGGCGTGGCGCTACGGCTTTTGTGTCTGCTTGTCGCTGAAACGGGCGCCACGCAGCACGTTGACGAGTCCGTGGTTGCCTTCGTGGCAGGCGTACTCGTAGAGCATCTCATCGGTCCGGCGCCACGTGTACTCGCCCTTCCACGGCCGATCCCAGGTCGTCGGGTCATCGACGGTGAACTGATACAGGACCGTGTCGCCGTCGATCGGCGTGAAGCGCTCGACGACGTGCAGGTTCTCGGCCGAGCCGGCGAACAGCGTCTTGTCGGTGAAATTGGTGGTGTCGACGACCAGCGTGTCACCCTCCCAGCGGCCGATCGAGTCGCCCATCCACTTGCGCACCGTCGCCGGCGCATGGGTGGCGTTCATCCGGATGATGCGGGCGTCGTGGACCATCTCGACGTGGATCAGGATGGTGTCCTTGGTCTGCACGATCTGCTTGAGGTTGTTGTAGAAGTAGTTCGGCAGCGTCGGCGGGCCCGACGTGTTGCCGAAGCCGAGCAGGCAGCGTTCGGCGAGCGGCCGCGCTTCTGGGTTGTCGAACGAGGTCGCCGGCCCGGCCGACGTCTCGCTCTCCGCGGCGCTCGGATCGACGCGGGCGGCGAGGAGCTTCTGCAGCTTGGCCATCGCCTCCGGCTTGCGCGGCGGAATGCGACCGTTCGGCGGGTCGACGATGATGGACGTGCGCATCTGGCCGTCGATGGTCACGACCTGGTCGCCACCGGCCAGCCAGAACGTGTTGTAGCCGCCGACCGTGCCGCCACCGCCACGGAAGAGGGTCGCGAGGAAACTCTTCGGCTTGTCCGTTTCGCCGCCAACCGGCGGCGCGTCGCGATTGGCCGCGTCGGGCGCCAGGCTCCGGGCGCGCCATTCCTTCTCGGCGTTCTCGAGCTCCAGCGCCTCCTCGCGGGTCAGCGAGCCGCGGCTACCGAACTCAGCCGGCCGCTCGAGCGGCGTGATGGTGGCGACGTCGAACATCCCCTGCAAATCGGGATGGCCGTCCGCCGTGCGGGCGATCGGCGCCGGCTTGCGTCCGGCGGCCGGTGTCTGGGCGTCGAGCACCGGGGTGGTCAGCCAGCCAGCCACGGCCAGGGCGACGGCAACGGCACCGGCGGGAAGAAGACGGATGGTCATATGGCGTAATCTACCATGCCCGGCGGTCGCCCCTCGGGTGCAAAAAGCCTCGACGGGCCGGCGAACCGGCCGGCATATAATCGCCGGATGTTTTCGGCCGGTGCGCTGCAGACAACGGTCGTCCTCGGGATGGTGGCGGTCGCCGCCTGTGCCCCGCCGGCGCCGGTTCGACCGGTGGCCACCAGCGAGGGCCAGGACATCAGCCTGCCGGTCGAGGTCCGGACGCTCGCGGCGCGGGTGGCTCGCGGTGCGACGCTGTCGTCGCTGCTGCATGCCCACGAAGTGGCCGAGCAGGAGATTGCCGCCCTCATCAGGCGCGCCGGATCGGTCTTCGACGTCCGCACGCTGCGCACCGACCGGCCGTACCGGATCGTCCAGGCGATTGGCGGCGCCCTGCGGCGCTTCGAATACGAAATCGACGGCGATCGCGTGCTGACGGTCACCCGCACCGGCGCCGCGGATTTCGTCGCCGCCATCGATCCCATCGAGAAGCGCACCGCCGTCGCGATCGTCAACGGGGCGATCGACCGCGAGGCGCCGTCGCTGTTCGCGGCGATGTCGCGCACCGGGGAGACGGTCGAGCTGTCCATGGCACTCGCCGACGTCCTCAGCAGCGAGGTCGACTTCAACACCGAGCTGCAGCCAGGCGACCACTTCGACATCCTCTTCGAGAAGCAGTTTCGCGAGGACGCAGGCCGGCGGCCGGCCGGCAGCGTCGGCACCTCCGGCGGCCCGGCCGAGCCGACCATCTTCCCAGGCGGGTCGGAAGAGATGAACGTCGACGCCGGCGACGGCTCACCGGTCAGCGACGCCGGCCCCGACGACGGATTCGCCGGCTACGGCGCGATCCAGGCGGCGCAGTTCTACAACGCCGGGCGGACGATTCGGGCGGTGCGCTTCACGCCGGCGGGTGGCGCGCCGCAGTACTTCGACGAAGACGGCCGCTCGATCAAGCGGTTCTTCCTCAAGTCACCGTTGAAATTCGACCCGATCATCACGTCCCGGTTCACGAGCCACCGCAAGCATCCGGTGCTCGGCTTCACGCGGGCCCATCTCGGCGTCGACTTCAGGGCGCCGACCGGCGCCCCGGTGGTGGCGGTGGCAGATGGCGTCGTCGTGTCGGCGGCATTCAACGCCGGCGCGGGACGGATGGTGCACCTGCGCCATGGGAACGGGCTGGAGACCCAGTACCTGCACCTCTCGGCGTACAAGGTGCGCGCCGGCCAGCGCGTCCACCAGGGCGACGTCATCGGGCTCGTCGGGGCGACCGGGCTCGCCACCGGTCCGCATCTCGACTACCGGGTGCGAAAGGACGGCACCTACATGAATCCGGTCGCCATCCACCAGGCGATGCCGCCGGGCGAGCCGGTGCCGCCGGACGACATGCCGGCATTCGTCGAGGCCCGCGACCGGGCGTTCCAGGCGCTGGGCGTCCGCCGCGCGACCGGGTCGGACACCAACTGACCCTGGGCGGTCAGACGACCGGCGATCAGCTGCCGGGCGTCCAGAGCTTCGGCCCACCCTCGCCGGCGAGCGCCAGCGTCAGGCTGTTCAGGCGCTTGACGAAGGCCGCCGGATCGTCCAGCGGCGTCCCCTCGGCCAGCATCGCCTGATCGAACAGCACCTGCGTCCAGTCACCGAACACGGCGGTGTCGGTTTCGCGCTTCAGCCGCTGCACCACCGGATGCGTCGGATTGACCTCGAAGATCGGCGGGGTCGCCGGGATCGTCTGCCCGGCGTCGCGCAGCAGCCGCTCCATGTGCCGGCTCATGCCGGTCTCGTCGGCGACCAGGCAGGCCGGTGAATCGGTGAGCCGGCGGGTCAACCGCACCTGCGAGGCGCGTCCCTCGAGCACGCCCTGCATCCGCGTCACCAGATCGGCGAAGTCCGCGTCGTCGACGGCGGCGCCGTCGCCGGCCGCGTCGGCGCCGAGCGCGCTGACGTCGAGGCTGCCCTGGGCCGCCGACTTCAGCGGCTTGCCGTCGAACTCGGTCAGGTGGCCGACCACCCACTCATCGATGCGATCGGGCAGCAGCAGCACCTCGACGCCGTGCTTGCGGAAGACCTCGAGATGCGGACTCTGCGACGCGGCGCTGATGCTCTCGGCCGCCAGGTAGTAGATCGCGTCCTGTCCCGGCTTCATGCGGGTGACGTAGCCGGCAAGCGACACCGAGGCGTCGGCGGCGTCGCCGCGCGTCGAGGCGAACCGCAGCAGCCGGGCCAGGCGCTCGCGATTGCCGGCATCCTCGACGATGCCCTCCTTGAGCACGCGGCCGAACTCGTTCCACACGGTGGCGTACTTCTCGGGCTGCTTCTCCGCCAGCTCGTCGAGGAGGTTCAGCACCCGCTTCACCGACGCGGCGCGCATCTGCGCGACATCGCCCGACTGCTGCAGGATCTCGCGCGACACGTTGAGCGGCAGGTCGCTCGAATCGATGACGCCGCGCACGAACCGCAAGTAGGCCGGCATCAGCTGTTCGGCCGAATCCATGATGAACACGCGGCGGACGTAGAGCTTCACGCCGTGACGGCGTTCGCGGTCCCAGAGGTCGAACGGTGCACGGCGCGGCAGGTAGAAGAGCTGCGTGAACTCCTGCCGCCCCTCGACCTTCGCGTGCGTCCACGCCAGCGGCGGTTCGAAATCGTGGGCGACGTGCTTGTAGAACTCCTCGTACTCGGCCTCGGTGATGTCCGACTTGGACCGGGCCCACAGCGCCGACGCCTTGTTCACCTGCTCGTCTTCGTCGGTGACGACCTGCGCCTTCGTGTCGGCGTCCCAGCGCTCCTTCCTCATGAAGATCGGGAAGGTGAGGTGGTCCGAGTACTTGCGGAGGATGGCGCGGAGCGCCGAGCCCGACAGGAGCTCGTCTTCGCCGGGCCGCAGGTGCAGGATGACGTCGGTGCCGCGCGTCTCCTTGTGGACGGTCTCGACCGAGTACTCGCCCTCCCCGGCGCTCTCCCACCGGACGCCGGCGTCCGGCATCGCATCGGCACGGCGGGTGAGCAGCGTGACCCTGTCCGCGACGATGAATGCCGAGTAGAAGCCGACGCCGAACTGGCCGATGAGCTGGGCTCCCTTGGCGTCGTCGTCGCCGAGCCGCTGGAAGAACTCGCGCGTGCCGGACTTCGCGATGGTGCCGATGTGGTCGATGACCTCCTGCCGCGACAGCCCGATACCGTTGTCCGACACGGTGATGGTGCGCGCCTCGGGATCGCAGCGGACGTCGATGCGCAACGCCGCGTCGCCGTCGATCGGCATGCCGTGGGCGACGTTCTCGAAGCGCAGCTTGTCGCACGCGTCCGAGGCGTTCGAGACGAGCTCGCGCAGGAAGATTTCCTTGTTCCCGTAGAGGGAATGCACCATCAGGTGCAGCAACTGTTTGACCTCGGTCTGGAAGCCGAGGGTTTCCCTGGAAGTCGTGTCAGTCATGGTGTGATGGTGTCTGGGCCGCCAGGACGGCGGCGATATCCGATGCACCACCATAGAACAACCGCGGGCCGCGATTCAAACCGGCGGGGCGAAAAGGGTGCGAGAATGACGGCTGGGGTTGGGTCGCGATGTGGGAGTCGCGTAACGCATGCTTGACGTCATCCACGGGTGGATACGGACGCTGGACGGATTCGTCTGGGGCCCCCCGCTGCTCATCCTGCTCTTCGGCACGCACATCTTCCTGACCATCCGGACCGGCGTCATGCAGCGCCATCTGTGGACCGCGATTCGCCTGTCGGTGACGCGGGAGCCGGGCGCCCCCGGCGACGTCAGTCCGTTCGCCGCCCTCACCACGGCGCTCGCCGCCACCATCGGCACCGGCAACATCATCGGCGTCGCCACCGCGGTCGGCCTCGGTGGACCGGGCGCCATCCTCTGGATGTGGCTCACCGGCGTGCTCGGCACGGCGACGAAGTACAGCGAGGCGCTGCTCGCGGTGAAGTACCGCGTCAGGACCGCGGATGGGACGATGCTCGGCGGCCCGATGTACGCGCTCGAACGCGGCCTCGGCATGAAGTGGCTCGGCGCCCTGTTCGCCGTCTTCACGGTCATCGCGTCGTTCGGCATCGGCAACATGGTGCAGGCGAACTCGATCGCGACCATGGCGCAGACCAACTTCGGTGTGAACCCGCAGCTGACCGGCGTCGTGCTGATGGGGCTGACCGCGGTGGTGATTCTCGGCGGCCTCCAGTCGATCGCCCGCGTCTGCGAGTGGCTGGTGCCGTTCATGGCGGTGGCCTACGTCGCCGGCTGCGTCGCCATCCTCGCCTTCAGTGCCGAGTTCATCTGGCCGGCGATCGAGCTGATCGTCGCCAGCGCCTTCAGCGAGCAGGCGGCCGGCGGCGGCTTCGCCGGCTTCGCCGTGATGTCGGCGGCACGCTACGGCGTGGCGCGCGGACTGTTCTCGAACGAATCCGGCCTCGGATCGGCGCCGATCGTCGCCGCCGCGGCGCAGAGCCGCAACCCGGTCCGCCAGGCGCTGGTCTCGGCCACCGGCACGTTCTGGGACACGGTGGTCGTCTGTGCCCTGTCCGGCATGGTGATCGTCACCAGCATCCTGGAGAACCCGGCGCTCGGTTCACTCTCGGGGGCGGAGCTGACCAGCGGCGCCTTCAGGCAGACGCTGCCGGCCTTCGGCCCGGCGGTGCTGACGCTCGGCCTGCTGACGTTCGTGTTCTCGACGATTCTCGGCTGGTCGTACTACGGCGAGAAGGCGGTCGAGTATCTGGGCGGCAAGCGGTTCATCGTGCCGTACCGCATCCTGTGGGTCGTCGCGGTCTACGCCGGTTCGGTGTTCACGTTGAGCTTCGTCTGGGACTTCTCGGATCTCGCGAACGGGCTGATGGCAGTGCCGAACCTCATCGCCCTGCTGCTGTTGTCGAACGTCGTCGCGGCCGAGACACGCAAGTACCTGACGGGCGGCAACATCGACATGGCGGGCGACTAGCGCATCAGGCTGGTCGGCGGGGCGGCCGGCGGCAGCGCGGCCGTTGGTCCCTCGGCCGGCGCTGCGGACACATTCAGTGGACGTCCGAGTCGGTCGGAGGTATGGTGTCCCCGGCTTCTGAGACCGGGGAGTGTCATGCATCCAGCCCTTCCGCTTGCCTTCGCGCTGCTGCTCGGGGCCGCCACGCCGGTGGCGGCGCAATCTCAGCACTGGCCGCGCTTTCGCGGCACCACGAACGGCGTCGCGGCGAATCACCCGGCGCTGCCCGATCGCTGGTCGACCACCGAGAACGTCGTCTGGAAGACCGACGTCCCGGGACGCGGCTGGAGTTCGCCGGTCGTCTGGGGCGATCACGTCTTCGTCGTCAGCGCCGTCGACCTCGCGAAGCCGACGGACACCTTCCGTCCCGTCACCGAGTACGTCGCACGCTCGTCCGGCGGGACGATGACCGGCAACGACGTGGACCGCAACCAGGCCGAGCACAAGTGGGTGGTCTACGATCTGGATGCGCAGAGCGGCAAGGTCCGCTGGGAGCGCGTGCTGCGCACCGGCAAGCCGGGACAGGCGGTGCACCAGAAGAACTCGCTGGCCTCGGAGACGCCGGTGACCGATGGCCAGCGGCTGTACGTGTATCTGAGCTATGCCGGGCTGTTCGCGCTGAATTTCGATGGCACGGTGGCCTGGCAGAAGCCGATGGACGCCCTGCCGATGCGCATGGGATGGGGCGGCGCGTCATCGCCGACGTTGCACGACGGTCGCCTCTACATCTCAAGCGACAACGAGACCCAGTCGTTTCTGGCGGCGTTCGACGCCCGCACCGGCAACGAGCTGTGGCGGGTGCCGCGGGATGAGAAGTCCAGCTGGTCGTCGCCGTTCGTCTGGCAGAACGCGCAGCGGACGGAGATCGTCACGACGGCGTCGAAGAAGGTCCGCTCGTACGGCACGGACGGCAAGCTGTTGTGGGAGATCGCCGGCATGACGTCGATTCATGCGGCGACGCCGATTGCCGCCGGCGGCCTGCTGTACATCAGCTCCGGCTATCCCGCCGACCCGGTGCGTCCGGTGTACGCGGTTCGGCCGGGCGCCACCGGCGACATCACCCTGCCCGCCGGTCAGCGGACCAACGACTACATCGCCTGGTCGCACCCGACGCTCGCCGGTTCGTATCCGTCCGGTCTCGTCGTCGGCGATACCTACTATTCGCTGCTCGATCGCGGCATCCTGTCGGCGACGCACGCGCAGTCGGGCGAGGAGGTGTACGGCCGTCGACGGATTGCGCCGGACGGCGGCATGTTCTCGGCGTCGCCGTGGTCGTACAACGGCAAGATCTTCGCGTTGAACGAGGACGGCACCACCTACGTGATCCAGGCCGGACCGACGTTCGAGGTGGTCGCGAAGAATCCGCTCGACGAGTTCACGCTGGCGACGCCGGCCATCGCGAACGGCAGCCTGTTCATCCGCACCGCGACGAAGCTGTACCGGATTTCGAACGCGAAGGGCGGCAACTAGGCGAGCGGCGGGCCTCAGGCGAGGTCGGTTCCCTTCGTTTCGCTCGTCATCATCAGGCCGGCGAGCGTCAGCAGCGCCGACCCCGTGAGGTAGTAGCCGACGTAGGCCAGACCGTAGTTGGTGGCCAGCCAGGTGGCGATGTACGGCGCCAGCGACGCGCCGAAGATGCCGGCGAGGTTGAAGGTCAGCGAGCTGCCGGTGTAACGGACGTTGGTCGGGAACATCTCGGACAGCACCGTCCCGAGCGGGCCGTAGGTCATCCCCATCAGGCCGAGGCCGATCGACATGGTGATGACCGCCCCGGCCGTGCCGGCGACGAACATCGGCGCCATCACGAGACCGAACAGCGCGATCGCGATCGTGATGCCGATCATGGTGCGGCGGCGCGCGATCTCGGCCAGCCGCGCCGCGAACGGAATCGTCAGGGCGAAGCAGACGATGCCGAAGAGCTGCATGACCAGGAACTGCTCACGGCTGTAGCCGAGGGCGCTGGTGCCCCACGACAGCGTGAAGACGGTCATCAGGTAGAACAGGACGAAGGTCGCGAGCGACACGAGCGTGCCGGCGACCAGCGCGCGGGTGTGCCTGGTGAAGACGGTCACGACCGGCACCTTGACCGGCTCGCGGTGCCGGCGCGACTGCTGGAACACCGGCGTCTCGGTAATCGTCAGGCGCACGTAGAGGCCGATGAGCACGAGGACGGCGCTGGCGAGGAAAGGCAGCCGCCAGCCGTAGCGGAAGAACTGATCGTCGTCGAGCAGCGCCGACAGGACGAGGAACACGCTGCCGGAGAAGAAGAAGCCGACCGGCGCCCCGAGCTGGGGGAACATGCCGTACCAGGCGCGCTTGTCGGGCGGCGCGTTCTCGATCGCCAGCAGCACCGCGCCGCCCCATTCGCCGCCCAGACCGAGCCCCTGGCCGAAGCGGCACAGCGCGAGCAGCGCCGGCGCCGCGATGCCGATCGTCGCGTAGGTCGGCAGCAGGCCGATCCCGACCGTCGACACTCCCATCGTGAGCAGCGCCGCGACCAGGGTCGTCTTGCGGCCGACGCGGTCGCCGAAGTGGCCGAACAGCGCCGAGCCGATCGGACGGGCGAAGAAGGCGACGGCGAACGTGGCGAGCGACGCCAGGGTTGCCGACGCAGGGTCGGTGGCCGGGAAGAACAGTCGCGGAAAGACGAGGACGGCAGCGGTCGCGTAGATGTAGAAGTCGAAGAACTCGATGGTCGTGCCGATCAGACTCGCGAACAGCACCTGCGCCGGGCTGTTGATCGGACGGGCCGGAGCAGTCGCGGCGTCGGTCATGGGCGTCCAAGGATACGACAATCGGGGACGTCCACGCCGACGGTGGTCTCAGCGGTTGTGCAGGTGCGCCACGATGATCTCGGTGAGTCCGTCGCGCGACAGGCGATTGAGGTCGGTGCGATGCAATGGACTGAGACCATGCGCCGCAATCACGTCAATCAGGTGCCACGGCGCGAGGACGGCGAGTTCCCGCCGGAGATGCGCCTCGCCTTTCGCGAGGCCACCGAGGAGGTCGAAGCGCGTATCGTCCACGGTCGTGCGTCCTCCTGCTCTGCGCGTCCATGCGCATCCAGGGAGATGGCAAAAGCGCTGCCAGCGAACGCGGCTCAGCTCGAGCGTGGTCACGGCGGGGCTGGCGGCGTAGAATACTCACCACCCACATGGCCTCACTGATTGAAGCGATCGATGTCAAGCGGAAGATGTTCTTCGAGTTCGAAGGTGCGCCATATCACTGCATGGACGTCGAGGTGTCTCGGCCGACGGCCCGCGGCGGTCAGACGCTGGTGCGGCTGAAGATGCGCAACCTGCTCACCCGCGCGGTCTTCGACAAGACGTTCAAGGCGGGCGACAAGTTCGGCGAGCCGGATCTCGAGCAGGTGAACGCGACCTTCCTCTATGCCGACCCGGATGGCTACCACTTCATGGACAGCGCGTCGTACGACACGCTGTCGCTGCGCGGCGAGACCATCGGCGACGATCGGCTGATGCTCGTCGACAACGTCGGGGTGCAGATCCTCAAGTACAACGGCAATCCGATCGGCGTGCAGTTCCCGCCTCACGTCGAGCTGACGGTGACCGCCACCGAGCCGGGTGTCCGCGGCGACACGGCGAGCGGCGGCGTGACGAAGGCGGCGACGCTGGAGACCGGACTGGAAATCCGCGTGCCGTTGTTCATCAAGGAGGGGGAGAAGGTGAAGGTCCACACCGAGACGCGCGAGTTCGCCGGCCGCGCCTAGTTCGGACCGCACGGCCCGCCGATCGGTGCTAGCCGGCCGGCGGCGCTTCGATGCCGGTGCGCAGACGTTCGATGGCGAGCGTCGTGAGTGCAACGATGTCGGCCGGCGGCTTCAGCACTCCATCGATGGCCAGCATGGCGACACCATGCACCACCGCCCAGACGTAGAGGGCGAGTTGCATCGGCGGATCGTCGCGGACCACGCCGGCGCGTTGCAGCGCCTCGAGCGCATGCACCAGGGTGCCGAAGGCGTCACCGGTGCCATCCGGATCGGGTGTCGGCATGTCTGACCCGCGCAGCGACCCGCCGAACATCACGCGGTAGTGCGACGGGTGATTCACCGCGAACTGGATGTAGGCACGACCCATCGCCGCGAAGCCCAGCCGGCCTTCCCCACCGCTCGTCCACGCCTCGTGCAGTTCGGCCTGCAGCATGCGGAATCCCTCGGCCGCCACCGCCTTGAGCAGGTCGTTCTTGTCGGTGAAGTGACGGTAGAGCGCGGTGCGCGACACGCCGAGCTGCTCGCCGACGCCGCGCAGCGTCAGCGCATGGAGACCGTCCCGCTGGATGATCTGCACCGCCTGCCGCACCATCGCGCGCGGCAGGTCGCCGTGGTGATAGCTGACCTTCACGATGTGTGAACCCACCTACCCGCCCCACCCGGCCCACCCGCCCTACCCGGCCCACCCGGCCCACCCGGCCTACCCGGCCTACCCGGCCTACCCGC
>CADEDC010000055.1 GCA_902825985.1 uncultured Acidobacteriota bacterium | reverse complement strand
TTCATGCCACCGACGTGACGGGAACGATGCGGAGCGGATGCGCCTCGTATTCGCAGAGCGGATCGTCGCCCAACGGATCCTGCGACGCCGAGTAGGCACGCGCCCGCGAGCCGCCGCACACCCAGTGATACTCGCAAGGACCGCAGCGCCCCTTGAACTCGTCCGGCCGCCGCAGCGCGGCGAACAGCGGATCATGGCGATAGACCGTCACCACGTCGTCGCGACGGACGTTGCCGGTTGAAATCTCGAGGAACCCGGACGGGCAGATCTCGCCGGTGTGCGAGATGAACAGGATGCCGTTGCCGTCGCGGATGCCGGCGCCGTGCCCGGTCGGCGCACCGCCGTGCGCGGGCCCACCGGCGGCGGGAGGTCCGCCGCCCGGTGGCGCCGCCGTCCCTGGGGCGTCGGCCGTCGGGGGGTGGGCGGCGCGGCGCCGCTCGGCCGCGACGCGACGGTAGTGCGGCGCCTCGGTGGTGGTGACGACGAGACCGCCGGGCCGCGGCGGCCCGGCGAGCGTGGCCAGCCAGCCGAGCAGCGCCTCGGCCCGTTCGGGTGCGATCGGCTGCAGCACCTGCCCGCGTCCGACCGTCACCAGGAAAAAGAGGCTCCAGCGCGCAGCGCCCATCTCGATCACCTGTCCGTGGATCGTGGCCAGGTCGTCGACCGTCTCGGCGCACACCAGCGTGTTCACCTGGAAGGGCAGGTGGATGTGCCGCGCCGTCCGTGCCGCGTCGAGCGTCCGTTCGTAGGTGCCGGGGATGCCGCGGATGACGTCGTGTCGGGCGGCGGTCGAGCCGTCGAGGCTGAGAGAGATGGCATCGACACCGGCCTGCTTGAGGCGTTGCAGCGCGCCGGCGGTCAGCAGCGGTGTCGCACTCGGCGCCACCGACACCTGGAATCCCCGTCCCCGGGCAGCCGCCACCAGCTCGAACAGGTCGCGCCGCTTCAGCGCGTCGCCGCCTGTAAAGACGAGGTGTGGCAGGGGAGCGCCGAAGCCGGCCAGGCGCTCGAGCAGGACCAGCCCTTCGGCCGTCGTCAGTTCGTCCGGATCCGCGGCCGGGGCCGCCTCAGCCCGGCAATGGCGGCAGGCCAAGTCGCAGGCCCGCGTGGTTTCCCAGTAGATCCGAAGGGGACGGTCGGCGAAAACATGGGCGTGCGGCATGGTGTGGTCTACGGCAGAGCAATCAGCATGCCTCGCGCGGACAGGCCAGTTTCCACCGCATCGGGCGGGCATCTGCCGGACCGTCCGTCGTGTCGGAAAGGCGGCTGACGGAAAAGCGGCGGTCATCCGCGCCGCGGCTCGGCCCGCGCGTCCCGTGCCCGTGCCGTGCCCGTGCCGCGTCGGCACGGAATGTCACCGCTGCACTGGTTGGCGGCGACGCAGTGGATACAATAGGCGCTGGAGGGTGAACACGATGCGCCGAATGGCGACCTGGTTGGCGGTGCTGGCAATGGTGCTCGGAGGGGTGGCGACGGCGACGCCGGCGTCGGCGCAGGACAAGAAGCCCAGCGTCACGGATGGCTGGGTGAAGATGCCGGAGGCGGGCGCCACGTCGACCACGGGGTTCGCCACCGTCGACAACCCGGGCATGTATGCGTTCTATCTCATTTCCGCCACGTCGGATGTCGCCGCCTCGGTGGAATTGCGGCAGGCAGGGAAGGACGCCGCGCTCGACGAGGTCACGGTGCCGGCCTACGGCACCCTCGACATGAACGCCACCGGCTACCACCTCCTGCTGAAAGGGCTGAAGAAGCCGCTTGCCGAAGGCGACACCGTGACTCTGACGGTGGTGAACGAGCTCGGCGAGAAGCTGAGCGTCGATGCCGTGGTCAAGAAGCCGTAGGGCGGTCAGCCGGAGGACGACGAGGCTCCTGCGCCCGCCCGGTGCGCCCCGGCGGCCGTCCGACCGATCGAGGGTTCGCCGACCGGCCTACCGGCGCTCGCGAATCGCCACCTGCCCCTTGCGCGTGTGGTCGATCGAGAGACCGAGCACCCGCATGGCTTCCTGATCTGCGTGAAACCCCATCGAGTTCTCCGCTTCGATGAAGTCGAGCAGGAACTGCGCCTGGCGCTGTTCGTCGCGCGCCGCCGCGAGCTGGGCCTCGGTGGCGCCCGCCGCTGCCGCGGTCCGGATGTCGTCGATGAGCGCGACGAGTGCGTCCATGGCGACGTTGCGCATCTGAAACGTCCGATCCTGGATCGTGAACACGCGCGACCGTAGCTCCTCTTCCGGCCAGCGGTGGCAGGTCTGGCAGGCACGGTTGACGTTCAGCAGCGGACTCCGGATGTGGTGATCGCTGATCTTGAACGCCCCTTCGCGCTGATACGGCATGTGGCAGTCGGCGCAGGCGACGCCGGATCGCGCGTGGATGCCCTGGTTCCACATTTCGAACTCCGGATGCTGCGCCTTGAGCGTCGAGGCACCGCTCTCGGCGTGCACCCAGTCGCGGAAGCCGGTCTCCTGGTAGTAGCTGAGGATCTCGTCGGCCTTCAGGCCCTTGGTCCACGGGTAGGTCAGCCGCTTCTCGGGGCCGCGGAAGTAGTACTCGACGTGACATTGTCCGCAGACGAAGGCTCGCATCTCCTGCCGTGACGCCATCGTGTTGACGTCGTAGTCCGGCACGCCCTGCGTCGCTTTCACGGCGCGCATCCCTTCGATGAAACCCGGCCGCGTCACCCGCAACTGCATGGTCGCCGGCTCGTGGCAATCGATGCACGAGACCGGGTGCGAGACCAGCGGCCGTGCCTCGCGGTAGGACATCCGGTTCATCGCCTCGAACCCCTTGATGAGGTCGCCGGCCCCGAGCCGGCGATACGGCAGATACACCGACGCGTGACAGTGCAGGCAGGTGCCCGGTTGCGTCGTCACCTGCTGCCGCTCGGTGAACGTCTGGTCGTCGAGCATGTGCGCGTGACCGCGCTCCTCGCGGAAGTCGGTCGCGAACGCGTATCCGGCCCACATGCGCTTCAGGCGCGGGTCGTCCTCGAGGCGCGACTGCGCGACAATCGATCGCGGGTCGGCGTCGGTCGGGGTGCGCGGCACCGCCTCGCTACCGCCATAGCGGGTGCGCTGCTGATCGACCGTACGCCGGTAGCCGTCGTACTGCAGCGGGAAGTTCTTGCCCCACACCGCCGGGTCCTCGATGTCATCCGTCAGCTCGACGACCCGGTAGAAGGGACTGCGGGCCTCCTGCTTGCGCTCGAACACGCTGACGAGCAGTCCGGTTACAGTCGCGGCCGCGAGGGCGGCCGCGAGCGCCGTGAACACGACGACGCGGCCGAGACGACGGGGCGGCGGGGGAAGTCGATCGCCGGGCGTTGGGGTGTCGGCCATACTGGTCCTTTGACGGAAGCGCCCACGTACCGCGTGTCAGTGAAGGTGCCCGACATTTCGATGACAGGGCACGCAGTCGAGTGTCCGGTTCCGCTGCGGGTGCGTATCGATCGCCAGCACGACGTCGGCGTGACAGGTCCGGCATGCCCCCTCCGTGACGGCGGCATTGCGCGGCGTGATCCGGATCGGATCCGGATGGCCGCCGAACGTGAAGTAGAAGGAATGCCAGAAGCCGTTGCGGGCCTTCGTGGCGTACTTGCCGAGGACGTCGTGCGGGGCGTGGCAGTCGTTGCAGACGGCGACGGCGCGGTGGCTGGAGGTCGTCCAGCCGTCGAACTGCTCCTGCATGACGTGACAGTTGACGCAGGCGGCCGGGTCGTTCGTCAGGTACGACGCGCCTCTGGCGTAGATGAACGTGTAGCCGCCAAGCCCGATGAGCAGGCCGAGAGCGAGTCCCAAGAGCACCGCGTAACGGGTGAGTGCCATCGTGTTTCGACCTGCACACAAGCGGCGTGCCGCCGCAGCGGCGGGCGACTCGGCGGGTTTCACTCCCGGTCGTTCGGTCGTGCGCCAGCCGGGTCCGGCACGTTGATATGGATGTGGTCATACGGCAGCATCGCCGTCTGCGCGGCCGCGGGCGACGAACCCGCCACCAGCGCGAGAGCCGCTGAGACCGCTGCGCCTCGCACTCGCATCGCTCGTCTGCTTTGCCAGCCGGAACTGCCTGAAAAATCGACCTGGCCGGCGGTCTACTCTACAGGGCTCGCGCGAGACCCGCTATACTGGCGTGAATGGCCACGTTTGGTGCTGCGCTCAAGCGCACGCGTGAGCAGCGCGGCGTCTCGCTGGACGAGATCGCCCGCGAAACCCGCCTGTCGAAGCGCTACCTGCTGGCCATCGAAGATGAAGCCATCGCCAAGCTGCCCGGCGGAACCTACAACCGCGCCTATCTGAGATCCTACGCCGCCTTCCTGGGGCTCGATGCCGAGGCGCTGCTCCGGGACTATGCGCAGGAGGAGTCGCGGCAGACGCAGGCTGCGGAAGCCGATCAGCTCGCCGCGATGAACCGGGCGATCGATCGGCGCGGCGTCTCGGCGTCTGGTGCGCAGGCCGGCCTCACGCGGGCGCGCGAAGCGCTGTCGTCGATGAACCGCGTCCCGCTGCTGGCGGTGCTGGCGCTCACCGTCCTCGCCGGCGCGGCCTGGTTCGGACTGTCGGGTTTTCCGCAGGCGTCAACCGGCCTGGAGATCGCGGCGGTTGAACACGGTGGCGGATCAGGTGCCCGGCCAGAGCCCCCGATCGCGTCCGCCGCGCCATCAGCGGAGCCAGCCGCGCCGACGTCGCCGGCGTCCGCCTCGCCCATCCCCGCGTCGCCTGCAGCCGACACCGGGGCGTCAGCGCCCGCGGCCGTCGGCCCGTCGGATGCGCCGGCGGAAGCGGCGGGCTCGGTACCGCCCTCGTCCCCGCCGACACCGGCGGATGTGCCGTCGAGCACTGCGCCGGTCGAATCGGAGGTGGTTCAGCAGCGTCCGGCGGCCGCGTTCGAGGGGTTGCCGCCCGCCGACGCCCCGGGCGATGTTGCCGACCCGAGAGGGCTGTCGCGGCTTACCGTCGCCGGTTCGGGCGTCGGTACCGGGGTGGTGGAGCGCGAACTGGTGGGGCAGGCCGACCGGTTCATGGTCGGCAGCAAGGTCGTGTTCTGGACCCACGTTCGCGGCGGCAGGGCCGGCGACACCATCGATCACGTCTGGTTTCGCGATGGAACCCTCGTCGGTGCGGCCAGCCTGATGGTCGGCAGCCCGGACTGGCGGACCCAGAGCCGGCGGTTGCTCGACCCGTCCGGCGTCTGGGTGGTCGAGGCCCGCGACGCTGAAGGGCACGTGCTGGCCCGCCACGAGTTCCAGGCGGCGCCGTAGGGTGACCGGGCCGACACGCGTCTAGCGGTCTAGCGGATCGTCCACAGATACATCTTCAGACCATCGACGTCCTGGACGTGGTCTGCCGGCCAGATGTCCCCCATGTCGAAGTTGAGCGAGACGACCCGCGTACCCGGCCGCAGCTCGTGCTGCAGCTTCGGCATCAGGCGCTGGTTCACCCCCGGATTCAGGAAGAGCGTGACCACGGTGGCGCGACTGATGTCGGATTCGAAGAGGTCCTGATTCAGGAACGTCACCAGAGCGCCGACACCGGCCTTCGCGAGCGCCTCGTTGGAGCGGCGGATCAGGTTGCTCTCGATCTCGATGCCGATGGCGCGCGCGCCGAACATCTTGGCGGCGGCAATCGGGATACGACCGTCGCCGGAGCCGAGATCGTAGACGACATCACGCGGCGTGACCTGCGCCAGACTCAGCAGCGCCATGACGAGGTTGTCCGGCATCGGCACGTACGGCACGTCCGGACGGCGGGGCGGTGGCGGCGTGGACGGCTGAACCGTCAGCGTCACGATCAGCGCCGCGAGGGACGCCAGCGAAGCGAGCGCAGCCGCCATGGCTCATCATACCTGCTCAGGCGCGCGGCCCCGACCGGGCCAGCGCTCGACATCGGCCATCACCCGCCAGACGGTGTCCGCCGGCGCGTCGATGTCGATCGAGATCTGGAAATCCATGGTGTCTCCTGCCAGAATGGCCGTCGACATGGCGGGCGCCGCGAGGCCGATGAAAACCGTGCTGCACCGGCTCGGCGTGCGCGCCAGGCGGCGGCGGCCGCTGCTGTTCCTCGGGCTGCTCGGCTTCGTCCTGCTGTGGCCGCTGGCCCACCCGGCCGTGGACGTCGCCACGATGCCGGAGGCCGCCCTGCAAGACCGCGCCGCCGAGAGCATCCGCGCGATTCAGCTCGGCGAGAGCCTCTACCGGTCGGTGCACGGCTACTACGATCGGCTCGAGTGCGTCATCCAGGACTCCTGCGCCGCCATCAACCCGTATCCGCCGACCTATCTCGATGCCCGGCTCGCCTGGGCCACCCGGTTCGGCTATCGCTTCCGTTTCCACGACGGCCCGCGCGCCTCGACGTCGCGCGACGGCACGCTGTCGCCGACAGCGCTGGTCGCGTATGCCATGACCGCGGTGCCGCTCGATGCCGACGCCGGACTGCCGGCCTTCTGTGGTGACGACCGCGGCGGACTCTATCGGCTGGACCGCGGCCGCGCGCCGACGGTGGACGCGGGCCGCTGCGTGACCGCCGGCGCCACCCCCGTCGGCAACTGACGCGACATCCCTGGCAGCTCCCCGCCGCCTGGTGCCGGCGGCCGTCCCTAGGTGGCGGCCGGGGCCAGGCGGCTGGCCCCGGCGACGGCGCTCCGCACATCGCGGGCGGCGTCGGCGCCGCGACGCTCGCCAATCTGCTGGCGCCACATCGCGTAGTACAGCCCCTTCTGTTCGACCAGCTCGTCGTGGCGTCCGACTTCGACGATGGCGCCGCGTTCGAGGACGTGGATGCGGTCGGCGTGCATGATCGTCGACAGCCGGTGCGCGATGAGGACGGTGATCGCGTCGCCGCTCGCGGCGACGGTGCGGATGGTGTCGACAATCCCCTCCTCGGTGATCGAGTCGAGCGCCGACGTCGCCTCGTCGAAGACCAGCAGGTGCGGCCGCCGCAGCAGCGCCCGGGCGATCGACAGGCGCTGTTTCTCGCCGCCCGACACCTTGACACCACCTTCCCCGATGACGGTGTCGAGCCCGCTGTCGGCGCGCGCCAGCAGCGAATCGCACGCCGCCTTGTGCAGCACCTCGAGGCACTCGGCATCGGTGGCGGTCGGGTTGACGAAGCGCAGGTTCTCGCGAATCGTCCCGGAGAAGAGCTGCGTGTCCTGCGTGACGAAGCCGATCCGCGCTCGCAGGTCGTCGAGATCGATGGCGTCGGACGAGATGCCGTTGTAGAGGATCCGGCCGTCCTTCGCCGGATACAACCCGACCAGCAGCTTGACGAGCGTCGTCTTGCCGGCGCCCGACGGACCGACGAACGCAATCGTTTCGCCGCGCGCGACCTCGAACGAGATATCGGTCACCGCTGGCGACGACGCGGACTGGTGCTGGAAGGTGACGTGATCGAACGCGAGGGTCCGCAGGTCGGCCAGCGGCCTCGGCTGCGCCGGGCGCCGCTCGGTCGGCATGCGCAGGATGCCCTCGTAGATGTTCAGCGACGCTTCGGTCTCGCGGTAGACGTTGATGACGTTGCCGATTTCCTGCAACGGTCCGAAGATGAAGAACGAGTAGATGAACAGCGAGAAGAACTGGCCGACGGTGATGGCGCGCGTGTAGATCAGGTAGAGCATCAGGAACAGGATGCTGGTGCGCAACAGGTTCACCGCCGTCCCCTGGATGAAGCTCAGGCTCCGCAGATACCGGACCTTCTTCAGCTCGAGCTGCAGGATCTTGTGCGTCGTGCCGTTCAGCCGGTTGATCTCCTGCTGGCCGAGCCCGAGGCTCTTCACGAGCTCGATGTTGCGCAGCGACTCGGTCGTCGATCCGGCGAGCGCCGTCGTTTCGGCGACGATGACCTTCTGGATCTGCTTGATCCGCCGGCTCAGGACCGAACTCAGCACCGCCAGCAACGGCACGGTGAGGAAATACACCGGCGCGATCACCCAGTGGACGCTGAACGCGTAGATCATCACGAAGACGATGCCGACGAGCGACGTGAAGAGCACGTTGATGCTGGTCGTGATCAGCTTCTCCACGTCGGTGCGCACCTTCTGCAGGCGCCCGAGCGTTTCGCCGCTGCGCTGATCCTCGAACACGGAGTACGGCAGCTCGAGCGAGTGGCGGATGCCGTCGGAATAGAGCTGTGCCCCGAGCCGCTGGGTGATCACGTTGATCACGTAGTCCTGGAAGTTCTTGGCGACGCGTGACACGAAGGCGACGCCGACGGCCGCTCCGAGCAGCAGGCTGACGCCGCGAAAGAACTCGCCGGTCGTGTATTCCTGGAAGCGGGTGGCGTACTCGTCGATCACATGCCGGAAAATCAGCGGGTCGAGCAGCGAGAAGACCTGGTTGACCGTCGCGAGCCCGAGCGCCAGCGCAACGAGTCCGCGATAGTTCCGCAGGTATTGGAACAGGAGACGCATGACCTTGAGTATGACATCGCCACCCGATTCGCGCCGTTCCGTGCAGCCGGTGTGCCCGATCCGCCGATCGGCCGATAGGGACTGGGGGAGCTGTAACGCATGAGGTCCACGCCGGTCGTCCGCATCCTCGTCCTCGCCATATGGCTCGGGTGCGGACCGGGCGTCGCCGGAGCGCAGGTCAACGCGCCGGCGCCGCCCGCGCCGCTCGTCGAAGGTCCGCTTCCGGCGCCGCCGACGCCGCTCGAGCAGGCCGTGGTCGAACACGCGTGCCGCGCGCCGGGCCAGGCGATGCTGACGCCCGAGGCCTATGACATCTGCCTCAACGAACAGCTCGCCGGCCTGCGTGTCGAGTTCGGCAGGGACCTGCAGAAGCTCTCGGCGGCGGAACGACGCACCATCGATCGTGCCTGCACGGCCCTGCGCACCGAGCGCGGCCGGGACGAGTACGTGGCCTGCCTCGACCAGCGCCTGACGACGCTGGTGATTGCCCGTGGCCGTACCCGGCCGGCCCTCGTGCCGGACGCGGCGCCGGCGCCGCCGCCCGTGGACCCGGTGGCGGCCGGGCCCGCAGAAGTGGCAGCGGCGGCCGTGTCGGGCCCGGCTGCCGGATGGTCATCGTGGGCCGGGCTCGGTCTGGTAGGGCTGTTCGCCGCCGCGGCCGGCGGCTACGCAGTCTGGACGCGCCGCCGGAAACCGGGACTCGTCCTGTGTCGCGTCTGCGGTGAGCTGGCCAATGCCGGCGACCTCTGCGCGGCCTGCCGCCACGACCTGGCGGAAAGCCAGCGGCGCGCCGCGGCCGAGCGGAGCGAGCAGGCGCAGGCGCTGGCCGACGCAGCGCTGCGGGCGCAGGACGAGGCCGACGCGCGCCACCGCGAAGCCGAGCAGGCGGCGGCCGACGCCCAGCGGAAGCAGCGCGAAACGGAGGCGCTGGCCCAGGCGGAACGCAGCCGCGAGGCTGATCGACGCCGTGAAGCCGACCACCGGCGATGGCAGGAGGCGGCGGCCGCGACGCTCGGCGTCGATGATACGGTCGACCCCCATGCCGTGCTCGGCATTGCCCGGGACGCGACGGCCGAACAGGTCCGCGCCGCCTACGATGCGGCGCTCGCCAAGTACGCTGCCGAGCAGGTGGCGCATCTCGGCGTCGAACTCCAGGACCACTACCGGCGCAAGCGCGAAGCGGTCGAGCGTGCCTTCGGGGCGCTATCCGCGAGCACGGCCGCGAGCGCCCCGGCCTGACCACGGCGACGGCCAGGACCGTCCGGACCGCCGTCGGCGTCCAATAGGGTTTCGGGACGTTCACCAGAGGCTGTTCGGAGTTCGACATGAAGATGCAGTGGATCGTGGCCGCGCTCGTCCTGGCAGCGTCGGCAGTCGGGTTGCCATCGGCGTCGGCGCAGGAGGGCGGTGTCGATCCCCGGCCGGCGAACGGCCGCGGCCAGTCGCCGGCATTTCCCGGCCAGACACGCGCCCCCGAAGACCGGTCGTCGGTCGCCGTCGAGGTGGTCACCGTCGCACAGGGGCTCGAGTCGCCGTGGGGGATGACCTTCCTTCCGGACGGCCGCATCCTCGTCACCGAGAAGCCGGGCCGCATGCGGATCGTCAGCCCTGACGGCCGCGTGTCCGCGCCGCTGGCCGGACTGCCGAAGGTCGATGCACGAGGTCAGGGCGGCCTGCTCGGCCTGACGCTCGACCCGGCGTTTGCCAGCAACAAGCTGGTGTATTTTTCGTTTTCCGAACCGCGCGACGGCGGCGCCAACAACACCGCCGTCGGCCGCGGCATGCTGGTCGACGGCACCGAGCCGCGGCTCGACAACGTCCAGATCATCTATCACCAGACGCCGTCGCTCGATTCGCGCGCCCACTTCGGCGGCCGCCTCGTCTTCGGACGTGACGGCACGCTGTTCATCACGAACGGCGATCGATCGATTACCGAGGGGCGCATGCAGGCGCAGCGGACCGACGGGCTTCTCGGCAAGATCGCGCGGATCAATCCGGACGGCTCGATCCCCCAGGACAATCCGTTCGTCGGACAGGCCGGCGCGCGGCCGGAAATCTGGTCGATCGGCCATCGCAATGTCCAGGCGGCGGCGCTCCACCCGACGACCGGCGAACTGTGGGAGGTCGAACACGGCACGCGCGGCGGCGACGAACTCAACATCGCCCGCCAGGGGAAGGACTATGGCTGGCCGACGATCGCCTACGGCATCGAGTACCGGGGCGGTCCGATCACCGGCGGTATCCAGGCGCGGGCCGGCATGGAACAGCCGTTGTACTACTGGGACCCGGTCATTGCGCCCAGCGGCATGACGTTCTACACCGGTGACCTCTTCCCGGCGTGGAAGGGCAGCCTGTTCATCGGCGGACTCGCCAGCCAGCGTCTCGTCCGCCTGACGCTCGATGGCGACAAGGTCGTCGGCGAGGAGCGCCTGCTCCCGTCGGTGAACGAACGCATCCGCGACGTCCGCCAGGGACCGGACGGTGCGCTGTATCTGCTCACCGACAATACCGCCGGGCGGATTCTCAAGCTCGTGCCGAAAAAGTAGGCCGACCAGACGCGGCTGCCGGCCGTCCTAGGTTCCGTTGGAACTTTTTCGCGCCTCGCGCGAATCACGTTCCGCAGCCCGATGGAACCTGACGCGATCGCCCCATCCGAGACGTCCGACAGCGACCTCGTGCGGCGCATGTCCGCCGGCGACCGCCAGGCGTTCGGTCAGCTGTTCCAGCGCTACCAGCGGACGGTCTATCGCTTCGCCGTGCAGATGACCGGCAGGCCCGATGTCGCGGAGGACGTCGCACAGGACGTGTTCATGGCGCTCGCCCGCACCGGCCATCGCTATCAGGCCGCGGGTGGCCGCCTCACGACCTATCTCTACGGCGTGGCGCGCCACCTCGTGCTCCAGCGCGAGCGCCAGCGGCGTGTACGGGCGGAGACCGATCTCGAACAGCTGGAGGCCGGCGACCGGCCGACGCCGTGGGTCGATCCGGCTGACGGCATGCTGCACGCCGCCCGGCTGGCGGCGATGCGCCGCGCCATCCTGCGGCTGCCGGCACACTACCGCGACATCATCGTGTTGTGCGAACTGAACGCGGTGTCGTACGACGACGCCGCGGCGATCATCGGCTGCCCTGTCGGAACGGTTCGCTCGCGCCTCAGCCGCGCCCGACGTCTGCTCGCCGCCCGTTGTCACGCCGTCGAGCGTCAGGACGACGGGGCTGCGGCGGTGAAGCTGCTGCTGGCCGGCTCCGCCCGTATGATGGAGCCGCAGTCGTGAGCCCGATGGAGAAGGAGTGGACGGCGATGGGTGACGGACCGCTGGACGATCTGCTGCGCGACGTCGCGCGATACGACGCCGCCATCACGCCGCCGGCGTCGCTCGAGGAACGGACGATGACGGCGTTCGCCACGTGGCATGCCACCGCTGCGTCGGCGCCGGCGGCGATCCCGGCCGCGACCATCCGGCCCGCGAGGATCCCGCACGCGGCGACGCGCCGGTGGCCGTGGACGCTGGCGGTGGCGGTTGGCCTCGCGGCATCCATTCTGGCGGCGGTCGTCCTGCCGCGACGGCCTGACGCCGGCCGCAACCGGCCGGTGAAGCCGACGGCCGCCGCACTCGCGGACGCGGTGGCGCCCGCCGGCGCGGCGGCGCTGGCGACGGGCGGGATGCGCGGCCGCGACGGCGGCAGCGCGCCGATCGCCACGATGCCGCAGGCCTCGCGGGCGGCGATGCCGCTCGATCCCCGCCGCCCGAAACCACGGCCGCGGCCGCGCCCGTCAACCCCGTTGCGGCCGGTCGAGACGTGGCGTTTCACGCCGCTGATGCCCGATGTCGGAGACGACCGGCTCGAATCGTTTCATCTCTCGCGCGTGCAGGTGCCGCGGCGCGTGCTCGTGGATCTCGGCGTCCTCGCCGGCGGACGTCAGGATGACGAGACGATCGACGCGGACGTGATGTTCGGTGAAGACGGCACGGCGAGGGCCATCAGGCTGGTGCCGGCCGCAAGGAGGATTCCATGACCCGGTTCGCAGTTGCAGCCGGCGTGCTGTTCGCATGCCGCGCGGTCGTCCTCTCCGCCCAGTCGGCGGTGCCCTCGCCGCTGCCGTCGGCACCGGCGTCTCCGGCGCCGCCCCACGTCGAGCGGCACGTGAACGTCACCGTCCTCAGAGACGGGCCGGCCGACGGGGGGGCGCCGATGGTCCTGCCGGGCGGGTCCGGCTTCGATTTCCTGACGATGCCGCTGGCGGTGGGCGGCGATCCGGTGGCCGGTGCGCCGTACTCGGCCGATGCCGTGACCGAGGTCGTCCAGACGCTGGCCGACGGCAACCGCATCGTCCGCCAGAACACGGCGGCGCTGTTTCGCGACAGCAAGGGGCGGACGCGTCGGGAGCAGGGGCTGGCCGTGCTCGGAAACCTGGTCGGCGGCGCCGACGCGCGCACCCAGATCCAGATCCACGATCCCGAAACCGGCACGATGTATCTGCTCGACCCGCAAGCCCGCACCGCGCATCGGCTGCCGGCGCCGAGGGTGCACATCACCAAGACGGATGGCGGGCCCGAGCCGATGCTGGCGACCGTCGAGATGACCCAGGCCGTGGACGCCGGCCACCGGGTCGCCGTGTTCCGGCGCCGGGAAGGCAGCGATGGCGGAACCGTGGAGGCGCTCGGGCGGCGAAGCATCGAAGGGGTCGACACGGAGGGCAGCCGGACGACGGTCGTGATTCCGGCCGGCCAGATCGGCAACGAGCAGCCAATCAGCATCGTCTCCGAGCGCTGGTACTCGCCCGAGCTGAAGCTGCTCATCATGAGCCGGCAGTCGGATCCGCGGTACGGCGACACCATCTACCGGTTGACCAATCTCGTGCGGGCCGAGCCCGGGCCCGAGCTGTTCCAGGTGCCGGGCGATTTCCGGACCATCGAGGGCGCGTCGCCGGCGGGCGACGCCATCCGGATCCGGCGACAGAGGGAGTAGAGTGATGGCGGCGCCGCCGGCCGTCCGGCGCGCCGCTGACGATGCGTGATGCCCCACGCCTGACTCCGTTCGGTCGCGAACAGCGTCCCCGCATCATCCAGCGTCTGGTCGACGATCCGGATGTGCGCGCCGCGGCGGTCGAGGACGCCGCGACATCCGGACGCCCGCTCGCCGCGGTCATGGCGCACGTACGGGCGTACGCGGACGAGATCGTGCCCCGCTACAGCGCGCGTCTCCATCACCGTGTGGCGTACCGGACCGCCCGCCGGCTGGCGACGCTGTTGTTCCGCGTCCGGGTCGGTCACGTCGACGAGCGCCTGGCCCGTCAGGTTCCCGCCGACACGAGCGTCGTCTTCGTCATCAACCACCGCAGCAACATCGACTACGTGCTGGTGGCATTCCTCGCGGCCGAACACGTGGCGCTCAGCTTCGCGGTCGGCGAATGGGCGCGGATCTGGCCGCTGGATGCGCTGATTCGCAGGCTCGGCGCATTCTTCGTCCGCCGCGACTCGAAGGATCGCGTCTACCGGAAGGTGCTCGAGCGCTACGTCCACCTGGCCGTCGAGCACGGGGTGACGCAGGCGGTGTTCCTGGAAGGCGGCCTGTCGCGCGATGGCCGCCTGCGATCGCCGAAGTACGGTTTGCTGTCGTACCTCACCCGTCACATGACCCGCGAGAGCCCGCGCGATCTCGTCTTCGTGCCGGTGGCGATCAACTACGATCGCGTGCTCGAGGACCGTCACCTGCTGCGCGACCTCGATCCGGACGCGACACCGCGGTCGATGGCCCGCACGGCAACCACCGCGGCGGCCTGGGTGGCGAAGAACCTGCGGCTCTATGCCTTCCGCCAGTGGCACCGGTTCGGCTACGCGTGTGTGAACTTCGGTCCGCCCCTGTCGCTGTCCGGTTATCTGCGCGAGCGCGGTGTCGATCTGGCACCGCTCGACGACGCCAGCCGCTTTGCCGAGACCGAACGTCTGGCGACGGTGCTGATGGACGAAATCGCGCAGGTGGTGCCGGTCACGCCGGTCAGTCTCGTCTGCACGGCGCTGCTGAGTTTTCCTGGCGAAACCGGTAGCCGCGCACACATCGGATCGCGGGTCGCCGCACTCGTCGAGGAACTGGGCTCGGTGGGTGCCCACCTCTATACGCCGCGCCGGGACGCCGACTATCTCGTCGACGTCGGCCTGCGGATGCTCACGCTGCGCCGGCTCATCAGCCGGGGCGAGGCCGGCTATCGCGTGGTGCCGGCCGAGCGCCGGGTCGTGGTCTACTATGCCAACTCCATCGAGCACTTCTTCGCGCGGCGGGCGACGCCGGCGGCGCCGGCAATCTGGGCGCAGCCCCGTCAGCAGGTCGATCGCGCGGTCGTCCTCGTTCACGGCCTGGCGCGCACGTCACGGTCGATGTCGCGCCTGGCGCAGGCGCTCGAGCGGGCCGGCTACGCCGTCTTCAACTGGGACTACCCGAGCCGCGAGTTCGGTGTGCTGCCGCTCATCGCCGCGCTCGATGGCTACGTGCGTGAAGCAGCCGCGCTGAGCCGTCGCGTCGATTTCGTCACCCACAGTATGGGAGGCCTGCTGGCACGCGGTGTCCTGAGCCAGGGGACGCTGCCGCGGGCCGGCCGCCTGGTGATGCTGGCGCCCCCGAATCACGGTGCCCGGGTGGCCTCGACCGCCAGCGCCTATGCGTGGGCCCGGGGATTCTACGGGCAGGCTCTCGACGAGCTGCGGCCGGATCGTGCGACGACGCTCGCCGAACGCATCGGCCGGCCGAACTGCGAGTTCGGCGTCATCGCCGGCACCCGCGGCTTCCATCCGCTGCACCCGACGTCCTATCTGACGTCGCTGCACCGATCGACCGGGTCGCACGATGGCACGGTCGGTCTCGACGAGACGCAGCTCGCCGGCATGACCGACTTCGTCACGGTCACGGCGAACCACACGTTCATCATGGACCACGACGACACCATTCAGCAGACGCTCCACTTCCTGGAACACGGCCGCTTCCGTCACGCCGCGGCGCCATCCTGAGCCGTTGGGGACCGATGACGCACGACGCCTCGGCCGACCGCTGTGGATGGGACACGGGACGCGCTCGTCACAAGTACGGGACGAGTGCCGACTCAGCGGTGACAAGCCGGGCGCAAAGGCGGTAGCCTAGGGAATGGGGTACCGACCACCCATGCCAACGCGGGCCTTGCGGCACCTCCCGGTGCTCGTGATCTGGCTGAGCGCCGCCTGCGCAACGCCCCGCCCCGCCCCGGGCGGTGGCGCGCCTCTGCTGCAGCCCGGCGCCCCGGGACAGGACACCCGGGCGATTTCCACGGCCGCGGCGACCGACCTGTCGCGCGTCCCGGTGACCGCCGCCGACATCCAGTTCATGCAAGGCATGATCGGTCATCATGCGCAGGCGATTGAGATGGTCGAGCTCCTCAAGACCCGCACCGCTCGGGCCGACCTGCAACTGCTGGCGCGACGCATCGAGGCATCGCAGCAGGACGAGATCGTCATGATGACGCAGTGGCTGCAGGACCGCGGTCAGCCGATGCCGGACGCGCATGCCCATCACCGCCACGACGCGGCGTTGATGCCGGGCATGCTGACGGCGGAGCAGATGGCCGCGCTCGCGGCGGCCCGCGGCGCCGCGTTCGATCGGCTGTTCCTGGCCGGCATGATCCGCCACCACGAGGGGGCGCTGACGATGGTGCGCGAGCTGTTCGCGTCGCCCGGTGCCGCGCAGGAGTCGGAAATCTTCGCCTTCGCGTCGGACGTCGATGCCGATCAACGTATGGAAATCGAGCGCATGGGCGCGCTCCTGAACCAGCTGGAGTCATCACGATGAGGTCTGTTGTCTGCCGTGCTGCCGTCGTCGCCGCGATCCTCGGGTGGGTCGTGCCGATCGGTCTGGCCCAGGACGTCACGCCGTCTCCGAGCGCGTCCGGCGCCAGCGGCGCCGCGGATCCGCGCGCCGCCTTGAAGGCCGGCCTGCGCAATGCGGGGCAGGCGATCCGCCACATGGAGCTCATCGCGACGCGGACCAAGCCGTCGGGGTTCTTCAACCCGGACGCACCCAGCGGCAATCCGATCGGGCCCGAGCCGCCGGCGCCGGCGACCGGCGGCGCGGACGCCGCCGCGGCGCCCGCCGGGTCTGGTGCACCGCCGGCACGCCAGGCCCCGGCGTTCGATCCGAAGATCGCGAACCAGGCCAGCTTCACGAACTCCGACCTGGCCTTCTCGGGCCGGCACATGTTCGTCGGCAACTACCACGGCTTCGTCGTCTACGACGTCGAGGAGCCGAAGAGCCCGCAGCTCGTGGCGTCGATCGTCTGTCCCGGGGGACAGGGCGACGTGTCGGTCTACGGCAACCTCCTGTTCCTGTCGGTGGAGCAGGTGCGCGGTCGCGTCGACTGCGGCACGCAGGGCGTGATGACCGCGGTCAGCGCCGAGCGCTTCCGCGGCGTCCGGATCTTCGACATCACCGATCTGAAGAAGCCGCGGCAGGTCGCGGCCGTCCAGACGTGCCGGGGCTCGCACACCCACACCCTCATCGTCAATCCGAAGGATCCGGCGACCATCTACCTCTACGGGTCCGGCACGAGCACGGTGCGCTCAGGCGACGAGATGGCCGGCTGTGTCAACGCCGACCCGAAGGACGACGCGAATACCGCGCTCTTCAGCATCGACGTGATCCAGGTGCCGGTGGCACGGCCGCAGGACGCGGCGATCGTCAACCGTCCGCGCCTGTTCGCCGATCCGGTCTCGGGCGAGATTGCCGGTCTGTGGAAGGGCGGCGCGCACGGCGAGGGGACGCAGAACTCACGCATCACCAACCAGTGCCACGACATCACCGTGTTCCCCGAGGTTGGACTGGCGGCCGGTGCCTGCTCGGGTAACGGCATCCTGATGGACATCTCCGATCCCGTGCACCCGGTGCGTTTGGACGCGGTGCTCGACAAGAACTTCGCCTACTGGCATTCGGCGACGTTCAACAACGACGGCACCAAGGTCGTGTTCACGGACGAGTGGGGGGGCGGTTCGCGGCCGCGCTGTCGCGCGACCGATTTGCCGAACTGGGGCGCCAACGCCATCTTCGACATCGTCGACCGCAAGCTGGTGTTCCGCAGCTACTACAAGCTGCCGGCGCCGCAGACCGACCAGGAGAACTGCGTCGCACACAACGGTTCGCTGATCCCGGTGCCCGGCCGCGACGTCATGGTGCAGGCGTGGTACCAGGGTGGCATCTCGGTCTACGACTTCACCGACTCGGCGCACCCGTTCGAGATCGCCTACTTCGACCGCGGCCCGATCGACGGCGCCAAGCTGTTCCTCGGCGGCTACTGGTCGGCCTACTGGTACAACGGCAACATCTTCGGGTCGGAGATCGTCCGCGGCCTCGACGTGTTTCGCCTGACCCCGAGCGAGTTCCTGTCGCAGAACGAGATCACCGCAGCCGTGCTCGTGAAGTCCGCGATGTTCAATGCGCAGCAGCAGCCGCGCATCACCTGGCCGGACAACTCGGTCGTGGCGCGCGCCTACCTCGATCAGCTGGGCCGGTCGAAGGCGATTGCGCCGCAGCGGGCCGTCGCCGTGCGTGCCGCGCTCGAGCGCGCCGATGCGGCGCGGGGTGGCGCGGTCGCCGCGTCGGCCGAACAGTTGACCGCCCTTGCCGGCGACATCGAGCGGGACGCCGCGGCCGCCACCGGGACGGACGCGCGGCGGCTGAGGCTGCTGGCCGGCACTCTGTCGCGCCACGCGACCCGGATTCGCTAGCGGCCGGCGGCGCCAGGCACACCGAATCCCACGTCACGCGCTGCGCGGACGATTCCGACTGGAGACCGATGGCTGACGAATACGCGTTCGAAATGGCGGCGTCGAGCCTGCGGTTCGGCGCCGGGGTGACGCGGGAGGTCGGTTCGGACCTGGCCGATCTCGGCGTCCGTCGGGTGCTGGTTGTCACCGATCCGAACCTGGTGGCACGCGCACCCGTGCAGGCGGTGCTCGAGTCGCTGCACGCCGCCGGCATCGAGGCGGTGCTCTTCGACCAGGTCCGCGTCGAACCGACCGACCTGTCGTTCAAGGCGGCGATTGCCTTCGCCACCGCGCGGCCCACCGATGGCATCGTGGCGGTCGGCGGCGGTTCGGTCATCGACACGGCCAAGGCGGTCAACCTCTACACCAGCTACCCGCCGGCCGACTTCCTCGACTACGTGAATGCGCCGATCGGCAAGGCGCTGCCGGTGCCGGGGCCGCTCAAGCCGCTGATTGCGGTCCCGACGACGGCCGGCACGGGCAGCGAGACGACCGGGGTCAGCATCTTCGACTTCACCGGGATGCACGCGAAGACCGGCATCGCGAGTCGTCGTCTCAAGCCGACGCTCGGGTTGCTCGATCCGGACCATACGCGGACGATGCCGCCGCAGGTGGCGGCGTCGAGCGGACTCGACATCCTCAGCCACGCCGTCGAGTCGTTCACCGCCATACCGTACTCGTCGCGTCCGCGGCCGGAGCGACCGGCGCTGCGGCCGGCTTATCAGGGCGCCAATCCGATTTCCGACATCTGGTCGCTGCAGGCCCTGCGCATCGTCGCCGCCTGTCTCGTGCGCGCGGTGGACGACCCGGACGACGACGAGGCACGAGCACAGATGATGCTGGCCGCCTCGTACGCGGGCGTCGGCTTCGGCAATGCCGGCGTGCACCTGCCGCACGGCATGTCGTACCCGGTCTCGGCCCAGGTGACGCACTACCGGGCGCCCGGATATCCCGCCGACCATCCGATGGTGCCGCACGGCGTGTCGGTGATTCTCAACGCGCCGGCGGTGTTCCGCTTCACTGCCGCGGCGAATCCGGCGCGGCATCTGCAGGCGGCCGCGGCGCTCGGCGCCGACGTCGCGCGCGTGCACGAGGCGGACGCCGGCCGGGTGCTCGCCGATCGGATCACGTGGTTCATGCAGCGTCTCGGGGTGCCGAACGGCCTCGCGGCAATCGGCTACAGCAGGGCCGACATCCCCCGGCTCGTGGAAGGCACGCTGCCGCAGCATCGCGTCACCCGCCTGTCGCCGCGCCCGGCCGAGCCGGATCAACTCGCGGCGCTCTTCGAGGACGCGATGGTGGCCTGGTGACGCGCGCCGGGCTGCCCGTTCGGTCGTCGTAAGCGCTTTCGCGAGTCGAAACCGGACGCCGGGGTCCGGTCACGATTCCCGCCCAATTCGGTGACCTGACGCGCGGCTCCCGGCTTGCACCCGGGCCGGGGCCCGCAGTTCCGCGGGATCTCTCGTCGGTAGGAGGACACATGAAGTTTGGCGCTCTCGCGCTCACCATGCTGCTCGCGGCTACCCCAGGCTGGGCCAGGGATGATGACAAGGACACCCGGCTGGCGGCCAGGCTGATGTCCACGAATGAAGTGCCGGCCGTCGCATCGCCCGCCGACGGGGCGTTCCGCGCCGCGATCGACGAAACGGCGCGCGTCATCGAATACGAGCTGTCGTTCGAGGGGCTGCAGGCCAACGTGGTGATGTCGCACATCCACTTCGCGCAGAAGAACGTCAACGGCGCCATCATGGTCTGGCTGTGCGGCACGACGGCGAATCCCGGCCCGGCCGGCACGCAGGCCTGCCCGCAGAGCGGCACGATTACCGGCGTGATCATGCCGTCGAACATCCAGACCATCGGTACGCAGGGGATCGCGACGGGCGAGTTCGACAAGCTGGTCGCCATACTCCGTCAGGGCCTGGCGTACGTGAACGTCCACACCACGCAGAGCCCGGGCGGTGAGATACGCGGCCAGATCAAGGCGCGCCGCTGACATCGAAGACCTCCAGGACAGCGACGACAGGACAAACAGCGACGCGGTTCTCGGGGTGGGCGCACCCCGGGGACCGCATCGCATCGCCCCCCTGGGGAGCGCCCGCCGCCCGTTCGGCAAGCGCTTCTTCCCCTCGGCTACCGCATCTTGAGTCGGCTAGCGCTTCTTGAGGATGATCAGCGACAGGTCATCGTAGGGGCGGCACTCGCCGATGAAGCGATCGACCGCGGCCAGCAGATGCGCGCCCGCGGCCCGGGCCGAGAGCGGTGACAGCTGGGCCAGCAGCGGCTGCAGGCGCTCGTCGCCGAAGAAGTCGCCGGACTCGTTCAGCGCCTCCGTGAGCCCGTCCGAGTAGATGACGAGCAGATCGCCATCGATGACGTCGACCGACTGCTCCACGTAGGCGACGCCGGGCATCAGCCCCAGCGCGAGGTTGCCGAGCGGCAGCTGGTGGAACGACGAGCCGCTGACGTGGACGGGCGGCATGTGACCGGCATTCAGCAGGCGGACCGTGCGGCTGCCTTCGCGAACGTCGAGGTAGACCAGCGTGGCGAACCGGTTCGGCAGGCCGTCGCGGCACAGGATGTCGTTGGTCCGCGCCGCGAGCTCGCCGAGCGAGCGCGTGTCTGTCGCCAGGGCCCGCAACGTCGACTGGACCTTCGCCATGAGCAGCGCCGCCGGCAGTGCCTTGCCGGCGACATCGCAGAGAGCCAGACCGACGCGGCCCGGCGACAGCTCCAGGCTGTCCACCAGATCGCCGCCGACATCGTTGGCCGGCCGGCTGTACATCCAGACATCCCAATCGGCGAGCGCTGGCCCGTGGCCCGGCATCAGCGCCTGCTGCACCGCGCGACCGGCGCGGAGTTCGTCGTGCGCCAGCAGCTTGTCGCGCAGTTCCAGCAGCAGGACGCCGATCAGCATCAGCGTGCTGAACGGCGTGAGATCGAACTGCACCCGAACGTCGCCCGACCGCAGCGTCACGTCGCCGAACCACAGACAGAGAAGCGCGACGACGAGCACGACGCGGCGGGTCGGCGTCAGCTTCAGCAGCAGGGCGCGCAACAGCCACCACGCGATCAGGATCCAGCGTTCGGGTCCGCGGGCCGTCGTCAGGCGCTGGCGGTTGATCGGGGTGAGGTAGAACTCCTGGAGCTCGGCGATCGTCCGGTGGAACTGCTGGCGCCAGCCGGGTCGTGACTCGTCACGGACGTAGCGCCAGTCCTGCTTGAGCGTCGCCCACAGGTCATCCCGCACTCTGTCTGGGACGGAGGGCGACGGTTCGGAGTTCGCGGGCACCGGCACACTCTACCCGACCGTATGGCAAACTCGACCGCGGGGCCGGTGGGCCAGCGGCAGGACATGCGCGCCGCGCTCCCGGCGCGTCAGCGCGAAACCGGCTGGGCGTGCAGCGCGTTGACGGTGTCGACGAGCGTCTTCATGATCTCCGGGTCGTTGTCCTTGAACGCGACGGCAAACCCCTGAATCTTGTCGACATAGACGACTTCGGCGCGCAGTTCCAGGTACTGGCCGCCGAGCTGGAAGTGCACCTTCACCTGCGAGCCCATGCCGGTGTTCGACAACGAGTCGATGAAGCAGCCGCCGACGCTGAGATCCGTGATGCGGCATTGACGCGTCCCGGCCTGGCCGTTCCACCCGCCGTCGAACGGACCGGCAATCCGCTTGGCGCTGCGTCGCTCGTTCTGCATTGAAGGGTCCTCTGGGCTGTCCTGAACGCTTGCTTCCGTCGTATCGGCCTGGCGGCCGGATTCAAACAGACGGCGGCGGCCCCCCGCACTGCACATGGTTGCCCACCGAACGGCGGTCTGAGCGCCGCCCGGCGCGATGGCCGGGCGACATTCCCTGGCGAGCCGGCTGGCCGCCGCTAGCGCGCGAAGCAATAGAAGCGGCCAGCGCCGCCACGTGGAGCGGTGTTCTCACAGCTCTGGCTGGCGTGCGCCGCATTCCATGAGGACAGGCTGCCGGTCGTGCTTTGATTGGGGCCCAGGCCGTCGGAGTGTCCCACCTGGGCCGCCTGGCTCGCGGAGTTCGCTGTCCAGTCGGAGCAGGTGAGTCCCGCGGCCACGGTGCCGTCGGCGTTGGATCCGGTCAGAATGTCGTGCTCGTTCGGCGTCGGCGACCCGGTCCACTGCCCGTTGATCCGGACGCCGCGCTCGTCGACGAAGAGCGCCGCGTCGCCCGGGCGGGCGTGCAGTTCGGTCACGCTGTTGGCGACCAGCACCAGATTCGCGTTGTACCAGGGACCTGACCCGATGCGGTCGCGTGCGTGGACCGCTTGTCCGGTCGTCGCGTCGCGCTCGGCGCTCAGATAGGCGCGCCACGTGCGGTTGCCCTGCCCGACGGCGGCCGCCAATCGCTGACACGTGGCATCGGCGCCGGCCAGTCCGCCAAGATTGCCGGTCACGCTGGTGGCACTGGTCACGAACATACCCATCGTCGGACCGGAAGGCGCCGTCGGCGCATCCTCGCCACACGCGGCGGTGCCGATACTCACGCCAACCAGCACCGTCATGAACCGCAGCGGCATTCGCATGGAAGGTTCCTCGCTTTCATTGAAGGGCGCGTCAGGCGAGTGCGGCGTCCGGCAGCACTCGCAACGAGGGGGAGGGATGCCTATGGTAGCCATCAACCGGTTGCTCGTAAACGCTGGAGATCGCCGGTGACGGCCGGCAGCCGAGCTACGAGCCGAGTCGGTAGAGCGCGGCGTGGCTGCGGAGGAAGAGCGCGTCATCCGCCGCCGCGATCGACGCGAGTGTCGTGCCGTCCAGCTGGTTCACCGCCAGGCGGCTGAGCGACCGTCCGGGTGCCAGCACCGTCGTCCGGCCGTCCTCGTCGAGGAGGTAGATACGGCCGCCGGCGTACAGCGGCGACGCCGAGTAGGTGCCGCCGAGCCGCTGCTGTTCCAGGACGCGGCCGTCCCGCGCGTCGACGAGCGTCAGGATGCCGGTGTCGCTGACCACGTACAGCGCGTCGCCGACGAGCAGCGGCGAGGGAGTGAGCGGCGCGCCACGCGTCAGTCTCCACACGACATGCGTGCGCGTCACGTCCCCCGCGCCGTCGGGCCGCACCGCAATCAGTGTCGGCTGCTGGAAGCCGGTGGCGATGAACACGAGGCCGTGACCGAACACCGGACGAGGCACGTTGGAGAAGCCATCCTCGTAGGTGACGTGCCAGATGTCGCGGCCGGTCGCCGGGTCGTACGCCTCGGTCCGATAGGCGCCGACCGACACCAGCTGGTCGCGACCGGCGGCGGTGATCACCAGCGGTGTCGTGTAGGCCTGGTCGGACGGCTTGCGCCGCTGCCGGCGCCAACGCTGCTTCCCGGTGTGTGCCTCGACGGCGACCACGAATGCGTCGACGTCGTTGCCATCGCAGTTGATGATGAGGAGGTCGCGATAGACCACCGGCGAGCCGCCACCACCGTGTTGCGACTCGTAGGGGAAGCGGTTCCGCCACAGCACCTCGCCGGTGACCGACAGCGCGGCCGTGCCGTCGGCGCCGAAATGGACGAACACGCGATCGTCCGCGATCACCGGCGTGGCCGACGCGAAGCTGTTCTTGGGGTTCAGCAGCCGCCGGCGCGCGAGACGGAACACCTCCACGTCGACCACGCGGGCGCCGGTCGCTGCGTCGAAGGCGACGGCGCGGAGGGACAGCCCGCGGTCGGCGCGTCCATTGCCCGTTACCTCGACCGCGGCGGTCAGCCAGACGCGACCTTGCGACACGACCGGTGACGACCAGCCGCTGCCGTCCACCGGTACCTTCCAGCGGACGTTCTCCGTTTCACTCCAGCGCAGCGGCACGTCGTCCACGTCGGCGAGCCCTTGCCCGGTCGGGCCGCGGAACTGGGGCCACTCCTGCGCCGCCACACCGATCCCGAAGGCGGCGGCGAGCGCCACGAGCCCGAACCCGGCAATGAGCGACCGTCGCACGTCCCATCGTACATCCGGCTATACTGCCGAACAGCCACATGAGGCGACCTCTTCCCGCGCTCGTCGCGCTGGCGCTGATCGTCGGCTCGGCCGTACCGCTGCTGCGGGCCGCCGCGGATGACTGGCCACAGTACCTCGGCGCGGCGCGCGACGGCGTCTACCGCGGCACGCCGCTGGCCGAGCGCTGGCCCGCTGGCGGACCACGACGGCTGTGGACGAGGCCGGTCGGCGCCGGCTTCAGCGGTCCGGTCGTCGCCGACGGCAGGCTGATCCTGTTCCATCGCATCAAGAACGACGAGGTCATCGAGGCGCTGAATCCGGCGTCCGGCACGCCGTTGTGGCGCTACGCGTACGCGACGACCTATCGCGATGATTTCGGCTTCGATGAAGGACCGCGGGCGGTGCCGGTGGTCGCCAACGGCATCGTCTACACTTTCGGCGCGCAGGGACAGCTGCACGCGGTTGGTCTGGCGGACGGGAAGCGGCGCTGGAGCGAAGACACCGCGGCCCGATTCAGGGTGGCGAAGGGCTTCTTCGGCGCGGCGGGATCGCCGATTGTCGAGGACGGTCGCGTCATCGCCAACGTCGGCGGCCGCGGCGCCGGCATCGTGGCGTTCGACGCCGCGACCGGACGGGTGTTGTGGACGGCGACGGATGATGAGGCGAGCTACTCGTCACCGGTTGCCGCCACCGTCGGCGGGCGCCGGCTGGTGATCTTTCTCACCCGCGCCGGCCTCGTCGGCCTGGATCCGGTGAACGGTGCGGTGGCCTTCCGCCGCCCCTGGCGGGCCCGCGCGGCCGCCTCGGTCAACGCCGCCTCACCGATCGTGGTCGGCAGCGAGCTGTTCGTGTCGGCCGAGTATGGACCTGGCGCCGGCCTGCTCCGGATCGACGGTGCGGCGCTGGTCGACGTGTGGACCGGACTGGACAGCCTGACCACGCACTACGCGACGCCGGTGCTGGCCGACGGCATCCTCTACGGATATCACGGCCGGCAGGAGTTCGGTCCGGCGCTGCGCGCCGTCGAACTGCGCACCGGCAAGGTGCGGTGGAGCCAGGAGCAGTTCCGTGCCGGCAGCATCATCCTGGCCGGCCGGCAGCTGATCATCCTCCGGGAGAGCGGCGAACTGGTGCTCGCCGAGGCGACGCCGGATGCGTTCCGGCCGCGCGCCCGCGCCCAGGTGCTGCCGGCGGTCGTCCGGGCGTTCCCGGCGCTGGCCGACGGCATCCTCTACGCGAGAAACGAGACGACGCTTGCCGCGTTGGATCTGCGCCCGTAGCGCCGGCGGCTCGGCGGCGCGACGACCGGCGCGCCGCCTGGCGATCGGTGCGCTGCTGCTCACAGCGACGGCGATGGCGCATGCGCAACCGGCCGATCCGGACGTCCTGCTCGATCGAGCGATTGCCGACTTCGCCGGCGGCCGAATCGAGCAGTCCGTCGCTGCATTCGACCAGCTCGTGGTCCTGGCGCCGCGCGCCATGCCGCAGCTGTGGCAGCGCGGCATCGCGCTGTACTATGCCGGCCGATTCACCGACTGTCGGCGTCAGTTCGAGGCCCATCGCACGGTGAATCCGAACGACGTGGAGAATGCGGCGTGGCATTTCCTGTGCGTTGCCCGCGCCGAGTCGCCGGCGCGGGCGCGCGCGCTGTTGCTGCCGGTCGGTCCCGACGCCCGCCTGCCGATGCGCGAGGTCTACGAGCTGCTGAAGGGCACGGTGGCGCCCGAACAGGTCCTGAGGGCCGGCGGCAGCAACGCCAGCGCCCAGTTCTATGCGCACCTCTACGTCGGGCTGTACGCCGAAGCGGTGGGCGACGCCGCACGCGCGCGCGCCGCCCTCGCGGTGGCCGCCAGCGATCGGTTCCGATCGGCCGGCGGCTACATGCACATGGTGGCCCAGGTCCACGTCGCCCGCCTCGGCGCGCCGCGATAGCGCGCGCTGGCGCCGGCGGTCAGCGCGCCGGCGTTCCGGCGGCGGGGCCCCAGCGCGCCAGCAGGGCGGCGCGGTCGACCGCCGCACCATCGAGATACACGGCGGCTATCCGACGGGTGTTCCTGATGTCGTCCAGCGGGTTGGCATCGAGCACGAGGAAGTCGGCGCGCCGGTCGTTCGCGATGACCCCGACATCCGTGAGGCCGATCGCTTCGGCCGGCCGCGAGGTGGCCGCGATGATGGCCTGCGCCGGCGGCAGGCCGAACTCGACGTAGCGCTGCAGCTCATGGTGGTCGGCGGTGCCGAAGGTGTAGCGCGGCCAGACGCCGGCGTCGGTGCCGAGCACCAGACGCGCGCCCGATGCGATCATCTTCATGAAATTCGCTTTCAAACGCTGCTCCCGCACCGCCGCATTCGGGTTCGGCCGGCAGTCGGTCGCCAGGATGTCGCTGACGATGGCGGCCGACAGGACCTGCAGCACGAACGGATTGCGGTCGCACACTTCACTGCGATCGCCGAGGCCGAACACGGTGGTCCAATACGGACGCTTCTCCGCCAGCACCGCGGCGAGCTCGTCGTCGACGGGCGCGTTCTGCACGGTGTGCACCAGCACGTCGATGCCGGCACGAATCGCGTCCTTCTGGTCGCGGAGATTGGTCGCGTGGGCGTGCACCGCGATCCCGGCCTTGTGCGCTTCGTCGATCACCGCGTCGTAGACTTCGTGCGGCATCGCCGGGTAGGTGCCGTTGCGATCGCCGAGCCAGATCTTGACGTGCCTCACCCCCTTGGCCTTGAGATCCTGGACCGCCGTGCGCGCCTCCGGACTCCGCGTGACCTCGTAGTTGGCCCCGAGCGCCCGCGTTCCCTGGATGAGGATGTGATCGGGGCCGCCCTGCACCGGCACGATGCCGCCCATCAAGTGGAGCCGTGCGGCGCCGGGGAACCGGCCGGCCCGCTGGTCGCTCTGGAACTTCTGCGTCACCGGTAGCGCACCGGACCCGGCGTCGAGCATCGAGCCGACCCCGAAGGCCGCCTCGCGGTACAGATGGTCGAGCAGGTTGGCTTCGGTGAAGTGCTCACCCCGTGACAGCCCTTCCGCCTCCAGGTATTTTTCGTAGCCGACGTGGGCGTGGATGTTCACGATCGCCGGCATCACCGTCTTGCCGCTGAGATCGACACGGGTGGCGCCGGCCGGCGCCGTCACCTCGCCCCGGCGGCCGACGGCCGTGATGCGACCGCCGGCGACCACGAAGGCGCCGTCGTCGATGGTCGGCCGTTCGTCACCGATGATGACGCGCGCCCCTTCGTAGAGCACCGGGCCGCCGGTCGTCGGCGCGGGTCGCGGCTGCGACGAGACGCCCAGCACACCGGCGGTCACGAGCAGCAGGCCGGTGCCGGCAACCCTCCACGTCCACGGCTGCATCACGTTTGCCTCCTGTCTGGCGGTCAACCGGTCCGTCGCCGGGCCCCAGACCGCATCAGCCTACGGCCGGCCGCGCGGTCCGTCAAATCGCCGCGAGCCGCTGCGGCCGGAACGGCCGGCGGGGCGCGGCTGGGGGCGGCGGCCGATGAGACCGCCGTGCCGTGTACAATTCCAGCTGAGGCACACTTGCAGGACCTGACCAAGGACACCATCGCACGCAACCTCGTGCGAACGGCCAGCTTCATGCTGGTCACGATGCTCTTCCAGACGCTGTACATCCTCGTCGATCTCTACTTCGTCGGCCGTCTCGGCAAGGAGGCGGTCGCCGGCGTCGCGGTCGCCGGCAACCTGCAGTTCGTCGTCCTGGCGGCCACCCAGGTGCTGGGCGTCGGGACCACCACGCTCGTCGCGCACGCGGTCGGGCAGAAGGATCACGCGCGGGCGCAGCGCGCCTTCAACCAGTCGCAGACGCTGTCGATGGTCGTCGGGTTCCTGTTCCTGGTCGTGGCCCTGGCGCTGCGGACCCCCTACGCGACGATGCAGAGCGCGGATCCGGTGACGGCCGCCGCGGCCGCCGACTACCTGTTCTGGTTCCTGCCCGCACTGGCGCTGCAGTTCGTCATCGTGGCGATGGCGTCGGCCCTGCGGGGGGCCGGCAACTTCCGCCCCGGCATGGTCGTGCAGACGGCGACCGTCATCATCAACATCGCGCTGGCGCCGGTCCTGATTTTCGGTTGGGGCACCGGCCGGCCACTCGGGGTTGCCGGCGCCGCGCTCGCGACGTTCATCGGCGTGCTGGTCGGCGTGTTGTGGTTGAGCGCGCTGTTCGTGCCGCGCCACGCCTATCTGCGCTTCGAGCGGGAGCAGCTGCGCCCGCGGCTCGCCGAGTGGGGCGCGCTGCTGAAGATCGGCCTGCCGGCCGGGGCGGAGTTTGCCCTCACCGCCGTCAACCTCTTCATCGTCTACGGCATCACGCGCCCATTCGGGTCCGAGGCCCAGGCCGGCTACGGCATCGGCATGCGGGTGCTGCAGGCGTCGTTCATGCCGGTGGTGGCGCTGGCATTTGCGGCATCGCCGATTGCCGGCCAGAACTTCGGCGCCGGGCTCGGTGACCGGGTGAAAGCGGTGTTCCACATGGCCGCCGGCATGGCCGCAGCCGTGATGGCGGTGTCGACGGCCCTGTGCTTTTTCGCCGCGGCGTCGTTGATCGGCATCTTCTCGTCCGACCCGACCGTGATCGAAGTCGGCACCGACTACCTGCGGATCGTGTCGGTCAGCTTCGTCGCGTCGGGCGTCGTGTTCGTCGCCTCGAGCATGTTCCAGGCGATGGGCAACACGATGCCGGCGCTGATTGCGTCGCTCAGCCGGTTGCTGGTGTTCGCAGTGCCGGCCTTCCTGCTGTCGAAGGCGGACGGCTTCCACCTGCACTGGATCTGGTATCTGTCGGTGGCGGCGGTGTTCCTGCAGCTGGCGGCGATCTGGTGGCTGCTGCAGCGCGAGTTCGCGACGAAGCTCGGACAGCCGCAGCGCGCGACCATCGAGCCGGTCGCCGCGGCCGTCGACCTGTTGTAGCGGCGGCCGGCCGGGTGCGCCAGGGGCGTCAGCCCGGGCTGGCGCCAAGACGACGGAGCACGAGGACCGTCAGGTCATCGGCTTGCGGCGCGCCGGCCGCAAACCGGTTGACGGCGTCGAGCAAGCGGTCGAGCACGGCATCGGGCGCGACGCCGTGGCAGTCCTGCACGGCGTCGATGAGCCGGTCACGCCCGAACTCGTCGTCGCTCGGGCTGCGCGCCTCGGTGACGCCGTCGCTGAAGAACAGGACGACATCGCCGACGGCGAGCCGCACCTGCCCCGACTCATAGCGCGCGGCCGGCAGCAGGCCGAGCACCGGACCGCCGACATCGAGCCAGTGCAGGCCGTTTCGGCTGATGACGAGCGGCGCCTCCTGGCCGGCGTTGCAGTAGTGCAGCATCCCATCGCGCTCGAGCACGCCGTAGCACATCGTCGCGAAGCGTGCTTCGACGGCGCGTCGCAGCAGGGCGCCGTTGAGGCGTGCCAGCGTGTCAGCCGGCGTCGGACTGACCGGCGCCAGTGCCGCGAAGTGACTCTGGACGACCGCGGCGAGCAACGCCGCCGCCGGTCCCTTGCCGGCGACATCGCCGAGCGCGAAGCCGAAGCGCCCGTCGCCGAGCTCCAGGTAGTCGAAGAAGTCGCCGCCGACCGTCCGGCACGGCGCCGACACGGCCGCCAGATCGTGCCACCGGCAGGCGTAACGCGGCTCGGGCAGCAGCGCGCGCTGCATGTCTGCCGCGACGCGCAGGTCCCGGTCGGTGCGTGCCTTCTCCGCGGACGCCGCATACAGCCGGGCGCTCTCGATGGCCATGGCGGCCTGGACGGCGAACGCCTCGAGCGACGCCGCCGTGGTCGGCGACGTCATCCGGCCGCGCTCCCGGCCGTCGAGATAGAGGACGCCAATCTGGGCCGCCGCGCCGGCATGGCCGGATTCCCCCATGGCGGCCACCCGCAGCGGCACACACTGGACGTGTCGGATGCCGGCGGCAATCGTGCCGCCGTGCCGGTCCGCGAGGTCGGCGTCGAGAAGGTCCTGGACGATGCGGCTGCGGCCGGTCGAGAACACCTCGCGCGGGATCTTCTCGCTGGTCGCGAACGTCGTGCCTGGAATCGTCACGCCGCCGCGAGCCCTGGCGATCTTGAACTCGAGTGCCCCCTCCGGCTCGGCGAGCATGATGAAGCCGCGGTCCGCCTTGACCGATTCGATGGCCGAGTCGAGGACCAGGGTCAGCACCTCGTCGAGGACGCGCCCCGAGCTCAGGGCGCGCAGGCCGTCGAGCACCGCGCTCAGCTGCCGCAGATCGCCGACCTCCGATGACTGACTGCGCAGCGGCGACGCGCCGAGGTCGAGCAGAAACGTCGCCTGGTTGGCGCCGCTGCGGCCGAACCGGATCGTGTCGCCGTGCGCCAGCACGCAGTCGGCGATCTGCTCGCCGTTGACGAACGTGCCGTGGCGCGACCCGCGATCGCGCAGGCGGTACTCGTCGCCGGTCCGGACGATTTCGGCGTGGTCGCGCGACACGTCGGCGCTCGACAACGGCAGGTCGGCGGTCGCCCGTCGGCCGATGACGAGGATCGGCCGGTCGATCCGGACGGCGCGCTGACCGCGTTCGTCGTGGACCTGGAGCAGGGCGCCGGACATGCGCGGAATTGTGGCACGGATGCGCGAGGCGCGCATGTTCGACGCGGACGCGAGACGGCGGTCACGGCCGCCCGGACGCCGCCGGCGCCGCAAACGGCCACTGGCGGTGGCGCCGCGCCCACGCGACGAAGCCGAGCATGCCAACCGCCAGCCCGGCGACGCCGAAGGCGACGACGCGCCGGTCGGTGGTGCCGAGGACGAACAACCAGCCAAGCAGCGCGACGAGCGCCGGCACCGGATACAGCCACATCCGGTACGGCCGCGGCAGATCCGGCCGCCGCCGGCGCAGGACGATCAGGCCGCCGATCTGGCCGATGAACTGCACCAGGATCCGCGTCGCGATGAGCGCGTCGATCACCAGACCGAGCGAGAACGTGCTGGCCAGGATCGCGACTCCGCCGAGGACCACCAGCGAGACGTGCGGAAAGCCGCCGGTCGGGTGCAGCCGGCCGAACACGGCGAAGAAGTAGCCGTCGCGGGCCGCCGCGTACGGGATCCGCGAGTAGCCGAGCAGCAGCGCGAAGACCGAGGCGAACGCCGTCCACAGGATCAGCACGGTGAAGCCGCTCGCGACCGCTGGTCCGTAGACCCGTTCCACGAACACCGACACGATGAAGGCGGCCTCGCGGTGATCGGCCGCTGGCACGAACTCGCGCCATGGGATGACGCCGACGATCGCCAGGTTGATGGCCAGGTAGAGCAGCGCGACGACGACGGTGCTGATCGCGATCGAACGCGGTATGACCCGGCCGGGATCGGCCACCTCGTCGCCGATGTAACAGACGTTGTAGTAGCCGAGGTAGTCGTAGATGCCGATCCGGGTCGCCGCGCCAAGTCCGAAGAGGAGGCCGAGCGACAGGTTGAAGGCGCCTGGCGGGACGTCGAACGCGAGCGCCGGATCGAAGTGGGTGGCGCCGGTCGCGATCACGGCCAGCGTCGTGACCATCGTGCCGATCCAGAGGGCGACGGTGATGGTGGCGATCGACCCGATATGGCGATAGAGGAGGAGGACGTTGGCGATGCCGACCGCGGCGGCGACCAGCCACGCACGCGCGCCGGTCAGCCCCGGCCAGAGGTAGCCGAGATAGTTGGCGAAGCCGATGTAACCCGAGGCGATCTCGAGCGGTCCGCTGAGGACGAACTGCCAGACGAACAGGAACGCCATCAGCCGGCCGAACCGGTCGCGGCCGAACGCCTCGCGCAGATAGCCGAAGGACCCGCCAGAACCTGGCATGGCGGCGCCGAGTTCACTCCACACCATGCCGTCGGCGACGACGATGACCAGGGCGACGAGCCAGCCGAGCACCGCCTGCGGTCCACCGAGCGCCGTCATCAGCAACGGGATCGTGATGAACGGCCCGATGCCGATCATGTTGATCATGTTCAGCGCGGTGGCCTGCAGCAGGCCGAAGCGGCGGGGGGACCGGGCCGGCATCAGGGCGTGCAGCGTAGCATGCGGGCGGCGGCCGTCGCGCGGCGCGCCGGCGTCGGTCGGATGATGCGAAGCATGGCACGGCGTGCCTCGATTGAGTCATCGCGCCGGCCGGCGTGCGAACCAGACCGACACGCCGCCGTCCGAGTCGCCGCCTGGCCGGCACCTTGCACCCGGACCGGCGAGCGACGCGCCTGGCCGCCGGCCGTGCATGCCGGCACTACACCAACGCGTGAACCGTTCACCACCTCACACGATCGAAACCGCGAATTTGGACGCCATGCCGGACTCAATCCGTCTACGCAGCGGCCTGATGGCCCTGGCCCTGATCATTGGCCTGGTCTTCGGCGCATCGCCGGCGTCGGCGCAGTCGCTCGTCGACCCCACGGCCATGGAGTTCCAGGCTTCGGCCGACCACGATGTCGTCGACGACGACGGGACGCCGGTACTCAGTCAGTACGAGGCGCAGTTCTTCCTGCCGGGGGCGGCGCTGCCGTTTCAGACCGCGCCCCTCGGCAAGCCGACGCCCGATGCCGGCGGCCTGATTCGAATCCCGTTCGCCAGTCTGTCGGCGCGCCCCTCGCCGGGCATCGTGTCAGAAGCCCGCGTTGCGGCGATCGGGCCCGGTGGCAGCGAGGCCAGCGATCTGTCACCGTCCTTCATGTTCTCGCCACCCCCGGCGCCGCCTCCGGAACCGCCGCCGACCGTGTGCACGTATGCACTGTCGCCGGCCACCCAGACGGTGCCGGCGGCCGGCGGACTGGTGTCGCTGACGGTCAACGCGGATGGCGGCTGCTCGTGGACGGCCTCGTCCAGCGCGGGATGGCTGCGCATCGGCACGGGCAGCGGCACCGGCTTCGGCTACGTCCTGGCGACCGCCAATCCGAGCAGCCGGACGACGCCGCGCACCGCGACGATCACGGTGAACGGACAGACCGCGCGGGTGACCCAGGCGGCGGCCGTCGCAACGAGCTGCACGTACTCCGTCTCGCCGACGGCGCCGTCCCTGGGCGCCGCTCCGACCTCGGCATCGCTGTCGGTCACGGCCGCCGATGGCTGCGCCTGGTCGGCCGCCAGCACTACGAGCTGGATCACGATCACGTCGGCGAGCGGAACCGGCTCTGGCTTCGTCTCATACCAGGTGTCGGCGAATTCCGGCAGCGCGGCGCGCACCGGTACGATAACGGTCGCCGGACGATCCATCACCGTGACGCAGGCCGGAACCGGCGGCACGACGCCGCCGGAATGCGACGTGGAGCTGTCGGTGACCGCCGCATCAGCGGCGGCGTCGGCCTCGACCGGCGCGGTTGCCGTGACGGCCGCGAGCGGGTGCACGTGGACGGCGAAGAGCGTGGTGGACTGGCTCACGATCACCGGCTCGGCCGGCGCCGGCAGCGGCTGGGTCAGCTATGCCGTGGCGGCCAATCCTGGTCCGCAGCGCACCGGCGAGATCACGGTGGGCAACCGGTCGCTCACCGTCACGCAGGCCGCCGCGCCGCCACCGCCGCCGCCCGCCACCAGCACCGGGCCGGCCGCGCCACGCGGCGTGCGCATCGTCAATCCGTAGAGGCCGCAGGCGACGCCCAGCCGAGCACGTCGTCGGGGAAGCGCGTGTCCCGCGGCAACCGCAGCCCGAAGTCGCGTGCCAGGACGTCGAGCAGGGCGTCCGGGGTGGCGAGCTCGCGTGTCGCCGCCACACCCTGCCGATCGCGGACGCTGACCTCGCGATTCAGCAGCGCGATGCGGCCGCCATCCCGAAGGGCACGCGCCACCACCAGCCGATGCCGGAAGTGCGACTGCGGGTGAGCGCTGGTGTACCAGTTCGCCAGCTCGCGATCGATCGGCGGCATCTCCTCCCCCGTGAACTCGAGCACATCATGCCAGTCGCCGCCGAGACGCACCTGGTGGAAGAAGCGTCCGTCCTCCCAGCGGATCCGCCGTGACTCGTGGCGGGTTGCCTGTTCGGCCTCGACGTCCAAGCGGATCGGCGACGTCAGCGACATGCTGCCGACGCCGACGTCAGCGGCCCATGGCACTCCCGCGATCGTGACGCGCAGGAACAGGTGCGTACGCGGCGGCGTGAAGTCGCGCGGCCGCTGGTAGCGCACGCGCGCACTCAGCGGTGCGACGGTGAAGCCGAGGGCCTGCAGCACGAGCAGCAGCAGGCCGTTCTGCTCGAAGCAGTAGCCGCCGCGGCGCCGTGCGACCAGCTTGTCCTGCAGCGCGTCGGGCGCCAGGCTCACACCGTGGCCGAGCAGGACATCCAGGTTCTCGAACGGCACGGCCCGGACGTGCGCCTCCATGATCGCATCGAGCGTCTCGAGAACCGGAGGCGCCGGGCCGTCGTAGCCGATGCGGCGGAAATAGGCATCCAGATCAATCACGCGAGCACCTCGAGGACACACGCCGCCAGCTCGGCGACGGCCATCCCGACCATCGTGGCATGGATGGCGGTCCGGTGCGACGGCGCGATTGACATGGCCGCCAGACGGCGCGATTGACACGGCCGCCATGGGTTCCTATCATGCCGGCCATGAGGCCCTTCCCGCGTTTCGGTGTGGCTGGCGCGATCATCGCGGCGGCGTTCGTGGTGTGGCACGGTCCGGCCGCTCGTGCACAGGCGCCGGCGGCCACCTTCCGGCTGGCGACCGTCGAGGTGAACGGCGAGCCGCGGCTCGCCGCCACCGCCGGCAACGGCGAAAACGACCTGCTCGATGTCCACAACGGCATCCGCTATCTGCTCGCGGCGAAGGCGCCCGAGGCCCAGAGCCTGCCCTACATCCCGGCCGACATGCGGACGCTTGCCGGCGCCGGCACGCGGGCGACGACGGCGATCCGGCAGGTCTACCAGACCCTGGTGGCGCTGAAGTCGAAGGGCGGCCTGCAGGACCCCGGCGGTCAGCACCGGGTCTTCTACCCGCACACCGCCGTGAAGTTCCTGGCGCCGGTCACCAACCCGTCGAAGATCTACGGCTTTGCCGGCAACTATCCGCGCGAAGGCGATCTGGCGAACCCGAAGTTCCCGAGCTCGTTCTTCAAGTCGGTCGCGTCACTGACGGGGCATGGCGAGGTCATCGATCTGGCGGGGCTGGTGACGCGCGGCGTCCACGAGCCCGAGCTGTCGCTGGTCATCAACCAGCGGGCGAAGCAGGTCAGCGAGGCGCGCGCCTTCGACTACGTCTTCGGCTACATGATCTGCAACGATGTGTCGTCGCGCGACCTCGCGCAAGGGACGCATCCGACGCAGGGGGCGACGTTCGACAAGGGGCTCGATACCTTCTCGCCCTGCGGTCCCTATCTCACGCTGAAGGAAGACATCCCGGATCCGCAGAACCTGGCGCTGTCGGCGACCATCAACGGGCAACCGTCGCCGATGCCGAACCCGAACACGAAGTTCATGACGTTCAAGATCCCGCAGATCATCGCCTACGTCTCGCGCCGTATGACACTCGAGACCGGCGACGTCTTCCAGACGGGTGTGCCGGCGCCCGTGGTGCCGCTGAAGGCGGGCGACACGATCGAGATCACGATCGAGCGGCTCGGCACGCTCCGCAATCGCGTGATTGCCGACGGATCCGTCGCTGCGCGGTGAGACCCTGCCGGGACTACAATCGCGGCATGCGTGCACATGTCCCGTTCCTCGCGGCCGGCCTCGTCTGCGTCCTGGGCTGCAGTCCGACGCCGCGCGATGCCGCGCCTGACACGTCAGCGGCGGCCGGCGGCCAGACCGCCGGCGCGCCCGATGCCGGCGCGACACCACCGCTCACTCCAGCAGCCGCCGCACCTGACGAAGCCATCCTGAAAGGTACCGTGGCCGAGGCGTTCGATGGCGGCGGCTACACCTACGTGCGCCTGAAACGGGAGGCCGACGAGGTGTGGGTGGCGGCGCGTCAGTTCCCGGCCACCGTCGGCGAGGAACTGTCGGTTGCCGTCTCGATGACGATGCACGACTTCAAGAGCCCGAGTTTGAGCCGCAGCTTTCCGCTGCTGTATTTCGCGTCGGACGTGGCGCACAAGGGCGACACACTGGCGCCGCCGAGCCGGGCGCCGGCGCCGCCACCGATGGCGCCGCTGAACAGCCACGGCAGCGGCGAGGCGCCGGCTGCGGCACCGGCAGGGCCGCCGATCGCCAAGCTGGCGCCGCCGGCCGGCGGCCTCTCGATCGCCGATGTCCTTACGCGGCGTGCCGAACTGTCCGGCAGGTCCGTTGTCGTTCGCGGTACCGTGGTCAAGTTCAACGCCGGCATCCTCGATCGCAACTGGCTGCACGTCCAGGACGGATCGGGGTCCGCCGACACGCAGACGCACGATCTGACGATTACCACCAGCGCCAGCGCACCAGCAGTACGGGTCGGCGACGTGGTGACGGTCAAGGGTGTGCTGGCTTTGAAGAAGGACTTCGGCGCCGGCTACGCCTACGACGCGATCCTCGAAGACGCGACGGTCACGGACTAGCCAATCGCGGTGCGGCCGGCTGGCTGCGATCCCCGCGCCGGTCAGACCGGCGCCACCTCGACGAACGTATCGTAGTAGCCGGTGCCGCCGCCCCAGTCGGTGGGCGCCTCCGCCGTAAGGGCATTCACCGACCGCGCGGCGCCGCCTGCATCGGTCAGACCGCCGAACGGCATCCAGACGACGCCCGGGCGGACCCGATCCGACACCTGGCAGACCGCCTGCACCTCACCGACATCACTCCACACCCGCACGACTGCGCCGGTGACGACGCCCCGCGTCCGTGCGTCGTCGGCATGCAGCTCGATGTAGAGCGTGCCGTTGCGCGAGCGGTGGCGCTCGATGTGGCTGTAACCCGAGTTGAGGAAGTGCAGCGCCTTGCCCGAGATGAGCTGGAGGCCGGTGCCGGTCGGCCGGTTGCCCGCCGGCAGCGGGTCCAGTCCCTGCTCGCGCAGCGGCTCCGAGTAGAGTTCGGCCTTCCCGGAGCGTGTCGGAAACCCTCCCGTTGCAAACGGTCGCCAGTCCGCGGGCGCCTGCAGCCGCGCGAAGCCGTCGTTCCACAGACGGTCGTAGGTGATGCCCGCGAGCCAGGGATGACCGCTGGCCAGCGCCGCGCGCACCATGCTGTCGTCGCGGTCGAACAGCCAGGGCTCGGTCCGGCCGAGCGCGTGCGCCAGCCGGCGAAACAGCTCCGTGTTGCAGAGCGACTCGCCGCGCGGTGGGATGGCGGGCCGGTTCAGCGCCAGATAGAGGTGGCCCCAGGCCGGAGACAGGTCCAGGTGCTCGATCTGGCTCGTCGCCGGCAGGACGTAGTCGGCGAAGCGGGCGGTGTCGGTGACGAACAGATCGTGGACGACGGTGAACAGGTCGTCGCGCCGCAGTCCGTCCAGAACCCGGTTCTGATTCGGGATGGTGACCGCCGGATTGGCGCCGTAGACCATCAGTGCCTGCACCGGCGGCGCCAGGGCGGTGTCGCACAGATCGCGACCGAGGTCGCGCATGTTCAGCACGCGAACGCCGGGCGTCCAGACGTCCGGCCGCAGCACGGCATCCATGTCGAGTGCGGCGAACTGCAGCGCGTGCGTCGACCGCGCGAGTCCGCCGCCGCGATGCCGCCAGGCCCCGGTGAGCACCGGCAGGCAGGCGATCGTGCGGAACTGCATGGCGCCGTTGCGGTGATGTTCGAGGCCAATCAACGGCCGCAGCAGCGACGGCTGCGTCGTCGCATACGCGCGTGCGAAGCGCTCGATCGCCTCGGCCGCGAGGCCGACGGCATCGGCCACCGCCGCCGGGGCGTAGTCGCGCACGCGCTCGACGAGCGCGTCGTAGCCCACCGCATGCTGCGTGACGTAGTCGTGGTCGACCAGTCCGTCACGGACGATCACGTGCATCATCGCGAGGGCCAGCGTCGCATCGCTGCCGGGACGGATGGCGAGGTGGCAGTCGGCCGCCTCCGCCGTGCGCGTGCGCACGGGATCGACGACCACGACCGTCGCACCGCGCTCGCGGGCCGCGCGGACGAGCGGCCAGTAGTGCAGATTCGTGACGATCGTGTTGGTGCCCCACAACACGATGAAGCGGCTGTGGACGATCGCCTCCGGATCGATGCCGGAGCCGACGCCGAGCGTCGCCGCCATGCCGGCGGAGGCCACGGCGCCGCAGATGTTGCGATCGAGGGCACTGCAGCCCATCGATCCGAAGAGGCGCATGTCGAGCGAGGCCTGTTGAATCAGGCCCTGCACGCCGGCCGAGCTGTACGGGAGAATGGCTTCCGCGCCATGCCGGTCCGCGATAGCGAGCCAGCGCGCCGCGATGTCGGTCAGTGCCTCGTTCCAGGTGACGCGGGTGAACCGGCCTTCCCCCTTGGCGCCGACGCGCTTCAGCGGATGGAGGACGCGGTCGGGATGGTAGACCCGTTCGAGGTAGTGATTCACCTTCGCGCACAGGGTGCCGCGCGTGAATGGGTGCGTGGGGTCACCGACGAGCGACTGCGCCACGCCGTCGCGCACGCCGACGACCCAGCCGCACGTGTCTGGGCAGTCATGGCCGCAGGCGCCACGAATGTGCGCGATCTCGGGTGCGAGGCCGGGTTCTGCCATGGCCCTCGGAGTGTCGGCGGGCGCTCAGCGGTCGGGCGCGGGCTGCGGCTGCAGGGCGGCGGCGCCGAGCATCACGCAGTCGAACTCGATGGCCCGCAGGCTCGAATCGGACGACACGACGAACAGACCCGTGACACTCAATCCGAGTGCTTCGAAGTGCGCGATCTCGTCGAGGTAGCGCGCCGACTGCTGGTAGAGCGGCAGCACGTGGACTTCGGACTGCAGGCCGACGAATTGCGGCAGCACCGTTCCGGCGCCGCCCACCACCTCGGCATCGAACCCCTGCGTGTCGAGCTTCAAGAACGGCCGCGACACCCCATGCGACGCCTTCAGGGCCGGCCACACGTCGTCCAGGCGGCGAACCGCCACCTGCTCGACGCGGGCGACGCGGTTCCATTGACTCAGCTCGGGTACGTGCGAGGAATCCGGTGCCTTGAACGAGCTGAGTTCGGAGCCTTCCATGATGTTGAAGGCCCGGCTTTCCTCGACCCGGCCGAGGGCGCAATTCTGCACCTGCCAACGCGCGGTGCGCGCCGCCCGGGCGGTGAGGCGTGCGGCCAGTTCGGGGATGGGCTCGAACGACACGACGAGGCCCCGGTAGCGGACGTCCTCCCGCAGGAACTCGTAGTACTGTCCCTGATTGGCGCCGACATCGAAGACGACATCGACCTGATACTTCTCGAAAATCGCGGCGAGGTGACGCGCCAGCGACAGTCGATCGACGCGCCAGCGCGGCACCAGTTCACAGCCGATGGTGCCAGCGCATGCACCGAGCACTGACTTCGCGAGGCGGATCACGCAGACATCTCCTCGGGAGGTGGCGCGCCCAGCAGGATTCGAACCTGCGACCTTTGGCTCCGGAGGCCAACGCTCTATCCAGCTGA